>JBBSPM010000010.1:0-91283 GCA_038258815.1 Chthoniobacterales bacterium
CCGATTACCGACGAACAGGCGCTCACGCTGGTGAAATCTGGCTTCACCAATCTGGAAGGATTGCGCGACGCGGACGTTTCCGATTTTGTGGACATTCTCGCGGTGGACGAGGCGAAGGCTCAAGAGATTCACGCCGCCGTTCCCCGCGACGAAGCCGCCACTATTTAGATGGCCCACCGTGGGGTTCCCGGAGCCATGAGCCAATTTTTAGATCAACATGCCGACCAAAACGAAAAGCACGACGACCGCCCGCAAATCCCAATCCGGGAGAGCGGCGAAGTCTGCCTCCGTGGCTTCCAAGCCGTCGAGCACCAAGGCCAAGTCGACTAAAACTGCACCCACTGCGCCCGCTGAGAAAACGCCGCGCAGTATAGCGGTAGCGCCCACTCCGGCGGCGCGTTCGCGCGCTGCCGCGGCTGCTGCGGCCGCCGCTGCCGCTGCCGCCGACCAGCCTGCACCGCCGCCGAAGAAGGCCCCAGTCGAGTCCGTTTCCTTGATCGATGAGAAGACGCCGCGTCCGAAGCGCGCCGAGGGGACCGCTCCCACCACGCGCTCTTTTCTTCCGCCAATTTCCCGTATCATCACGACCCCGGAGCCCGCTCCGCCGAAGCAGGTGGAACCGCCAGCTCCCGCGCCAGCGGTGCGCGTGGCCCCGCAAGTCACCGATCTAATTTCCGGTCCGGCTCCGGCCGCGCCTGCTGCTCCCGCGGTTGAAGCGCGTGTCGAGGAGCCGACGACAGAGGACGCTGCTGCCACTCCAGCCGAAGGCGGAGACGAGGAAGAGCAAAAGATCATTCACATCAAGCCGCCGATCATTGTGCACGATCTCGCGACGCAGCTCGGGATTAAGAATCACGTCCTGATCAGGGAGCTGATGGAGCTCAACGTTTTTGCGAATCAGAACCAAACGGTCGAGCCCGATATCGCGACCAAGATTTGCGAAGCGCACGGTTTCGTTTTCGAGATGGAACGCCGCGAAAAAGGTGGCGGTGTCCATAAGGTGGAAGAAGTCGTCGTCGCGCCGCCACCGCCGGTCATTGAGACGGAAGAGGAACTCAAGACGCGCGGGCCGATCATCACGTTTATGGGTCACGTGGATCACGGCAAGACCTCGCTCATGGACGCGATCCGCAAGACACGCGTCGCCGCCGGTGAAGCGGGCGGAATTACCCAGCACATCGGCGCTTACACGGTCGATTATAAAGGCTCGCGCATTACTTTTCTCGATACGCCTGGTCACGCTGCGTTTACCGCGATGCGTGCTCGCGGAGCGCATGTCACTGATATCGTGGTCCTCGTCGTCGCAGCCGATGACGGCCTGATGCCGCAGACGATCGAAGCGATCAATCACGCCAAGGCGGCCGAGCATGTGAAGATCATGGTCGCGATCAACAAGATCGACATTCCCGGCGCGAATATCGACCGCGTGAAGAAGCAGCTTCAGGAACGGGAGTTGAGCCCGGAAGATTGGGGCGGCGACACTATTGTCTGCGAAGTTTCCGCGACGAAGGGAACCGGCATCGATCACCTGCTGGAGATGATGGCGCTGCAGGCCGAAGTGATGGAATTGAAGTCCTCGCCGACGGCCACGCCGCGCGGAACGGTGATCGAAGCGCAAGTGGAAGCCGGTCGCGGACCGACCGCGACGGTGATTGTGCAGATCGGCACGTTGAAAATCGGCGATCCGTTTATCTGTGGTGATTACGGCGGCAAGGTGAAATCGCTCCTCGACGATCACGGCAAAACCGTGAAGGAAGCGGGTCCATCGACCCCGGTGAAAGTTCTTGGATTCACCGGTCTGCCGCACGCGGGCGACGAACTTTTAGTGATGGAATCCGAGCGCCACTCGAAGACGCTGAGCGAGGAACGCCTGCAAGCAAAACGCGCCGACAAACTCAGCACGCCGCAACGCGCCACGCTCGAAAGCCTGCTCGAAGCGGCCGACGGAAAGAAGAACCTCCGCATCATTCTGAAGTGCGACGCGCAAGGCTCGCTCGAAGCGCTCACCGGCGCGCTCGAATTGATCGAAAGCAAAAAGATCGATCTCGAAATTGTACACTCTGGCGTAGGCCCGATTTCCGAAAACGACATCCTGCTCGCGAGCGCTTCCAATGCGGTCGTGATCGGCTTCAACATCAAGGTCGAAAGCAACGCGGTAAACGCCGCGAAGCGCGAAGGCGTGCAGGTCAAACTTTACAGCATCATTTACGAGTTGATCGATCAGATCAAAGACTCGATGGCCGAAATGCTCGATCCGGAGCACCGCGAAACCGTCATCGGCCACGCCGAGGTCAAGCAGGTCTTCAAGCTCACGCGGGGAATCGTGGCGGGCTGTCTCGTCACCGATGGTCGCATCGCGCGCACCGCGCGGGCTCGTGTTCTGCGCCGTCGTCAGCCGGTCTATGATGGCGGACTTTCTACTCTGCGTCGTTTCCAGGACGACGTGAAGGAAGTGCGCGTCGGCCTCGAATGCGGGATCAAGCTGGGCGACTTCAACGAATATCAGGTCGGCGACATCATCGAGTGCTATCAGCTCGAGCAGGTCGCGCAGAAACTGTAACCGTAGCGCAAGTTTTCAACTTGCGAGTTTGAAGCGGCAAGTTGGAAACTTGCGCCACCACACATGAAACATCGAATGCTTCGCGTAAACGAGATCGTCCGGCGCGAGCTGAGCACGATCATCGCGCGCGACCTCATTTTTGAAGACGTCCTGGTGACCATTAATCAAGTCGACGTCACTCCGGATTTGAAGAACGGGCACGTCTTCGTCAGCGTCTTGGGCAAGGGTTCACGCGGCGCCGTGATGGAGACGCTGGAGAAGAATCGCACGCAATTGCAGTCGGAAATGGCGAAAACGGTGGTGCTGAAATACACGCCGCACCTCGTGTTTCACCTCGATGATTCCACCGAACGCGGCGCGCGCGTGATCAAGATCTTGGAAGAGATTGTACCGCCTGCCGACGAGCACGAGGAGCCGGACGAACCGACCGACGACTGATTTTTCCCGTGAACAAAGACTCAACTTTCGCTGAGATCGCCGACGCCCTGCGGGCCGCGCAAAATATTGTGATTTTGAGCCACGTGCGTCCGGACGGCGATGCTTTTGGCAGCCAGTTGGCGCTGGGACTATCGCTCCGAGAACTCGGCAAGAACGTCACGCTTTGGAGCGAAGATGGCATGCTGGAGAAATACGCGTTCATGCCGGGGAGCGAATTGCTCAAACTCCCGCCAACCACACCGCAAACTTTCGACCTCGCGGTCGCGCTGGATACCGCCACGCAGGTGCGCCTTGGCACCACTCTTGCCGCGATCCAGACGCAGAAATGGATCAATATCGATCATCACGTGAGCAATCCGGGTTACGGCGATCTGGTGTATATCGATTCGACCGCGCCGGCGACGGGACAAATTTTGTTCGAACTGCTCGCGTCGCAGGATTTGCCGATGAACAAGGAGATTGCGGAAAACCTCTTCGTTGCCATCTCGACCGATACCGGTTCGTTCCAATACCCGAACACGACCGCGCGCACGTTTGAAATCGGCGGCGAACTGCTGAAGCGCGGTGTCGAGGTCGGCCGGATGAGCCAGCTTCTTTACGAGAGCTATCCGCGGCGGCGCGTGGAATTATTGCGCGCGCTCCTCGGCACGATGCGCTTCGAAGCGGAAGGCCGGATCGCCTGCTTTAGCCTGACCCTGAAAGTCGCCGCCGACCTGGGCGCGCTGCCCGAGGATAACGAGGGGTTGATCGATCATCTGCGGGCGATCGAAGGCGTGATCGTGGCTATCTTTTTCGAAGAATTGCCGGAAGGCAAAGTCCGCGTGAGCATGCGGTCGAAGAATGAAGCAGCCGATGTGTCGGCTATTTGCCAGCAGTTCGGCGGCGGCGGACATAAGCTGGCGGCGGGCGCGCGATTGCGCGGAACTTTAACGGAAGCGGACGACAAAATTTTGAAAGCGACTCGTAATGTCATTAACAGCAACTCCTGACGGCGTTCTGCTCGTCGATAAAGCCGCGGGGATGACGTCGCATGATGTCGTTGCACTCGTTAGGCGACGACTCCAGATCAAGAAGGTCGGCCATTGTGGCACGCTGGATCCGATTGCCACCGGGCTGCTTCTTCTCACCCTCGGGCGTGGGACAAAAATTCAGGATCTCCTGATGAGCGAAGATAAGGAGTATGCGGGAACGCTCACGCTCGGCGCCACCACCAGCACACAGGATCGCGCGGGTGAGATTGAGGAAGAGAAGCCGGTGCCGGAATTGAACGAAGAAATGGTGCGCGCGGCCTTCGAGAAATACCGCGGCGATTTTTACCAAATGCCGCCGATGGTTTCCGCGATCAAGCAAGGCGGCGTGCCGTTATACAAGCTGGCGCGCGAGGGCAAAGTGGTCGAACGCGAGCCGCGTCTGGTGCATGTCTACGGCTACGCCATTCAAAAGATCGCGGCGCCGGATATCGATTTTAGCGTGACCTGCAGCAAGGGGTTTTACGTGCGCACGTATGCGCACGATATCGGCGCGGAACTTGGCTGCGGGGCGCACTTGAAGGAATTGCGGCGCACACGTTCGGGACGTTTTCAGGTGGATGGCGCGATCACGGTGGAAGAGCTGAAGACGCTCGATCCGGTGGACATTCTTGAGCGCATTCTGACCTTGCCGGAAGTGTCCCGCATGCGCGGCGCTTAGGCCGACTCCCGATGCAAGTTCTGCGCTCCATTCGGGAACTTGCCGAGCTGCGCGGACCGCTCTTTACCGCCATCGGAGTTTTCGACGGCGTGCATCTGGGCCATCAGGCGGTCATATCCACTTCGGCGCGGCACGCGAAGGAAGTCGGCGGAACGCCCGTGGTCATCACTTTCGACCCGCATCCAGCGAAGATCTTACGACCGCAGGAAGCGCCGCGCCTCCTCACCGCCACGCCGCACAAGATCGCGCTCATCCGTGAACTCGGAGTCGCGCATCTGCTTGTCATCACGTTCGACCGCGAGTTCGCCAACACACCGCCGGAAGATTTCGTTCGCCAATTGGTCGAGAACGCGAAACCGCTCCGCGAAATCTGCGTCGGCCATGAGTGGTCGTTTGGAAAGAATCGCGCCGGAAATCTCACCTTGCTGCAGAAGCTTGGCGCGGAACTCGACTTCGACGTGGTGGGAATTAAACCGGTGGAAGTGAACGGAGCGGTGGTGAGCAGCACCGCGATTCGGCGGGCGGTGGAAGCCGGCGAATTCAAGCGCGCGGCAGAAATGTTGGGCCGCGAATACACCATCGTCGGCACGGTCGAACGCGGCGCGCAGTTGGGCCGTAAACTCGGCTTTCCTACGGCAAACTTGAGCGCGCACAGCGAGCAATTTCCGCCGAACGGAGTTTATGCCGCGGAAGCAAAACTGGACGGCAGAACTTTCCGTGGCGTAGCCAATCTGGGCGTCAGGCCGACCGTGGGCAGCGAGAAACCGCAGCGCCTACTCGAACTCCACCTGTTCGATCTCGCGGAAGAAATTTACGGCGCCGAAGTGGAAGTGCGCTTCGACCGCTATCTGCGCGCTGAGAAAAAATTTGAGAATGTCGAAGCGCTGGCCGCGCAAATCGCGCGCGACGTAGAGAAGGCCCGCGCTGTAGCCACGTCCCTGTGGGACGTGTGAGTGGCTACGATCAAGGAACATTCGAGCCCTGCTTTCCGCTGTTCGAACCGCCCCCGCACGTCCCGCAGGGACGTGGCTACAATCGCCGCGAGCGCGTTGTCCTCATCGCCGCCGCGGTGCCGAACACCATCACGAGCAATCCGCAAAAGCCTGCCAACACACAGACGGTCACAATCGGCATCGCCACGAGAAACGCCGCGCTCTCGCCGAGGAAGGTCCCGCCGCCGGATGCGAAATAGGCGACCACACAGGCGATGAAGGCGATCGCGCCCATGATGGCCGTCCGCGTGGAACGCTTTTGCCGTCGCGCGGGAAGCTGGTGCATGACGCGCGCGGTGAAGCCGGCATCGTCGAGGTATGGCGCTTCGTCGCGCAGTCTCGCATCGAGCCAATCAACCTCTAGTTCCTCTTCCATCGCGTCAGTTCTTCTCCCAAACGGCCAACGTTTTCTTCAATTTCTCGCGTCCGCGCAAGACGTTCGTCTTCACCGTCCCGAGCGGAATATCCAGCACGCGCGCCGCTTCGTCATGTGATAGGCCGTTCTGGCAGCAAAGCAAGACGGCGGTGCGCTCGTGGAGTGGCAGAAGAGAAAGTGCGTGCATGAGATCTTGCCTCAGGGCGGGGTCAACGGTTTGCGGATCCTGTTCGGCTTCGAGACGGGTCTCATCAATGCCAACGAACTCCTTTCGTTTCCGCGCTTCTTCGCGAAAGCAGTTGTAGGCGATGCGGTAGAGCCAGGTGGAAAATTTCGCCTCGCCCCGGAAACTCCGGATGTTTTTGAAAGCCTTGAGGAAGGCTTCCTGGGCGAGATCGTCAGCGAGCGCGGCATCGGTTCTGGTGAGTTGACGAAGCAGACCTCGGACCGCCGACTGATGACGCCGGACCAATTCGGAGAAGGCATGGTGGTCATCATCGAGAAGGACTCGGGCGACGAGGTCTGCATCGGTCAGCGACACTCCGCCACGTTAGGGCAGCGGAGGAGGATTGTCGGTACTGGCTTTCCAGGGGTTGTCTTTCAATCCGTTCACTTTTCCGGCTTCGAGTTTCCAGACGAGGAGATAACCGCAGCCGATTAGAAACGGAATGATGCCGATGGCCCAAGAGCCGCCGTCCCATTCGCTGGTCGCCCCGAAGAAGATCATGAGCGCGAGGCCCACCATCATCAGCACGACGCCGCGGCGCATATCGGAGCGCTGCTTCATCGGGGACGCGGGCGCGACCGCGAAGAGCCCCTCGGGCACTGGCTGTCCTTTTTCGACCATCATCCGCACGGTGCGATGGAGCTGGCGCTGCTTCCAATAGCTGAAGAACATGATCACAGCCACGATCATGACCGGCGCACCGAAGAGCGTGGTGAAGATAATGCCGACAATCGGAATCGCCATTAGGGCGCCGTCGCCAACGTCGGAGCCGTGGATTTGGATATGCTCGTCGCGGTCGCTATCGCGACGGCGCGCCTCGCGCTTGTCATCGGCATCCCCGAGGGTGATGTGAACGCCTCGCCTCACTTTTCTTTCGATCCGGCTTTCGAGATCGTCGGCCTCGTTGGGAGTCGCGGCGACGGTGGCGGCGGGGGCTGCAACCGGAGCCACCGTGGCCACTGGCGCTAGGGTGGCAACGGGCGCAACTGCGGCTGGGGGTGCGATGGGAGCGATCGCTGGCGCAATCGTGGGCGCGGCGGTGGCGCCATCCGGCGGAGCAGGTGGAGGAGTGGTTTGTCCGAGCGCAGTCAAAGCCAGCGCGAGGGAACAGATGGAGGTGACAAGAGTGATTTTCATTATTGGTCCTTTGGGAGTGAGATGCGGCTCGCGGGGCGTTTGGATTCAGGAATTTTCGGCTGGAATGGAAAAACAGCCAGTGTTCCGGTTCCGGGAGCCAAATTTCGAACTGAGAATCTTCGGCGCGAGGGCGCGCCGGCTCCATAAAAGCCTTGCGCGCGATGCGCCGCTGGACATTATTTCCCTCCTTCGCTAAAGCTACGGCGGGCAAGCCCTCCCTGGACGAGGCGAAATGCGGGTGTAGCTCAGTGGTAGAGCACCTCCTTGCCAAGGAGGACGTCGCGAGTTCGAGTCTCGTCACCCGCTCCATTTTCGCCGAAGCGAAAATGGAGCGATCCGCCTTAGCCTTCGGCGGCGGCGGACCGCCTTCGCTAAAGCTACGGCGGGCTGGGCCCGCTCCACGAAAAGACGGACCCCGAGATGCATTACGTTTACCTCCTCCGATCAAAGTCGCATCTCGAGCAGCGCTACATCGGTTCCACATCAGACCTGAAGAAGCGCCTGTGCGAACACAACTCGGGGCAGTCGATCCATACCGCTAAATTCATCCCGTGGGAGATCGAGGCTTACCTTGCTTTCCAAACGAAGGAGACCGCGAGCGCTTTCGAGAAATACCTGAAATCCGGCTCCGGTCGCGCCTTCGCCCAGCGCCATTTCCTCATGGAGTAGTCCTTCCGGCCTCTGCGCAAAATAGAAAAACCTATTTCGCCACACGCCCGATTTTGAGCTTTCGCAGTTTCGTGCCTGCCACGCGCTGCAAATCAATCTTCAGCGTCTCATTTTCGTTTCGCGAATAACCCTCGTAGACATAAACATCCTTCGGGTTTGTTTGGCTGACGTAGAGGCCTCCGTGCGCCACGGCCCTTCCATGCCTCACCATCAGGAGGCGCAAGCCGCTGCTCGATCGTTGCTAACGCTCTGCCAACCAGCGGCCAGCCACTTGCAGATCTGCGGTCGTTAGACGGTGACTGGCTTCCTGAATCTCAAACGTTAGCCGAGCGCCACATTTCTGGAAAAACGCCGATAGGCGCTGCGCATTTTCCAGCGGGATGATCGGATCGTAGCGCCCGACGCTGATGAGGATGCGGTGGTCATTCAAGTCGGGCGCAGGTGGGTTCGCGAGAACCTCCATGGCGCGGAAGAGAATGGCCGCCGGAAAGACTTCCGGGCGCAGCAGCATCATGACGGCGGCGATGTTGGCGCCGTTGGAATAGCCGCGCGAATTTCCCGCCTCACCCGGAGAGTACTGGTGGATGAAATTGAGGCCGCTCACCGCTACAGGTTACCCCATGCCTCGAGGAGCGCCCAAGTTTATCTGGCAAAAATTGGCCAAGACCGAGTGGCTCGAGGCAAACGGTAGCGCGTTGCATCAGGCGACGGACGGCACCTATGCCGTGGTAGAGGAACCGAGAAAGGCTCGACTTCGGATTGAATTTTTCAGCGCGAACAACGCGAGCGCTCGAGACCTGCGACGCGCCTTCGGAGGATCGATCGTGCGTTTGCCGGAGAATTGGGAGTCGCAGTGGTTTTCCGCGCACCGAACGAAACCGCTCCGGATTGGCAAGCGATTGCTGGTCGTCAGCGAAGCCGGAGACGCTACAGCCGACACGCCGCGGTTGGTGATTCCCGCCAGCACCGCCTTCGGCACTGGGGAACATGCGACCACCGCGATGTCGTTGCGGTTGTTGGAGGGCGTCACCCGTGGCTGGGCAGAGGGCTGGCGGATGCTGGATGCAGGAACTGGTTCCGGCATTCTCGCATTGGCGGGACGCCGATTCGGGGCTGGCAAAGTGCTCGCGATCGATAACGATCCGCTCGCGCTCAAAACAGCGAAATGGAACGCGCGTGAGAACGGAATTCGGGGCGTGGATTTTCGAGTCGCGGATGTGACTCGCGCTTTCGCGGGCAGGTTCGACCTCATCACGGCCAATCTGTTTTCTGAGCTGTTAATCGCTATGTTACCGCGATTCAAGCGCGCGCTCAGCCGAGACGGCCATCTGATTCTATCGGGCATAATGCGGACACAGGAGCCAGCCGTGCGGCGGGCAATGCGCGCGAACGGATTCCGCGTCGATATCGCCCGCCGGCGCGGCAAATGGATCGCGTTACTCGCGGTGCCAGCCTCGTAATCGGCGCTCGTGCTCCGTCCCCTTTTCGAGCCCGAGCACGATTACGAACCGAGAAAACGCAGTTGACGCGACCACGCCTCAAAAGCACCTTCCTCGTCACCCTTAGCGGGCCTTCGGTCTTTCCTGCATCCACGCGGTTGATCCTGTCGGACCGCGTTACCAATCTATGCAGGCTGAAGAACTTTCTTACGTCATCCTTACGCCCTACTCGATGCGTAAATCGCGCACCGGTGGGATTATTTCCCGCTTGATCGCCCGGACCGGGCTCGACCTCGTGAGCGCGCGGATGTTTGCTCCCAGCCAGGAATTGGTGAAGCGCTATGCCGATACCATCGTGACCGAGACCGATCCACGGCATCGCTCGACGCAGGAGTTGCTCCGCAAGTACGTGGCAAAGAATTTTACCGGCACGGTGAACGGCAGCCGCCCGCGCGTAATGCTGCTGGTTTTCCGCGGAGCGGACGCCGTGCGCAAGACGCTCGACACGGTCGGCCACATCGTAAACGAACGCACCAGCGGCGAGACGGTGCGCGATACTTTTGGCGACTACATCACGACGTCATCAGGCGACGTCACCTACTTCGAGCCGGCAGTGTTGACTGCGATCGACGAAGCAGTGAAGGAAGATTTGCAACTGTGGGCGGAATATTCGGACGCGGATGGGGGCATTTTGGACAAAGTCCTGACCTACCCGGCGGGCACGAAAATCGAGAAGACGCTCGTCCTGATCAAGCCGGACAATTTCAAATTTACCAACATGCGCCCAGGCGGCGTGATTGAGGTCTTCTCGCAAACCGGTCTCTCCATCATCGGCTTCAAGGTCCAGCGCATGAGCGTGGCTCAAGCCGAGGAATTCTACGGCCCGGTCCTGCCCGTGCTGGAAGACAAGCTCGGCCCCGAAAAGGGCCGCGGCGCATGGGAAGACGTGGTCGCATTCATGTCCGGTGGACGGCCGAGCGAGGTCGCCGCCGAAAAGAAAAAAGAGCCCGGCACCGAGAAGTGCATCGCGATCGTTTACCAAGGCGTAGATGCGGTGCGGAAAATCCGCGATGTCCTCGGCCCGACCGATCCCAGCAAGGCGCCTCCGGGTTCGATCCGGAAAGAGTTCGGCCAGTCCATCATGGTCAACGCCGCGCATGCTTCCGACTCGGCGGAAAACGCTCAGCGCGAGATGGGAATCATCGAGGTCGAGGAGAATAACTTCAAAGCTTTGATTGAATCTTTCTACGGTCGCCAATAGCTTGCCGACCCGTTTTGCAAACCTTTAACCCGACCCAAATTGCCATGGAAATTTCCGAGCGCGCCGCGCAGCTAACTCCCTCTCTCACGCTCTCGATCGACAGCAAAGCCAAGGCGATGAAAGCCGAGGGGCTCGACGTTTGTGGCTTCGGTGCGGGCGAACCGGATTTCGATACACCGGAACATATTAAAGAAGCGGCCATCGCCGCGTTGCAGGCCGGATTTACGAAGTACACGCCGAGCGCTGGATTGCCGGAATTGCGGCAAGCGATCGCGGAGAAATTCGAAGCCGATAACGGGATCAGCTATCGCCCCAGCCAGATCGTTGTCAGCAATGGCGCCAAGCATTCTTGCTACAACGCCATCATGGCCACGTGCCAGGAAGGCGATGAAGTCCTCATCCCCTCCCCTTATTGGGTCAGCTATCCCGATATGGTGAGACTGGCAGGCGCGGAACCAGTGATGGTGGCCACGACCGAGAAAAACGGTTGGAAGATGCGCGCGGAAGATTTCGAAAACGCGATGACACCGCGGACCAAAATGGTCATCATGAACAGCCCGAACAATCCGTCCGGCGCCGTTTACACCCGGGAAGAGCTGGAGAAGATCGTCGAAGTGGCAGCCGAAGAAGAAATCTACATTCTTTCCGACGAAATCTACGAGAAGCTGACCTACGACGACGTCAAGCACACCAGCATCGCGTCGCTCTCGAAGGAAGCCTACGACCTCACCATCACCGTGAACGGCTTCAGCAAAGCCTACGCGATGACCGGCTGGCGACTCGGCTATCTTGGCGCCCCGGAAGCGATCGCGAAGGCGGTCGATAACATTCAAAGCCACAGCACCTCGCACGCGACTTCCTTTGCCCAGCGCGGTGCCATCGCGGCCTTGAAGGGCGACCAGCAGCCGCTCGCCGATATGCGCGATGAATTCAATCTCCGCCGCGGCTACATGTACGATCGCATCACGAAAATCCCGAACATCACCGCGGTAAAGCCGGATGGAGCGTTTTACATTCTCGTGAACATCAGCCAGCTCGGCCTGAGCTCGACCAACTTTGCCGATCGTTTACTGAGTAAAGCCAACGTCGCGGTCGTGCCCGGCATCGCTTTCGGCGACGACCGCACCGTGCGCTTGAGCTACGCGACCAGCATCGACGTCATCAAAAAGGGCCTCGATCGCTTCCAGGATTTCTGCCGGACGCTGTAAGAATTGCTGATGGATGATTTCTGATTGCTGATTTTTTGACGCGCGTGCCGTCTCAATCAGCCATCAGCCATCAGCCATCAGAAATTCCTTCCCTCGCGCTCATTCTCCACGCGCACCTGCCGTTCGTGCGGCATCCGGAGCATGAGGAGTTCTTCGAGGAAGATTGGCTCTTCGAGGCCATTTCCGAGAGCTATATCCCGCTTCTCGTCATGCTGGAGCGGTTGCAGCGCGATGGCGTGGCTTGCCGGCTCACTTTCAATGTCACGCCACCACTTTGCGCGATGCTCGAGGATGAGCTTTTGCGCGGGCGTTATCTGCGCCATCTCGAGCGGACCATTCGGCTCGCCGAAAAGGAATTGGAGCGGACGCAAAATGAGCCGCCGCTCCAAGCGCTGGCGCGTTTTTATCACGCCAGCTTCACTGAAATTCGACGGCAATATCTGGCGTGGAACTGCGATCTGCTGACTGTGTTTCGCCGGTTGCGCGAGGCGGGTTTGCTCGAACTGAGTGCTTCCGCCGCCACCCACGGATTGCTTCCGCTGCTGGCGGCGACGCCCGAAGCGATGCGCGCCCAGGTCCGAATCGGGTGCGATCTTTATCGGGAATTCTTCCGGTGTGATCCGGTGGGCTTCTGGCTTCCGGAATGCGCTTACGCGCCGGGTTTGGAGGAAGTTTTGCAGAAAGAAAATCTGCGCTGGTTCGTGCTCGACGCGCATGCTTTCGCCCTGGCGAAGCCGCGACCACAACGCGCGGTTTACGCTCCGTGTTTTACTGCAGCCGGCCCGGCAGCATTCCCCCGCGATCCGGTTTCGAGCCGTCAGGTTTGGAGCGCGGAAGTCGGTTACCCGGGCGAGCCGGTCTATCGCGACTTTTATCGCGACCTCGGGTTCGACCTCTCACCCGATTACGTCTTCGCCGATTCGTCGTCGAAAATCCCGCGCTTCACCGGGTTGAAATACCACCGCATCACCGGCCGCGGACCGGAGAAGGAATTCTACCAGCGCACGTTAGCCGAAGGCGCGGCCCGCGCGCATGCGGAACATTTCCTCGCGTCGCGGTTGCGGCAATTGGAGCCACTGCGTGGTTCCGACTTTGCGCCGGTTCTCACGATGCCGTTTGATGCCGAGCTTTTTGGTCATTGGTGGTATGAAGGACCGGTTTTCCTCGAGCACTTCATCCGCTCTGTCGCTGCGGAGCCCGATCAACTGCAGCTCACCACGCCGAGCGAATATCTCGCAGCCCAGCCGACGCAGGAAGTTATTGCTCCCGCGGCGTCGAGCTGGGGCGAGAGCGGTTATCTGAAAGTGTGGCTGGATGAAAGCACCGCCTGGATTTACCCGCACCTGCGCGCGGCGGCCGAGCGAATGACGGCAATGGCGCGAACGCACTCGACGACGACCGATGCCTTGGTCGATCGCCTGCTGCGGCAGATGGCGCGCGAGCTTTTGCTCATGCAAGCGAGCGATTGGGCGTTTCTGATTCGAAACGGAACCGCGACACATTATGCAACGCGACGGGTGGAGACTCACGTCGCGCGATTCAACGCCCTTTACGCCCAGCTTCAGACCGGAGAGATCGATGGGATGTTCCTTTCCCAATGCGAAGAGCGCGATTATCTATTCCCGAATCTCGAATGGCGTTCTTACCTTTAGCGATGCGGAGAATTTTGTTCTGGGGAGCGCAGGCCTTTGGCGTGCTGGTCTCCGCATGGAAAGCCCGGCCTCGCCTGCGGCTGCGTTACGGCTGCGGAGACGAACTTTTTCAACGCGTCATCACGAGGGAACGCTTACGCCATCGCATACGGTGCAAAAGTTCGCGCTGGCAGAATGCCAGCGCCAGCACGCCGAAGGCGTGCGCTCCCCGGCTTCTCTATCGCCGCCTTTGCCTGGCTCTGGCGTTCCTCGGCATCGCGTCTTTGGTGCACGCACAGGAAGCATCGCCCACCCCCGCGCCTTCGATGCCTCCGACGCCGACAGCCAAAATGGCCAGATCGGTCCCCATCCGCTTCGTTCCGCCGCCGCTCGACGGGACAATCAGCCTCGGAATTTACGACGCCGCAGGAAAGCTGGTGCGCGTGCTGCGGCGCGAAGCGGACCTGGATGAATTCGAAATTGGCAGCGATGCGCTGAGTACGACCTGGGATGGCAACGACGATGCAGGCCAGGCGTTACCGCCGGGGAAATATCACGCGCGCGGCTATGCGGTGGGCGAGATCGGCGTCGACGGGGTCGGCTTTTTCTTCAACGACTGGGTCACGGACGAAAATTCGCCGCATCTGCTGAAGGTTCACAATCTGAAACTCGTCGCGGAAAGTGAACTCGCGCTGCTGGTGACTCTGCCCGGCGGCGAAAGAGGTGCCGCGAAGTGCAATCTGGCCGGCGATTTGTCCGACGACGTCGACACGGAACACGAGGACGAACGTTTCCTACCGGAACGCAGCTCGGTCCGCGCCGAAGACGGGAAACTTTCGTTTCAACGCGCCAGCGGATGGGAAACGGTGGCGTGGCCCGATCTGATCGCACCGCAATTCGCGGCCGCCGGAAAAGACGGGAGCGTCTGGGTCATCGACCGCGCGGATGCGACCGCGGAAAACCTGGCGCTGAAACAGTTTTCGCCTGACGGCACGTTCCTCCGCCAGATGATGTTCGCCCCTGGCGAGCCAGAGCCCAAAGTCGTCACGGCATCGACCGTCTCCGACCAAGTCTTCCTGCTCGAGGAAAGCGCCACCGTGCAACGCGTGCGCGGCCTCACCTTGATGACGACGAACGCCGCAACCGACCCGGCGCAGAAAGCGATTTCCGATTGGAAGGTGGAATTCGAGAAGCAGATCACGGCTCATCAGAGATTCGCAATTGTCGGCGGCAAACCGATAATCGGGCCCGATCCGGCAGCGGTCGAACAGGTCACGATCAAGCTGCGTTCAAATCCTCTGGAGAAAGACCACAGTGCGACAGTCGAGGTCGCGGTCGGTTACGACGAGGACGGTAGTTTTCTGAAAACTGCGGACGGGTTGCCGCTGCAAACGATCAGCGAGACGTCGGATCTGAAGCGAGTTCTCCTTTCGCCCAACAACGAGAAGTCGATCGTCGTCTTTCAGGACGACGATGCGGTGGTCGAGCAATTCCGTGTGAACGCACTCGACCAGATGATGGCGTTCGATTGCGGCGAGGTTGAACTGAAATAGACAACGGTCGCGTTTCGAGGAACGCTCCACCCGTCATCCCGAGCCGCGAAGACGGTCGAGGGATCTCTCCGACGAAGTTGCGATCACACTCGCTAGCGTAACCTCCCACCAACGGGGAGATCCCTCGGCGCGCTTCGCCAGCCTCGGGATGACCGTGTTCGGGCGTCGAACCGATCGCGGTGAGGTTGCTTACGGACAGGCGTCGTGTTTGCCAAAATCCGACCGGAAATTGGAATTGAAATAGCCGACTCTGCCGACACTGTGATCGATGCCGCGTGACATCGTTTACTTCGATCTCGAGACGCAGCGGACCGCGAACGACGCGGGCGGCTGGGACCGTAAAGGCAACATGCGGATGTCGGTCGGCGTCGTCTTCAGCACCGCGACCGGCAGCTACGAAGTCTTTAGCGAAGCGCGCGTTCAGGACTTGGTCGAGCGCCTGCGGCGAGCCGATCTCGTGGTGGGATTCAACGTCCTAAACTTCGATTATCACGTGCTTATGGGCTACACGGTTTTGGATTTGATCCACGAACTGCCGACCGCCGATCTGATGCTGGATGTCGAGCAACGTCTCGGCCATCGCCTCGGGCTCGACTCGATCGCGAACGCCACGCTCGGCGTGCAAAAAACCGCCATGGGTTTGGACGCGATCCGCTGGTGGCGCGAGGGCCGGCTGATGGATATCGCGGAATATTGCTGCTTCGACGTGAAGGTGACGAAGCTGGTGCATGAGCACGGTTGCCAGCACAAAGAGCTGTTTTACACCGATCGTTTTGCGCAGCGGCAACGCGTGGAAATCGATTGGTGCCACTTGGATTAGCGGCCCTGTGGACTGGGGCAAACAACGACCGCGCGAGAAAATATGCGGTTTTCTTGGATTGATCCCGAGCAATCGATCGCCAGGTTCCGTTCGAGTTATCGGGCGACCGACAACGCCGTCGTGAACGGCACTGTATCTGCTGAATTGCTACTGTGTACTGTCCGATCTGGGCCCTTGGGATATCATCCTTGTTCGTGTTCTGCTCGGAGCACGATGCTCTTGCTGATCGTGTAACAGGCGGGCGACGCATCGATTTTTCCTTCGGGAAGGCGCTGAACCTTCGAGCCTTTAACGGGCCAAACGTCGACCTAGTCGTTTGCAGCCGGGAAATGGGAACCGTCAATTACACGATAGTTGACAATGAAAACGCGGTTCCCGTTGCACACACGAGGATCAATTCTGTGAGCATTAATGACTCTGGAGGTGCCACGGTGTTTGGCACGAACCGTGTTGATCTCAAGGCACCGACAACGACCCGTACGCTGAAAGTGAATTCGGGCGGGATCGAAGTAGAGGGCTCGCAACGTGAAGCTTATCTTCTCTACGAGCATGTCTGCGGACTAAGGATATACTGGTTCGACACGCTCGACACACGACAGAATGAATTCGCGTTGCTGATCGTGCCGGCGCGACGGCCCGCTGCGGAGGCGGCGGTGTTGACGGCAGCCGATCGGATCAAGGCAATCGATCAACTGGAGACTGCCGGACTCCTTCGCCCCTACGAAGCCGACGCGAAGCGAGCCGCCGTGACTGCGGAGCGGCAGCCTTGAAGAGAACGTCTTTAAAACATTAGAGCCTATCCCAAAACATAGCTGGAGTTCTGCAAGCCATGACCAGCGCCGCCAGTAAGTGGCCATTTTCCCTCGTGATGTTCCAAGAATGTCTTCATCTTACCTGAACGATTTCCTTGAGACGTCCGTTTTGGGATAGCCTCTAGTAAGATCACCGGCGTCTAAACCTATTTATAGTTCGCCGTGCACAGTGTTTAGGCGAATCGCGCGTGGAGGCAGGAATCACGGCTTTGATAAGACGACGGGGCATCTGGTGGCGCCACGGAATGGCGGCGGATACCGAGGCACGCCAAGTGCTCGCATGATGGGCGTGAAAACCATTGAACTTTCGCAAGGCAAGCAGGCGCGTGTTGATGACGACGACCATGAATGGCTAATGAATGACGGGAATTGGAGCGCGGCAAAGCGCCGCGGCCGATACTACGCCGTCCGCAACAGTCCGGACAATCCACGACTCCAGCAGTATATGCATTGCGTGATTATGGATCAGCACGCTGAACACGGGATAGCGCCAGGGCTGGAGGTTGACCACGCGGACAATGATGGTCTCAACAATCAAAAAGAAAATCTCGAACTCGTTTCCGGAAGCGAGAACACGCGCCGCTTTCATCGATCCCGAAAAATTCAAATGTAATCACACGCGCGCCTCCGCCGCAGAGCCGGGTTGCGGAGATTTTCATCTCGGCAGAAATGGAGGACCGTGTATTTGAGGGAGCGGAATCCGGTTGGTTAGCGTTAGTCACCCGCTGGAATCTCTGTTTAGTTAGGCGCTTATGGCCGCGTCACCGGAACTGCAACACACGCTCGGAAAATCTGCCGGTTTGAGCGGCGTCTCCCTTCATACGGGCGAGAAGGTCACGCTGCGACTGCAGCCCGCCCCGATCGATTACGGGATCAAATTCAAACGCAAGGATTTGCAGGATGAGCCGACGATTGATGCCAGAATCGAAAACCTGAAGACAGTCGAGCGTGCCACCACGATCGGCGAAGGCGCGATGCGGGTGCATACCGTGGAGCATATCCTGGCCGCGCTTTCCGGGCTGGGGGTGGATAACGCGACGGTCGAGATGGATGCGAATGAGCCGCCCATCGGCGATGGCAGCGCCCTCGGTTACGTCGAGCTGATCAAGAAAGCTGGCGTGGTCCCTCAGGAAGCGCCGCGACGGATTTTCGCCGTGCGCGAACCGGTTCACGTCGAAACGAAAAACGGCTCGCTCCTGGTGATTCTACCGGACGACAAGTTTCGTATTTCCTGCACCCAGATGGGGCCAGAGAATCGCTTCACGCAATTTCTCTCCACGGAAATCACGCCCGCCATCTTCGAACGCGAAATCGCCCCCGCGCGGACCTTTGTTTACTACGAGGATGTGAAGCAATTGATGGAGAAGAATCTCATCAAGGGCGGCAGCCTCGAGAACGCCATCGTGGTGCGCGGTGATTCTGTCCTCAGCAAGGAACCGCTGCGTTTCCCGGACGAATTCGTGCGACACAAGATTCTCGATATCATCGGCGATCTCGCGCTTTGCGGGCAGCGCATTCGCGGTCATGTCATCGCGATCAAGCCTGGCCACGGGCCGAATGCGGAGCTGGCGCGTTTGCTCGCACGGGAACACGAGAAGAGTCTGCCCACGCTGCAACCGCGCGCTTTTCCAGCGGGCGAGGGCGGACTCGACATCAATCAGGTGATGGCCATCCTGCCGCATCGTTATCCGTTCCTAATGGTCGATCGCATCGTCGGCTTTGAGGGCGACAAGAAGATCACTGGTGTAAAATCCGTCACCATTAACGAGCCGTATTTCGCCGGCCATTTTCCGGGGCATCCGGTGATGCCAGGTGTTCTCCAGGTGGAAGCGATGGCGCAGGTGGCAAGCATTTTGATGATGAGGATCACGCAGAGCGCCAGCCGGATTGGATATTTCGTGAGCGCGGACGACGTGAAATTCCGCAAGCCGGTTTTCCCTGGCGATACTCTTTTCATCACCGCCGAATTGCTCAAGGCGCGCAGCAATCGACTCGCGAAAGCGAAGTGCCAATGCCGCGTGAACGACGCCGTCGTCTCCGAGGGCGAGCTGATGTTCACTTTCCTCGATAAATGAGGGGAATGACGAAGCTCGAATGACGAAATCCGAAACAATGACGAAGCCCGAAGAAAAAAACCGGAACGCGCCCTCTTGTCGTCATTCGTCATTCGTCATTGATTCGGATTTCGTCATTCGGATTTCGTCATTCTCCCTATGAGCAATGTCCAAATCCATCCAACCGCGATCGTCGATTCGAGCGCGGTATTCGGCGCGGGAACCGTGATCGGCGCCTACTGTATCATCGGCGCCGGAGTTGTGCTCGGCGCGGACTGTTGGCTGCAACATCACGTCACGCTCAGCGGCCCCACGGAGGCCGGTGCTCGGAACAAATTCTACGCTCACTGCGCCATCGGACAGCAGACGCAGGATTTGAAATACGCCGGCGAGCCCACCTATCTCGAGATCGGCGACGATAATGTTTTTCGTGAATTCGTTACCGTAAATCGCTGCACCACTGCGGAAGGAAAGACGCGCATCGGCAGCCGCGGAAATTTCCTCGCCTACAGCCACATCGCGCACGATTGCACCGTGGGCGACGGCGTCATCTTTTCGAATAACGGCACCCTGGCCGGCCACGTGCAGGTGGGCGATCACGCCGTCATGGGCGGGCTCACGGCCGTGCATCAATTTTGCCGGATCGGTCGCCTCGCGATCACGGGTGGATGCTCGAAGATCGTGCAGGATGTGCCGCCCTTCATGATCGCGGATGGCAATCCAGCGGAGATTCGCGGGATCAACGTGATCGGGATGGAGCGCCAGGGTTTGAGCCCCGAAAGCATTAAATCGGTAAAGGACGCTTTCCGGCTGATCTTCCGTTCGAACCACAACACGCGTCAGGCGCTGGAGGCGGTGCGCGAGGAATTGCCCGCCACCGCTGAGATCACGCAGATCGTTGAGTTCATCGAAACAAGCGAGCGCGGCATCATCCGGCGCTGAGACTCGTTAGGCGCTAGTGTCATCCCGAGCCGCGAAGACGGTCGAGGGATCTCGCCATGGCTCTACCGGGCCCGAGCGAAATCACACTCTCGCTGCGAGAGGGGCTTCCCCATCAGCAGCGTGTCGGAAAGCGCGTGGCGAGATCCCTCGACCGTCTTCGCGGCTCGGGATGACATTACCGTCGCGGAGTCGCTCCCGGCGGCGGCGGATTCAATTCCCTTTCCTTCTGCTTCAGCAACTCCGCGGTCGGCCCGTCGGTGATGAGTTTGATCACGCCGCGCAACAACTCCGCGGCCTTTTTCGGTTTCTCCTGTTTCACCCAGAGATCCGCCTCCTGCAGAACCACGCGGAGAATATCCTCCCGCGTTTTGTAGAGCGTGCGGGCCTGTTGAAAATAGCCGATCGCCTCGGCGTTATGCCCATCCTTTAACTCCAGCAACCCGAGGTCTTCGATCATGGGACCATTTTGCGCGCGCGACGCGGCCTTTCGTGCCGCGGTGCGATACTCAGCCGGCGAGAGCGCCACATTCTTGACCGCGAAATCGTGATACATTTTCCAATCCGAGGCCGATCCCGCGTCAGCGGATTTTAGATCGAGCTGCAACCAACTAGCGTACGGGCGATAGAGCGGGTCGCCTACCATGGTGGTCATCCACGAGAGCCCCTGCATCGACATCCACGCGCTCTCCGCAAACGTGAATCCATGCAGCAGCCGATCGTTCAAAATATCAAGATGACTCGTGAGTTGGAGGTAAGGCTCGTAGACATTTCCGATACTCGCCGCAGCTCCTTTCGTCAGCAGCGGCCCCACCCAGTTCGCGTTCGGGTCGCGCAAGGTGTTTGCGCTAAAGGAATGGATATGGACCGCGATTGCGCCTTTCGCGAAATGGAACCCTGGCTGCACGAACGGTCCGGTTACGCCGCCCGCATACCATCCGTAATAAAGCGCGCAATCGCTCATCGGATACCCCGCGGGAAAGAGCTCCGGGACGTTGTCGTAGACCGCCGGAATACCCACTTTCCGCACCTGTTGCACGATCTCCGCCAGCCATCGGTCCCCTATCTCATAACCGACCGCGGTGTTATGCGCGCCGTCGATGTAAGCGCGGCCCCAAAGCCCTTCCTTCTCCGTCTCGATCGCGTCCGTGATCATCTGCCGCACCGTGCTGGCGGACGGCGCATCGAGCCGGCAGACGAGCAGCATGGGCAAGTCCGAGACCTCCATGATCCGGCGGTAGCTTTGGAAATACGGATTGTTCACCGCGCCGAAAGTCGAGACCCCGAAGCGCCCCAGCAAGACGAGCTCGGAATCGACCGAGGCCTCGTTGCGGCCACCGATCAGACCCTCCGGCTTCTTCTCGTCCGCGGAAGGTTCCGCCGGCCGAATCTTCAGCGGCATTCCCTTCATCAAGGCAACGAAGCGAATCTTCGAAGAGATCGCCACCGCCGGCTTGCCAGCCTCTTTTTGCAGCGTCCACCAATCGTGCTTTTTGAAAGCAGCGCGCAGCGGTTCCGCGATCGTCTTCTCGTAGTCCTCGCGGCTGATTTCTTCGTCGTTCGAACAGGCGAGACCCACGACGTGATCGCGGGCAATGCCGCGTTTCTGCGCGTAGAATTTCGCTAACTGCGCCGACTCTCCGACGCTCGAATTGTAGACGACGATGGTGGCGGCCGCGAGGTCCGGCTCGGCGCGAACCGCGCCCGCGGAGACGAGTAAGAAGGGCCAGACGATCAGGATGGCGCGGCGCCAAAGCTCCGGGTAGCGCAGGCTGGCAGCCTGCGCTACCCGGATTCGTCTTCCTGCCTTCATTACAGCTCCAGCTTTAACCCATCGTAAGCGATCCGTGCGGCCGGCGGCAGATCCGCTTCCGCCGCATGCGCCAACTCGTGCGCGATGTGAGTGAAATAGGTCATTTCCGGTTGAACGCGTTGCGCCACCTCCAAGGCCTGCCCCACACTCAGATGCGTCGGGTGCGGCTTCGGCCGGAGCGCATCGATCACCAACGCTTTTACGCCGGCAATTCGCTCCACGATCAGTTCCGGCACCGCACTGCAATCGCTCAAATACGCCAGCAGCTTTCTCCCACCGCGCTTGAAGAGATAACCGTTCACCGTGGTGTGCCCGTGCGGCACCGGCAGCGGAGTAATCTCCGTCTCGCCGAGAAAAAACGGCCCGTCCACAATATGCGGCTGCGGTTTCAAATAACCGGGGAATGGATTCAGCGCCTTGAAGGCGAACTCGAAGACGCGCTCGAGGTCCGCCATCGTCTCGCGCGAAGCGTAAACCGGCATGTAACCCTTGATTGCGCCGAAGCGGCGCAGGTCATCGAAGCCCATGATGTGGTCCGTATGCGAATGCGTGAAAACGACCGCATCCAGGCGCCGAATATTTTCCCGCAACGCCTGGGTGCGAAAGTCGGTTCCGGTGTCCACCACCCAGGCGCACTCCGGAGTTTCCAGATAGATGGAAGAACGCAGACGTTGATCGCGCGGATCGTCCGAGCGGCAGACCGCGCAATCGCATCCGATCATGGGCACGCCTTGCGAAGTGCCGGTGCCGAGGAAGGTGACCTTGATTTGAGCGCTGTTATTTGAGAGTGGAGAGTCCAGAACGAGCGAGCACTCTCCACGCTGGCCCTATAACTCTCAACTCTCCGATGCCTACCATTCTCAATCTCCTACGGATCAAGAATCTCGCGCTGGTCGAGGAACTGGCTTGGGAATTGGCGCCCGGCTTCACCGCCATCACGGGAGAAACCGGGGCCGGTAAATCGATCATCATCGGCGCGCTGCAGTTGGTCCTCGGCGAACGCGCCGACAAATCGCTCATCCGCACCGGAGCCGATCTCTGCACAGTGGAGGCGGTCTTCGCCGGGGAGGAATTGTCGCGACTGAATCCGCTGCTGCTGGAAGCCGGCGTGGACGGCTGCGAGGGCGAGCTAATCTTGAAGCGCACGCTCTCCAGCGCAGGCGCGAACCGGCAATTCATCAATGGCTCACCGACCACGCTTATGGTCTTGAAGTCGTTAGGCGACCACCTCGTGGATCTGCACGGACCGCACGACCACCAATCGCTTCTTTCCGCGGAACGACAGCTGGATCTGCTGGACGCGTTTGCGCACGCCGGGCCGGCGTTGTTCAAATACCAGGAGCTGTTCCGAGCGCTCCAGGCGCTCGTCGCGGAACATGCGGCTCTCAGCACAACCGAGTCGGCCCGGGAGCAAGAGATCGAACTGCTGCGACATCAGGCGAACGAGATCCAGGCGGCTCAACTCGACCCTGGTGAGGAAGAGGGAATCGAGGCGCGCTACAAACGCGCGAGCAATAGCAAACGCTTGATCGAGTTGGCGGGCGGAGTCGTCGGACGTCTTTCGGAAGCGGATGATTCTGTCCTAACGCAATTAGCCGACAGCCAGCGTCTCCTGCGCGAACTGGAAAAACTCGATCCCGCGATGGCGGAATTCGCGACCGGCCACGCCAACGCAGTGGTCGAACTTTCCGAGATTGCGCGCGCCCTCACCCAATACGCTGAACGCCTCGATCTTGATCCCGAACAGCTCGCCGCGCTAGAGCAGCGCATTTCGCTCTTTGAAACCCTTAAACGCAAATACGGCGGTTCCCTTGCCGAGGTGATCGCGACTGGCGAACGCGCCGCGGAACGGATGCGAAAAATCGAGGGCCGCGACGCTGAGTTGGAGCGGCTGGCCCAAGCAATTGAGTCGGCGCGGAGCGAGCTGAATCTCGCGGCGACCGCGTTGCGAAAACTGCGCACAAAAGCGGCGCCGAAACTCTCCGAGACCGTGCGAGAGAACCTGCGCGACCTCGGGTTTCGCCAGTCGGAATTCGAAGCGCAGTTGACCCCGCTGACCGACCCACGAACGAGCGGAACCGACGCGCTCGAATTGCTTTTCTCCCCAAATCCAGGCGAACCGCTGAAGCCCTTGCGCGCCATCGCCTCCAGCGGCGAAATCTCGCGTCTCATGCTCGCGATCAAATCATCCCTCGCGGCGCAGGATGCGATTCCGCTTCTCGTCTTCGACGAAATCGACGCCAACGTGGGCGGCGAAATCGCGAACGCCGTTGGCGCGAAGATGCGTACTCTGGCCGAGAACCATCAAGTGCTGTGCATCACGCACCTGCCGCAAGTGGCAGCCTGCGCGGTCACGCATTTCGTCGTCACGAAAGAAGTCGCGCAAGGCCGGACGCATTCCGAATTGCGCGAAGTGAAAAGCAAAGCGCGCCGCGAAGAAATCGCCCGCATGCTCGGCGGCCAAACGGATTCGGCGCTAAAGCACGCTGCATCTCTCCTCCGCGACTAGAGCATTCCTTCGCACGGAGAGATATTCGCCGGCACGCTCCGCGGCCCAAGCATCCCACCTACATTTGCTCAAGCCGATAGCCGCGCTGTTGGAGCAGTTTGAGCAGCCCTCCCGGACCGCCGAGATGTCCCATGCCGACAATCACGAAGTAGTTCTTTCCACTGCGGAGATAGCCCTCGATTTTTGGCATCCACCGCCGGTTCCTCGCTTCCAATAAGCGTTCGCCAAAAGCTGGATAATCCGAATAGGAGTCGTGCGTCTCTCGCCAGAGACGATCGGCGTCGCCCCGCTTCCAGGCCCTCACCATTTGATCGAAGGACGCCCCTTCACGCGGAATGAAATTGAGCAGCAGCACGCCTTCCGCCTGTCGGTCGGTCAATCCCGTGAAGACGGCGTAATGCTCTCGCGTACTGACTAAACCGGAAACCGGCTTCTTCGTCGCGCGGGCTCGTTTAAGTAGGTAACCTTCCACCCCGAGATCGTTCGAAGGCGACCAGAGCATCATGGTCAAAGCCCACGGGCGATATTTCGCGACAGCGGCTTCCGGCGCTCCGAGAAGGGAGAAGACCTTGACCACATAGGCGTAAGTCCTTGGATCGACATGCTTCTTCAAGCTATCCCCGCGCGGATACTCGGCCGTCTGAAAAATCTTCTCAGCTTCTTTCTTTCCTTCCTCGTCTTCGAAAACCAAATGGTCGGATTTTTTGAAGGCCACGTCGAAAGCCGGCGGCAACGGATAGTCGGTGCGGCGAAGGGCATGGATGGAACCCCCGAGGTGGAGCGCGCCGCCTTTGCCGTCAGTTACTTTCCACACTGGTGACCCCGCCTCGGCGGGTCTTACACAGACGACGAAAAGAAAGCTGACGAACGCGACTCCGGTTGCGCGAAAATTCATGGCCTGCGTTAGCAGCGGATTCCGCTGGGAGCAACCCCGAGAAGAGCTTGGAATTGTTCCAGACGGCTGCTTAGCCGGAACGATGCCGTTGGAAACGGTGGCAGTTGGTTGCTCGTAGCGGCGATGCCCTCGTCCCCGGAAGTGTGGGCGCCGCCCTGGCCGCGAGTTTCCGTCGCACCCGCTACTGCGTCCAAATCCGGGAGGCGCGGCGCCACCGCGTGAAGCGATAACGCCATACCACTCGAGCGCGTGAGGAAAGCGCCGCGTGGACGTCGCGCCCTCCAACCCCAGAGCGTGAGCGCCGCGGGACAATTTCATGTCGCATATGCGTCACCAAACTGTCCATCAAGTCGAAAGCCCCTTGGGTTTGCATCGCGCCTTTCAAACCGACGAAGCGCGAGCTTGGTGGCGCCAAATCCTCGCAAAACTGACCGCTCCCGCCCAGCTGCCATGCCGTTGAAACTTGCGCCGCTTGAAGCACCAAAAGTATCGGAAAATCACTCCCCCAACTGCATCGTTCCGGCTTAGTGTCCGCCGATGACTGTTCGCTTTTGTCTTGTCCTGGCGCTTGGCACTCTCAGCTTCGCCTCTGCGCGGGCGCAGGATCCGAATATCGATCGCTTGCTGCGGAAATTGCCGCCGCCGGAGAAATTGGTGAAGCCAAGACTGGCGCCCGGCATGCGAGCGAACGATCCGGCTTTTCAGGATCCAGTGGCTCAGAGTTTGAACAAAAAAATGGCAGCCGGCAATGCCACCGGCGCGCTGGGTGACGCGAGGAAACTGGCCCAGCATTATCCCAAGAGCGGGGTTGCGCAGTTCTTGCATGGCTCTCTGGCCCTCTCGGCCAATCAGCCACAAGAAGCCGCGGCGGCGCTCCGCCGGAGCGTGGCCTTGGAACCGAAACTGGCGATTGCACATCTCGCGCTGGGAGTCGCGGAGGGCGCACAGGGCCGCTTTAACGCAGCGTTGCTAGCCTTGCGCAAATCGACGGAACTCGATCCCAAACAGGCCCTCAGTTGGGTCTTCCTCAGCGCGTGCTATGAGCGGCTGGGCCGAAAACAGGACAGTGCATCGGCGGCGCGGCGCGCTACGGAAGTGGATCCGAAATCTTTTGGGGCGTGGGCCACCCTGGCGCGAACGGAGAATGCGCTCGGGCATGCGAAGCAAACCCAAGACGCCCTCGCGCGGGCGGCCAATCTCGCCCCGCAAAACGCCGCCATTCAGGCGACCGTCGGTTTCGGGTTTATCAATCTCAATCGCCTGGCAGACGCGGTCGCACCTCTAGAACGCGCGGAACGGCTCGCGCCGAAAGATTTCCTCATTCAAGCCCAACTCGGCTACTGCCTCTATGCGATCGGGCGGACGGATCAGGCCATTCGCCATTTGCGGCGCGGCGCCGATCTGAAGAGCGATTACGCGCCCGTCTGGCAACATCTCGGGCTCGCCTACCAAAAGCGCGGGCTCCATCGCGACGCGGCCAAAGCCTTCGAGAAGGCCACCCGTTTGATGCCGCGGAATGGATCCTCCTGGGCAGGTTTGGCGAAAGAATACCGCGCACTCGGCCGTGGCGAAGATGCAAAGAAAGCCGAGGCCCGCGCCCGCGCGCTGCCCAAAGGCGACATTCGACTCTCATTACCATGAAAAACATCACTCTCTTCCTCGTGACCTTGCTGGCAGCCGCAGTTGTCGCCACCGCCGCAGATCCCACACCGACGATGATGAACGCCGTCGTTGCGCGCGAATATGGCGGGCCCGAGGTCTTGAAGTTTGAGCAAGCGCCGAAGCCCGAACCGAAAGAGAACGAAGCCCTCGTGCGGGTGATCGCCGCCGGGGTAAACCCGGCCGATCCGCTTATCGTCAGCGGCAAATACGCGAAGGAATTCGGCACCCATCTGCCGCTGATTCCCGGCTACGACATCGCGGGGATTGTGGAGAAGACGGGCGCAAACGTCACGAAGCTCAAAGTCGGCGACGAAGTTTATGGCTATCCGCTCTTCGGCGGCGGCTGGGCGGAATTCGCCACCGTGACGGAGAATGAAGCGACCGCGAAACCGGCTTCGCTCAACTTTACCGAGGCGGCGGCTGTGCCCCTCGCGGCCCTCACGGCCTGGCAGGCGCTGGTGGACGTGGCGCAACTGCAGGAAGGCCAGACCATTCTCATTCACGGCGGCTCGGGCGGCGTGGGGAGTTTCGCGGTCCAAATCGCCAAAGCGCGTGGCGCGCGGGTCATCGCCACGGCTTCGAGCGCAAACCAGGATCTGCTCAAGCAATTGGGCGCCGACGTCGCGGTCGACTACACAAAAACGAAATTCGAAGAGATCGCGAAAGAGGTGGACGCGGTGCTCGACCCAGTCGGCAAAGACACTCTCGCGCGTTCCTACGCGGTGGTGAAAAAGGGCGGCATCGTGATGTCGCTGGTGGATCGGCCCGATCCGGCTGAGTTGGAGAAACGTGGAATTCGCGGTGCCTCCATTTCCGTCAAACCCGATGCGGACGATCTGGCAGAAATCGCGCGCTTGATTGACGCAAAAAAAATCAAACCCGTGGTGACGGAAGTGTTACCAATGAGCGACGCGATCAAAGCCCTTACCCAGGCCGAGACTCATCACACGCGCGGAAAACTCGTCCTTCGCATCGCCGACGATCCCACCGCAACGCCGCCGCCGGGAGACGCCGGTCAGATCGCAGAAAAGTATGTGAAACTCGTTCTGGCCCTGGGCGAGCACGACAAGGATTACGTCGATGCTTATTACGGCCCACCGGAGTGGAAAGAGAAGATCGAGAAGAAAACGCTGGCCGCGATTCGCGAGGAAGCGATGGATCTGTTCGGCAACGTCACGCAGTTGCCCGCGCCGGAAGTCGAAATCGAACATCTGCGGCTCGATTACCTGACCAAACAGCTTTCCGCGCTCGAAGCTCGCGTCCGCATTCTGCAGGGCGAGAAGATGAAGTTTGATGAGGAATCACGCGCGCTCTACGACGCGGTCGCCCCTTCGAAACCGGAGTCGTATTTCCAAAAAATTCTCGATCAGTTGGAAACGAAACTACCGGGCAAAGGGACGATTTCGCAGCGGTATGAGGAGTGGCGGAAGGACTTCGTCATTCCGCGCGAGAAACTGGACGCGGTTTTTCAGCGCGCGATCAAGGAATGCCGAGCGCGCACCCTGGCGCACATCAAATTACCGCCTAACGAGAGCTTCACGGTGGAATACGTCACCGGAAAACCTTGGGGCGGCTACAACTGGTATCAGGGAAATTTCCGCAGCCTCATCCAGGTGAACACAGATTTGCCGGCCTTCATCGACCGCGCGGTCGATCTCGCGGCGCACGAAGGTTATCCCGGCCATCATGTTTACAACGTGCTCCTGGAGAAGAATCTCGTGCGCGAGCGGGGCTGGATGGAGTTCTCCGTCTACCCGCTTTTCTCTCCGCAATCGCTCATCGCGGAAGGCACCGCGAATTTCGGCAAGGAAGTCGTGATGACGAAAGCGGAGCGGCTGGATTTCGAGAAGAAAGTCCTTTTCCCAGCGGCGGGTCTCGATCCCAAACGGGTGGAGGAATATTACGCCGTGCAAACGATGACGGAGGAATTGGCCTACGCGGGAAATGAGGCGGCGCGGCGCTATCTGAACGGTGAGATCGATGCTGACGCTGCGAAAACTTGGCTGGAAAAATACGCGCTGATGGATCCGGAAAGAGCGCAGCAGCGGATGCGCTTCATCGATCAATATCGCAGCTACGTGATCAATTATAATCTGGGCGAGGATCTGGTGCGGGCGCACATCGAGAGGCTCGGCGGCACCGCGGATCAGCCGGAGAAGCGTTGGGAGGAATTCGAACGTTTGATTTCCTCGCCACGGTTGCCGTCGGGATTGAAGCGTTAGCAGACTTCGGCCCGGGGGCGGGCCGGCTCCAATTTCGCCGGATCCGCGCTGATCCTGGAGCCGGCCCGCCCTCGGGCCGAAGTCTGGTCTTTCTCCCGACAAATCGCTTTCCTGCGCGCGGAGGCGGCTGCTATAGAAAGCCGTGCTCAATTACATCTGGCTCGCGCTCGTCCTGCTCGCAGTGACGATCGGCGGATGGAACGATCGGTTGAAAGACGTGACCGATGGCGCGTTCGACGGCGCGAAGACCGCGGTCACAATCGCGCTCGGGCTCATCGGTATCATGGCGATGTGGCTGGGGGTGATGCGCCTGGCGGAACGCGCGGGCTTGATTCAACGAATCGCGCGCGCCCTGCGACCGATCATGCGCCGCCTTTTTCCTGACGTGCCGCCAGAGCACCCCGCGATGGGCTCCATGCTCATGAACATGGCGGCCAATATGCTCGGCTTGGGTAACGCCGCGACGCCGCTCGGTTTGCGCGCGATGCGCGATCTCGAAAGTCTCAATCCGCGCCACGGCACCGCGAGCAATGCGATGTGTACCTTCCTCGCACTGAACACGAGTTCGGTGCAGCTCATTCCGACCACGGCCATCGCCATCCTGGCGGCGGGCGGTTCCACTCGCCCGACGGCCATCGTGGGCACTGCGTTACTGGCGACATTCTGCGCGGCTGCGGCTGCTTTGATTGCGGTAAAGACGCTCGAGAAGCTGCCGCTCTTCCGCGCACCCCGCCCTGACGTTCCGGATACGCCGTCGCCTGCCGTCGGCGATTCTCCAGCGCCCGCGACCGATCCGGAGCCGGTGGTCGCGCCACCGCCCCTAACGAAACCTCCGCTGTGGGCGACCTCGCTCCTTATTCTGTTGGCGGTCTTCTTTATCGCGCTCTTCCTCCGCCGGGTCTTCCCCGTGCTCTTCAATCTGCCCCTTCCGCCAGAGATGACGGATCAAGGCGTTTTCGTGCGCTCGGTCAACGCGCTCTCGATCCTCGCAATTCCGTTCCTGCTGAGCTTCTTCCCGCTCTATGCGCTCTCGCGCGGGCTGAAGGTCTATGACGAATTCGTGGAAGGCGCGAAAGAGGGGTTCGGGGTGGTTCTGCGTATCATTCCGTTCCTGGTCACGATGTTGGTTGCGATCAACATGTTCAAAGGCGCGGGCGGAATCGATCTTCTAAAGCAGGCTCTGGAACCGATCTTGTCGCCGCTGAATTTCCCGCCAGATCTTCTGCCGCTGGCCTTGATGCGACCGCTGAGCGGCGGCGCCACGCTCGCGCTTTTAACCGATGTCGTGCAACGCTTCGGCGGCGACAGCTTGGTGAGCTTTATGGCGGCGACGATTTACGGCAGCACGGAGACGACGTTCTACGTGGCCGCGGTTTATTTCGGCTCGGTCGGGGTCAAACAAACGCGCCACGCCATTCCGGCGGGCTTGGTCGGCGACTTCGTGGGAGTGGTGGCGTCGGTAATTATCTGCCGCGCGGTGCTCGGCTAGGGCCGAGAAAGACGCTCTCTCGTTAGTCGAAGCGCATTTTTGCCTCGCCAGCGGGCGGCGAGGGCTTATCGTCCTCGTTCGTTCATGATTCAGCGCGATTATCTTATCATTGGTGGTGGCATTGCCGGAGGCAGCGTCTGCGAAAGCATCCGCAAGTACGACAAGCGGGGCAGCGTCACTTTGGTTGGTTCCGAAACTTTTCTCCCTTATCAGCGCTGGATGCTCTCCAAGGCCTTCCTGCGCGAGAAGGTGCCATCGGTAAAGAAGTTACCGCATGTGGAACCGGGCTGGTACGGGAAGCACAAGATCGAGACCCGCCTCGGCGCCATGGTCACGCAACTCAACATCGAGCGTCGCCTCGCCGTTCTCGGCAATGGCGAGACGATCGAATTTAACAAGGCCTGCCTGGCCATGGGCAGTCGCCCGGTCCGTCCGCCAGTGGCTGGCACCAATCTCGGAAACGTCATTTATCTGCGCACGACGCGCGACGCGCTCGCTTTGCGCGAGATGGCGAGTCTTGAGAAAACAGTCGTGGTCATCGGCGGCGGTCTGCTCGCCTGTGAGGTGGCGGCCAGTCTGCGGCAGCTGAAGTTCAAAGTCAGCATGATGCATCGCAATCAGTATCTGCTGAATCGCTACGTCGATCCGGAGACGGGCGCGTGGATCAACGGCTACTACACGAAGCACGGGATCACGCTCCTCCTGAACCAGAGCTTGAATGGATTCGAAGGCAAAACCGTTCTGCGCAACATCCAAACGAAAAGCGGAGATCGCGTGGCCGCCGGCGTGGCGATCGTCGCCTGCGGAGCAGAGCCGAATCTCGAATTGGTGCGCAACACGCCGCTCTCCGGTCCGCACGGTTCGCCGGTGACGGAGTATCTCGAGACGGAAGAGAAAGGCATCTACGCCGTGGGCGATCTGGCGTTTTACCCGGATCGTTTGATGGGTGGGGTGCGTCGGCAAACGCATTGGGAAAATGCGCGCGAGCAAGGTTTGGTCGCGGGTTCGAATATCACCGGCAAGAAGCGGATTCGCTACGAGCAGATTCCGTATTTCTGGACGGAGATGTTCGATCTGAAATTGGATTTCGTCGGCGACTTCAGTCTGCAGCCGACCCGGGTGGAGATGGATGGAACGCACGCGAAGAAGAAATTTACCGCGCGCTATTACCAGGGCGACCGTCTGCGCGGCCTGCTCCTGTGCCACTCGACACCGAGGGAAGTGGAAGCAGCGAAGACGGAACTGCGGACCTCTCTGGGCAAGTAACCCGAGGCGCTAAAACGCTCCAGCTTCGGACAGCTCCAGCGCCGGATTTGTCACGCGGACGAGCTTCCAATCCCAAGGTTTACCAGAGGCGCGCCGCCACGTCAGCGTGAAGGGATCCTGCAGTGGATTGACCCGAGACAGGATAAACGCGCTGACCTCGTTCGGGTCCGCCTCGAGCGTGATCCGCGCCCGCCAGTACCCTGCGCCATCCGCCGCTTGGGAAATCACTTCGCGAGCGTGAAGGCGCAGGTTCCGCGCGTAGGGCAAGACCTGCTGGAGACGGGAAACCACCGTCGCTCGGTCGTGTCCCCATTGATCGGCGTAGGTTGGATCGAGAAATTCGTTCACTGCCGACCACCGCTTCTTTTCCAACGCGACCAAAAGGTGCTCGCTGTGCAGGCGCACCTGATTGCCGGCGTCCCAAAGTTGAAAGAGAAAAAGCCCGAGCGTGATCGCTACGACCAATCCCGCGAATAATCCGGTCCGAAAGCTGGGTCGCGAGATAGTGAGCATTTTTTGAGAAAAATTAGCCAGAGTGCGAACGGATCTTGCGCACCTGGAAGCAAGTTAAGGGGAAAGCCGTCCGTGGTATAAGCCGTGCTTATTCTAAAAAGCTTATGAGGCCGCCAAAAGTCTTCTTTCGTCGACATCACGGCCGCCGTGTCGTGAACGTGGAAGCAAAATCAGTCAACAATTTTTGCTAAATATGCTCGATCACGAAGACCTCAAGTGGATCGCCACCACCTCGACCGAGCTAAACTCGATGTTGCAGCAGGTTTCGCGTTATGCGGACCTCGCGCGCCAACACAAGGGCGAATACAATTACATCGATGTCCTCGGTGAACGCGTGGAACTCGCCACGAAGTCCGCCCAGGCTCTCTTCGATCGCGTCACGTCTTCGATCCTTTCGCGTAGCGTCACGCAAACGCCGGCAAAGCAAGGCGTCCTCGCGAAACAGACGCCCATTCCTTTCACCGTCGTTCCGCCGCCGCGCCCTTCAGTCGCCGCCGTGACCGAGTTGGTGGCCCAGTTATCACCACCGAAAGAAGCAATGCCGGCACCTGAACCGGTGCCAACGATCGAAATCCCCATCCTCAATCCAAATGGCGAACGCGAATTGATCCTGGTGGTCGACGACGAAGTGCAGGTAATGCAACTCGCCTCCGAGATGCTGACGCAGGAAGGCTATCGCGTGATCCAGGCCCTGGACGGCTTCGAAGCGCTGAAAATCTACCGTCGGCTCGGAATGAAGATCGGTCTCGTGATCCTCGATTTCTTCCTCCCGGTGATGGATGGCGACGCCGTTTTTGACGAACTGCGGACGATTAATCCGGCGATCAATGTGGTCTTGAGCAGCGGTTTCGCCGAACAATCGAAGTTGGGCGCGATGTTGGCGCTCGGCTTGCGCGGCTTCATCCCGAAACCCTACACGCGCGAAAAACTGCTCACGCAGGTTCGCTCCACGATCGACGCGGCCCGCAGCCCGCTGCGGTAAACAGCGCCGCGCGAGAGACTCAGAGACGGTGCGCTCCGTGGCACTGATTTAGCTACTCAGGTTTCACACTCCCATGGCTCGGATCGACTCATTCTTCAAACTGATGGCCGAACAGAAGGCTTCGGATCTCCATCTTGCGTCCAACAACCCGCCGATGCTGCGGATCAACGGCGAACTCGTGCGCGTCGATTATCCGGCGCTGCAGAACGATGATCTGAAGGCGATGGTCTATGAGATCGCGCCCGAAGGAAAAATCAAAGTCTTCGAAGAAACCTCGGACGTCGATTTCGGTTACGAGGTGCCAAACGTGGCCCGTTACCGCTGCAACTTCTTTCAGCAAAAATACGGCCTCTCCGCCGTTTTCCGTCTCATTCCTTCGGTCGTCCTGACCTGCGAACAACTGGGTTTGCCTCCCGTTCTCAGGAAATTTCCGCTCCTCAAAAAAGGTCTCGTGCTCGTGACCGGACCGACTGGTTCCGGTAAATCGACCACCCTGGCCGCGATGATGGATCACGCAAACCTCCAGCGTCACGATCACATCATCACGGTCGAAGATCCGATCGAGTTCGTGCATCGAAGCCAGAACTGCCTGGTGCAACATCGCGAGGTCGGCATTCACACCCGCTCGTTCGCGTCCGCCTTGCGCGGCGCCTTGCGCGAAGATCCGGATATCTTGCTCGTGGGAGAAATGCGCGATCTCGAAACGATTGAGCTGGCGCTGACCGCGGCTGCCACCGGTCACCTTGTCTTCGGCACGCTCCACACTTCGAGTGCTTCCAAGGCCGTGGATCGTATCATCGACGTCTTCCCGACCAGCCAACAAAACCAGATTCGCGCCACGCTGGCGGAATCGCTCAAAGGCGTGGTCGCGCAGAACCTCTTCAAACGCATCGACAAACCGGGCCGCGTCGCGGCGCTGGAAATCCTGGTGGTCGATATGGCCATCGCGAACCTGGTGCGCGAAGCGAAGACTCACCAAATCCCCGGCATGATCCAGGTCGGCAAGAAGAAGGGCAACCAGCCGCTCGACGACGCCATCATGGAACACCTGCGCCACACCCGCATCTCGCCCGAGGAAGCGTACGACAAGTCGAGCGATAAGAAGAAATTCCGCCCCTTCCTCAAAGAGCCACCTGCGGACATGACGGAGGACTAGGAACCCGCTCACCATGAGAAGCCCAGATCTAGATGTAATCCTCTCGGCGATGCTGAAGACGTACGACGGCATCTCCGACCTCAATTTTTCGGTCGGCCACCCCCTTCAGGTGGAGGACTTCGGCGAACTCAAACCCGTTTTCGTTGATCCGCCCATCCAGGCGCTCACGCCCTATCAGACCGAACAGATCGCTCTCACCCTCATGCAGGGAAATCGCCGGCTGATTTACGATTACTTCACCGGCGGCTCCTGTGATTGCAGCTACTCGTTAAACGAAGAGGCCCGCTTCCGCGTAAACATTTTCCGGCAGCAGGGGCACTTTTCGATCGTTCTTCGCAAGCTGGAGGGCATCGTGCCGTCGGTCGATTCCATCGGCCTGCCGTCCGTCTTCCGCGAAATCGCGAAGGAGAAATCTGGACTCATCCTCTTCACCGGCGCCACCGGCAGCGGCAAGACCACTTCTCTCGCCGCGCTTCTCAACGAGATCAACGAAACGCAGGCCGTTCACGTGGTCACACTGGAAGATCCGATCGAATTCGTACACCCGAAGATGAAGGCCACCTTCAATCAGCGTGAACTCGGACACGATTTTAACAATTACCCGAACGGCCTTCGCGCCGCTCTCCGCCAGGCGCCGAAAGTGATTCTCGTCGGTGAAATGCGCGATCGCGCCACGGTCGAAGTCGCGCTGATGGCGGCAGAGACCGGGCATCTCGTGCTGAGCACGCTGCACACAGTCGATGCCGGCCAGGCGATCAACCGTATCCTCGGTTTGTTCTCGCTCGGCGAAGAGCAGCAATTGCGAATTCGCCTCGCGGACACCATGCGCTACATCGTCAGCCAACGGCTCGCACCGAAGATCGGTGGCGGGCGTCACCTCTTAACCGAGATCCTCGGAAATAATCTGCGCACAAAGGAAACCATCGCCCTCGGCGAGGATGAGCACCGCAGCTTCTACGAAATTATTGAGGCGAGCTCGCCTTTCGGCTGGATGACCTTCGACCAATCGGTCCTCGCTGCTTACGAGAACGATTTGATCAGCGAGGAAACGGCCGCCGTCTACAGTTCTCGCAAAGGCAAGGTCACGCGCGGCATTGATCTCATCCAAAAAAGCCGCGGAATGGATAACGGCCTCGCATCCGGTCTCCGTCTCGACCTGCCGGCCAACGCCTTCAAATAAACGTCATGAGCTCCGAATCCGATCATTCCTTTTTCGACCTCGGCGACAACACCGCGCTGGTCTGCATCGACCATCAGCAATACCAGAAGCTGGTCGTGCCGCAGTTGATCGACCTGACCTACAAAGTTCATCTCGGTCTCTTCGAGGAAGACGTGCTGCTCAAGCTCCGCACCTACAGCTATCACGTCGTTATCGTTTACGAAAATTTCAAAGGCTCGACCGTGCCGAACAACCCGATCCTGCGCGAGTTTACACGGCAGCCGGGTGCGCAACGCCGCCGGCATTTCGTCGTTCTGCTCAGTCACCGCTATGCGACCAACGACGCCATGAGCGCCTTCGTGCAAAGCGTCGACCAGATCATCAACATCGCGGACCTGGCCAACTTCAAAACCGTGGTGCGACGCGGCGTGGCACAGCATCACGAGCTTTACTCCACCTTCGAAGAGACGCTTAAGTCGGTCCAAACGATCTAATTGCTGCGAATCCATTTGCGCACACTCGAGCCGAGTTCTTTTCGAATCGAGCGCGTCGCCCCGCGCGCAGATTTTACAAAACGCGGCAGCGCGTCATAGTTGTTTTGCAGCAGCGGCGTTCGCGCCGAGTTCCGCAACCCAACGATTTCGCCAGTGAGTGATACCCCAAAAACTCCGTTGAGTGACGATAAAAAACGTCCTCCCTTTCGCCTCAAACCATCGCGTAATCAGAAAAATCGCTCGAAGCTGCAGCAGCTAGAGGAACCGGTAGCGCCTTCGCCCGAGCCGGTCGCCCCAGAGCCAGCCTCACCTGCCCCACCCTCGACGGCACCACTTCTTCGGCACAATCGGCTGAAGCGTTCCGGGCACATGCACGAAGATCTGACCAAGCCTTTGCCGGAAGACGGACCGACAGAGCGCGAGTCCGAATACTAGCCGAAGCGCTCTTCACCGTCGGAGGCCGGGTTTTTAACCCGGCTGGACGGCTTGCAAGCCGCCCTCCATCACGAAGACGCGGGTTCGCTTTTCGCAGTAGGCGCGGGCTTCCCACCGGACAATCCTCCGGGTAATCTCATCCGCATGAAGAATCTTCTGCGTTTCTTTTTGGTCGTCGCGTGTCTCAGCAGCTCGGCTTTCCTGCGGGCTGAACGCGTCCCGGCCGAGAGCGTGGCCAAGATGAAAACGTATCAGGTTTCCGACCTGCAAAAGCTCGACGGCATTCCGTTGCGTCAGCTCATCGCGATCAAATTCAATTATCGGCACGAGAAAATTCGCCATCTGAAACCGAATTGGTATCAAGGATCGCTCTGGGGATATGCGGTCGAAGGAAAAAAGAAATACGTCTTCGTGCAGGTGATGATTTCGAAAGAGGATCTCCCAGCCTTCAAAGCCATCACCACCGATTTCCAGTCCGGCCATGAACAGGTCGCCTACGGACAAGTTCTACAGGAGGGTGAGGCGACAAAGTGGCGTTTCGTCCGCCTTTTCGGCACCAAGATGGAACGCGATGGCGCAGGTAACGCCACGGTGAGCTGGTAATCGTATCCCGCCCTTCTGCGATGCCCGTTTACTCCGGGTGATACTTCTGCCAGTAACGCAACGCGGCACTCACCGCCATATAACTCGGGTCGGCTCTTTCGTAATCTTGCACTTCCGCTTCCGTGGCGCCGCCCGCCTTTAGATCGTTCGCCTCGTATTCAGCGAACGCAGGAACGAGGCCCGCTTCATCGTCTCCGGCGCGCAGACGCTCGCGAAACCACTGCGACCAACGGGAGACACGCTCCTCCAACGCATCGAGGTGCGAACCAATCGATTCCGACACCAAGCCGAAGTGCGGCAGGTAGAGTTGCGTAGGTTCTAACGCGCGAATCTTGGCGATGGATTCGAGCCACGATTCGACGTGCAACTCCGGCGGAACAAACGGCGGGATCGGCGGTCCGCCACCAATCTGGACACCAGCAACGTCTCCGCCGAAAACGGTGTCACCCCAATGATAGACGTGGTGATGGCTCGCGTGTCCCGGCGTCTCGATCGCGCGCACTTTCCACTCACCCACTCGAACGATGTCGTTATTCTGCAAGATCCGCGTGCGCTCTTCTGGCACCGGCGCGATTCGACCCCACAGCTCCTCCATTCGATCGCCAAAAATTCGCGTCGCGGAATCGATTAATCGAGTCGGATCAATCAGATGCGCCGCGCCGCGTGGATGCACGTAAACCGTCGCGCCCAACTCCGCGAAACGCCAGGCCGCGCCCGCGTGATCGAAATGAATGTGACTCAGAAAAACGTGCCGCACGTCCTCGGGGCGCGCCCCGGCATGTCTTAATCCGCGCGCGATCTTGTCAAAGGTAGATTCCGGACCGGTATCGAAAAGAGCGAGCCCGTCTCTCGTTTCCAGCGCGGTCGCGGCAATGATACCCGGCCGCCCCAGTTGCTCGGTATCGAGAACGTGAATCACTTCGCCTTCCCCGCCGACAGCCCGCGTTCGCTGGCTAGGTAAACGGCAAAGCTGCCCAGCCAATGGCCGCCTTCGTAATGCTCGCCCGTGACCGCCGCCAAACCCGCGCGCCGGTGCGCCTGTGCTGTCGCCGACAAAGCAGCCCGGCGTGCATCGTCTTTCGGCAATCCGGCAAGGATGCCCTCCAGCATCCAGGCGCGACTTAAATTTAAGCCATCAAGGTGCGCGAGTTTGGGATCGCTCGGATCCGGCGAGACAGCTACTGGCAACCAGGACGCGTCCGCCTTCGTGGGTATCTGCGGCAGAAATTCCTTCAGCCACTTCGCGAATTCTGCGGGCGCGAGGACGCGCCGCATCACGTCCGCCTCGCCCAACACCGGCGAGAGAAAATCTTCACCGGAGGGTTCGTAAGAAAGCGGCGCATTCTTGTCCGCCAGGTAAAATTGCCGCGCCTTTTCTTCCAGCATCTTCGCGAACTGCTCGTTAGCCGAGACGCGTGCGTAATCCAGCATGAGCCCGAGCGCGAAAGCCGTCTGCGCGTGCTCCCCGATCCGCACCGGATGCGAAAGCTTCGGCAGCCAAGTCCGCAAACGCTCCAGCGCTACGTCCTCCAACGGCTTCAAATTGGCCAACATTTCGCGAGCGGCGGGATTGTCCCACTCGCGCAATTCCGCGATCAACTGTAGCAGCCACGCCAGCCCGTAGGGCCGTTCGAAACTGGCGCGCCCTTCTCCGCGCAGATACGCGGCTTCTTGTTTCAGATTCTCAGCGGTGAGACTTTCCTGCAACGCCTCGCGCGCGGGCGCGGCGAACGGCGCCTCGGGAAACTTGCGCGCCAGACGCGCGAGCAGCCAATGTCCATGCACCGACGAATGCCAATCGTAGCAGCCGTAAAATGCGGGCGCCAGCTTCCGCGGTGGCGCGACATCGGCATCGCTGTTGAGCACATGACTGATCTTGTTCGGATACTCCTTGTGAGCGCAGTGCAGCGCCAGATCGGCAAAACGCGCGGCGGCTGCGGCATCAAATTCTGGCGAGGATGCGTTCTCCGCCGGAGCAGAAAAGGTCGTCATAAGCAAAAACGAAAAGGCGATTTTTTTCATCGGCCTTTCACGGTAACGCCGAGAAGTGTCCCCGTCTCGTGCGGCTTGAGGAGGTGGCTGGGGAGGGAATTGAACCCCCGACACGTTTCAGCCTGTTTTTTCAGACCCTACGTGACCACCTTTGGCATTGTCCCAAGGGTGTAGCCAAAACTCTGGGGGGAACAGGCATTCTATTCCGGCTGACTACCGACACATCTCGCAGGAGACTCCGCGTGCTATTTCCATCGTTCCATTTGTAGCAATCTCGACGGTAATCTGAGGTTGGCACATGTATGCCGCACGAACCTGTCGGGCTCCTGCGATTTTAAGGTTCAAAGGATTTCGCTGACCATGCGCATCTTTGAGACCGTTGGAGAGGCAAATTAGGCGCGTGCGTCTACGCAACTCGTCCGATACTCGCGGATTCGGGTGCTTGGAGTCGCCTGCGAACAGAACAGCCACCGGTTCTCTTGAACAAAGATCAAGATAGTTCTTCCTATTCTTCTCAAGACTCAGCGCATTTGCAGCGCCGTGATGGGGTACTTTGATCACAAGTGCGCGCGGCAATCGAGCAGCTGCGTAAGCCTTGATCGCGTCTTGCCAACCAGCCTTAAGTGCGTCGCCTCCGAGCAAGACGACAACCCCACCGTATTCGATTGCCAGAATAGCAGACAGCAGATTCGGGCTTGGCATGGCTTTGGCGCTGCCCCTCGCGCGTGTTTTGTACACGTCGATAAACTTTTTTCCCACCTGTTCATCGGGGCCCAAGAACGAGATCCGAACTCCGGCGATCAATTCCGGTTGGACGCGTGAATGCAGCTTCCGCACGACGATATGATCGACCGAGGAATAAAGATCGAGCAGGAAGTCAGCCCATCCGTCGGCAAGCGCGTTGACAAATCGTCGGACCGTAGCTGGATAGTTGGAACGTTCCGTGACGCAGTGATACACGAAAGATGAAACGTCGGGACTTGTATGCCAAAACGCACCAATGGGAGAATGCGTCTTCAAAACTGGTATCAGGTCGATACCGTGGTCTGCGTGCGGATGCGTAAGGCAAACGAAATGCACCGCCTTGTTCTTGATCAGCTCGAGAATAGGCGGTCGGGAGTTTATCTTAGAAGGGTGCGCGTCAACAATTCCTAATCCGCCGTCCGGAAATTCGATTATTATCGTTTCGCCGTCGGCTGATTCATAGAAGTCAATCCTGAGCTTTCCCGAACTTTTTGAAGATTGCGGAAAGCTTGCTCCGCCGCTCGTTTTTGTCGAGGTCGATTGAGTCATTAAAGGCATCAGATGGTTTGGCGAGCGGCACGAAGGTGTATCCTGTAATCGTCTGTCCGGTTGACAAATTCACTTCTACCTCATCCATCTGAAATGGCTGATTTGGCGCTGAAATGCCCGCTTGGCGTAATTGGGATGCAGGCAAGTAGTAGAAAATAAGGTCGTCGCTCTGAACAAATGCGACCTTATATTCCTCTCCTTCGTTTTCCACAAGAAAGCCCTCGAACCGCCTAACAACTTTTTCGCGACTTGAATGACGCCTTGGCGGTGTTTTCGTTGTCCTAGCAGGTCGAATTTCGAACGAATGGACTCCACCCCCGTGTTCTCGGGCCGCATATCCCAAAGTTGTAACGCCGGCGGCCGATTCCTCGTTTTCGACGCGGGTTCCTCGTCGGCTCGAATATGATCTGACTTCGACGGTCATGAGATTTTAAAGAGTTTAGTCGCGGTGTCTTGCGCCTTCCGTAGCTGATCAAAATGCTTACGAAGGGTTTGCGGCAGAGGCGGCTCATGCTCCACCAAATCCAATTCTAGCATCAGAGCATGTGCCACACCAGTTTTGATGCGATCCGCTTTCTTATTTAGTCGGATTATCTGCTCCTTGCGCTGCGGGGAAGCTCTGAAATCAGCGTTGAACCGGGCGATTCCGACCCGTTCAAAAGTGACAGGCTGGAGGTTGACTCTGAGTTCGAAACTTCCACCAGCGAAGAAATAATCCATGTGCTTATGGGATGGAACCATTCCAAACATTTTGCCTAATTCGGTCTCGTATTTTTCCCCGAGCGTGAGACTTGCCTTTAGTGCTGCTTCGGGAGAAGGCAATGACCAATACGCTTTATAGGCGAATCCATTGGACCAAATGCCCTTCGGTTGAAACAATTCAGTCGCCAATTTCGACAGTCCTTCGCACGCTTCGAAAAAATCGTCCCCGTCATCGGGTTGCTCTTGGGTGACGGTCAAGTCCGTCGAATCGACTGCTGCTTTGATGCCGAGCTCCGGTTTCTCGATCTTAGCCCCGGTGACCTGAATCTCCCCGGAGATAAAATTCATGTCTTCCACGCAATGCACCATGAATTCACCACATCTGTCCAAGTAACGAAAACCCTCTTCGTAGACCTGCTTGAAATGGAGGCTGAAGGGCTGCCAGGACACCGGTAAAAAATACGCTGGAGAAATTTTTCCGCTCCGTCAACTGCAAAACATTTTGAGCTTTGGCGCCCAAAAATCAGCGTCGAGAAAAACATTCGTGGATTGGAGATTCCGCAGCCTGAACTTTGGCGGCATCCTACAGCCGCATCGCCGCAGATGTTTTCCGTAATTCATCCGGTGCCGTTCAAACCACCCGCGCTTTGGCTGCAAATTTGCTGCACTCTCCGAGTCTTCAGGAGTGGTGGCTGGGGAGGGAATTGAACCCCCGACACGTGGATTTTCAGTCCACTGCTCTACCAACTGAGCTACCCAGCCGCGGGACTCTGGAGCGCGGGCATCGCGCCTCCGGAACCGGGCCGTCACTATGCAAGAATCTGCATGGAGCGCAAGCGTCCAGCAGCCGACTGGCTCGCGCTACTCGTTTCCACTGAAAGCCCGCCGGAGGGCCACCGCGCGCGCGAGTATATGCCGGTACTCCTTCCGCGAAATTTCCACCGCGCCAAATTGCTGCAGATGCGGCGTGAGCCATTGCGTGTCGAGAAGAAGGAATTTTTGCGCGCGCAGACGATCGACCAACGCGCAGAGCGCCACCTTCGAGGCGTCCGTCACCTCATGAAACATCGACTCGCCAAAAAACGCGCCGCCAATCGAGATGCCATAGAGGCCACCCGCCAATTTACCGTCCAGCCATGCCTCGACCGTGTGAGCGGATCCAAGTTCGTGCAGACGCGTGTAGCTCTCGATGATCTCCTCGTTAATCCACGTCTCCGAACGCTCGGCACAGCGGCGCATGATCTCGGTGAAGGAAGTGTCGAAGCGAATCTTGAACTTACCTTTGCGCACCGTCCGTTGCAGCCCGTGCGGGACGTGAAACTCAGCCAATGGCAGAATCCCCCGCGGGTCGGGTGAGAACCATTCGATTGCGCCGCTTTCCATCGCCATGGGGAAAACGCCGAGCCGATACCCTTGCAGCAAAACCTCAGGCGCGATCATTTAATCATTCAGGGTTCAGGGTTCAGGGTTCAGGGTTCAGGGTTCAGGGTTCAGGGTTCAGGGTTCAGGGTTCAGGGTTCAGGGTTCAGGGTTCAGGGTTATCCGGACGGCTCGACATTGCATCTGAACCCTGAACCCCGAAACCTGAAACCTCTCCCGCCTTGCATTGCGGAGGCCGTTCCGTAATCTTGCGCAGTGAAACTTCTGCTGGCCGCCTGCCTCTTTGCCGGCACGCTCGGGCTCGTTGGTTGCGCGAATGAAGGCCCGACCACGCAGGAGCTACAGGACCGGTTGGGACGCGGCATCCGGGGCGAAGGTCAGCTCTCCGAGGGACTCGATCGCACTGACGATCCCTACGTAAAGCCGCGCGGCGGGTCGTCCTTTTAGCGAACCGGCCCCAATGTCCACGCCTTCCGCGCACTCGAAGATTCTCATCCTCGACTTCGGCTCGCAATACACGCAGGTGATCGCGCGCCGCATTCGCGAGTGTCAGGTTTACTCTGAGATCGTCCGTTTCGACATTCCGGCTGCGGAAGTCGCGTCCTCGAAGCCGAATGGCATCGTGCTCTCCGGCGGTCCCGCCAGTGTTTACGACAAGGGGGCGCCGCAGATAGACCCAGCGATTTTCGGGCTCGGCATCCCGGTGCTGGGCATTTGCTACGGCATGCAGTTGATGGCGCACCATCTGGCCGGGCAGGTGGAATTTAGCGCGCGGCGCGAATATGGCGCGGGCACGTTGAACGTCGCAAAAGGCTCCGATCTCTTCGCCGGTATCGGCGAGCATCTCGATATCTGGAGCAGTCACGGGGACAAGGTGACGGCGTTGCCCACAGGTTTCCGCTCCGCGGCGCGCACGGAAAATTCACCCTTCGCTGCGATCGAGAATCCGGCGACGCGGCTCTACGGACTACAGTTTCATCCCGAGGTCGCGCACACGCCGCGCGGGAAAGAGATCATTCAGAACTTTGTCTATCACATCTGCCATTGCGCGATGGATTGGACGATGGGCTCCTTCATCGATGAAGCCTGCGCGCGGGTTCGCCAGCAGGTGGGTGATGAAAAGGTCGTGCTGGGATTGAGCGGCGGCGTGGACTCATCCGTGGTGGCCGCGCTTTTGCACAAAGCGATCGGTGATCAACTGACGTGCATCTTCGTGAACAACGGCCTTCTCCGAGAGCGCGAGGAAGAGATGGTGCAGCGTGTTTTTGGCGAAAATTTCCATATCAAACTCAAGTATGTGGATGCCTCAGAGCGCTTCCTGGCCAGGCTCGTGGGCATCACCGATCCCGAGCAGAAACGGAAGATCATCGGGAACGAATTCATCGACGTCTTTCAACACGCGACCGAGGAATTACTCGCCGAGGACGCCGCGCGCGGCGCGCATGGGCACAGTTACAAATTCCTCGCGCAGGGAACACTTTATCCTGACGTGATCGAGAGCGTCGCGATCGGAGGAAATCCCGCCCATGTGATCAAGAGCCATCACAACGTCGGCGGGCTGCCGGAGGAAATGCACTTCGAACTGGTGGAGCCAGTGCGGCAACTCTTCAAAGACGAAGTGCGGCAGGCCGGCCTCCAACTCGGCCTGCCGAAAGAAATCGTTTATCGGCAGCCGTTCCCTGGGCCGGGTTTGGCGGTGCGCATCCTCGGCGAGGTGACGCCGGAGCGTCTCCGCATTCTCCGCGACGCCGACACCATCGTGGCGAGCGAAATGAAGGCGTCCGATTGGTATTACCGCGTCTGGCAATCCTTCGCGGTCCTCCTGCCGGTGCGGTCCGTCGGCGTGATGGGCGATCAGCGCACTTACGAAAACACGATCGCGCTGCGCGTGGTGGAAAGTCAGGATGGCATGACCGCCGATTGGGTTCGACTTCCTTACGAAGTGCTGGCGCGCATTTCCACCCGCATTATCAACGAAGTCAAAGGCGTCAATCGCGTCTGCTACGACATCTCAAGCAAGCCGCCGAGCACGATCGAGTGGGAATGAGGACGCCCAAGTCCGAAGCTTCCGGAAATGGACGATGGCGCGGTCTGCTCGCGTCCTTCTTCCTTTCCGGTGCGGGCCTTATACTCGCGGGCAAAACGCGTCGCGGCATTCTTTGGGCGGCGGTCTTTTTTCTCGGGCCGTTCCTACTCGTCGCGCTATACGGCCAGCCGCTGGTGCCCGCGCAGAGCGGGCCTATTCTTCTCGGAAGCTGGCTGGTTCTTTGGGGAATCATGCTTTTCGATTCGTTCAAACCAGTTCGGGCCCTGCGTTGGTGGATCTGGGTTGGCTTGATCATCGCGGCCCTCTTTGTCTCAGAATTGACGTCGAGAACTATAAAATCCTGTTTCCAGGCGTTTCGCGTCCCGACCGAAACGATGCGGCCAACGATACTCGCGGGTGACGATTTGCTGATTTCAAAACACGCCTACGCTTTTCATAACCCTGCCCGCGGCGAAATTATCGTCTTCAATACCCGGGGAATCGACGGAATCGCATCGGAAAAAGATGGCAGTCAGGTGTTCTATCTGAAACGAATCGTCGGACTGCCTGGAGACCGATTGATTTTCCGAAACGGCCAGTTGTTTGTGAACGATCGATTGCAGCAGTTAGGCGATCCGGATCATCCGCGCGATTACCGCGAGCAGGGCTCCTGGCTTAGCAGTCACAGCAGCTCCAAGTATACCGTGCCAGAGGGTTCATACTTCGTCTTAGGCGACAACTCGGCGAACAGTTTCGACAGCCGCTATTGGGGTCCCGTGCGTCGGGAGTCGATCATCGGGCGGGCGTCGAAAATCTATTGGCCGTGGCGCCGCGCTGGAACGCCGCGATAGAATCCGCGGTGCTCTAACGAATTCTGGGCACTGGTCGCAGGAACGAAAACCACAGGCCGAGCAAACCTACGAGCAGCGCGAAGTCGATCACCAAGTGCCAGACGAACGGCAGATTCTTCGCCGCCTTCCCGAAACAGCCGCAATCAAGATCAATCCCGCGCATTCGCGCGGCCACGGTCGCAATGATGAAGACCAGCATGAGCGCGGTCAGAATTCCGACGCCGCCCTTGCGCAACCAGCCGGTGATGAGGGCGAGCCCACAAATGATTTCCAGCCAGGGCAAATAGAAGGCGAGCCGAATGCCCAGCGGCCAGGAGAGAATGTGGAAGTTTTGGATATCGCTCGCGAACTTGATCGGATCCGACGCCTTTAAGCCACCCGCATAAATGAAGACGAGGCCAATGAGCAACGCGACGACGAAACGGAAAGACCAGCGCGAACCCTGAGACGTGGGCCCCGCGTTCGTGATGGGCGATTGGACGTGCCGGGCGCTCATTGCTTGCCGGCCAACCAAGCCTCCCAGCCACCGTGCAAGACATACACTTCGGGCAAACGGGCTTCCTCTCGCAGACGCTTCGCCACGCCATGGCTCGCCGCGCAGCTTTGGCTACTGCAGTAAACGATCACCCGCTTATTCGGCGACCAGGTGTTTAACATCGGGGGGAGCAATTCGTTCCAGCGATCCTCGTTCAGAAGGATCGCATTCGGGATGTGCTGCGCTTCGTATTGCGCATCAGGTCGAGCGTCCACCCACAGGACGGCGTCGCCCCAGGCCTGGGCTTGCGGGAGTTCCACTTCGTCTTTCGCCACCGCGGGCGCCTGCCACGGCGCCCTTTCCCCGAAGTAGAGGGCCTGGCCGATTGCGGGCAAAAAAGCCAGGCCCACCAGCAGCAGGGCCTGGCGCAGAAACACTCCCATTACAAAAAGTCTAACCACCCGCCGCTGCCGGACCTGTGACACGCGCCGTGGCGTAAAATATTTGCGGTATGTTGGACTTAATCGAAAGCGTGGCGGAGACCATTTTTTTCGTATCGGTCGGCGTCACTGTGATCACGAACTCTCCAGCCTTATCGCCCTTGTCCACTTTCGTTTGAAACTCAGGCGATGACGAGGTGACGTCCACGTTGGTCAAAGTCACATCCTTTCCGGCGCTCACCACGATCTTCTTCGGCGTGGGTGCTTCGCCGTTTTCCCAGAAAACAAACGTCGGCTGAATCTGAACCGACTCCGCGATCGTGGCTTTGAGAATGAGATTGGTAATGGGCTCTTCCGCGGAATCGGTTTCGACCGTCACGGTTTTTTGCTGCACCCCGGTGCGATTTCCGATCTTAAATGTCGCCGTGACTTCGCCCGACTCGCCCGGTGCGACGTCGTTCTTCTTCAGTGCCGCTGCGGTGCAGCCACACGAGGTGCGCACGTTTTTGATGTTAATCGGCTTGTCCGTCTTGTTCTCGTATTTGAAATGCGCGACCGCCTCGGCGTCGCCCGCCTTCGGATTGAGATCGATTTCCTTTTTTTCCCAAGTCAGCTGGGCCTGCGCGGAGGAAATACCGATGAGCAGCGCACCCAGAAAAAGTTTACCGGTCAATTTCATGCAGGAAGTGAAGAGGGGGAGACGCGCACTGTCAAACCGCGCGGCGGTCGCTGATGGCGGGAGCTATCGGATTGCTTTTTTGCCACCAAAAAAGGACGAGAAAAAGCTAGCCGCCAACTCGTTAGGCGACCACCATCCGCGCCATGAAAATCTCCCCCAAGACAAACAGCGCACGCTCCCGCCGCGCCTTTGCCTATTTCCGTCTTCTCCTTGCCCTCGTGCTTGGCTCCGGAGGTCTTCTCCTCGCCGTGGCGAGTTTTGCCCCGAAGACGATCTCTCATTCCACCAGCTCGAAGGAGAGTGCGGAACCGCCGCGCTACACCATCATCCCCGGCGAAAAGGCGGAAGACTTGGACCGAATTCAAGCCCAATGGACGGATCGTCTTACTTATCCGACGGGCCAATTCGACCCGGCCTGGGTCCGGCAAGCGGTGGCGCAGGACGCAGTGATCGCCCGCTCCATTCCCGAGGGGATGCGCCCGAGCTTGAAGTCGAATTCGCCACTCGTGCTCGACGTGAATGGGTTCACCGCTCTCGGGCCCGCGCCCGGTCGGATGACGGGCTGCTCAGGCTGCTTCGATTACGGCCTTACCAACGGTCGCGTCAACGCGATCACCGTCGACCCCCGCACCACCACCAATGGCGCGATTGTTGCCTATGTTGCGACCGTGGGCGGGGGCGTCTGGAAGTCGACCAATTGCTGCAACAGCACGAGCACCTGGACGCCCTTGATGGACGATCCGCTCATCAGCACCTCCGCCGTCGACACCATCGCGCTCGATTCTGCCAACCCCGACATTATCTATGTGGGGACGGGCGACCAAAACTACGGCTCCTTCTCCATGGGTAGCCAGGGCATCCTTAAATCGACCGATGCCGGCGCGACCTGGACGGTGCTGGGCCGCGAAGTTTTCGGCGCTCTCTTCCCCACTCCGGTCGGTGCGGTGGCGCAGTACCAAGCGGTCGGCAAAGTGCGCGTCGACCCGAACAACAGCAACAACCTCGTCGCGGGCACCAAGACGGGACTCTATTTTTCTTATGACGCCGGCGAGAACTGGGCCGGCCCCTGCTCGACCAACAGCTTTGACACTCAGCGGCAGGATATCACTGGCCTGGAGCTGACGAACATCGGCGGCGTCACCCGTATCGTGACCGCCGTCGCCACCCGCGGGTTTGCCACCGCGGTACAGATCGGTCTCGAGCGCAACGGCGCGAACGGCATTTACAAAGGCACGATGCCGATAAGCGGCTGCCCGGTCGATTTCACCCTCGTCTCGCGCAACGACAACGGCTTCGTCTTCGGCACGCAGGTGCCGGGCAGCCCTTACACCACCGGGCAGGCTCTGCACGCCGGCAGCGGCACACCTTATGCCAGTCTGGGAGTGGGCAATCAGCTGGGGCGGATCGATCTCGCGATCGCACCGAGCAATCCGAACTACATCTACGCGCAGGTCACCTCGATCGCGCCCAATAGCGCAGGCGGCTGCGGCAACGCATCTGGCTGCCAACTCGGCGTTTGGTCGACCACGGACGGCGGCACCAACTGGACCTTTATGACCGGCTCTGCGGGCGGCTCGCTCGCCCGCTGCACCGGCGCCCCGGGTTCGGGCGATTACCCGCAGAATTGGTACGACCAAGGCCTGGTGGTCGATCCGAACAACCCCGATCGCATCTTCGTCGACATCTTCGACACGTGGGTCGCCACCCGCGGCGGGCTGACTTTCTATAACATCACCTGCGGCTACGACTCAGTGAACCGCGGCGTGCATGTGGACCAGCACGCGCTCGCCTTCGTGCCGGGCTCCTCCAGCCTACTATTGAAGGGGAGCGACGGCGGCATCTTCGGCAGCACCAACGCCGATACCGCGATCGTGGGCGTCACGCGCAACACCTGGTTCAACATGGGCACGGGGCTGAACACGATCGAGTTCTACTCCGGCGACATCAGCGGGAACTTCGCGAGCGCGGCCAACCCGCAGGCGAACGGCGGCGCGCAGGACAACGGCTCGTTCTCCGTCACCTTCAGCGGCAGCCCGACCGGGCCGGTGCAGTGGCAGATGGGCAAAGGCGGCGATGGGTTCTACGCCCGGATCGACCCTGTCGGCACGGGCACAAACCTGCGTTTCTGGCAGGGTAATAATAGCGGAGCGCTCTCGCGCTGCGTGACGAATTGCACGGCCTCCGGCGCAAGTTGGTCGACCCGCACGGGTGGCTGGAGCGGCGACACCCAGTCATTCATCCTGCCCTATGATCTCTTTCACGGCGGCATCACTGGCGGCGATGATTGCGGCCCCGCTGGCGCGACCACCGGCTGCGGCAACCTGATCTCGGGCACCACGCGCGTCTGGGAAACGATCACCGGCGCCACCGCCACCAACACTTGGGTGGTGACGAACAATCCCTCGACCCAAAACATGACAAAGCAATCGCTGGGCAACCGCTCCTTTATCAACCAGGTGAAATATTCGCCAAAGTTCAAGAGCGTGGCCATGGTCGGGACGAGTGACGGTAACGCCTGGATCGGCTTCAACCTCGGCACCGGGACCGCGAACGCGGGCAACTGGGTGAACCTGACCAACAGCAACGCGATCCTGCCTAATCGCTCGATCACCGGCATCGCCCTCGATCCCTCGGTCCCGACTGCGAGTGACCCGATCGGCTACGCCGCGGTCGGTGGCTTCGACGAAACCACGCCCAGCACGCCGGGGCGGGTTTTCCGCGTCGCCTGCCAGTCGAATTGCAGCAGCTTCACGTGGCAGAACAAGACGGGCAATCTGCCGAACCTGCCGGTCGATTCGATCATCGTGAACCCGAACTACCCGCAGCAGGTCTTCGCCGGCACGGACATCGGGCTCTATTACACTAACGATATCAACGCGGCGGTGCCGACCTGGATTCGGTTCAACAACGGGCTGCCCAACATCATGATCTGGGATATGCAGATCGACCGCGGCAGCACCACTCTCTCCCTCTGGACACGCGGCCGCGGGGCCTACGTCTGGCCGTTACCGTCGGGTCCGGTGGCCAACCCGGTCTCACTCTCAAGTATAACTTCGCGCAAGACGCACGGCGACGCGGGGACGTTCGATATCGACCTCGCAGGCGGCAGTGGCGTTGAATGCCGGACGGGTGGCGTTAACGGCAACTACACCGTCGTCTTCACCTTCGCGAACACGCTGAGCAGTGCGAGTGGAGCGGACATAACGAGCGGCACCGGTAGCGTGAGCGACAGCAGCATCGGCAGCGACGCGCACGAATACGTCGTCAACTTGACCGGCGTGACCAATGCGCAGCGTCTTCAGGTGACTCTGAGTAACGTGCAGGACAGCACCGGGAATCTGAGCAGCAGCGTGGCCGGCGGATTCAATGTCCTCGTTGGCGATGTCTCCAACAACGGAACGGTCTCGTCATCGGATGTGAGCCAGGTCAAATCGCAATCGGGCGGGACAACCGACAGCACGAACTTCCGTTCTGACGTGACCGCCGACGGCTCGGTCAATAGCAGCGACCTTGGATTGGTGAAGTCAGCCTCTGGCACGTCACTCCCGTAAGCGACGGCCATTGTAGCAAATCACTCCTGCTCACCCGTCAGCGAGAGCGCAATCCGCGCCGCCGCTGACGGGTGGGATTGATAGTCGTTAGGGCGGCCCGCCTCCATCCGCGCGAAAGGCCCCAACGCCGCCGCTTGCTCAATCACTCTCCTGCGACGCTCTGCCGACAACGCGGGACAACCGATTCGCGCACATAGTCGCGGACAGCCTCCTGCCATGGCCTTGGTGGCGCGCCGGTAACGCGTTCGTATTTGGCAGTGGACAGCACGGTATAAACCGGACGCCGCGCGAGGAATTGTTTCATATCGGACAGCGTGATCGCACCCACGCTGCGGGCTCGAAGAGGCAGCCCTTCCGCCTCGCAACAGTCGAGCGCCCATTGCCCGTATTCCTGCCAACTGCACGCTCCGCGATTCGACAAGTGGATGATGCCAGCCAGCGGCGATGCGAGCAGCGGCTGCAGCATAAACGCCAAATCGGAAGTAGCGCTGGGCGTGGAGAATTTATCGCAGACCGCCGCGACGGAGTCCTTCGCCAGAGCCTGATCGATCACCCAATCGACAAAACTCGGTCGGTCTGGACCGAAGACCCATGAGACGCGCGCTACCAAATGGTTTCCGCCGTCGGCGAGCACCTGCCGCTCGCCTTCCAGTTTGGACTCACCGTAAACGCTGATCGGCCTCGCTTCGTCCTCCTCCGTGTAAGGCTCCGATTTCTCGCCGTCGAAGACATAATCGGTGCTGATATGGATCAGCCGTGCACCCTTCCGAGAGCAAACGCTAGCCAAGATTCGAGGCGCCTCGGCGTTGAGCGCAAAGGCTTCCGCGGGCTCGCGCTCGCAGCGGTCCACATTTGTCTGCGCGGCGCAGTTGATCATCAGATCGAAATCGAGCGGCTCCAATAGGTCGTCCATCCGATCGCCCGTTGCGAGGTCGAGCTGTCTGCGATTCAGGCCCGTCACGCCAAAATCGCGCCCGAAAATTCGCAAGAGGGCAGCGCCCAACCGGCCCCCGGAACCGACAATCAGGATTCTTCGATCCTTTCGCATGGAAAAAAGTCGGCCACGCCACCAGCCGCGTCAAAATGTCCGCGAAAATTCCTCCCGCGCATACCAGCTGAAGGCGACCTGCATGCTCTCTCGCGATTCTCGCCCGCTCAAAACAACGAAACCCCTGGGATGGCGAACCATCCCAAGGGTTTGTCGGCACTGCCGCCTTCTTTCGGGCGGCGCCCTTTAGGAGCTGCTGAATTAGTGGTTCGACCTTATGGCAGATTCGCACCGGAGCGCGACTTCACCAATGAGATGTCGGAGCCCGTGATAGAACCACTGACGTTGACGTCCGTCCGGAAGTTACCAGCGTCCGCAGCGTTACCCGACTGCACTTTGGTTTGTCCGGTATCGGATGCGTTGACTCCTCCGCTGCCGTTGGTGTCGCCCGCGAGAATCCCCATCGGGATGATCACGCTGCCCAGATTGACGCCGTCGTTCACATCCTTCAGGGTGACTCCCAGGCGCTGCACATCCGTCACTCCCGTCAGGTTGACGGTAACGGTTGATCCGACGACGGAGAGTGCCGCAGTGCCGGTGCCCGTGCTCACGGAAGCGCTGCTCACGGTCACGGGGCTGCCGAAGTTCACCACGATCTGATGTGTTCCCGCGGTTGCTTCAGTGCGCGGTTCGGTCGGAATCGCCCCGGTCAGCGGCGTATTCGGGAAGAGCGGAATATCGAACGTCCCTGCTCCGGGATGCGTCTTGCGCGAGACGGCCGATGTCGCCGTGGGGGCGCTGCCGCTGCAGACGAGCGGAGGCACGGTAGCCAGGCTGATGGTATCGATGCGCGCGCCGGGGTTCGTCGTCGGCGCCACGCTGGCGTCACTGCCCAGGCGCCACTTGAACTGGACGTTTTGTCCAGCAGCCGCGGCGGGCAGGTTCACGACACTGTTAATGTAGGCGGGCGCCGCGGCGGACCCGGCAGAGAGACCGAACCAAGCCTGGCGACCAGTCAGCGGATTTGCTGACGCATTTAGCCCCCCTGAGTAACCACCGCTGACGAAACTTCCGCCCGCCGCAATGATGTCCTGGAAGGCTCCCCCGTTGATGCTGATTTCGAGCACCATACCATCCCACGGGCTCTCGGTGTTGAACAGATTCCGGAAGCTAAGCCGCCGGGCCGCTCCGCTCGGGATCGCGATGGTAGGCGAGGTCAGTTCGGAGAGGCCGGTGGTAGTCGAGTCAACGAAGAAGGTGGTGTTCGGCGCCGTGTCGGGGAACGTCGTGGAGGTAACGACTGCGGCTCCCGCGCCCGTGAACGCCGTCGTCCAGCCGGCCGGGAGAGCAGGCGCAGTCACTCCGTCGAAGTTTTCGAGCGGCGAAACGGTGGTGGCACCGGTGCTGCCCGTCACGAACTGGTAGGTTATGGTGCCGTAATTCGTCACGCCGTCGACGATCGCGAGCGAAGCTGTCACCGTACTGCCGCATGGGAGGGAGGGATCGACCGTGAACGTGAACTGACGGAAAACGGTCGACGTGTCGGTGCAGATCGAGCCATAGTTTTGTGGACCGGAGGGACTGGTCACGCCACCTCCCGGTTGCAATGTGCCCGTCAGCGCAGCCGAGGTGCAAATGCTGCCCGGTGCGCCTGCGTTGACGTCCCGAATACCAAGCGCCACCGTCACGGTCTCACCTGGATCCAGCGTGTTGTTCGGTCCCGCCGCGATGATGGCGGCGCCGCCGCTCAGAAAGCTGTTAACCGGCACGGTCGAGAGCGTGAAGCTGCCCACACGCAAAGTCCAAGTCGTGCTGGCACTCGGGTAGTATTCGCTCATGTACCAGAATGTCGCATCGTCCACCGGATCGACGTCGATGGCGGTGTAGTCCCCCCAACGATTGCCGAGGGGTGCCGCCGAGGCGGTGCCATTGTAGATCGCTGCTTCGCCCAGCGTCATCTGGCCCAACGCGCTGCCGGCGTTGCGGCCGGTGTAATAGATGCTCGGGAAGACGCTCGGGCTCGACGCGCTATAGCCGAGCGCCATATCGCCCGCAGCATTCATCGCGATACTACCCATCCAGCGGTGAATCCCATCTGTCAGACCGGGAGCATACGTCCCTTCCTGGAAAATGATTGGACTACTATTAGGACTGCGCATTTCCCACCAGCGAATGCCGGAAACCTCACCCGAGGGACCGTTCCCAGCGGAGACAGATTGATTGGTGACGAGCGATTCGTGCGTCCCGAAATTGCGATAGGCCAGGCGGAACAGGGGCCGTTGCCGATAGCCTTGGTGGTCCAGGCGGGTGGCGCCCCCGGGCTGCGGTATGCAGGCGCGTCCGCCACCGCAAAGGGCGAGGATCGAATTGAAGGGCGCCACTGGGACCGTGTTGGTCAGGGTAAAGCTCGAGGCCGGCGGAGTCGTGAAATTGGCCACAAACTTCCAGAGCGTGAGCGCGTCTTGCGCCGCGCCATTCGGCCCGTTGTTATCCATCGAGCCCACAAAAAAGGCAGGACTGCCAGCGGGAGGCAAAGTCGTGCCGTCGAGATCGGCAGGCAGGAGCCCGTCGCCGACGTTGGCCCCTCCCCCAGTGGGGGCCGCGAGAAACGAGAGCACTTGCGCAGCCGGGTCCCCGGCCAGCGCCTGCGCACGATTGAGCGCATAGGCACCGACGCCCGCGAAGGCGGTTCCACCGGCAAACTCACGCGTGCTGAAGTAGTACGCGTCCGGCCACATGCTGGCTTTCGGGTAATCGGGGAAGTTGTTTCCAGTAGAGATCGACCAGCGATAATAGCTTCCCGCCGGATCGGCTGTTTGCGAGACAGCGACGCAGAGCAGATAAGGCGCCGCCGAAGTGAATTGCATTATCATCCAGCGGTCCGCCAGCTGATCGTAAACGACGACCGGATCACCGTCATTGCGGGTTTGACAAGATCCGCCAAAGCCGGCCCAGAGAGTGTTGTTCGCGGCCGGGCCGAAGACCGAGGTCCCACCCTTGGTGAAGATTTGGAAGAGGGAGTTCGCGATGCCGATGACGTTGTTCGGACCCACGGCCATGTTGGGATCGGGCGGACTGGCAGTGCCGGATTGGGCGTTGAAGCTGACCAGCGGATTGGGAATCAACGGAGTGAGCGGGTAGCTCTTTTGCAGGGCCCCGTCTGGCTCCGGAACGAAACGCCAACGGATCGGAACGACTTCGCGCTCTTCATCCTCTTCGCGACGCGTGGTGAAGGTGGGGTCTACTGGTTTGATCTCGCGCAGCGGTTTCGAGACATCGAAATGCACCACCGGGGCGACGCCGCGGTATTGCGCCGCGATGTCGGATTCTTTGGAGCTCGGTCCATTTATCTTTTGCGCGGAAGCACTTCGTAATGCGAATAACGCCAGTGTAACACTGATAAAACAAAGAAGCGCACCGATCAGGACACGCGGATAAAAGAACGCAGATTGGGAGTTAGGTCGTTTTTTCATGGGAGTGGAAGTTTCAAAACGCATCTAAACGTTTCGCGGAAAGGCAGTCACGCTTTTTACCATGACAAGTTTGCAATGTTCCGCCGCGTCCAAACTTTTTTGCATACGAACATGATCGGTCATTACCCGACGTCGCCGCATCGCGAACCAGTCCTGCGGCGCCCGACCCGCGATTGAGTTGGGCGCGCGATCAATACCGCTCCGCGCGCTCGAGCAGCGGTTCCCACCAGGCTCGGTTGTTCAGATACCAGTCAATGGTGGTCTCCAAGCCTTCGCGGAAATCATGCAGTGGCTTCCATTTCAACTCGGCCTCCGCGAAGGATGAATCGATCGCGTAACGGCGAATCGTGGCCGAGGCGATCCGTCACATAGCTGATGAGCGAATGCGGCTTGCTCAACTTGTCGAGGATCAGTTTCACGACTTCCAGGTTCACCATCTCGCCGTTGCCACCGAAGTTATAGACCGCCCCTGCTTTGCCTTCGAACAGCGCCGCTACGATGCCGGCGCAATGGTCCTCCACATGGGTCCAATCGCGCACGTTTTGGCCGTCGCCGTAAACCGGCAGCGGCTCCTCGCGCATAGCCTTGATGATCATGAACGGGATCAGTTTCTCGGGAAATTGATACGGTCCGTAGTTGTTCGAGCAGCGCGTGACCACGATGCTCTGGCCAAACGTCTTGGTGACTGGCGAGCGCGATCAGATCCGCTCCGGCTTTGCTCGCGGAATAGGGCGAACTGGGGCTCAATTTTGCTCCTCGACAGCCTCGACTCCTTTTTTCACTTTTCATTTTCACACTGGCGGCGGCTCGTCGCCGGAGGCAGGAATCGGAAAAGAACCGACCCTTCGCCTGCCTCGACTTCGTGCTCCGCTCTACTGTAGATGCCGGTTAATGCAGGCGAAAAACCAATCATCGTCGTAGGCGCGGCGCCCATCCATTTCGCGCCGAACCGCGCCGACATCGCTTTGATGGATGCGCGCCATGGCCGGCGGGACGCTCGGATTTTGCGCGAGCGCCTCCAACACTCGCTCGATCCGGGCGGGCGAGAAGTGGAGGTGAATCATGCGGAGAAAATTAAAGGTCACGTCGGTGTCATCGACTTCGTAGCCCCGCGTTTCGCGGAAGTGGTGCGCGATCGTGATGCCCGGGTTAACGACTACGCGGTAGCCGAGGAGCCAGGCGCGCAGGCAAATCTCCACATCCTCGAATCCCCAACGGGTGAAGCCTTCCTCGTATCGCCCGAGCGCGAGGAAGGTCTCCCGGCGAAAGCTCTGGCACGCGCCAGTGGTAAGAGGGACGGCGTAGGGCGGCTGGCCTTCCTCGGGTTCGAACCAATTTGGATCGAGCGTGTAGTCGGCCCAAAACATCCCGCAGCCGCGCGGGTGCGGCGTTTCCAATCGAGTGAAACACGGACCAGCCACCGCGACATCGGGCTCGGCCAGAGCCACGGCGAAACTGTCCAGCCACTCTGGCGAAACCCGACAGTGCGCGTCGAGAAAGACGACAAACTCTCCGTTGGCGTGGGCTGCGCCCAGATTGCGCGCCCGGGCCACGCCCTGCCCTTCGGTCCGAAGGAGACGGATGCGCGGGTTCGGGTAGCGCTCGTAGAAATCGGCGCTCCCGTCGCTCGATCCATCGTCCACTACGATGATTTCGTAATCGGGAGATCGCGTTTGGCTCAGGATGCTGTGCGTGGTCAGCGTGAGCATGGCTCCCTCATTGAGGGTGGGGATAATGACGCTGAACATCCCCGCGCGCATCGCTTCGGCCGTCCGCTCTTACTGGGTCAAACCGCGAAGCAAGTGCTGACTTAGTTCGACCAACTCGTTGGCTTCTTCTCGAGAATAGCCGAGCTGTGCACCGAGCGAGTAGGGATCGGAAATTGCGAGTTGGTGCAGTTTTGTAATGCCGATCGCGCCCAGCTCTTCGACCATGCCTTCGAGCGCTTCGAAGCGGCTCAGTTCCAATTCTTCCGGCGCGAACAAGGTGTTGCCAAAACGGATGAACGGCTGCGCGACCGGGCCGGTAGCTTCGCTTTCCGCGCCTCCACGTTCCGGCGGTCCGGGCGGGCGGAAGCGGGTAAAGGGAGTGAAGAGTGAGAACCGCGTGAATCTCGTCAACGGTGTGAACTTGGTGAATTGGGTCAGTCTCGTGAGCCGCGTGAGCCTGGTAAACTGAGTCAGGCGGGTCAACCGCGTGAACCGCGTGAACCGCGTGAAGCGCGTGAACCGGGTGAACCGCGTCAAGGGCGTGAATCTGGTGAACGAGGTCAGCCGGGTCAGATGTGTGATCTGGAGCGGCGTGAACTTGAAGAAAAACGGATCGATCGAGGGCGGAACTTCCGTCGTGCCGTTGACTGCGAAGAGCTTTTTGGTCGCGAAATCGTGGTTGCGGAGGAAGGTCGAGCCTTGCGGAAAATTAGCGGGATCGGGCGTGTTGTTGGCGCTGAAGACGCCATAAAAGCTGTTGTCCACCGCCATCATGTGCATGTAGTCGCCGATGTAAGGGAGGAAGACGCGCGCGGGCACATTGGCCGGCACGGTGGCCAGCACCAAGTCTTGGGAGGTGGCGAATCCGTCGGTGGTGGTTTCGAGGTGCGTGTCCCAGCGCTGGCTCGCGCCAGTGCCGGTGACGCGTTGGTAGGCCAGGCCGACGCGGCCGCTGCTGTTAATCGCCAGGGCGGGGTTCTTCGCGTTCGAGATCGTCTTCAGGTCGGCCGACCAGGTCGCGCCGCGATCGGTCGAACGGCGGACGTGAATGGTGTAGCTGGACGATTGCACGTCGCAGTAGGCGATATAAACGGTCGAGCTGTTATTCGGATCGACCGCGATGGAAAGGTCGCCGCCGACCCGGTCATTGCCAATCGAGCCATTGAAAGTGAACTGCACGCCAGTGGCCACCAGCCGTCCCGCCACATTATCACTCGCATCCCTGAGGGCGGTGAAAGGGGTGCTGCCCGAGCCCCAATTATCGTCCCGCACCACGACGACATCGGAGGTGATGAGCAGGGCTGGAGTGCGCACACGCCAGCCATAGAAGATGGCGTAAATCGTCCCATCCGGATGGATGGCCGGCCGGATCTGCGGCCCATTCTGCCCACTGGTCGCGCGTTTCTCGATCCGGATGCTGGTGAAAGTGGGGCTCGCCACCGCCGCATCGAGGCTGGTCTCGACGGTGGCCGTCTTTCCCCCGCTGGCCGCAAAATCGTTCAGCCCCACATAGACCCGGTCCTTGCCCGCATCGGCTCCACTCGGGACCGAGGTCGCCTGAATAAACGGCTGATCGACCCGGAGGCGATCGACCAGCACCGTCATCGTGCTCGCGCCCGCGAAATTGGTCGCGCGCAGGATATTGAGCCGAAGGTCGGTGCTCGGTCGCTTCAGGATGCCGGCATAGAAGCGGTTCCCACCGGCAAACCGGGGCGTGATATCGCCCGTTCCGACGAGCGAATCCTGGCTGGGCACGATCGTGTTGAGCGTCCAGCTATCGCCCCCATTGGTCGAAATAAAAATTGGCGCGTTGCTCCCGCCCATTGGGTTGGGCGTGAAAGCGGAGATCGCGATTTGAGCGGGATTGGCCGGATTTACCGCGATGTTCGGTTCGCTATCCTGTTGCGTCTCTCCGCTGAGCGCCTGCGGGATGATGTTGACGACCTTGATCACGAGATTGGGTTATTCAATTTGAGACAGGACTTGCGCCGCCTCCTCCTTGGGGTGGAAATCTTCCGGGTCGAGCACCAGGTAACTGCTCTTTGGCACACCGGCCGCGGCGCGCAGAGCGGCGTGCTCCCGCCGCTTGTCGCCCAGCATCCAGACGCCCTCCGTCCCGACGGAAAACTTGGGCGCCGCCACCCACTTCACATCGGGGCTGGCCGCAAAACGCACCACCACTTCCTTGACCGATTTCCGCCCTGCGCCGCGGGCCACGTGGTCCACCCGGACGACGGCTTCCTGCCACTCGGGATCGTGCTCGCTGATCGGCGCGTCGGGGTCGCGCGGCACCTGGCGCACTTGCGTGACCTCGCCTTCCACGATCATCTCCGCCCGGTCGCTGCGCGCCTTCAAGGCCCGGGCCGGTCGCGCGCTGACCGCCGCGTGCAATTTCTGAACGGTAACTTCCTTCGCCGCGGTAAACTTCTCGCACACCACCGCCAGGCCCGAGCCAAACATCCAGCCATTGGTGTGGAAAACATATTGCTGGCCCTCACTCGCTTTTCCTCCGGCCTTCAACTGCACCGTGATTGGCTGTCCCGCATAGTCGCCCACGCTGGCCGGGCCTTGCACGATTTCATCGACCTGGACCACCGCAGTGTTCTCATCCACCGGCACCTCGGGGAAGGTGGCGGCACCCCGTTGCAAGAGGGTGCCGCGAAAGACGAATTGAGCCGAGGGCTCGTTTTCCGCGGCAGCGGCGGAGGTGGCGGTGCCCGTTCGCGGCTTGGTCGAACGTTTCTTCACAGGTTTCTTCGCCATGGATCGCACTCCTCCTGGGTCCGGTTCTACATCCTTGTGTAACCGAACTATCTTATAACCAGATGGCCAGGGGTAGTGGCAAGCCAAAAAAATCGACAGATTATTTTTTCGCCTTACCTCTTGCTCAGCCGGCCGGGAGTTGCGGTCGCGGTGGTGGATTGGCGGCGCACAGATGCGACCACGCTTTCCATTAACGTCCAACGTCCAGTGGGCTAGTACCGTTCCGCGCGCTCGAGCAGCGGTTCCCACCAAGCACGGTTGTTCAGATACCAGTCGATCGTCGTCTCCAGGCCCTCCCGAAAATTGTGCAGCGGCTTCCATTTCAACTCTCTCTCCGCAAAGGAGGAATCGATCGCGTAACGGCGATCGTGGCCGAGGCGATCGGTCACGTAGCTGATGAGCGAGTGTGGTTTGCCCAACTTGTCGAGGATGAGCTTCACGACCTCCAGGTTCACCATCTCGCTGTTCCCGCCGAAGTTATAGACCGCGCCCGCTTTGCCTTCGAAAAGCGCGGACACGATTCCTGCGCAGTGGTCTTCCACGTGGATCCAATCGCGCACGTTTTGGCCGTCGCCGTAAACCGGCAGCGGCTCATCGCGCATCGCTTTGATGATCATGAGCGGGATTAGCTTCTCAGGAAATTGATACGGGCCGTAGTTGTTCGAGCAGCGCGTGACGACGACATCCTGGCCGAACGTCTTGTGGCTGGCGAGGGCGATCAGATCGGCGCCGGCTTTGCTCGCGGAATAGGGCGAACTGGGCTCGATCGCCGACTGCTCGGTGAAGCGCCCCGATTCGCCTAAAGAGCCATAAACTTCATCCGTCGAGACTTGCACGAAACGCTGCACTCCATGACGCCGTGCACAATCGAGCAGCACGCTGGTGCCGACGATGTTGGTGTGGATGAAATTCTGCGGAGAATTAATGCTGCGATCGACGTGCGATTCCGCCGCAAAATTGACCACCGCGTAAAAAAGATGCTCGCTCAGGAGGGCGTCCATCTGGTCCGTGTTGGCGATGTCCGCCTTGAAAAACTCATAACGGTCGCCGTATTGCTCCACCACGCCGTCCAAATTGGCGAGGTTGCCCGCGTAGGTGAGCACATCCACGTTGCTCACTTCCGCCGCATTGTAATGATGCAAAACGTAGCGGATAAAATTGCTTCCGATGAATCCACAGCCACCGGTTACTAAAATGCGCATTGCTGGGCGTACTAGCAGCGGGGCCGGGACTGCGCGAGCGGAATCTCTCTCTTGGGACGATCGCACGGAAGCGTGGCGCGCTGGGCTGGCGGCAGTCGATTGGACGCCGTGGCTGATCATCGCGTTGGCCGCGTTTCTTCGCCTGCTCCTGCTCGGGATGAAGCCGGCGCATTTCGACGAGGGGATCAACGGCTGGTTCGTCGATCAAATGACGAAGAACGGCTTCTACAAATACGACCCCACGAATTACCACGGACCATTGCACTTCTACCTTCTGTTCCTGGCGCAGACGCTCTTCGGGCGGAGCATCTGGGTGCTGCGCCTGCCGGTGGTTCTCGGGAGCATCGCGGCGGTATGGCTGACCTTTAAATTTGAGCCGTTCGTCGGGCGGACGATCAGCCGGTCGGCCGCGCTCGCGATGGCTGTTTCACCCGGCTTCGTTTTTTACGGGCGGTATTCGATTCACGAAGTCTGGCTCCTGCTTTTCTCCATGCTTTTCATTCTCGGCGGGCTGGGCCTATGGCGTTTCGGCACCGCGCGCTATCTCTGGTGTCTGGGCCTCGGCGTCGCGGGGATGATCCTGACGAAGGAGACTTACATCATCCATCTGGGATGCGGCGCTTTGGCGCTGCTGGTAGCTTGGCTTTCGAACAAGATCACTCCCGCGGAAAATACGAAGCCCGCCAGGCAAACCTGGACCTACGCAGACCTCGCCGCGATCCTCGTAGTCGGCGCGGCTGCGATCGTGGTTTTTTATTCCGGCACGTTCATGAACTGGGGCGGCTTGAAGGGCCTTTACCAGACATTCGGGACATGGTTTGAGACCGGCAGCAACGGCAACGGGCACGAGAAACCCTGGCACTACTGGCTCATGCTCGTCGGCCGCTATGAAGTGACGATCGCGATCGGCCTCGTGGCCTGTCTCTTCTGCCAGATGTTTCGCGAAATCAGCCTGCGCTATCTCGCGATCTACGGTGTGGGCACGCTCTTGGCCTACAGCATCGTGCATTACAAAACACCGTGGTGCATCATCAGCATCGTTTGGCCGCTGCTTTTCCTGTTCGGGGCCGCCGTGGTGAGCGTGCCGGCAAATTTTCGCCGTCTGGGTCTGGCCGGGGCAGGGATCGCTCTCGCGGTTTCGCTCGGTCTTTCCATCCGGCTCAATTTCTTCCGCTGCACCACCGACACCGAACCCTACGTCTACGTGCAGACGTATAACGACATCTACAAACTGACTCGCCCGCTCCTTCAGCTCGCCCAGCAAAAGTCCACCTATTACCAGCTTGTCGGCCACATCATCCGCACCAGCGCCTATCCCCTTCCCTGGATCCTGGGCGACTTCCCACGCATCGGCTATTACGAGAGCAACAATCTTCCCGGCACCGTGGACGCCGATTTCCTCCTCGTGCAGGAAGACCGAATCGCCGAGGTCGAAGGGAAGCTGGAACGATCCTATCACACCATGCCGTTGACGATCCGCCCCTATCAGGATCGCTCGAAACTCTATCTTAGCGCGACAGTCTTTAAGAGCTTATTTAAAGATCGCCCGCCGGATTTCATCGGGCGAGGACCCACGCCCACGCCATGAGGTGGCTGGCCGGCGGACTTACCTTCGTCAATATCTCCGTCGTTTCCGCGGTGCTGCTCGGCCTGGCGGCGAGCGGCCTTGGGCGCGGCGTAGCGTTCTTCGCAACTTTGATCGGCGTGTTCTTCGCCGTTTGGGCGATCCTCGCCACCGCCGCACCGTCGGATTCGAAGCCGGTCGTTAGGCGCCCCTGGAGCCGCGTCTGGTTTTGGGTGCTCGCCGGCTGCTTCGCGTTCTTCGCTTTCCGCGCCTTCTGCTGGCTGATTTTCATCGATGGCAACCAGCTCAAAGTGCAATCGCCTAACAACCTGGGCGATCTCGCACTCCATTTCACTTACATCCGCAATCTTGCCAGCGGTGTCCCGCTCTGGCCCGAAAATCCCATCTACGCCTTTAGCCATCTGCGTTATCCGGTGGGAACCGACCTCTTCAACAGCCTCCTCGTTCTCCTAGGTTTCGATCTCCTCCGCGGTCTCATCTGGGCCGGTCTGCTCGGATCGCTCGCGACCTTCTATGCGCTCTATCGCTGGGGCGGATCGTTCGGCCTCGCGGCCTTTCTTTTCAATGGCGGAACCGCCGGTTTCCAGCTCTTGCAGACGTGGTCGTTCATGGATTACCAAGGCGACAAATCGATCGCTTGGAAGAGCCTGCCGCTGGCGATGTTCGTGACTCAGCGTGGTCTTCTCTACGCCTTGCCCGCCGGCTTGCTCCTGCTCTACCAATGGCGCGCCAAGTATTTCCAAGGAGCGGCGTTTTCCAAGACGCCGTCTTCCGTAGCCACACCTAACGACGGCGTTTTGGAAAACGCCGCTCCTTGTCCCCTCTGGGTCGAGGTCTCGCTCTACGCCACGATGCCTTTCTTCCACCTTCACACCTTCATGGCGCTCAGCATCGTGGCCGCGTTTCTCTTCATCGTCGGTGACGCCAGCATCAGGAAGCAACTCGGGCTCCTAGCTGGCATCGCTTTCCTGCCCGCCACATTTTTGGTCTGGACCATTACCGACCATTTCAAGGCCCGGTCGCTCATGGAATGGAAGCCCGGCTGGGTGCAGACCGTGGAGGACTTCAGGAAACCGTTCCTTCTCTTTTGGTTCGAGAATTTCGGCATCCTCCTTCCGCTCGTCCTTTTGCTGGTCGGCTTCCTCCTCTACCGGGCATGGAAATCGTTCCCGCGCGAAAAACCCACCGCCGCGCCCTCGTCTCTCGCCGCCGAGGCTCGCTACGCGGGTTCGTTAGTCACCGACATTTTCCGGCGAACGCCTGCCCTCGCTTTTATCACACCGGCAGCGCTCATTTTTCTCTTCGCCTACTTCGTCAAAACCGCCCCGTGGGGATGGGATAACATCAAGCTCATCCTCTGGGCCTACTTGATCACTGTGCCGTTTCTGTGGCGGGAACTGATTGCCCACTGGGATATTCCCGTGCGGGTGGGCGTCTGCTTCGCGCTTTTTGCTTCCGGCTTCATCTCGCTCTTCGGCGGTCTGTTGCATGACCCTGAGGGCTACGGCTTTGCCGACCGTGCCGAGCTCGACGCCGTCGGCGTCATCACGGCAAAGCTGCCCGTCGCCGCACGCTACGCCGCCTATCCCACCTACAATCATCCCCTCCTCCTGCAGGGCCGAAAATTAGTCCTCGGCTATCCCGGCCACTTGTGGACGCAGGGCTTCGATTACGGAAAAGTCTCCGACGCCCTCGGGGTGCTCATGAACGGCAGCCCGGACTGGCGAAAACAGGCGCGTGAGCTGCGCGTCCGTTACATCTTCTGGGGACGCGAAGAGAAAGCCAACTACGCCCAGAGCACACGCCCATGGGAACGTGAAGCGAAACTGGTCGCGAGCGGCGCATGGGGCGCGATCTACGACGTCGAAACCCCGGCTTTGTAGCCACGTCCCTGTGGGACGTGCGAGATCGACGTGGACGGGAACAAAGACACCGCTCTTTCCCACTCAACTCTCCGCCCGCACGCCCCGCAGGGACGTGGCTACAAAGCCGTCAATAGCTTGGCCTGCGTCGCCGCCGTCCCGCTCGAGTCCAATACCAACTGCCGCACCGGTAACTTTTGCGCAACGTAACGCGGCACACCAAGGCCCGCTTCCAGATCGCTGGCGCGCAGAAAAACCAGAAGCTTGCTCTGCATTCCCGCCACGCGGAAATGCCGCACGATTTGCTCCGCCGCGAATTGTTGCGCCACCACCTGTCCCCGGTATGACCGCCCCGGCGCGTCTCCTCGCGCCAAATTCTCGTTGTAAACCTGGAGCCCGCCCGGCGGCGGCGCGTAACCGCGCGGAAGTTGTTTCTCTTCCTCGGGCATCAGGCGCTCGCGCGTCTCCAGTTTCGCCAGAAACACCGGCAGACAGCCCAGCGCCAACTGCCGCAACCCCACCAGCCGCTCATCGCGGAGCACCGCGCGGCAATGCTCCCGCGCACGACCGCTCCCCACAATCTCCAACCGCCCAATCACATCCTCCCGAGCAGCGCCGGTCGCAGCCTGCAACTCATCCAGCAAAGGCTGCTGACTCGCATCCAACAAATCCCACCCGATGGCAAACGGCGTGCCATTCTGCCGGAACGCGTCCAGCAAGCGCGCCGATGGCTCCGATCGCCCGCCAAACGCCGCCCGCTCCGCCGGAAAATAAACGACCTCCGCATTCGCCACCAGCGCCACGTAATCCGTGCCCACGCTCGGAGCATCCCGCGTCTCGATCGCGGCGTGCCGCGGCAACGCCGGCTTACCGGAAAAAATGCTGCACCCGCTCAGCGCGATCAGGCCCAGCACGACGGCCGAAAAACGCAGCAGCCGTGCCATTGTTTCACGCGCCCGGCTGTGACTGCGGCACCATCTCCGGTGCCGGCTCGCGGGTCGTCGCGGGCAAACCTCGCGCATACCGCCGCCGCGACCGCCATCCCGCCGCGAGGATGCGGCAACCGATCGAAAAACTCCGGCGCCACGTCACGCCCGACACCTTCTGCTCACCGGCCAGGCGCTCACGTTCATGCGCCGGCACTTCGATAATGGCGGCATCGCGCAAGGCCGCACCGACCTGCGCTTCGATCGTCCAACCAAAAGTCATTTCCTGCAGCGCCAGCGCTTCAAACAGACGCCGCTCAATAATTCGCAACGGTCCCAAGTCGGCGAACCAACGCCCCGTGAGAACGCCGCACCAAGAGCCGAGGAAAAAATTAGCCAGCACATGCGGCAACGTCATCGCGCGCCAATTACTCCGGCGTCCCGTGCGAGCTCCCAGCACCAGGGTGAAGCCCTGATCGTACGCCGCCACCAGATGCGCGAGATCGCTCGGATCGCTCGCCCCGTCCGCCGCCATGAAACAATACGCCTCCACTTCGGGGAAAGCCTCCTCCAACGCGTCGATCGCCGCCTGGCAGCCGTATCCGTATCCGCGCCGCGCCGTTTCCGCCACCACCACCGGATACCGCCGCGCGATCTCCGCCGTGCGGTCCGGAGAATTGTTTACCCCAACCGCGACGACAAACTTCTCCCGATCTATCACAGTCAGCAGCTCTTCCAGAACCGGCCCAATGCAGGCCTCCTCATTACAGGCCGGGATGATGATCGCGATGCGGGAAGTGTTCACGTTAGGTAAGAGGACCAGAGGCGCCATTTCATTCCCGCGCAATGGACAACACCAATTGTCCCTCCGCCACCGCCACCTCATTCACCGTCGCCTTGACCCCAAATTGTACTAAATCGTCCACCTGCGCCAACTTCTCCGCCCGCAAATGAATCAACTCCTCCGGCCGCGCCGCGCGATGGAACTTCATCCCGCGAATGGCCGAGAGGAGGAAAAGCGGACGCGCATCTTCCGGATAACCCGACGCCGCCGCGATGCCCGCGGTTTGCGCCAGCGCCTCGGTCAGGATCACGCCCGGCACCAGCGGATTCCCCGGAAAATGCCCGGCGAACATCGGATCATCCGCCGCAAATTTCATCGAGCACTCCGCAGAAACGCCCGGCTCGTTCGCCAGCAATTCCTGCACAAAAACAAACGGCGCCCGATGCGGCAAACCGAGGTGAAGCGCAAACATCTCGTCCTCGCTCTGAGTCTTCAAAACAATCCGAGGACGAGGCGGACGAACCGAATTACCCACCGTTCACAAAGTAAACGAACTTCCAGCTCCCACCCACCCGCCGAATGCCCGCGCGGTATCCCTCATACGTCACCTCGGGATTCGCGAACTGCGGAGGCGCCACCATGAAGTCCTCTTTCTTCACAAACTTCTCCGAGAGAATGCCCGCCAACTCCGGCCACAGCCCCTTCTCGTCCCAATACTGAAAGACGCCCTCGCCCTTTTTGTCCGTCTCCGGCGTACCGCCCATCGCGTAGGCAAAATCCGAGGTCATCATGCCCGCCAGCGTATTCATATCGCGACCGTCCACCGCCTGGCGCAGCCGACCCACAAACGCTTGAAAATCCACATCCGCATCATCTTCCGTCGTCTGCGCATCCTTCTTCGCCTGGGCCACCGCCTTCTTGTCCTTCGGTTTCTTCGCCGGGGACTTACAACCGCTAAAAACGACAGCCAACAGGAGCAAAATAGACGCAATCGTTCTCATCTCAGCAAGGTTGTTCCATGTTTAGGGAGCGAATTCAAGACCGGTGTGCCGCCTGCGTAGGGTTCGCGAATTTTCAGTTTAGCCTTCGGCGCGGGGGCGCGCCGGCTCCATCTCGCCGGCCGCTATGGAGTCGGCCCGCCCTCGGGCCGAAGGATCACAGACTTCATCCCTCCAGCCCCAACGGACAACTGACCAACCCTTCGCAGGCTGGCGCTTCTCAGGGTTGGACCCGCGTTCCCTGGCGTTTCCGCCGCCCGCGCCACGGATGCGCGATGAAGATAAAATAAAGCGTCCGCACCATATCCACCAAACTCGCCGGCGGACTCGTTAGCCGACCCGCCCCGCTGCGCAAAGTCGCAAACACGCTCTCCGCCGTCACCTCCGCCGGCCGCGGAATGCTCGTGTAATGCAAACCAAACGCCGTCAACTCATGCGCATCCGAAGTCGCCAGCAGCGGCTTCGCGTAGCGCGCCGCCGCCACCCGCGCCGGGCGGTTTCGACCGAACCAGCCCTTGTGAAAATGGCAAACCTCGATCGCATCGAAGCAATCGATATTCTCGCTTAGCCGACGTCCCCCAATCGACCCGCCCATGATGTAAAACGGATGCGGCGCAAAAGTGAACAAAGTCTCCCCGCGTCGCGCCCGCAGCCGCCGCACATCGTCAAAATCCTGCAGCTCCGCCGCCTCTTCCGGCGTCACATTCAGCAGCACTATATCGGCCCCATGCAACCGCATCTCCGCCGCCGGAATCAAGAGAATGCCCATCGCCGCCGCATCCGCGAAAACCTCCGCCCGATCGAAAACCGCATCATGCAACGTAATCGCCAACACCTCGATCCCCACTTCCTTCGCCCGCTCCAGCAACTCATGCGCGGTGTAATCCAGCGCATCCTTCGGATCGTCCAGCGTATGGATATGCAGATCGAGCTTGATCCACGCCTCTGGTTTTTCATTGCCCGCCGCCATCACGCCACAAGCTTCATCGCGCTCGCCGTCCGTGCCAGCGCCTTTCCGCGATCGCGGAGTTACCATGATATCGTCTGGTCGATCGCCCACGAAAACTTCCACTCCGCCACTTCCGGCAGCGGAATCGAATCCGGCGGGCGCTGGAAAAGCCCCTCCGACCAAACCGCCGCAGCCTGCACATCTTCCAACGCCACACTGGTGATCGCCCCTTATTGGTGATCATAGTATTCCCACGCGCCTCCCGGTGTTTCCGGCAAGCTCGTAGACAGACATCACCGCCTAACAAATCGTGAAAATCTGTGTGACGCTCGCTCTCATGACCGCTGTCGCCACCGTGCGAAGGTAGCTTCCATTGTTCGCCACTCCTTACGACATGCACCTCTACGAAACTCATCTGCCGGTAGCGCGCACGGAAGAATCGTCTGCATTTTATCGCGACGTCGTGGGCTTGCAGTTCGCTTACCGTGATCCCGGCCGCGACATCGTCTTCCTCTGGATCGGAACGGAGCGTCACTCCATGCTGGGATTGTGGGGACCGGATACTTCCTATGGTCGCGAGCGGAGCAAACGCCATCTGGCCATCGCGATTTCGTTGCCGGAACTCCTCGCGGCCGGCCAGCGTCTCAACGCGCTTCACGTGCCCACCGCTAACTTCCATGGCGAGCGCACCACCGAACCTTCCGTGATCGGTTGGATGCCCAGCGCCCAACTCTACTTTTCCGATCCGGATGGCCACGCCGTGGAATACATCGCACTGCTCGACGATCCGCCCGATAGCACATTCATCGGCACCCTGCCTGAATGGCGGCTAAAGACTTAAACTCAATGCCCGGACCCATCACCGTCCGACGCGCCGCGCGGAGGACGCCAGCGCAATCGCTCGTCTATCCGGCGCTCGGCTTCTCCGCGATAAAGACCCAGTACGTTTACCGGAAGTCTCTTCTCGACGCCGCCCCGCCAAGGCAAGAAAAGTCGGGATGAAATATTCGCGAAGCTCGACCGCAAGGTCCTGCGCTTAATCGGCCGGATCGATGCCCATCGCGACAGCAGAAGCACCCAAGAAGCTCACGACAGAATGGCACGATGTGTAGCGGCTTGGCATTTCAATGTTGCGCGTTTGGAACGTTCTCATTTCCATCCCTGGCGCCCTTGGCGCCTATCTTGCGGCGTTCACCGCACGCCACTACACTCTGCCCCTATGTGCGGCATCGTTGGATATGTGGGACGCTCGCAGGCTGCGCCGATTCTTTTGGATGGGCTGCGCCGCTTGGAATATCGCGGCTATGATTCGGCGGGTGTGGCGATTGTGAACGGCGCCGGGATAGAGACGCGGAAGTGCGCGGGGCGCATCGCGGCGCTGGGGAAGTTAATGGGGGAGCGGCCGCCATCGGGCACTTACGGCATCAGTCACACGCGCTGGGCTACGCACGGGAAACCGACAGATCAGAACGCGCATCCGCATTTCGACCAGAGCGGGAAACTGGCGCTGGTGCATAATGGCGTGATCGAAAATTATCAGGCGTTGAAAGAAGATTTGCTGCGCGAGAATGAGCACACGTTTCTCTCCGAGACGGACACGGAGGTGCTGGCGCATCTCATCGGTCAGCTTTTCGATAACTCGGGTGGCACCGGTCCGGACGCGCCGCCAGACCCGAAGGCTCGCCTGGTGGCCGCGCTGCGCGCGGCGTTGAAGCAGGTGATCGGTACCTACGGGATCGCGCTGATTCATCGCGACATTCCGGATTTTCTGGTGGGCGCGCGGCGGGGCAGCCCGCTCGTGCTGGGCGTGGGCAAGAACGAGAATTTTCTCGCGAGCGATGTGAGCGCGATCGTGGCGCATACGCGCGACGCGGTTTATCTGAACGACTCCGACGTCGTGGCGGTGGAGCAGGATAATTTCGAGATCAGTTCCGTGGCGGGCGAGGGCGGGAGCTACGAGGTGAGCAAAGTCGAGTTCACCGATGAGGACATTAAGAAGGGCGATTACCCGCATTACATGCTCAAGGAAATCTTTGAGCAGCCGGGCTCGGTGCGCGACGCGATGCGCGGCCGGCTGAGTGGGGACGATTGCACCGCAAAACTCGGCGGTCTCAATATGACGGCGGCAGAGTTGCGCGATGTGGGCCGCATTGTCCTGACCGGCTGCGGCACCGCGCTGCACGCGGCGATGATCGGCGAATACATTCTCGAGACGCTGGCGGGGATTCCCACGGAAGTGGAATTCGCGAGTGAGTTCCGGCACCGGAATTCTCCGATGACGCGCGACACGCTCGTCTTCGCCATCAGCCAGAGCGGCGAAACAGCCGACACGCTCGGCGCCATGCGCGAAAGCCGGCGCAAGGGCTATCGCGCGCTCGGCATTTGCAACAACGTGGCGAGCACAATCGCGCGCGAGAGCGACGGCGGCGTCTACATGCACGCCGGGCCGGAGATCGGCGTCGCGGCGACGAAATCGTTCACCTCGCAGGTCACGATCATGACCCTGATCGGCCTCTTGTTAGGCCGGATGCATCACCTTTCCACTTCCGCCGGGACGCGCATCATCGAAGCGCTGGAGCGCTTGCCGGAGCAGATCGAGGAAACGCTGAAGCTGAGCGATGAGATCAAAGCCATCGCGAAGAAGTATGTCGCCTCGAAAGGGATCCTCTTCTTTGGGCGGCAGTTTAATTTCCCGGTCGCGCTCGAAGCCGCGCTCAAGGTGAAGGAGATCACGTATCTCTTTGCGGAGGGCCATCCGAGCGCCGAGCTGAAGCACGGCATCATTGCGCTCGTTAACTCGGAGTTGCCCTCGGTTTTCATCGTGCCGGACGACGCCGTGTTCTCGAAAAACATGAACAACATGGAGCAGGTGAAAGCGCGCAAAGGACCGCTCATCGCGGTGACCAGCGGAGATGGCGCGAGCCGTCTGCAGAGGATCGCGAACGACATCATTACCGTGCCGAAGTCGGAAGATTTCCTCAGCCCGATTCTCACCGTCATTCCTCTCCAGCTTCTTTCCTATCATCTCGCGGTCGAGCTGGGGCGCGATGTCGATAAGCCACGGAATCTCGCTAAAAGCGTGACGGTGGAGTAGGGCCGAGCTGCTTTCGATCTGTAGCCACGTCCCTGCGGGACGTGCGAGGGCGACCTGGTCCGACAAAAGACGCTCGCTCTTCGTCGCGCTCGCGTCGATCCCGCACGTCCCACAGGGACGTGGCTACAGCGCACCAAGACTACGCCTTGGCGTAGATTCCGATGAGCGGACGAGGCGACGGCTTCTTATTTTGGAAGTCGCTTACGAATCCGGTCTTCGTCCGAATCTCAACGTGGCCGGCTGCGCGGCGTGAACCGTAAACAAGAACGGCGCCGACCGGTGCCTTGAACGGATCGCGGATGGGCAATTTCTTAAAGCCGTAAACGCGGACCAGTTCTTCGCCCGCCTCTTTCGCGTAAACGGATTTCGGATAGGAAGAAATAACGCCGGAGGCGAGCAGCGCGTTTTTCACATAACGCCAGCAACGCGATTTCGAATGCGCGTGCGCGCGCTCTTGGGCGATGGAGGCGGCGCGCGCGAGCATGGGGTTGATCCGCGGATCGACCTTCGCCACGGGACGAACGATGCGGTCTTTTTGATAGCGATCGACGATCGGCGCTTTAACCGTGTTCCCCTTGGTATCTGTGTAGGTGAACGCCCGCGCCGCAGTTGGAGGAGGGAACACGGCTATCGCCCGTGCTGGCGCTTCGTAGGGGGGCGGAATCTCAACGGGAGCTTGGGCGGCGCGCGCCATCGCTACCGCGCGGCCGGGCGGGATCCCTTTCCTCCGCAACTCGGCCGAGGCTCGCTGTACGATCGCCAGTTCCGCCTGACGCATTTCGCCGTCGGTGCTCCGCGGTGCGGTGGTGAAAGTCTCCACCTCCGTCGCGGTTGCCGAGACGGCCCATGCGCAGCCGCAGCAGAAGAGAAGAAATCGTCTCACGGGGTGCGTTTATGACGGATAGCCGTCACCACGGCAAGCACCTTTTACTGAGAGGAAGCGAAGAAACGCCTCTCAGTCGAGTCGCGTTACGCTTTCGCGTAGACGCCGATGAGCTTGCGCTTCGAGGGCTTGGCAGCCTTGAAGTCGCTCACGAAACCGGTCTTCGTCCGGATTTCGACGTGCCCAGCACCGCTAGCGGTGTAAACGAGCACCGCACCGATGGGCGCTGCATACGGATTGCTCACGTTCAATTTCTTGAACCCGTAATTATGCACCAATTCATCGCCGGCCTGCTTGGCCAAAGCGGTCTTCGGGTAGGAATCCACCGCACCGGCGGCCAGGAGAGCTTCCTTCACGTAGCGCCAGCAGCGCGACTTCGAATGCGCGTTGGCGCGTTCCTGCGCGATCGTGGCCGCGCGGGCGAGCGTCGGATTCAGCTTCGGATCGATCTTCGCGATCGGTCCGACCAGCTTGCGCTTGCTGGAATCGTCCACCACCGGCACCGAGACCCTCAGGCCGGCCTTATCCTGGAAGGCAAAAGCACGGGCCACTGCAGGCTCAATCTTCACCTTCGGCTTCGCTACGGTCTCCTCGGCACGCGAGGCGTCGGCGCGATTGCGCACCGGCTCAAAACTCAACGTCGGCGAAGCGTGAACAGAAGCGGCCAACAAACAGCCGCCGATGATGATAAGAGTGGTAACTTTTCGCATCAGGAACGCCCCCTATCGGGGCAATCACGGAATCCCGCAAGCAGTTTTTGGTCAAAAGGAGCACGCCCGTCCGGCGGCCGATCCTCGCCTTTTCCGGCGCCACGGATGCCGTCCGATTGGGTTCTCATTGAAAATGCGGCGCCATTGTCGCTTAATCCCGCCTGCAATGACAGCCGGCATCCCCTCGCCCCGTCTCGATTCAGACTCCGTTTCCGCCCGCCGCGTGGGGCTCGCGTTTGCCCTCGCCACGCTCGCGGTTCATCTCCTCACCAATAGCCGCTATGGCTATTTCCGGGATGAGCTGTACTTCATCGCCTGCAGCCGACACCTCGCCTGGGGCTATGTGGATATGGCCCCGCTCTCCGCGCTGATTCTGCGGATCGAGATGACGCTCTTCGGCGATTCGCTTTTCGCCCTGCGCCTTTTTCCCGCGCTCGCGGGAGCGGCCACGGTCGCTTTGACGGGTACGATCGCGCGGGAGATGGGCGGCCGCGTTTGGGCCGTCACGCTGAGTTGCACCGCCTCCATGAGCGCGCTCGTCTATCTCGGGGTCGGAAATTTCTACTCGCTCAATGTCTTTGAGCCGCTCTTCTGGATGGGCTGCGTCTACTGCCTCATCCGCATCATTAATGGCGCCTCGCCGCGCTGGTGGCTCTGGTTCGGCCTGCTCGCGGGCCTCGGGGTTGAGAACAAACACTCGATGGCCTTCTTCGGCGTCGGCCTCGCCGTCGCGATCTTGTTAACTCCGGAACGCCGCCATCTCGCACGGCCGTGGATTTGGCTCGGGCTGGTCATCGCGTTTGTTCTCGTCCTGCCGAACCTGCTTTGGCAGATCCGCCACGATTGGGCCACGCTCGAGCTGCTCCGGAACGTCGCGCATAGTAATAAGAACGTCGTTCTTTCGCCGGCGGCATTCATCGGCCAGCAAATCCTCATCATGAATCCCGCCACCTTCCCGTTGTGGCTGGGCGGGTTGGTCTGGCTGCTCTTCGCGCGCGACAGCCGATCCTTCGGCCCGGGGGCGGGCCGTCTCCATTCGCTCTCCGCTTCCGGTCGCGTGGCAGCCGGCCACGATGGAGCCGGCCCGCCCTCGGGCCGAAGTGCGCCCTATCGCATCCTGGGCATCGCCTATCTCATCACGCTCGCCGAATTCATCATCATGCACGGGAAGCATTACTACCTCGCGCCTGTCTACCCGATGCTCTTCGCCGCCGGCAGCGTCGCGGTCGAGCGTCTCTTCGCAGTGCGCTGGCGTTGGCTAAAGCCGGCCCTCGCCGCGGTCATGATTGGAATTGCGATAACGTTTACCCCCACCGTCGTCCCAATCCTCTCTCCGGGAAGACTCGTCGCCTACATGAAGGCGATCCACTTCGAGCCACCGCGCACAGAAACCTCCCACAACGCCGCCCTGCCACAGCTTTTCGCCGATCAATTCGGCTGGGAAGAGATGGTCCGCTCCGTCGCGAAAGCGTTCGCGACTTTATCGCCGGAAGACCAAAAACGCGCCGCCATCTTTTGCCAAAACTACGGCCAGGCCGGCGCGATCGATTTCTTCGGGCCGCGCTACGGACTCCCGCCAGCGCTTTCCGGTCACCAAAATTATTATCTATGGGGCCCGCGCGGTTACAGCGGCGACGTTCTTCTCGTGCTCGACGATTCCGGCGACGACGAGCTGGAGCAATTCAAATCGGTCGATGACCTCGGGCCGATCGAGAGCAGCCGCTGGGCGATGCCGTGGGAACAGCGGCAACACATTTATCTCTGCCGCAATCTCAAGGCCCCCCTCGCGCAAGCGTGGCCGATGTTGAAAGAATGGCTTTGAAGCGGGCGGCTAGACCCGCCGGTAGCTGCCGTCGAAAAGTCGATTCCATTTCGCGCCGTCCGGCGATATTTCCATCGCGCTAGAAATCTCATCCGGCCCGCGCAATTCGTAACTGATGCGAGCGTGCATCCCCGGCCCGCCGTGCGCGACTTCGAGCAGGTGCCCGTCGAAGCGGCCCTTGAACGTTTCCGGCGGCGAGCCCATGCAATCGAACCAACTCAGCGTGTAGAGTTCATCCTTCGGATTGAAGGTGAAAACGCCATGGCCCTGGAAGGTGACCGCACCATCGCGTTCCTGGTCGTAATCGCTGATCAACGCGAAGCCGCTCAACCCCACCCGCATCGTCCGCCGTCCGTGCGCCTTCCCGCCAGCCGGGTCCCACGGTGACGGGAACATCGTTTCCTCGCCTTCCCAATCTCCGGCCAGCTTTTCGAATAAGACGTGACCCGCGCTCGGCTTTGGCATTTCCATAGACCCTCTTTTATCGGAAAAGGCGGCGGCGGAACAGATTTCCCTCCTTTCTCCAGGCAAATGGACGGCCCGGCGGCGTCATTCTTGAATCCAATTGCGGCCCGCGCCGCATCTCATTCATGCTCCACCTATGATGACCGACCTCCGCTTCGCCCTTCGCCAGTTGCGAAAAACGCCCGGCTTCACCTTGCTCGCCGTGCTCACTCTCACACTCGGCATCGGGCTCAACACCGCCATCTTCAGCCTGATCAACGATCTCTTCCTCCGCGGTCTGCCCTTCCAAGACCCCAGCCGAGTCGTTCATCTCTTCACCCAGCCCAAAGGTGGCGACACCTTTGATTTCCCGCTCTCCGCGCCGCGGTTCATGCATTACCGCGCCGGGCAAACCATCTTCGACGGTTTGGCGGCGGAAAGCTTTACCGCCTTCACGCTCACCGGCGTGGGCGAGCCCGTGCAACTGCAGGGCTTTCGCATCACGGCCAATTACTTCGACGTCCTGGGCGTGCATCCCATTCTCGGCCGCACTTTTCTTTCGCAGGAGGAAGAGGGCGCCGACGTCGCGATGGTCTCGGAGAAATTTTGGCGACAACGTCTGGGCAGCGATCCGAACGTGCTTGGGCGCAGCATCACGCTCGACGGAGTCGCGCACACGATCGTGGGCGTGGTGCCAAACATGCCAGCGCAATGGGTCGGCCCGAACGGCAACGAAATCTGGACCACAAAGCCGTTCGTCATCCCTGGTTTTTCCTACGAACGCATGATGCGCGGCACGGCTTTTCTTCGCGTCATCGGTCGGATGAAACCGGGCCAATCGGTCGAGCAGGTAAAAGCCGCGCTGCTTCCGCTGGCGCAAAGTTATCGCGAGCAAAATACGGGCAAGATCGACCTGGATGCGACCAACCTCCTCAAAACTCTCCCAGAAGACGTGAGCGGCGACCTGCGCCCAGCCTTCGGGACGCTGCTCGCCGCCGTCGGCTTTGTCCTCCTCATCGCCTGCAGCAACGTAGCGAACCTCTTGTTAGTCCGCTTCAGTGGAAGGCGGCGCGAGATCGCGTTGCGGATGGCTTTGGGCGCATCGCGGACCAGCGTCCTGCGACTCTTCGTTCTCGAAAGCCTGCTCGTGAGCGCGTTCGCCGGAATCGCTGGCGCCATCCTGGCCTGGCAACTCGTCCCGCTCGTCCCGAAATTGGCTTCGGATTTTCTCCGGCTTGATCCCGGCGCACAGGTCGGTCTCTCGCTTCCCGTCCTCGCTTTCGCCATCGCGCTTTCCCTCCTCACTGGCCTCGTCATGGGCTTGTACCCGGCGTGGCAAAGTTCACGCGCGGACCTCGTGGACGGACTTAAAGAAGGCGGGCGCGGCTCCAGTGGCAGCATGAAGCAGCAGCGCTTCCGGAAGATTCTCGTCGGTGCGCAGGTCGCGCTTTCGGTCACTCTGCTTGCCGGAGCGGCACTGCTCATCGTCAGCTTCTTTCGCCTCAGTCGCCAAGATCTCGGGTTCCGACCGCAGAACCTCTGGGTTGGATTTGTTACAATGCCGGCTGCGCCATATCCCGATCTCGCTGCTCGCGCACGATTTGTGCAGCAACTGGATGCCAACCTGCGTGCAGTCCCGGGTTTTGAGCAGGTCAGCTTGAGCGGCGACATCCCGCTGGCTGGCGGCAATCGCACTTTCTACACGCGACCGGATGGCAACGTCCTGCCTATCGCAGAGCGTGCCGCTGCGCCTTCGCACGATGTTACGCCCGGTTATTTCCAAACCTGGAACATTCCGCTGCTCTCCGGCCGCTATTTCGATGAACACGACATCGCCGATCACCAAAACGTGATGCTCATCAGCGAGGCCGGCGCGCGGAAAGTTTTCGGAAGCGAGAACCCGATCGGGAAGACGCTACTTGTCACCAGCGCCAGCGTTCCGACGGAAATCATCGGCGTAGTCGGCGACGTGCGTTCGGAACGTGTGGCGCAGCGCAACGAGATGGAATTCTACCGGCCGTGGGCGCAGGAGAATTTTCCGTTCCTCACCGTGACCGTACGCAGCAAGCTGCCCACCGCGGAGATCACGAGACAGGCGCAGAAAACTCTCAGCACGCTTGATCCCTCACTCGCGATCGCCCAGCCGCAAATGATGGACGAAGTGGTCGCACAAGCGCTCGGGCAGGCCCGCCTAACGACCATTCTGCTCGGACTCTTCGCCGGTGTCGCGCTCCTGCTCGCCACCGTCGGCATCTACGGCGCGGTCGCCTACACGGTGGAGCAACGCACCGGAGAAATCGGCGTCCGGATGGCCCTCGGCGCGCAAACCCGCGACGTCGTTCGGCTCGTCCTCAGCCAGGGCATGAAGCCGGTCCTTTTCGGCCTCGTCGCCGGCATCGCTGCCGCCCTCGCTCTCGGCCGGCTCCTCACCACCCAGCTCTACCAGATTTCCCCGCACGATCCTTTCCTCCTCGCCGCCACCGCCGGCGTTCTCGGCCTGGCCGCATTGCTCGCCTGTCTCTTCCCAGCTCGCAAAGCGACGCTCCTCAATCCGGTAGAAGCTCTTCGCGCGGAATGACCATCGCTTTCCCTTTAGCCAGTTCGCATTCGCACCGACCGTTGGCCTGGACGCGAGGCTCCCTTGCACGCGCGCCCGATTCAAGCCCAGAATGGGACGTATTCCGCGAATTTCCGAGATTTGCTCTCTGGATCGGCGCGCTTGATACGTTTCTTGTCCACGGCTTCTTGAATCAGCGTCGAAACCATGGAGCGTTGTCGCTCAGGCATTTTTAGCCGCTCACGCAAGGACGTGTTGGTAAGCGTGCCATCAGAAAAATATTTGAGAACCGCGTGCTGATAACAAGCCTCTAGTCGCTCGCGAGACGACATCTTCGAAAAACTTCTCGGAGCGAAAAGCGTCACTTTGAAGTGGTTGGGTCCGGCAGCGAACTGCATTGGAGGAAGCCCATAAAGCTCAATCTGGAGTCCTGCTTTGAGGAGTCCCGAGCCGCGTTCTTCGCAAATTTTGTAACGCCGGAACGCACGTGCCAAAAGTTCATTTCGTGACTCTGGGTGCGTTCCGATCAACCGATCAAGGCGCTTAGAGGGAAGCAAACCCCCTGGATTTGAGATCTCGATCCGGTCGTCAAAAACCTCGATAAGCGGTCCTGCACCGGAAATCGTAAAATCCTGGTGGATTAGCGCATTCGCGATCAGTTCGCGCAAGGCAACTTCGGGATAAACGGTTCGCTGCACACGCAAGGCGCGCTCAATGACCTCGCTTTGCGGTAACAGCGACATGACGAATTGGAGGAGATTTTGAAAACTAATTGCGTAGCCCCTTGCGCCCTCCCTTTCCTGCTTTGTGCGCGCCTTATTCAGCCCATCGTAAACAACGACGCGAACTGATTTGCGGCTCAAATCCGAGAAATCTGCCAACTTTCTCGCCGACGCGATTCCACCGAGGTTCGTTACGTAGCCGCCGCCCGCCGGTTCACGCGAAACGAACCGCTCGGACTCCAGCCAGCCAAGCATCTCCTCAGGAGTGCTCGGAGGTCGGCGATCTAAAAGTGCCAGGATCGGCTCCGCATTGAGCGCCGCCAGCATCTCCGTGTCGGTGAAGAGAAGCGAGGCCCGGAGATCTTCCAACGCGGAGTTCGACTGTGAATCATTAAGGTTCCGACTTCCTGTCGAGAAGCTGCGCGAGTTGTCCCGCCGGACCGAATGAACGCGCTGTCCAAACTCTTGCCCCGCAGGTGAACCGGTTTCACTGAAGACTCCGGAACATGCACAAAGAGTAATCGCGCCGCTTCCCTCGTTTCGAGGGCATGGTCCAGAGCCACCGGCGGTTCCAAGGCTTCGCGAGCCAGGTTCGAGAGTTGGTTTATGATCTTTTCGACGGTCGCAGCATCAAGGTCTCGCGGCGTACCCGTCGAATCCACGCCGAACACAAAAAAGCCGCCTCCCGGGTGATTCGAGAAGGCCGATAGATGCTCGGTCAGCCTTCTCTTGTCCGGGGAGAGCGAGGCCTTCCAGTCAAGCTCGTTCAACTCGTGTCTCGGCTCCTCCAAACTCGCGGCGAGCAACGCATTTGCACGATTGAGCCAGTGTTTCGTCATGTCGAATTCAACTTAAATAACAATTCATTCATTATGAATGGTTTACGTAAACGTATCAACGAGCGTATAAATAAAAACAGGATCGAATAGTGGGGTAAAGAATGATAACCGCGTCAAGACGGTACCATCATTTCAAGTTTCTCGACATGGCTGATCTGACGGCTGTGGGGATCGCAAATAACGTTGCGAATTAGTACGCAAAATATTCTCCTATTGACAGTCTACAGGAAAGTCATCACACTCGCTCCAGTAGATTTTCTATATGAGCAAACGCAACGATGATTTCACGGCCGATCTTTTGCAGGGGACACTTGACCTTCTGGTCTTGAAAGCGCTCTCGGTGCAATCCCTGCACGGGCTCGGGGTTTCAACCCGGATCGGTCAGATCACGAACGGGACCTTCGAGGTGAAACCCGGATCCCTCTTCCCCGCGCTCCATCGGATGGAAGAAAAAGGGTGGCTGAAGGCGGAATGGGGTGAATCGGAGAACAATCGACGCGCGAAATTTTATACCCTAACGAGAGCAGGTCGACGTCAACTTGAGACGGAAATGGAAGACTGGGAACGCATCTCAATGGCGATCGGAAGTGCACTGCGGTCAACTTGACCAGCCTGCCAGAGTGAATCGTTTCCTATGAACGCGCTGGTTTCAAAGCTTCGCTCCCTTCTGCGCAACCTCACCGGTCGCGCCGATTTGGAGCGCGATCTTTCGGATGAAGTCACGTCCTTTGTCGACTTGTCGACGGCGAGAAAAATGAAGACCGGTCTGAGCGAAGCGGAGGCGCGGCGCGAGGCCGTGCTCGAACTTGGAGGCGTCGAACAGGTGAAGGAGCAAGTACGCGACGTGCGGCTCGGGCAGTTTATCGAAACGCGCTTGCAGGACGTCCGTTTCGCATTTCGCACTCTGCGGAAATCGCCGATTTTTTCCCTCACCGTCGCGCTAGTTCTGGCGCTCGGCATTGGCAGCACGTGTCTGATGTTCGCGATCGTGAACTCGGTGCTGCTGAAAGGCGCACCTTTTCCGGAGTCGAGTCGGCTCTTCATGCTTTGGCAGGATCTGCCGCAAGAGAAGCGAGTCTCGCTCTCGACCCGCGAGTTTTCGATCTGGCAAAAGCAAAGCGCCGTTTTTGAAAACCTGGCCGCGATGACTGGCACCAGCTTCACTGTGACGGGACGGGGAGAGCCGGAGCAGGCGGCGGGGCAGCGCGTAACTACTTCGTTTTTCCAGATGCTGCGTGCACAGCCCGAACTTGGGCGCGTCTTTCTCGAAAGCGAAGGTGCGGCTGGTCACGAGCAGGTAGCGATCCTGAGTCATCGCTTCTGGAAGGAACAATTCGCACTCCGCAACGATGTGCTCGGCCAGAGTCTGATCCTGAACGGCGAGCCTCACATCGTGGTGGGTGTGATGCCGGAAGGGTTCGATTTTCCCCGGCGCGAAGTGCAGGTGTGGGTTCCGGCGCCATTGGATGGACCGCTCTTCCAACAAAACCTCGATGCGCATTTTCTGCGCGTGATTGGGCGACTCAAATCCGGAGTCACGCCCGAGCGTTTGCGCGCTGAGATGGCGCTGCTCGGCACCCGCGTGAATGCTCCCGACGACGAGACCGTGCGGAAATTCTACGCGATCAGCTTGAACGAAATAATTGCGGGCGACTTGCGGAAACCGTTGCTCGTCTTGTTAGGCGCGGTGGCCTTTCTCCTCCTGATCGCGTGCGCCAACGTGGCGAATTTGATGCTCGCCCGGGTCGGTTCGCGACAAGGCGAGATGGCGGTGCGTAGCGCGCTTGGGGCCAGCCGGGTCCGGCTCGTGGCGCAACTGCTCACGGAAGCCACCCTGCTGGCAACCTTGGGCGGCGCGCTCGGAATCGCAATTGCGATTTGGGGATTGGATCTCTTGCGGGGGGTGGCCGCGGAGAAGTTTCCCGAACTGGTGCGCGCGCACGTGGATGGCTGGCCCCTGAGTTTCGCCTTCGCGATCACGATCGTTTCCGGAGTGCTCCTGGGCCTCGGACCCGCCCTCGCGGCAACGCGACCTAACTTCCAGGAAGCGCTCAAGAGCGCGACGCGATCGACGACTGGTGCAGGCGCAGAACGCACGCGACATGGACTGGTTTTCGCAGAAGTGGCGCTCGCTTGCGTGCTCCTGGTCGGCTGCGGTCTGATGATGCGCAGCTTCATCACGCTAGTGCATGCCGATCCCGGTTTTCGCGCGCGCAACGTCATCACCGCGAACGCGGTGATGTCGGAGGAGCAGTATCCGGAACCGGCCGACATGATGCGGTTTTATCGCGCCTCGCTGGCCGCGGTGCGCGCGTTGTCGGGCGCAGAGTGGTCCGGAATCGTCACGCACCTGCCCTTCGGTGGGAATGGCTGGGGGAACGGTTACGAAGTCGAAGGCCAGCCCGCGCCGGCTGGGGTGGAATATTCCGCGCAGATTCGGCCGATCAGTCCCGACTATCTCGCCACCCTCGCCATTCCATTGCGACAAGGCCGCACTTTTACCGACTACGACAAAGAGGACGCGCCCGGGGTCGCAATCGTGAACCAGCTTTTCGCGGATCGGTATTGGCCTAACGAGAGCCCGCTCGGCCAACGCATCCGCTACATGGGCGACTGGCTCTCGATCGTGGGCGTCTGCGGAAACATCAAGCACAGCCAACTCGACGGCGAACCCGATCTTGAGATCTACGTCCCTTATCCGCAACTGCCCCCGCGCGTGATCACTTTCGTGGGCCGACAATTGAACTATGTCGTGCGCTCCAGCACGCCGGCCAGCATCGCGCCCCAACTCCGCGGCGCCATCCGCGCGCTCGATCCTGGCCTCGTTGTGGACGTCAACACGATGGAGGCATTAATCGATGAATCGATCGCCCAACCGCGCTTCCGCACCTGGCTCATCGGCATCGTCTCCGTTTTCGCGCTCACCCTCGCCTGCCTCGGCATCTACGGCGTGATCGCATATCTCGTCACGCAGCGTTCCAAAGAAATCGGCATCCGCCTCGCGCTCGGTGCGTCGCGCGCCAATATCCTCGGCCTCATCTTGCGCCAGACCGTGCAACTCGCCACCGCGGGCATCGCCGCCGGCATGATCGCCTCGTTTTTTCTCGTGCGCTTCCTCGCCAGCATTCTCTTCGGAATCACGGTTCACGATCCGCTGACGTTCATCGCGGTGCCCGCTGCGTTGCTCGCGGTGGCGCTTCTCGCCGGGTATCTCCCGGCGCGCCGCGCCATGCGTGTCGATCCCGTCACTTCTCTTCGTTACGAATGAGAAAGCGCCCTCCGCAGCTCAAGTTTTGGCTCCGCAACATCTTCCGGCGGCAGCGCGTGGAACGCGATCTGGCGGATGAAGTGGGCGCATATCTCCAGTTGGCCATCGCGAAAAAAATGAAAACAGGAATGAATGAAACGGAGGCACGCCGCGAAGCGATGCTCGAATTAGGCGGCGTCGAACAGGTGAAAGAACAAGTGCGCGAAGTGCGGGCGGGTCACTTCTTCGAAACGCTGCTGCGCGATTTGCACTTCGGCTGGCGCTCGCTCGCCAAGACTCCGGGTTTTACCGCCATCGCGCTCTTGACCCTGGCCCTCGGCATCGGCGCCAACACCGCCATCTTCAGCATTATCAACGCGGTCGTTTTGCAACCGCTGCCCTACCCCGCGTCCGAGCGACTGGTGAAGATTTGGCCGGAGAAGAAAGTCACCTCGATTTCGAAAAAGGATTTTCTCGAGTTCAAGAATGCCGCCGCCTCTTTCGACGACATCGCTGCCTACAGCGGCTGGGGATTTACCATCACCGGGAATGGCGATCCCGCGAGGCTCGACGGAGCCCGCACCACGTCCACGCTCTTCTCGCTTCTCGGCGTGAATGCGATCGTCGGACGCACCTTTCTGCCGGAGGAAGATCAGCCCGGGCACGATAAGGTCGCGCTCCTCAGCTACGGGCTTTGGCAAAGCCGGTTCGGCGGCGATCGTCGGATCGTCGGAGAGTCGATCACGATCGATGGCGAGAGCCGCACTGTGATCGGCGTCATGCCGCAGGGCTTTAATTTTCCGGGCGGACGAACCAGCGATTTGTGGTTGCCGGCGACTTTGGATCCGCGCGACAAGGATGATTTCGCAGCCGGCTACCTCACGCTGCTCGGTCGGCTGAAAACGGGCGTTACCACGGCCCAGGCGCAGGCCGAGATCGCAGCCATCGCACGGCAGTTGCGTGCGCAAAATTCCACTTTGCCGGCGGAGTATGGAGGGAACGCGCGGGTCATTTCTCTGCAGACAGACATGGTGGGAGAAATGCGGACCACGCTTTTCATTTTGCTGGGCACCGTCGCACTGCTCCTGCTCATCGCCTGCGCGAATGTGGCCAATCTGCAACTCGCCCGCACCAGCACGCGACAACGCGAACTGGCCATCCGCGCGGCTCTGGGCGCGAGCCGCGGCCGGATCGTCCGGCAACTACTGACTGAGAGTTGCCTGCTCGCATTCCTGGGTGGTCTGGCCGGGCTGCTCGTGGCCTGGGTCGGGCTCGATCTCCTCCTCGCGCTCGTCCCGGCAGAGACGCCGCGCTTGAGCGAAATCGCGATCAGCCGGCCAGTGCTGTTCTTCTCGTTAGGCATCTCGCTTCTGGCCGGAGTGCTTTTCGGCCTCGCGCCCGCCTTGCAAATCTCGCGCCCCGATCTGCAAGCGCCGCTCAAGGAAGGCGGCCGCGTTTCCGCCGATGGAATAGGAGGCCGCCGGCTGCGTTCGTCGCTCGTGGTCCTCGAGATCGCGCTCGCCCTCATGCTCGTGACCAGCTCCGGCCTCTTGATCAAGAGCTTCTGGCGGCTGCAGCACGTCGATCCCGGTTTCGACCCCAGCCAGGTGCTCTCGTTCCAACTCTCACCGCCGGATTTCGCGGGCGACAATTCCGAGACTGCGGGAGCAGCCCGCGCGCGTTCGTATTATCGGCAGGTGCTGGAGCGGTTGCAGGCGTTGCCTGAGGTGGAATCGGTCGGCGGCATCCATCTTTTGCCCATGGGCGACAGCAATTGGGATCCGGGTTTGCGAATCGAAGATCGCCCTCTGCCCGCAGGTAAATCGCACGGCACGGTGAATTGGCGTCTGGTCACGTCCGATTATTTCGGGACGATGAAAATCCCGCTGCTGCGCGGCCGTGTCTTCACCGAAGGCGATAACGAAACGGGCGACCGGGTCGCGATCATCAACGCGGCGCTCGCGCGCAAATATTGGCCTAACGAGAGCCCGCTCGGGAAACGCATCGGCAGCGGTTTCGAAGGCAAGGGCAACTGGGCCACGGTGGTCGGCGTGGTCGGCGACATCAAACAGCAGGCTCTCGGGGTCGAGACCGTGCCGGAAATGTATCGTCCGTTTTTCCAGCATCCCTCCCTGCCGCCGCTGACGCTCATGGTGCGCACTTCCTCGGCCCCGAATGCGTTGGCCGCATCGATTCGGAGCGCGGTCTGGTCGATCGACAAGAACGTGCCGATTACCGATCTCCAGCCGATGACCGACGTGGTCGCGCATTCCATCGCGCAATCGCGTTCCAGCATGTTCATGCTCTCCGCCTTTGCCGGGATCGGATTGCTCCTCGGCCTGATCGGCATCTACGGAGTCATTTCCTATTCCGTCGCGCAACGCACCCAAGAGATCGGCCTGCGCATGGCGCTGGGCGCGCAGCCTAACGATGTGCTTCGGCTCGTCATCGGTCAGGGCCTTAAGCTGACTTTGTTCGGTGTGGCCGCGGGTGTGGCCGGCGCCTTGGCGGTGACGCGATTGCTCTCCAGTTTGCTCTTCGGCGTGAGCGCGACTGATCCCGCAATCTTCGCCCTCATTGCCGGTCTCCTCTCAATCGCGGCGCTGCTGGCTTGTTATTTTCCAGCTCGACGTGCGATGCGGGTCAATCCCATAGTCGCGCTGCGTTGCGAGTAGGAAATAGCTCACACCTCAAATGACGGAGGCCACCGCCGACCGGCCTTGTACAGCCGCGCGCGTGGGTAGCCGGTCCGCCGGTCGCTCCACGCGGGAGAAGAGCGTGTAGCGGGGATCGGAAAGGAATTGCCAGAGCAGTCGGCTCCACGAAGTGTGGAAGCGCAGAGTGTCGTAGAACTCCGGCGCCAGCGCGCGCAGCTTCGGCAGGTTATTCCAAGGGATGGAAGGAAAATCGTGATGCTCGTTATGGTGGCCGACATTCAAGGCCACGCGATTGACCGGCCCATAGTAGCTGAAAGTCTCCTGCTCGGAATCGATCGTGTAGTGCTCTTGAATCCAACGCGCGCCGATCGGGTGCAATCCGATGGAAAAGAAGAAAGAACAAACGAGATAGAAAAGCCCCGGCCATCCGCAGAAGTGGACGATGGCGACATCGAAGAAGAGCGCGGCGACGATGTTGATGAAGATCCAGCGATTCCACATCGTGATCGCTTTCAGACGCGGCGGGCGCGTGATTTGAAAGAAGGGAAAAAAGAACAGCCAGAGCGCCTTGCGATAAAATTTGTTCCCGATCAGACGCGCCTCCCAGACACTGGCGATATCGGCATCCAGCTCGTAGGCGCCTTGATGCGCGTGATGTTTCAGATGGTAAACGCCGAAGCCGATCGCACCCGGCACGAGATTGGTCATGTCCGCCAGGATGGCGACGAATTTGTTTAGAGTCTTCCGCCGGAAGACGAGGTTGTGCGTCGCGTCGTGGATGACCACATACATGCTGTGATTCGCGAAGGCGCCGACGCCATACGCCACCAACACGGTCAGCCACCAGTAGCTCCAGCCGAGCCGACCCAGCCCGAACGCGAGGGAGACTTGCAGCGCAACGACCAGGAACGCGATCGCTGCCGTAGCGGGACTCCGACTGAAAAGCGCGCGCACCTCGGGATGCGCTTTTAGAATCGCTCGCGTCCGTTCCGGGTGTGGCTGGTCCCAAGCAGCCTGATGGAAGTTGTCTTGCACTGGTCCCTTCAGAATCGGGAATTCCGCGACCGCGTCGAATCCAAATTTTTGTGATGGGATCATTTACGAGACCGAAATTCGTCTTTTGGGACGAGTGTATTTGTAGGGGTCGCTTCCTCCTTTTCCTCGGTGATCCGATAACGTCGGTCTAACGACAACTTCTTAAAACGCTGCGGCGCACCCCCACCCGGCCAAATCACTTCGACGCTCTTTATTTTGGTTGCATCGCCCAAGCCAATTTCCTGTGCCAGAGTGGAGCCGCCATAGCTGCCTCCACTGGAGACGAAGCCGTAAAATTTCTCCGGGCCGTGGGGTGTTTCCGCTTCCACCGCGATGCGCGCGCCGATGGCGCTGCGGTTCGATTTCGTTCCGACCAATTCCAGCGTGAGCCAGTGATTTACGTTGCCCGGATTGAGAAAGAGGGCGCGAGGGAAAATGTCACCGGGGAATTCGCCGCCGAGCACCTGCAAAATATCTTCGTCGCCATCGCCATCCACATCGCCGAGCGCGACCGCGCTTCCCTTCTGCAGATGCGCGATCCCAGCATTGCTGGAAACGTCTTCGAATTTCCTGCCCTGCAAATTGCGCAGCAGTCGTTTCGGGAGAAGCGCGCGGTAATCGGAAGCGCCGGTGGACAGGTAGAGATCGGGCCAGCCATCCCGATCGAGATCGCCGGTCACACAACCGCTCGCGTAGTAAACATGGTTCAGGTCCGCCTCGGCCGTGACGTCACGAAACCGAGGCGAATCTCGTTTTGCGCCTTCGTTATGATAGAGGCGTGGCAACTCCGCGGTATGCGGTTGGCCTAACAAGTCCGCAGCCACCTGCCCCGCGGCGTAATTCGATGCGATCTTCGAATAGCCGGCCACAAACAAATCCAGCCAGCCATCCTGATCGTAGTCGAAAAAGCTGACAGCGAAGCTGTGCGGTGGCTCCATTTCTTGCGGCTTCGCGAATTGGCGAACACCCTTCTCTTCGCCGGGGCGATTCGAGAAAAATAGACACGGGCCGTATCCCTGTGCGACCGCCAGATCCGGGTAGCCGTCGTTATCCACGTCGCCCCAGGCCGCCCCTTTCACGTAGCCGACAAAGTCGAGACCGATCTCTTTGGCCACATCGTGAAACTTTCCGCCGCCGTCGTTGTGAAAAAGTTTGCACGGACGCTCGGGCCGCGCGCGCAGGTCCTGGTAAAGCGGCACGTCGAATCCCGGCACCTTGCTCGATTCGATTCCGATGAAAAGATCCAGCCGCCCGTCGTTATCGTAATCGCCCCACGCGCCGCATTGCGTGGGTGCTTCAAAGAGCAGACCGGCGGCCTCCGTGACATCCTCGAAACGCCCATCGCCGAGATTTCGCAGGAGCGACGGCGGCTGATCGCCGAGATCGCCTAACAAACCGGCACCGCGCAACACGAGCACGTCGAGATGGCCGTCGTTGTCGTAGTCCGCCTGGAGCAGATTCATCCCGCCGACCAAACCGGTGAGTCCCGCCGCTTCCGTTCGATCTTCAAAAGTGCCGTCGCCCTTGTTTTGGAAATAGCGCAACTGATCGCGCCGCGAATCGAGGCCGGACGAACTGATCAGTAAATCGGGCGAACCGTCGTTATTAAAATCATCCATCACCACACCGCCAGCGAGCGCCGGCGGACCGAGATCAAGCGACGGCGCGACGTTCGTGAAACGCGGGAACGCACCCTCCGGCGCGAACTTCTCCGGCGGAATGAGCCAACGCTCGGGCACCTTTTCCGGATGCTCGCCGACCGTCATGTACGCGATATTCAAAAGCCAACGCGAGGTCATGTCGCCGGGATTGGTCGCGAGCAATTCCAGGTATTCTCGGATGGCGGCGCGCGAGCCTTCCTGTTCCGTATGCACGCCAGCGCCTTGGATCGGCAGCAGGCAGGAGCGCGGGCCGTACATGGAGCAACAGTTTGCCTGCTCCCCCACGCGCAGATACGATACCGCCAGATACGAACGGATTACCGGCAGAAAATTCGCGTCGAAGTCTTCCGGATGCGCGAGCGCTGCGTCCTTCGCTTTTTGGAAACCCTCGGCCGCGGCGCGACTATCACCGGCGAGCAAAAATTCGTACGCGGATTTTGCCTCGAGGAACGCCGTCGTCTTTAGATCGACCGCTTTCTCCACGTGGCGCAGGTAGCGGGCGAGATGCAGATCAGGCCGCTGCGCGATCACGCGTTTGTCGTAATCTTGGCCGATCTCCGCGAGCCGCTCGGCCATGCGGCGGTTGCTGGCTGGCTGTTCAGCCGCAAGGATTATCGGACTCCCGATCGCCAAAAGCAGTGCGGCAAAAAACCAGCGATGGAGCCGGCCCGCCCTCGGGCCGAAGTCTAAAGCAGCGCACATAAGATCCTTCGGCGCGGGGGCGCGCCGGCTCCATCGCTACGGCTGCACCTGGAAGTTGAACATCATCGCGTGATCTTCGTGTTCCAGATTATGACAATGCGAAACGTAATCGCCCACATTGTCCGTAAACGTCCCCATCACCCGCAATGTCCCGGGCACACCAGCCACCCGGCGCGGCACCAGGAAGGTGTCCTTCGGTCCGGCGTCGCCGGGCGAGGGCGCCACACCATTCACATCCAGGATCTGCCAATGAATATCGTGGATATGCATGGGATGCGCCTGGCCCGAGTTGTTTTGAAAGGTCCAGATTTCAGTCGCGTTTAGCTGCGGCATCGCGTCCACCCGCTGCTGATCGTAGAGCGCTCCGTTCACGGTCCAAACGGGGCGGCCGTTGATCGTGCCCGGCTCGAGAGTAAAGGTCCGATTCACCGCAGTGAGCCCTTTCTTCGCCGCCATCTTACTCGCTGGTGGCGCCAGTTCTTTCGGGACGACACTTTGATCCAGCTCATCGCGAACCACATCGAAGCGCATCAGATCGGTGATGACGGGATTGGTGGTGTCCAGGTTCTTCAAAATCAAATTCGAGCCGAGCGCGTAGTTGGCGAAATCAATCACCACCTCGATCCGTTCACCGGGCGAGACCACGATGGACGAGCGCGAGACGGGCGCCGCGAGCAAGCCCTGATCCGTCGCGATCTGCACCAGCGGATCGCCCGTGCTCAGGGCCAGGGTGTAATTGCGCGCGTTCGATCCGTTCACAATCCGAAAGCGCATCTTCCGGCGCGCGACCTGAAAGTAGGGCTGCATGACGCCGTTCACGAGCAGGGAATTGCCAAAAACGCCGTTCGAGATCGCGGTGTCGTCGAGCGGGTAGTTGAGCGACCCATCGAAGTTGAGCAACCGATCTTGAATCACGATCGCGACATCGCTTTTACCGCTGGGTAAGCCGAGCGAGTCCTCCGCTGGATCGCGAATCAAATACATTCCCGCCAGCCCCATGTAAGCATGCCGACCGGTGGTATCGATCGCGTGATCGTGATACCAGAGCGTGGCCCCGGATTGATTGTTCGGATAGGTATAGGTTTTCATCCCACCCGGCCCGATGAGGTCGTACGGAAGACCGTCCGACTCCGGTGGAGTGTGGCCGCCATGCAAGTGTACCGACATGCTCTCCTGCAAATTGTTCAACTGCCGCACCACCACGGTGCGGCCACGGGTGGCCATGATCGTCGGCCCAGGATAAAGTCCATTGTAGCCCCAGATCGTGGTCAATCGGCCGGAGAGAATTTCCTTTTGACCCACCTGCATCGTGATGTCGTAGTAATCGGTCGTCGCATCGGTCGAGGTGGGCACCAGAACCGGAAGCAATTGGAAGGGAACTTGAAACGGCGCGCGTGGCGGACGCGGGGTTCTTGGCTCCTTTGCCGGAGAGACCAAGGCAAAGGAAACCAAGGTCGCAGCCACGAAAAAAAAAGTGCGGAGATTCATCATACGTTGGGAAAAACTGGTGTTACCTTGAGCGAACGGGCCGAGCTTGCCTGGACCTCAGTTTCGCAGCACGGCGAGTTTACGTTTTCGCGTCCCGAGCGAAAGCGGACGCAAACCACGAAATTCCTACAAGCGGAGAAAAAAGCTAGAGAGAAAATCGGCTATCTTACGAAATTTGAGCGTAAGAAATAAGGACAAAACTCAACCACACAGAAAAGGATTACCCATGTCAGAACGAAAAGGATCAGCAGTTTGGGAAGGCACTCTGAAAGAGGGCAACGGCAAAATGAAATTGGGCAAGGACGGCTACGAAGGGCCGTTCAGCTTTCAATCGCGTTTCGAAAGCGGCGCAGGAACGAATCCCGAAGAACTAATCGGCGCGGCGCATGCCGGCTGTTTCTCCATGGCGCTGGCGTCAAATCTCGGCAAAGCCGGCCATGAGCCGACACGCATTAGCACGACGGCCATCGTCACTTTGGATATGGTCGATGGCGCGCCCAAGATCACGACGATCGAATTGAATACGGAGGCTGAGGTTCCCGGGATCGAAGACGCAGCTTTTCAGGAGCAGGCCGAAAAAACGAAAATGGGCTGCCCTGTTTCCAAGGCCCTCGCCGGCACTGAAATCAAGCTGAACGCGAAGCTCGTCGGTCGTTAGACCGGATCGTCAGGGTTTCCTTCGGGCGGACCCAGTTCCAAGCGAAAAGCAGTGTCGGCCGATTCCCCAGCCATCTTTGCGCTCGATCGGCCGGACTCTGCCCTGCTGCAATATTACATCATCCGCGCCGTTCTAACCGGCCCGGGGATGATCGTTTTATTGCCGTACTTTTATTTCCGGTATCACACTCTGCGCTACACCTTCAACGACGAAGGCATCCACATGCGCGTGGGCATTCTTTTCCGACGCGAGGTGAATCTCACCTACGCCCGCATTCAGGATATCCATCTCAACTCCGGCTTCATCCAGCGCTGGCTCGGCCTCGCCGATATCCAGATTCAAACCGCCTCCGGCGCGTCCGGGGCCGAACTCGTCATCGAAGGGTTCAAGGAGTTCGAAGCGATCCGCGATTTTCTCTACACGCGCATGCGCGGCGCTCGCGCGGAGAAAGCGCCGGGGCCTGTTTCGGAACAGACGCCGGCAGCCTCGACCACAGGCGCAAGCGACCAGGAGGCGGTCACCTTGCTCCTCAGCATTCGGGATGAATTGCGACGCACTCGGGAATTGCTGGAAGAACGCGCTGCGCCGCCGCCGAGCCCCTGAAAATGTACGGCTCGTTCCGCAAACTCAGCGAGAGATTCCTGCGCATCCCAGAGGAACCAGCCCCGCCGCCCGGCGATGAGAGCAGCACCCGAATCTTCCGCGCTGCGCCGAACTTCTACTACTATCTCCTCCTCACCTGGACGCTTCGCACCCTCGTCGTCCTACTTCTGCTTCTGCCCGCGGAAATCATTCCTTTCATCGCCCACCTTAATGATTCGTTCGCACGCGGGATTCCTCATTATTTCTTCTTTTCGTCGGCGGCGTTCATCGCCTCCATCCTCATTGTCCAACGGCTCTTCGCGCTCGCTCTGCTCCGGCTCGATTTCGAAAAACGCTGGTACCTCGTGACCGATCGCAGCCTGCGCGTCCGCGAAGGCGTCCTCAAGATTCGTGAGATGACGATCACGTTCGCCAACATCCAAAACATCTCGATCTCGCAAGGGCCGCTGCAGCGCCTTCTCGGTATCGCCGACCTCCGGGTCGATACTGCCGGCGGCGGCGCGCAAACCAGCGAGAAAAAGGGCAAGGAAA
>JBBSPM010000011.1:0-87901 GCA_038258815.1 Chthoniobacterales bacterium
ACTTCCTCCGTGACCTCGCGACACCGCTCCAGCGTGTGATCGCCGTCCATCAGAACTTCCGGCTCCACGATGGGGACCATCCCAGCCTCCTGACACAGACTCGCATAGCGAGCCAGGGCGTGCGCATTCGCTTTAATGCAGCCGCGGCTAGGAATGCCGTCGCCGATGGTGATGACCGCGCGCCATTTGGCGAAACGGGCGCCGATGTCCTTGTATTCGGCGAGCCGCCCGCGCAATCCATCCAGACCTTCGGTGACTTTCTCTCCAGCGTGCGCGGCCATGTCCTTTGCGCCGGCATCCACTTTGATGCCGGGGATGATTCCTTCCTCGATCAGTGCTTTCGCAAATGGAGTTCCATCGTCTGTGTGCTGGCGGATTGTCTCGTCGTAAAGGATAGCGCCGCTGATGGACTCGCTGAGCTTCGGAGTAGTCACGATCAATTCCCGGTAAGCGCGCCGGGCCTCCTCGGTTTGCGGAATTCCCAACTTGGCAAAGCGTTTGTTGCAGGTGGGATTGCTTTCATCCATCGCCAGCAGACCTTTGTCGTCGGCGACCAGCTTTCTCGCGGTGTCTATAAGCTCTGGCGAATTCATTTGGGGTTGCCCCATTTCCAGTTGCGAATTTCCGGCAGGTCCTGGCCGTTCTTGTCAATGTATAGCTTGTGCTCGATCAGCTTGGCTTGGAGTTGCTGTTTGAGGGCGATCCCATTCTCGCCGGTTTGTGGCAGGCGATCGATGGTGTCCATCACGAGGTGGAAACGGTCGAGGTCGTTCAGCACCGTCATGTCGAAGGGCGTGGTGATCGTGCCTTCTTCCTTGTAACCGCGGACGTGAATGTTGTGGTGATTGGTGCGGCGATAGGTCAGCCGATGGATCAACCACGGATAACCATGGAAGGCGAAGATGACGTGTTTGTCCTTTGTGAACAGCGCATCGAAAGCGTTGTCGTTCAGACCGTGCGGATGTTCGCTGCAGGGTTCCAGTTTGAAAAGGTCCACGACGTTGACCACGCGGACTTTCAGGTCGGGCAGATGTTCGCGCAGGATGGAAACGGCGGCCAACGTCTCCAGCGTGGGCACATCGCCACAGCAGGCCATGACGACATCGGGTTCGCCGCCGGCGTCATTGCTAGCCCAATCCCAGATGCCGATGCCTTCGGTGCAATGTTTGACGGCTTCGTCCATCGTCAGCCATTGCGGGGCTTGATATTTGCCGGCGATCACGACGTTGACGTAGTGGCGGCTGCGTAAGCAATGATCCCAAACCGAAAGCAGGCAGTTGGCGTCCGGCGGCAGATAGACGCGCACGACGGAGGCTTTCTTGTTCACCACATGATCAATGAAGCCCGGGTCTTGATGCGTGAAGCCGTTGTGCATTTGCTGCCACACGTGGGAGGCCAGCAGGTAGTTCAACGACGCGATCGGAGCGCGCCAAGCCAGGCCGGCCGTGACCTTCAACCATTTGGCGTGCTGGTTGAACATCGAGTCTATGATGTGGATGAAGGCTTCGTAACAGTTAAAGAGGCCGTGCCGCCCGGTGAGCAGGTAGCCTTCGAGCCAGCCTTCGCATTGGTGCTCGCTCAACATTTCCATGACGCGGCCGTCGAGCGCGAGGAACTCATCGTTATCCTGCGTGCGCGCGTCCCATTGCCGATCGGTCGCCTCGAAGACCGCGGTCAGGCGGTTGGAAAGCGTTTCGTCCGGGCCGAAGATGCGAAAGTTGCGTTGCTCGTTGTTGAGTTTGACCACGTCGCGCAGGAACACGCCGAGTTCGTGCGCATCCGCGGCGAGAACCGATCCGGGTGAAGGCACGTCCACCGCGTAATCGCGAAAGTCCGGCATGATCAGGTCGCGAAGCAGCAATCCGCCGTTCGCGTGTGGATTTGCGCCCATGCGCCGTTCGCCTTTGGGCGCGAGCTCGGCCAGCTCCGGTTTCAAGCGGCCTTGGACATCGAATAGTTCTTCCGGCTTGTAACTGCGCAACCATTCCTCCAGCAGCTTGAGATGTTCGGGATGCGTGGCCGGATCAGAAAGCGGCACTTGATGCGCGCGGAACGTGCCTTCGATTTGCTGTCCATCCACCCACTTCGGGCCGGTCCAGCCTTTGGGAGATTTAAGGACAATCATCGGCCAGCGCGGGCGCGTGGTGTTGCCGTTGATACGGGCCTCGTGCTGGATGCGTCTGATCTCCTCCATCACCACATCGAGCGTCGTCGCCATGGCTTCGTGCATCAGAGCCGGCTCATGTCCCTCGACGTAATAGGGCGTCCATCCGTTGCCTCGGATGAACTGATCCAGTTCCTCCGGTTCGATGCGGGCGAGAATGGTTGGGTTGGCGATCTTGTAGCCGTTGAGGTGCAGGATCGGCAGCACCGCGCCGTCGGTGATGGGATCGAGAAACTTGTTGGACTGCCACGCCGTGGCTAGCGGACCCGTTTCCGCTTCGCCATCGCCCACGCAACAGGCCACGATGAGATCGGGATTGTCGAATACCGCCCCAAACGAATGGCTGAGCGAATAACCCAGTTCGCCGCCTTCGTGGATTGAGCCCGGACACTCGGGTGAGGCGTGACTCGGAATGCCACCGGGAAATGAGAACTGCTTGAACAACTTTTGTAGTCCCGTCTCGTCTTGGCTGATGTTGGGATAGATCTCGGAGTAAGTGCCTTCAAGATACGTGTTGGCCACCACGGCCGGTCCGCCATGTCCGGGCCCGGAAACATAAATCATGTCCAGGTCGTATTTGTTGATGACGCGGTTCAAGTGGACATAGATGAAATTCTGTCCCGGCGTCGTTCCCCAATGGCCGAGCAACATGTGCTTGATGTCCGCGAGGACGAGCGGTCGCTTGAGCAGCGGATTATCGAAGAGATAAATCTGGCCGACTGAGAGGTAATTCGCCGCACGCCAGTAAGCGTCGATCTTTTGTAACAGGTCAGGTGTGAGTGTGTTCGCATTCATGATTTCAGTCGTTCTCGTTCAAAGCGCGGGGCTTCCTCAAAAGCTGGTGCGGGCGTGACTTCTTTCGCGGCCAATTCGCCACGGTTCTCTTCCACCTTCGCCCCACTCGGCGCGTTGTCGTGCAATCGAAACACCCGCGTTGTCCCGCTGACGAATTCGCAGGCCTCGCCGTCGACGCAGAGCGAGATCGGCAATGCCGTCGGATCACGTCCCCGGATCGTGAGCGAGTCGCGCGTCAGGCGCAGATCGAGAGCATGCCCGCGGTAGCGAATGTGCAGATCGAGGCGCTCCATCTCGCGCGGCAATTCCGGATTGAGCCGCAGCACGTCGCCTCGCACTTCGATGCCGGTCGAAACGCGCTGCACGAGGTCGACTGTCCCGGCCATCGCGCCGAGGTGAACTCCCTCTGCCGTCGTGCCCTGCTGGACATCGCTCACATCGCTTTGCAACGCCTTGCGAAAAAATTCCATCGCGCGCGGCCGATCAGAACGCGCCAGGACCCAGGCGTGCACGACCCGGGATAAGGTCGAGCCGTGGCAGGAACGTCCGACATAGTAGGCGATGTTTCGTGGAATGGATTCCTGCTCGAACGGGTAACTCAGACGTTCGAATAATTCACCGAGTTCCTCCGCGGAAAAGAGGTAGTACAACATCAGCACGTCCGCCTGTTTCGAGAGCTTGTAGCGGTTGGTGCTGTCGTTTTCGCTTTCGAGGATGAGATCGAGACGCTGAATGTTTTCGTAGCGCGCGCGATAGTGCTCCCAATCGAGCTCACACAATTTCTCATAGCCTTCGAACTGGCTGATGATCCCGTCGTCATGGAACGGGACAAACATTCTGCGACTGATATCGCCCCAGCGCGCAATCTCTTCGGCCGTTAACCCAAGCCGCTCCATGAGCTCGGCCCGCCGCATCGCGGAGAGCAGGTCCAACAGTTCGAGCGCACGGCAGAGCACCCACACGGCCATGAGATTGGTGTAGGCATTGTTCGTTAGGCCGGGTGTCGTGGAATCGGGAGCGCTGTCGTGAAATTCATCCGGCCCCATCACTCCGTGAATTTCGTAGCGAGCGCGCGAGTCGTTAAACCGGGCGATGCTCGACCAGAAGGCGGCGATCTCGAGAATCAACTCGGCACCGTAGGAATGCAGAAATTCGAGATCGCGCGTGACCTGGAAGTACTGCCAGACGTTGTACGCGATCGCGCTGCCCACATGGCGTTGCAAATAAGAGCGATCGGGCACCCAACGCTGTGAACGCGGGTTGAGGTTGAGCGCCTCGGTTTCTTCCTGGCCGTCACTTCCACTCTGCCAGGGGAACATCGCTCCCTTGAATCCCGCGGCCCGCGCGGCCACCCGCGCCTCGCCCAGCCGCCGGTAACGGTACATGAGGAGCGAGCGCGTGATCTCGGGCATGCGGAAATTGAAAAAGGGAAAGATGAAGAGTTCATCCCAGAAGATGTGGCCTTGATACGCTTCGCCGGTCCAACCGCGTGCCGGCACGCCGATGTCCAGTCCGATCGAGTTCGGCGACGCTGCTTGCAGCAGATGAAACATGTTCAAGCGCAGCAGCATCGGGATGTTCAATTTGAATCCCCGATGCGTCGGCTCGAGATGCACGTCGAAGCGTCGCCACAGCTGCTTCCAGGCGAGAACATGGTCCGCCATCACCTCCTCGAATCGACCCGCGCGAGCGATTGTCTTCCGCGCCTCCAGTCCGCACTCCGAGATGGCGTGATCGCGAGAAGTGGAAAACGAGACCACCTTCTCGAGAACGAGCGTCGTGCCTTTCTCCAACTCGACCTGCATTTCCTCGCCGATGTAGCCCGGCTCCTCCAGACGCTTCCGCGGGAGCTCGAGAATTTGACCCTGCAAGAGCGCACGCGTGCGTGCTACCTGCGCCACGCGAATATCCGACTGGCAGGTCCGCGTTACCAAGCACACTCCCTCCCGGTCGGATGCGTCGCCTGTCACCGGCTCCAGGTGCTGGTGATTGAACTTTCGATAAAGTTTCGCACCCGTGTTCATCACACGCCCATCGATTGCGGAACGAATCGTGACATTTTCCGACCAGTTTTCGGCCGTCAGCGAAAGTTCCAGAGCGCATAAGTGCATCGCGCTCATCGAAACCAGGCGTCGTTCCTTTAGGGTGCTGCGCCGCCCCGCGCCGTCCTCAAACGAAATATCCCGCAAGAGCAGGCCGCGCCGGAGATCGAGTTCCTGGCGAAACGACAAGAGCTTGACCGCGCGCGCATCAAACCAGTCGCCCTCGCCGATCCGAAGCTGGAGCGCGAGCCAATTGGGGAAATTGACGAGGTCTTCGTTTTCGACCACGCGCCCGGCGATGTCGGTGCGGAGCCGATTGTAACCGCCGGCGAGATAAGTTCCCGGATAGTGAACGTCATCCGCTACCGCACCGGGAGCGGCGCCGCGCGTCGCGAAATAGCCGTTCCCCAGCGCAGACAAAGTTTCGCGGATTCCTTCCTGGGCCGGCTCGAAATTTTCAAACACAAGCGACCACGCGGACGGCTGTTCCGTCGGCACGCAGATTTGCGCTAGATCGGTCACCACCACCTCGGCGCCGCCGTCGCGCAATGCCTGCGCATGCCCGCTGCGATCCACGCCGATGACGCGGCCGAACCGTCCCGCGCGTCCCGCCGCAACGCCGGCGATCGCATCCTCCACCACGACCGCGCGCGCCGGTTCCGCTCCCACGCGCCGAGCCGCTTCCAGAAAAGCATCTGGCGCCGGCTTGCCCGGCAACCGGAGCGCCGTGATTTCCTTCCCGTCAACGCGCGCGTCGAACAAATCCGCGATGCCTGCCGCCTCCAACACCGCCGCGCAGTTATTGCTGGAGGAAACGACGGCGGTCTTGATTTCCTCAACGCGCAGTTTGCGCACCAGCGCGATGGCCGATTCGTACGTCTCGACGCCATCCTGCTTCAGGTGTTCCAGGAAATAGCGGTCCTTCCGATTGCCCAGGGCACGCACACTTTGAACCTCGGCGCCGTCGCTGTTTGCGCCCATCGGCAATTCGATCCCGCGCGATTCGAGAAAGGACGCGACGCCATCGTAACGCGGCTTGCCATCGACGTAGCTCATGTAGTCGGCATCGAGATCGAAAGGAACGAACGGTTCGCCCGTCTTCGTCGCGCGCTGCGCGAGAAAATCGTCGAAGAGTTTCTTCCACGCCGCTGCGTGCACGCGTGCGGTCCTGGTCAGGACGCCGTCGAGGTCGAACAAGACCGCGTCGTAGTCCCATGGGGATATCGTGATTTTCATCCAGTCGTTAGTCCCAAAAGCCGGCCGACCGATCTCGCGATCATGAGCTGTTCATCGGTGCGGATGACTCGGACGGAGACCGCGCTGGCGTCGTTGGAAATTAGTGTCTCGTTCGCGGCATTTCTTCTTAGGTTCAGGTCGATGCCGAGAAATGCGAGTCCTTCGCAAATCCGCTGGCGGATGAGCGGCGCGCTTTCCCCAATTCCACCGCTGAAGACTAAAGAGTCCAGCCCGCCGAGCGCCGCGGCGAAGGAGCCGATCCACTTTTTCGCCTGATAGCAAAATAGCGCCACGGCTTCGGCTGCGCGCACTTCCTTCGCTTCGTGGGCGAGCAAATCGCGCATGTCCGAGCTAATCTCAGAAACACCGAGCAAACCCGACTCCTGGTTCACCATCTTTTGAAACTGCGCCGCCGTCATCTGTTCGGTGCGCGCCAGGTAATTCACCAATCCCGGGTCGAGATCGCCGGAGCGTGTACTCATCACCAGGCCCGCCGTCGGCGTGAAACCCATGCTGGTGTCGATGCTTTTGCCGTCGCGGACCGCGGCCATGCTCGCGCCATTACCGAGATGCGCGAGAATCACGCGGCCTTTCGTAGCGGCTGAGTCGCCGAGGCGCGCTAACTCCTCCATGAGATAGGCGTAGGACAAACCGTGGAAGCCGTAGCGTTGCACTCCTTTTGCCTCGTAGCGCCGCGGGATCGGGAAGAGCTTCGCGACGCGTGGCATGTCGCGGTGAAACGCGGTGTCGAAACAAGCAACCTGTGGCAACTGCGGATGGCGCTTTCGGAAGGCTTCGATCAGTTCGAGTTCGCTCGGCAGATGCTCGGGATCGAACGGGGTAAGGCGATGCAGTTCGTCGAGCAGCGCTGGCGTGACCAGCTCGGGCGCGGTGTGCTGCATGCCGTGCACGACGCGATGGCCGACCGCTTGCAGGGACTCGAATGCGATCTCCTCTTCGATCCAATCGAGGAGAAAAGTCGCGGCCGACTTGTGGTCGGAGGCGGTCAGCTTGCGGCTCTGCTCATCTTCGCCGACGGCACTGGTGAAAATGAGGATCGTCCCGTCCGATCCAATGCGATCGATCTTTCCCGAAAGGCCTCGCTCCAAAGTTTGGTCGACGCGGTAGGCGGCAAATTTAATGCTCGAAGAGCCGCCGTTGATGGTCAGGATGCAGGGCCTTGCGGATTTGGGCGTCTTGTGTGAGATGCGAAAATCTCGACCCGCCCCGATTCGGCGGCCAATACCTCTCGAGCAACCGGGCCATAGTTAATAGCTATGCGCCATCTTTGCCCCGGGGGCATCGGGCACTCGGCCTGTCGGCGCGGCCGCGCTCCGATCAATGAAAAGCAAGAATCGCCGAACAAATCGCCACGATTACACTGAGAACAAAGAGGAGCCGCCAACATCCGGGGAGGATCGAATCGCGTGACCATCAACCCGAGCGCCGAGCCATGGAAACTGGGCTCGATGAGCAGGATCGCCGCGATGAGTTTCGCCCTGCGGAGAAGAGTGGGTGACTGCTATTCGGTCCGCACAAAATGCCCCGTTAACGAATGGCAATTCCATCCGCCACCTCCTTTGTGGGGCTTTAGCGTGTAATTCATCGTCTTTCTCTTGAATTCACGACCGCAGCTCACGCATTTGATGACGTAAGTAGGCCCATATGGATTTCCGAATGTCCTGCTGCGAGTTGTGAAGGTTCGGGTCGCGATTGGATTCCTCGTTGCAACACGCGAAAGATCGGGAACTCGAACAGGACCAGTCGCGCCGAGTTCGACCGTATACACCGGCTTAAAAGGCTTATTGGTCACTTTAATCGTTTGTATTCGATCCATCCGATACGTGCGGGTCTCCCGACTGGCACACTTGACGGCAACAAGCAGGACACGACCCGCGCGGGTTCGCCTCAGGGCATACGGTTCAATCAACCGCTCACTATTCAGATATCCAAGCTCAAGGCAGAGATGATTCGCAGCGGCAAAGCGAATCGTTTCCACCGGAACGCCCTGACCCCAAACATAGGCCGTGGACGGCGGCTTCCATTCCTCGTCAACTGGTTCACCAGCCGATTGAACGGGAGCGACACTCAGTTCCGCTTGCTCGAAAGTGCCCTCCAGCCATGCAAAAAGGTCGGCGAGTTCCTCCCAAAAAGCCTCCAACGGAGGCAAGGCGGGTAGCTGATGTGCGAGCATGCTTGCCCATTCCGAAACCAGCGCAGGGCGATGAACCGACTGCTCCAAGGCAGCCATCGTTGGAACCGAGACACCTTTGCTGGCGCATTTCTCGTGGAGAACTTCGCGGACCAAACCAGCTGCACTTCGGAGGTCCCGGCGCCGAAACAAGTTGATTATATCGTAGAGATCGCGTGGCCGACAGCGCTCTCCCATCGCCCTGATTTTCTCGGCGAAAACTTCTTCAAAAGAGTAGCAGCGGATTTTGGCCGGGGCAGGAAGCGCATCGGGAAACGAGTGCGAAATTTCGCGCAGAACACTGGGGCGGGCGACCTTCTCCGATGCGCTCAGATCAAGAATAATGCTGGCAACCTGTGGCGCGTTGCGTGGGCCGCGGTAATAGACGCGTCCTTGAGTGTAGCGACCCGATTCGTGGGTCTTAAGCATCGGCTCTCGGTCGCTGAACTGAATGCCCGAAGATTCATGCACCCGATCCAGGACTTGCATCAGCAATGGCCTGACTTCCTCCTCTCGAACCGGGCCTCCAGGCATCACCGTAAAATCCATGTCTTCGGAGAACCGGTAGGTTTCGAGGTAGCATTTCTTAAGACAAGTACCGCCCTTGAAAACCCCAATGAAATCCCAGCGAATCGTCGGCACCAATGCCCCAAAGCAGCCAGCCAAGCACATAGTCCTTTTCGACGACGTCCTCGCGCAATCCCCATTCCCGAACGCGCTCCTCAATGTCGAAACGATTGATCATGAATGGTTGGCCGGCACGAGCGCTCCCACATTGACACGGAGATTCCACCGCTTCAGAATCCGGCCTCTCTTCGGTTCCGCCGGATCGAGTAAGCTGACTCCGGTGCTAATTCGTTCCCGGCACGTTTCTATTAATTCGGGTGCATATACCCCTAGTAGCTCAGCACAGTATCCCAGCCGTTTGTAGATCGTCCGGTTCCCTAGCTTCTCTGCATAATCGATCAGGAGCCTGTCTTCTCGGTTCTTGCTGCTGAAGTAGTTGCTGAGGATATCGAAAACCGCTCTCACGCCGCCACTCATCGCGGGACAGTCCAACAAATCGATCGCTGTGCGCGTAGGATCGCTGACTTGCACCGCGGTCTGCCCACGCCAAACGCTACGCAAGCCGAAGAACGCGCCACATCGACGAACGTTGAGCAGGTAGCGAGTCCCTTGAATCTCCTCCTCGCGAAATCGTACCTTCCGATTCGTGACGACAACGACATCGCGAAAAAGTTGCTCAGTCATTCCCCAATGTTCGCAGGCGGTCCAGCCCGCCAGATAACACGGCGCAAACGTATGAGCCGCGACCAACCACGGATCCTCGCGCCACTCTGATGGCGCAGCGGCTCCGAGAGGGACGGCCCGATAAACATTCCGCCGGATGCGGGCGAGCCATCCTTGGCTGACGAATTGCGCGAGTAGGCGGCGGCAGCGCGGGGACTCCAAGTTAAGAGCATCCGTGGCATCTGCAACGGAGAAAGGGCCGTTAAACCGGCGATGCAGGATTTCTAGTCGATCCCGGTTTTCGGCGGAGATGCCTTTGCGCGGATTCACAGGGATAAAGAAAGCGCATAAATGACGACAGTAAAGAACCTATTTCGCTTTATTTATACCTAACTTGGCACCGCAGCCTCATGCGGCGTCGGACGTTCAACAGCCAGACCGCCACGGTTGTTTCGACTCGGTAGGCCGCGAACTTAATGCTCGAGGAACCGCCATTAATGGTCAGGATGATTGGGTTCATGCCAGACTCGTTAGGCTGTGGGCGACGCCAATGCCGCGTTCACGATCGTCTGTGCTTCGTCGACGACGCGGCACAGATGATCCGGCCCTTGGGAACGCATCCGAATCCGACATCCCCATCCTCATGGCGTCTGCTGTTCCGTCTCGGCCGAAAACACCTAATCCGGAATTCGTGAACAGCGCCTCCAAGAGCCCTTTACCGGCGGCAAGGAGCGCTCTGACTGTTGCTGCCAGTGTCACCCCTCCGCTCACGCTTCGCGTAGGTCCTTCGCCGCCGCGGCGCGAGCGGCCTGCAGCATTTGATCATGCTCCGCTTCCTTGATTCCTTCTTCCACCAGTTGCGCGCTTTCGCTTCGTCCTTCGTTGTCCTCATCCTCGCCTAACGAGTCCTCAGTCTGATGTCCGACGGAGCCCGGCACCGGATCCCAGCGTTCGGATTCGGGGATGGATTCCAAAACTTCGACGTCATCATCGATCTCCGACCCCCCAGTCAGTTCACGTTGAGCCCGTTCGTAATCCTGCTCGGAGGCTTGCGACCCGACGCGGCCGGCAATGCTGGCCAGCTCTCTCGCGCGCATCGCGACCATCTCGTGTGTGACCGTGCCGATGCCCACCCCGTTTTCCGTGAGGATGCCTTTGTTGAGAGGATTCTTATTCATGGTGCTGGGAGAGACGCTGCGTGGTCGCGCTGTTCGTGCTCGCAAACGGCAGGTGAGTGCTCGTCGCTTTCATTGATTGAGGCTCGCCGTCATGCTGATGGTGGCGTTGAGGAGACGACCGATGGGGCACTTCGTCTTGGCCGAGAGCGCGGCATCCATGAAAGCCGACTGCGTCGCATCCGGGACTGTGGCCTGCACGTCGAGCAGAATCCTCGTGACCGTCCAGCCCGCGGCCATGTCTTCCAATGTCGCGGTGGCGGCGGTTTCAATCCGCAGCGGGTGAAAACCGGAGAGACTGAGTTCGTTGGCGAGAGCCATCGAAAAACACCCGCCCAAGGACGCGGCGATCAATTCGTCGGGGTTGGTGCCGAGGCCTTCGGCAAAGCGGGTGCGAAAGGAGTACTGGGTATCGGCCAGGACACCGCTCTCGGTTCTCATGGTGCCCGTGCCTTCACGCAGGGTTCCATTCCAGACGACTGATGCTTTCCGATCCATTAAATCAACGGCCCACTCACTCGAGTTGCTCTGGGTCGCTCCGTGGTTTAAGCCCGTCGCCAAAACGCCGCTAATACCTTCTGCCATCGACGCTAATACCCTCCGGCTATGGATTGCCGAATGATCTTTGCGGCGTAACTTTGAGCCAGTGGAACTCCGCCATTTACGTTATTTCGTTGCGGTCGCGGATGCTCTCAGCTTCACCAAAGGCGCGCAAAAGCTGCATCTCTCGCAGCCGTCCCTGACGCGTCAGATCAAGGATTTGGAGGAAGAACTCGGCGTGCGCCTGCTCGATCGCTCGAAGCAGGGAGTAAGTTTGACGCGACAAGGAGCGACTTTTTTGATCGATGCGAAACGCCTTCTCGACCTCAGCCAGGAGATCGTGAAATCAGTCCAGCGGACCGATGAGCAGCCGCCGTCTCCGCTTAACATCGGCTATGTCGCGGACCTCTTTTACGATCTTCTTCCGGTGACCCTCGCAGCCTTTCAGCGATCTTTCCCAACCGTCCCGATCAATCTTTTCGACATGAGTTGCGGCGATCAATTTCGCGCCCTGGAGGAGGGGACAATCGACCTCGGTTTTGCCGGATTGCGCGGCCCGATTGAAGAGCGCGGGTTGCAGTTTCTGCCCATTGCCGCCTATGAAACTGTCGCCGCCCTGGCGAAAAACCATCCGCTGGCAAAGGAATCTGTCATCGCGCTCAAGAAGCTTAAACCCGTCTTCTTTATCGGCATGTCCGAGACCAGTTATCCGGGTTATCGCGACTGGCTGACGGAAACGTGCCGCAAAGAAGGCTTCTCGCCGAAAGTTCTCCAGGATGTAGAAATCGAACGCGCTCTGATCCAAGCCGTCGCGGCCGGCCTGGGCGTCGCGCTCCTGCCCGAGCAAGTGAAAAGGCTGCCGCATGAGAGCGTGGTCTTTCGCGAACTGCGGCCGCCGGTCAAGACCGAATCCTGCATCGCCTGGAAGGCCGATAATCCCTCCGCCGCTCTCCGCGCTTACATCAAGATCATCGGCGACCGCGATCTTCGGATGCGCTAGGGGAAGGACCAACGGCGCCCCTCATAGCCGCTGGCTATCGGCGCCCACCGGACAAGGTATTGGCAAACCTCTCATTCGGGGGCTAGGCGTTTCTCGGAACCGCGAGCACGTCATCAAGGCACGGCGCGCGCCGCGCGTTCCGCAGACGGGAAATTATTATGTTGCACAGTATTCACGATCGCTACGGAGAGAAATTGCGGGCTTCCGACGGGGAGATCGGTCACGTGAAGGATTTCTACTTCGACGACCAGAGCTGGACCTTGCGTTACCTCGTCGCCGACACCGGCGGGTGGCTTTCGGGACGCCGCGTGCTGATTTCCCCGCATTCTTTGGGTCACCTTTATTCGGAGGGAAAGGTCCTTCTCGTCAATCTCACCCGGAAACAAATTGAGGACAGCCCGCCTATTCACGAACACGAGCCGGTGACTCGTCAGCAAGAGGAGGAATACTACCGCCACTACGGATTTCCGTATTACGCGCAATCCTGGCCGTTGTGGGGATTGGTCGATTATCCGGTCATGGCTCCTCCTCCGGCGACCGAGAGAGAGGAAAAAACGGTCGACTCACATCTTCGCAGCACGCTCTCCATCGCCGGCTATAAGGTGGCGGCGAGCGATGGCGTGATCGGCGAAGTGGTCGATTTTATGATCGACGGGAGGACATGGATGATTCGAGAAATCGTGGTCGAATGCGGACACTGGTATGATGGCAAGAAGATGATGATACCGACCGGCAAGGTGTCGCGCATTAGCTATGAAGATGAAGCCATCTTCGTGGACGCGACAGAAAACGTGCTGGCGGAAGCGGCTCTCTCGGCCGCTTCGTGAAACGGTTTGTGGCGGAACGTGTCGTTAGGCGTGCGCCCTGTCCGGTGCTCGTCGTCCGGACGCGCGGGGCAGACACTGAGCCCGCTGCCGAGGTGATCACCGGTTTAGCGCATGTCTTGATCGGCAGCGTCGCGGAACACTTGGTGCGAGATGCCCGCTGTCCCGTGCTCGTGGTCCCGCGCTCCGCAAAGCCGGTCTAGATATCATGGCGTCGTCGCGCATACCGGTGCGGTGGTTCGGCCCCGGCTTGATCATGGCCGTCAGCGGCATCGGCGCGAGCGACATCATCTCGGCCACTGTGGGCGGTGCGACGTTTGGGACCGCACTGCTTTGGGCGTTGGTGCTGGGCGCGTTTTTCAAATTCGTCCTGACGGAAGGACTGGCACGTTGGCAGCTCGCGACTGGGACGACTGTGTTGCAGGGATGGGCGAAATACTTGCCGCGCTGGGTGCTCCGACTCTTCTTTCTTTATCTCACGCTCTGGGCGGTCGCGGTCAGCGGCGCGCTCATCAGCGGCTGTGGACTGGCGATCGAAAATCTTAGCCGCGGCGCGATTCCGTTCTCCGTGGCTGCGATCGGCCATGCCATCGCGGCTTTTCTCTTCATTTATAGCGCGCGATCGGAATGGTTCGCGCTCGTCATGAAACCGCTCATCGCCGTCATGTTCCTGAGCGTCGTGGCCTGCGCGGTGATGACATTCCCCGCTCCGCTGGCCGTGATCCAAGGGCTCGTATGGCCTGCGATTCCTGCGAATGGCGGCGCCTATGTCTTCTCCCTCATTGGCGGGATCGGTGGTTCGTTGACGTTGCTGACTTACAACTACCTGCTGCGCGATGAGGGTCGCGTTAACCCCAACAATCTCCGTCGGGTTCGGCTCGATCTTGCGCTGGCGTACGTGTTCACCGCGGTCTTCGGTTTGTCAGTCATGCTGATCGCGGCGCGCGCCTTTCACGCCGCCGGCATCGCGATCACCGACAGCGAAGCCGTCTCCCGCATGGCGAGCCAGCTCTCGCGCATCACTGGTCCGAGCGGGTTCTACATTTACTCGATCGGCTTCTGGGCCGCCGTCCTGGCCTCACTCGTCGGCGTCTGGCAAACCGTGCCGTTTATCTTTGCCGATTGCTGGTCGCTCCTGCGACGTCCGTCGCAAAAAGGAGCATCTAACGCCAACAGTCCGCGTGTCCGTTCGCTGGCATTAGCCTTCATGGCTGTCGTATCGATCCCGTTTGCCTTCGTCCAACGGCCGCTGCTTATGGTGATTGCGTTTACCATCCTGGGCAGTCTGTTCATTCCATTCCTGGCCGCGACCCTTTTGTATCTGAACAACCGAGTGCGCTGGCCTTCTCCGGTCGCTCATAACAGCGCCGCGACAAACATCGTCCTCGCCTCGGTCCTGCTGCTCTTTCTGATTCTCGGCGCGTTGGAAATCCGACACCTTTTCTAAGTCTTCCATCGCCGCTCGCATCGGCGTCGCTAGTTCAACTAGGGCCTCTGCTCGATTCGCTTGAGAGCCTTAGCCGTAACGATGCAGTTGGGAAAGACTCGTCGCGGATTCGTCGTAGCGACGACGCCCTCGTCGCCGCTACGAGAGCGGCCACTTCCTGCGCCCCGCAACTGCATCGTTACGGCTTAGAAGGCGGCTTCGTTCTGGTCGGCGGATTTCGCCAGCAGCTTTCTCACTTGGGCGAGGGCTTCATCGAGATCGCCGCAGAATTTTTGTTCGCCCTGCCAACTGACCAGGCCGGATTCGAACATGACTTTCATCGGCTGCGGTTGCACCGCGGTGAGGCAGATTTTGACGCCGTCGCGGTGCAGCTTCGTGATTGCGACGCGAAACGCATGCAAGCCGCTGGCATCCATCGCCGGCGGTCTGGCAAAATTCATGATTTATATGCGGTTTGCCGCATTATCCTTAATTATACGTTAAAACGTATATTGACACTTAATGCGGTTTACCGCATATTTGGACCGTGAGTAAATTAGCCCGCGATCCAAAGCAGATTGGCAATATCATACGCAATGCACGAAAGCGTCTCAACCTGACTCAAGCTGAGCTGGCTAATAAAACCGGCGTCCGGCAAGCAACAATTTCAGAAATTGAGACCGGCAACTCGTCCGCCCGCATCGCGAGTCTCTTGCCCGTCCTCGCTGCTCTGGATCTCGAATTCCGTATCGCTCCTCGCTCCCAGATTTGGGACATGGATCAGGAAGGTTCTGTCTAATGGCACGGACCCGCCGCCATAAGCCCCTGCGCGTTCTGCTCAATAATCGTCTCGTTGGACATCTAGTGAAAGAGGTCAGCGGGGCAATCGAATTCCGTTATGACCCAAGCTGGCTAGAGAATGACCGAGCAACGCCTGTCTCCCATTCTCTTCCGCTCCGGGACGACGCCTACAAAGGTCAACCTGTCGTCGCCGTCTTCGAAAACCTACTGCCGGACTCGGAACTATTGAGGAAGCGTGTAGCAGAAAAGGTCGGAGCAGGCGGGACGGATGCATACAGCCTTTTGTCCGAAATTGGCCGCGATTGTGTTGGAGCCCTGCAGTTCGTTCCTGACGGCGACCGGAGCGATTGCGATACGTCGCACATTGATGGGGTCCCGATCACTGACGCTGATATCGAAACCCTGCTAAACAACCTATCGCAAGCTCCATTAGGACTCAGCCAGGACGAAGATTTTCGAATCTCAGTTGCCGGAGCTCAGGAGAAAACCGCTTTACTGTTCCACGAGGGAACATGGCTCAAACCGCGGGGAACAACGCCCACGACTCATATCTTTAAAACGAAAATCGGAGCCCTGCCCAACGGACTCGATTTATCCAACAGCATCGAAAACGAATACTACTGCCTGAAATTGGCGGCAGCATTTGGATTGCCAGTGAACGATGCGGAAATCAAAACATTTGGCAAAACAAAAGCCCTTGTGATCGAACGCTTCGACCGCCGATGGACAAGGGATGGACGCCTAATCCGAAAGCCCATGGAGGACTGCTTACAGGCTCTATCATTTCCACCCACGCGGAAATACCAAAGCGACAAGGGTCCGGGAATGGTCGAAATCCTCCAGCTGCTGAATAGTGGCGACGCGCCAGCAGAGGATCAAAAAACATTTTTGAAGGCACAAATCCTATTTTGGCTCATCGGTGCCACGGACGGCCACGCGAAGAACTTTAGTATCTTTCTGGGCCCGGAAGGGCGTTTTCGGATGACACCACTCTATGACGTCCTGACGGCGCAGCCGAGCCTTGATGCCCATCAGATTCAGAAGAAGCAAATGAAGCTGGCGATGTTCGTAGGAGACAATCGGCACTACGTGATTGATTACGTCAAAGGTCGCCACTTCATCCAAACCACGGAACGCGCGGGGTTATCGAAGACGATCGCAGTTGAATCTTTGAATGAGATTCGGGAAAGCGCTCAAAACGCTCTAGCGACAATCGAAAGGCAGATCTCGTCCGAAGTTCTCGGGTCTATTCATGAGTCCGTGATAAAGGCGCTTCAGGATCGTCTATTGCATTTCGAGGATACACCCGCTCGGGTCGGCGGGCAGGGACATCGCGATAGCTCTCCATAGCACGCGATTGAGAGTGGTCGGGGGAGTCAGAGCCGCCTTTTAGGAATCAGCTCGCCGAAAGGCGCTGACGGGAAGCTTCTTTCACCTGCCTCGCTCCCGCACGAGTTTGGATGGATCGGCGGCAAGCGAGTGCAGGGCTGGAAGGGCGGACGCGGTAAGGCCCCAGCAGCGCCATCGTTAGCATGCGCCGCCCACGACCACGAGATCTCGCGGATTCTCCTGATACACATTTCGCCCCAGTAACCGGCTGGCGAAGACGCTCAAGATCAACCCCACCAACGATACTTGAATCGCGTGCGAGCCTTAGGAAGCGGCTTCGTTCTGATCGGCGGATTTCGCCAGCAGCTTTCTCGCTTGGGCGAGGGCTTCATCGAGATCGCCGCAGAATTTTTGTTCGCCCAGCCAACTGACCAGGCCGGATTCGAACATGACTTTCATGGGTTGCGGTTGCACCGCGGTGAGGAAGATTTTCACGCCGTCGCGGTGCAGTTTCGTGATCGCGACACGAAACGCATGCAAGCCGCTGGCATCCATCGCCGGCACATTGCGCATGCGGAAGATGACCACTCGCGGTGTTCCGCCGGAGCCGCGGAGCGCCTGCTCAAGGTTCTCGGCCGCAGCGAAAAAAAGCGGGCCCTCGATGCGATAGAGGACCACGCCTTCGGGCACATCCCGGCCGCGCATGCTTTGGCTGCCGACTTCCTCCGGCTCGCTCTCCGGCGTGACGATGCGAACGTGCGAAATGGATTCCATCTGGCGCAGGAAAAGGACGACCGCCATCAGCATCCCGGCGCCGACGCCAATGGTGAGATCGAAGACGACGGTCAATCCGAACGCCGCGGCCATGACACCAAAGTCCGTGCGCGGACCGCGCCAAAGCTCGAAAAAGGTATGCGGCTCCGCCATCCGCACCGCGACGCCTAGAAGAATGGCGCTGAGCGCGGCCAGCGGGATGTAGGCGACGAGCGGAGCGGCGAGGAGCGCGACCAGAAGCAAGACTAACGAGTGAACGATCCCGGCCACGGGAGTGCGCGCACCGTTGCGGATATTCGCGGCGGTGCGCGCGATTGCTCCGGTGGCGGCGATGCCGCCGACCAGCGGCGAAAGGATGTTCGCGATGCCCTGGCCGATCAATTCCTGATTGGGATCATGGCGCGTCTCGGCCATCCCATCGGCCACCATCGCCGAAAGAAGCGATTCGATCGCGCCCAGCGCCGCGATCGTGAAAGCGGGCACCATCAACTGCCGCATCGCCTCAAGCGAAATTCCCGGAAATTGCCAGCCCGGCCAGCCGCTAGGAATGCCGCCGAATTTGCTCGCGATCGTCACTACGGGCCATCCGGCAAAGTGGACCACGAGCGCCGCGAGGATTACCGCGACGATGCTGGCAGGCACGCGCTTGGTCACGCGGGGCCAGAGGTAAAGAACCAGCAGAGACATCCCGCCAATGGCGCAGGCATACCAATTCACCCCGCTCACGTGAGTCGCCAGCGCGGCCAGTTGTTGCGGCACGTGGTCGGGCATTTTCAGATCAAGACCAAGAAACTCGTTCAGTTGGCCGAAGAAGATGATGACGGCGATTCCGCTCGTGAATCCTGCCACCACTGGATACGGGAAAAACTTCAGGAGACGCCCCATCTTGAGCGCGCCGAGCAGGATCAGCATCACGCCGGCCATGATCGAGGCCAGCGCGAGACCGCCGTAGCCGTATTGCGCGACAATGGAAAAGAGCACCGGAACAAACGCGCCGGTCGGGCCGGCGATTTGAAAGCGCGAGCCGCCGAGGAGCGCCACCGCCAGGCCAGCGACGATGCCAGTCCAGAGCCCTTGTTGCGGCGAGACGCCGGACGCGATCGCAAACCCAATTGCCAGCGGCAACGCGATGATGCCGACCGTGAGCCCGGCGGACAAATCAGCGAAGAAGTCGCCGCGCCGGTAGCCTTGGAAGGACGACAAGATGGCAGGGCGAAAGGCGAGCATACCTGCTTTCAGCTTAGAGCAATCCGCGCGACATTTACACCGACCGAATCGCTCTATGATCGCAGTTTACCGGCATCCGCGGATTCGATTCGTTATCGTTTGCTTTGCGACGGCTGTCGGTGCTCGCAAATCGGCGCTCGCCGTTTAGCATTCCCAAACGCCAGCAGTGCCATGAAATCAAAACACCAAAAGCGAAGCGTTTTCCAGCGCTTTGTTCGCACCGAGGCGCTCGGCGGTTTGGTCCTGCTGGTCTTCGCCGTCCTCGCGCTGTTGTTGGCCAACTCTCCTTGGGCGTCGTTCTACACCCGGTTTTGGGAGACGCCATTCGCCGTTGGTAGCGGCGGTCACTCGGTCACGCTGACGCTGCACCAGTGGATCAACGATGGTTTGATGGCGCTTTTCTTTTTGCTCGTGGGACTGGAGATCAAGCGTGAACTAGTAGCAGGCGAGTTGGCTTCGCCCAAGAAGGCTGCTCTGCCTATCGCAGCCGCGATCGGTGGGGTGGTTGTGCCCGCTCTACTCTACTGGTTTCTCAACCCCAGCGGGCCGGCGGCCGACGGTTGGGGCATCCCGATGGCGACCGACATTGCCTTCGCACTCGGTGCGCTTGCCCTGATCGCTCCGAACGCTCCTGTCGCGCTGAAAGTGTTTCTGGCGGCACTCGCCATCGTCGATGACATGGGCGCCGTCTTGGTCATCGCAATCTTTTATTCCGGCGCCATCGTCTGGAGCGCGCTCGGGGTAGCGGCTCTGATGATTGTGGTTCTGGTCGTCCTAAACGTGATGGGAGTAACGAAGTTGTGGCCCTACCTCATCGCCGGGATCATCCTTTGGTTTTTCGTCCACGAATCGGGCATCCACGCCACGATCGCAGGAGTGGCGCTCGCCATGACCATTCCGACACGCACCCGCATTAACGCCGCCGAATTTTCGCAGGAAGCACGTTCGCTCCTCGACCAATTCGATCGCAAAGAAACCGGAGATCTCCTCGTCCTGACCAGCAAGGGTCAACAGGAAACGCTGTTTTCGCTGGATCGCGCGAGTGAGGCTGCGACGGCTCCCATCCTCCGACTCGAACATGCCCTGCATAAGTTCTCGGCGTTTGTCGTGATGCCGCTCTTTGCCTTCGCTAACGCGGGCGTCAAGCTTGGGGGACCGATCCTCCACGGTGAAGTTGCTCTTGGAGTGCTGGCGGGACTTGTCATTGGCAAGCCGCTCGGAGTTACTGCCGCCGCGTTCCTGGCCGTAAAACTAGGCATCGCCAAACTCCCGGACGAGATGGGATGGGGCGAGCTACACGGCGTCGCGTGGTTAGCGGGAATCGGGTTCACGATGTCGCTATTTATCGCGCTGCTCGCTTTTAAGAATCCGGAGTTCGTCGATACGGCAAAGGTGGCGATCCTGGGAGGTTCACTGCTCGCGGGTGTGATCGGCGCCGTTGTGCTCAAAACAGTTGGGCGGTGCGGGCGAAGCCAGACGCGATGATGACCGTGAGGTTCATCGAGCCTCTGCGCTCTCTGCGTCGGCGTTGAACCAACCGCGGACGATTCGTTGTCCTCGCGACAGTGTTTTCGTAGTCAGGTTAGATCCCGTTTATGCTCGCACCCACATGGAATGGCTGAGTGACCCAAATGCCTGGATTGGACTGTTGACGTTGACGGTCCTCGAAATCGTTCTCGGCATCGACAACATCATCTTCATCTCCATCCTCGCCGGCAAACTGCCCGCTAAAGACCAGAAGAAGGCCCGCACCGTCGGGCTCGCGCTGGCGATGTTGATGCGCATTCTGCTGCTGCTTTCTCTCTCGTGGGTCATCGGGCTGACTCGTCCGCTCTTTGCCGTGGCCGGTTTTGCCCTCACGGGCCGCGCGCTCATTTTGATCGGGGGCGGATTATTTCTGCTCGCGAAAAGCACCCACGAAATTCACGATCAGATCGAAGGCGACGCGGAACACAAGAGGGTCTCCATCGCCCCATCCTTCGCGGCCGTGCTCGTACAGATCGCCCTGCTCGACGTTGTCTTTTCGCTCGATTCCGTCATCACCGCCGTGGGCATGGTGGACCAGATCAGCGTCATGATCATCGCGGTCATCCTCGCCATCGCGGTGATGATGATCTTTGCCGGACCGATCAGCGGATTCGTCGAACGCCATCCCACGATCAAGATGCTGGCGCTCAGTTTTCTGCTTCTGATCGGTGTGAACCTGATCGCCGAGGGCGCGGGATTTCACATTCCGAAAGGATACACCTACTTCGCGATGGCCTTCGCGGTTTTCGTCGAGCTCTTGAATTTGAAAATACGCGGTCGAAAATCCAAGCCGCAAGCGGTGCGCAACCGGCGATTGCAAAATGCCATCGAGCGCATCGAGAAGCCGCTTTGAGCCCTCGGCGCGGGCCGCGCTAGAGCGGACGGACCCAACTACGTGTTATGAGCGGCACAGCGCAGCAAACCCCGGAAGCGAGCGGCGATTATTGAACGGTGGCGTGATTTTGGGCTCTTACCTAGATGGGACATCCGTCGAATTTGCTCACGAACGAATTGGCGGCCGAACTGCACACCGCGCACCAGCCGCCCTGCCTCTCGCTTTATCATCGACTCACCGGCGGCATCCCGAGAATCAGCAGGACCCCATCCGATTTCGGAACCTGGTAAAGGAGTTGGAAGAATCGCTCCGACAGGGTTATCCCGCCGCCGAGACGCGGGAGTTACTGGAGCCGTTTCACGCCCTCGCCACGGAGGCTCGCCGCGACACGACTCCTTTGAATTAGCATAGCGCTGCGGGGGGATTTTTTAAATGAGCGAGCAATCACCTCGCCTTCATCTTCTGCGCAACGCGTCCCATGAGACGCCGGCTCCCGTCCGTGCTGAAGGGGCTGCGGTCATGAAACGGCGGGCCATTCAACGATGGGAAAACGAAGGAGGCGGGATTCCGAAACAAAGCCTGGAAACAAGCAGGTATGTCGTCGCGCCCGCGTCTGAGCCCGACGGCTACGCTGTTCGAGTGATTTCCACGATCGTTCGTGCGGCCCTAATTTCGGCGCTCTGCGTCTCGATCGGTGAGGCAGCCATATCTGTTAAAGTCATGTGTCTCTCTTGCACTAACGGAAGCGAGACAGACGTTGATCTTGTGCCAGCAAGAGAAGTCCACCGCGGTGATCGCATCGGCTGGTTACGAGCCGCTGTCCTTGGCGCCAACGACGGCGTCCTTTCCACCGCGAGTCTCATCGTCGGCGTGGCCGCGGCGCACGTTGCGCCGAGGAACATCCTGGTGGCTGGCATCGCAGGACTGGTAGCGGGTGCCATGTCGATGGCCGCCGGTGAGTATGTGTCTGTTAGCTCGCAAGCGGATACGGAGAAGGCGGATGTCGACCTGGAGCGGAAGGAACTCGCCGATGACGCAGCCGGGGAACAGGCCGAACTGGCGTCAATTTATGTCCGACGCGGTCTGACGGCTCCGCTGGCAGAGGAAGTCGCGGTGCAGCTTATGGCTCACGACGCTTTGGGCGCGCACTCTCGGGACGAACTGGGCTTTTCCGAGGCACTCAAGGCCCGTCCTATTCAGGCTGCGTTGGCTTCGGCGGCCACGTTTGCCGTCGGGGCGGCGATGCCTTTGCTCGCGGCCATCGCTTCTCCGGGGAACTGGATAATTCCAGTTGTCATCACGAGCTCGCTTCTCTTCCTGGGCGTGCTCGGCGGAGTTGCCGCTCGCGTTGGGGGCGCTCCCACCATACCCGGAGCAATACGCGTGATGTTTTGGGGCGCGTTAGCGATGGGTCTAACGGCAGGAGTGGGTGCGCTCTTCGGCACTGCGGTGTGAAGGAAAAATCATGAAAGCGACCGTCTTCCATTCTGCCAACGACATCCGAATTGAAGAGGTTCCTCGACCGGAGGCCGGAGCGAATGAAGCGGTCATCCGCATCACGCTGACCACGATCTGCGGGACGGATCTTCATATCGTGCGAGGGGAATACCCGGTCCGATCCGGGCTCGTGATCGGACATGAGCCGGTGGGCGTGATCGAAGAATTAGGGGTTGGCGTGACCGGTTACAGGGTCGGTGACCGCGTCCTCGTGGGTGCAATCACACCTTGCGGACAATGCCGCGCCTGCCTCTCGGGACAGCTCGCGCAGTGCGGCCATGATCATGATTACGCTGCCGCCGGCGGCTGGCGGTTCGGCAACACGATCAACGGCGCGCAGGCCGAATATCTTCTCGTCCCGAACGCGCAGGCCAATCTGGCGAAGATTCCTGATGAGTTGAGCGACGAACAAGTTGTTCTGTTGTCCGACATCGTGTCGACGGGCTTTAGCGGGGCAGAGTCGGGCCGCGTGAGAATTGGCGATTCCGTCGTTGTCTTCGCGCAAGGCCCGATCGGACTCTGCGCAACCGCCGGGGCGAGATTAATGGGCGCCGCCTTTGTGATCGCGGTGGAGGGTGATCCGACACGGATGGCGATGGCGCGCAAAATGGGCGCGGACGTTGTGCTCGACCCTCAGCAAAGCGACGTCGTGGCAGAGGTGAAACGCCTAACGAATGGCGGCGCAGACGTTTCCATCGAAGCGCTCGGTATCCAGGAGACATTTGAAAAGGCGCTGCGCTGTTTGCGCCCAGGCGGTACGCTCAGCAGCCTCGGCGTTTACTCGGGAAAACTGCAGATGCCGTACGACGCGTTTGCGGCTGGACTAGGAGACTACAAGATTGTCACGACACTGTGCCCGGGAGGTAAAGAGCGGATGAACCGGCTGATGAACATGGTGAAGTCCGGGCGTTTCGACCCGACGCCGTTGATCACTCACCGCTTTTCGCTCGATAACATCGTCGAAGCGTACGGGCTGTTTGGTGAACGCCGCGATGGAGTTTTGAAGGTGGCTATTCGCCCCTGACAAAAGTCTGCGCGCGGAGGATCGAGCGCTGCATAATCTCTCATCCGCCGCAACGGCCGACAGATTACGCAGTAAATACGGATTGATGTCATGCGCGTGAGAGAACTCTACCGCGGTGATCGCATCGGCTGGTTGCAAGCCGATGCAGGCAACTCCGCCGAAGGTCAGGTTCAAAGCCAATCCGACGGTCAAGCTGGATCCTCCGTCGCCGCCACAGGACGACGTTCTGATCAACAAGACCGGATCGACCAACGGATTGTCGACCCACGCGGCCTTCGTTCCCGCCAGAAAGATCGGCGGCGTCATGTTGGCCAACAAACGCTGCCCCATCGACGCACGAGTGATGCTCACCCAGGAAAGATTGACACGGCTGGCAGAGCACGCGCCGCTGAACGCCCGCTTTATCAAGGGACTCGAGAACTGGCTTGCGTCTCGTCGTGCGGAGCGGTATCACCCACCTGTTAACAGGATATTCACAAGGGAGTGTATTTTCCTGATGAATTCCTCACCGTGACCACAACCGCTGCCTTTGATGACGGAGCTCTCCGGGCCAAGCTCGAGCAACGTGGATTTTCGCGGTCGCTGTTTGGCGAGGAAGTCGAAGCCGACGGCTTTCGAGTTCCATTTGTGGCGTTCTCGCATAGACCGTTTGATACTCGCACCGCGTGCTTAGCGGCCATTCCACCAACTATTGACGCCGCCCGTGATGTCAGCCGGTGCTCCCGCGTCGGTGCGCCCTTGGTCTTCGTAGGGAGCAACGCGCAGTGGGACGTCTGGTTTCAAACTCATCGCGGACCGGAACTTTGGTGGCCGAAACATCGGGGATCACTCTCGCGGTTTTTTCGAGAGATCGGGCAGCGGGTAACGCCGGACGCGATTTTTCGGGCGAAGACTCTCGCTCGGTTAGATGTGAGCGAGCAGCTGGAGTTTGTAGATCTCGGCGCGTTCGAGCTGGTTGAGCGTGAGACCGGTCGACATCTGACAAAACTGATCACGTCCATGATCCTGGCGACCAGTGAGAAGCTTGGATGGGGCGAGGACGGTCTCTCCGAAAAAAAATCCCAGTGGCTGGTGCGTGCCAATTTCTGGTTGCTGGCTGCCCGAATTCTCCAAGACAAAAAGGTGGCAAATTTCCGGCGGCTCGACCTCGACGACATTGAGGACGTTTTCAGTCGGGTGAACAAACACTATGGCGCCGATTTCAGGGACGAAGAACTGGCGAATAGAATTTCTGCGTTAAGGGGCGCAGTTGCCGAATTGAAGCGCAGTCCTTCCCTAGGCCTAGTCAGCACCGAAGCACTTGCCGATCCGTTCGAGAATGCACTTATCACCAGAGAAACGCGCCGCGCGCATGGCACGCACAGCACTCCAGGATGGTTGGTCGAATACATGCTCGGTCGGCTCCGACCGTGGATTGAAGAACTTTCCGCGGACGGTCGGTCTCAAGTTTTTGAACCGGCGTGCGGCCATGCGCCGTTTTTGCTCGGTGCGTTGCGCCTACTTTCCAGTCTTCCGCCGTGCAAAGACCTCGGCGACACCGAGCGGCATAGCTTTTTGAAGCAACGTTTGCATGGCTCCGAAACGGATGATTTCGCCCGCGAGGTTGCCCGTCTGTCACTTACGCTCGCAGATATTCCTAACCCCAACGGCTGGGATCTCGGACGTGACGGCGATCACGACCTGTTTCACAGCCAGCGTATCGAGCGCGGAGTGAAAGCCGCAGATATCATCCTCTGCAATCCACCGTTCGAAGCGGACAAAACAGCTACGACAAATGAGGACGAGCTATTCCGCGTCAAGCAAGCCGCCGAGATTCTCCGCCGAACAGTCACTGTAGCGAAACCTGGAACTGTCCTTGGCTTCGTTGTCCCGCAGTCGATGCTGGACTCGCATAAGCTGATAGACCTTCGCCGCCAGCTCGCGCGCGATTTCGAATGGCTGGAGATCTGCCGATTGCCTGATGGAATCTTCGAGAAAGCCGATGCGGAAACGGGTTTGATGCTCGGGCGGCGTCACGCTGCCGGGGAACTGAAGTTAAAAGTAGGGCCCACTAGCTTTCGGCATGTCCTAGATGGCGACTACTACCGTCGAATATTCCGCAAAGAAGCAAGAGTCACCACCGAGCAGTGTCTGTCTGTTGACCGCGTGGCGCCCGCACCAAGCCATGTGCTCTGGATTCCCGACATGTTGGATGTTTGGGATGCGCTAGAAGGAAATCCTCGTCTCGATGACATCGCGGACATCGGTCAGGGTTTCTCCTTCAAGTCTGAGAACGATCCGTCGTTTCCGTCTGGGGAAAGCCAACTCAGTGCAACTCTCAAGAAGGGATACGCCCCAGGGTTCTTCAATTTGGATCGTGCGCCGGCAACGCATCTGCTTCCATCTGTCGTGTTTCTGAATCGCAATCAAAAGGCAATTGCGCGCGAACGTTCTGGCTTCAAAGGCGGAATCAGTCAAGTCGTAATGGGATACCATCCTGCCAGCCGCGGGCCGTGGAAGAATAGGGCATATCTGGATCGGAAAGGTCACCCTTGTACCAGTCGCTATACCTGGATTCGCTCTAGGGATAGCCGTTCATCGGAAATCTTTCTGTGGGCGTTATTAAACTCTCCGTTATGCAACGCTTACACCGCTTCCCACTCGTCGAAGCGAGATATTACCGTAGGCACACTCCGTTCGTTCCGCATTCCCCTTTTTGATGCGCTTCAGACCGACCGCGTCGAAGCCGCAGCCCGTGCGTATCGAGAAGCCGCTGAAGCGTGGAGGACGGCCCAACGCGCGTCCTCAGGTTCGGATATCAACCCCCGCAAAAAGAAGCAAGAGGACATGACAGCACCGCTACCCGGAATTGGCAGAGATCTTTCGCAAGAACTCGTTCAACTCTTGGAGTTAAAATACCTACACTGGCGGATGGATGCTGAGGTTCTCGCATTATATAATCTCCCATCTGCTCTTGAGCGCGAGGTACTCGATTACTTCGCCGGTGCGCGTCGCGTCAGCGTGCCCTTCGAGCAGCCGCAATACTTCCCTAAGGGTTTCAAAGGAGCCGAACGATTGAGCGAGTTGCTAGCTATCACTGCCGATTGGCCACAGCACGCCCGCCGCGAGGAAAAGCTTATCAAGAAGGAGTACGACGACGACGGGCTGTCACCGCAATTACTAGAGGAGCTCGAGCATTTGCAGCGTCTGGGGGCTCTGCGACTCAAACTTGTATCGCCGCTCGACCGCGCCGAACTCGACGCAGAAATCGAGCGGCTAAAACGCGAAGGGAAGTGGACGGAATGAATCCGTCCCCATTCACCTATCCGGCAACTCGACTCCTCCGCCGACATGCACCGACGTATAATAGTGACTGGGAGCCATACCGTCCTTGGTTGCGCGATGAATTTGGATATAGCTGTGTCTATTGTCTCCGACGTGAACGCTGGATCGGGCGGCGAGCGCAATTCGCGGTAGATCATATAGTCCCCCGCGCCAGCGGAGGCGCTCTGCTCGATTACGGTAATCTCGCCTATGCTTGCGTCCGCTGTAACTCGGCGAAGGGAGATAATCCAGTCCCGCATCCGGAGCAAAGTGCTTATGGGCTATGCGTCGAAGTAGATGGCGACGGAAGTATTCGCTGGCGAACTCACAGCCGTGAAGGTCGTATGCTCGTCCGTTCCGTACGGCTCAGCGAGCCGGAACTTACTCGGCTCCGCGGGGATGAAATCCGCTACCTTCGCAACCTCTATCGATACGAACCGCAGCGATTTTGCGAGCGGATGTCAGATCCGGACAATGTCCCTGATTTGAGAGCTAAACGACCCACAACGAATTCGCGACCTGAAAGTTGGAGAAGCGGCGCTCATGCTCGTAAAATAGCGTCGCGTTAGGAGAGAGGCCCTTTGAGCCTACCAGAACGTTTCAGCGGTTGGACAACTTGTGGGGAGTGAGGGGGCGGAAAGCCGCGTGCGTAAAGCGATTTAACCTACCTCACTCTTCCCGCATGAGTTTGGATGGGTCGACGATAAGCGCTGGCAGGGCTGCAATGGCGGACGCGGCAACGCCTAGCGGCGCCCTCGTTAGCACCGCCCGACCACGATTATGGGATGCCGCGGATTCGCCTGATACACGATCTGCCCCAGTAACCGGCTGGCGAAGGTACCTAACAACAGCCCTGCTAACGATCCGACCCCCAGCAACACGATTGGCTGACCCACCGCTGCTCACCAGAAGTTTACGGGCTGTTTGGTGAACACCGTGATGGAGTTTTGAAGGTCGCTATTCGCCCCTGACAAAACGGAGACCAGCAGGCTGTTCGCGACGTTGTCACGGCTGCTCGGGCGCAGTCATATTGTCTACTGCTTCGGTCAGCAGCGGTCTATTGGGCGCCTAAAATTCCCGCGCGCAAATGAATCCAACTTAAGCCGTGTGCGGCATCGCCAATCCTTCGTAGGTCTCCGCGATGATGTGATCAACCACCGCTTTCAGATCGCCGGTGCGCTCCCAGACCGCGAGTTGCCGATCCGCGCCCGTCCCTTCGGCCAGGATTTTCTCGATGTGCTCGATCTCGCCGCGGCTGCCGAACTCGCCTACTTCCGGCGCGATGAAATCGAGAATTTCGTGGATCAAACTTCGCGTCTCGACGGCCCGTTTTTTGCCAAAATCAATCAGTTCCCCATCGATCCCGTAGCGTGAGGCGCGCCAGCGGTTTTCGTCCAGCAAGCGGCGGGGATAGCTTCGGAAAGTGGTGTTTTGGCGGTGGGGCTTCCGCAGTTTGCAGACGATCGCCTGCATCATGGCGGCGAGCGCGATCGTGTCATCGACCCGCGATTGCGCGTCGCAAATCCGAAACTCAATGGTGTTGAAAAATGGATGGAGGCGGATGTCCCACCAGATCTTCTTCGCGTTATCGATGCAGCCGGTGGCCACGAGCAACGCCAGGTAATCGTCGTACTCGGACAAGCTTTCGAACGCATCCGGAATGCCGGTGCGCGAGAAGCGCTCGAAAATCATCTGTCGATATGCCTTGAGGCCGGTGTTCTCGCCGAGCCAGAACGGTGAGTTGGTGGAGAGCGCGTAAAGATGCGGGAGGAAATAGCGCGCCTGATTCATCAGATCGATCCCTTCCGCACGGTCGGGAATCCCCACATGCACATGCAGACCGAAGATCAGATTGGCGCGCGCGATCTGTTGCATGTCTTTGACGAGGGTCGCGTAGCGCTCGTGCGCGGTGATCAATTGATCGTGCCAGTGCGAAAACGGGTGCGTGCCGGCTGAGGCGATCTTTAATCCGCCGCGCGCCGCGAGCATCGCCAACTCGGTCCGAAGTTGCACCACTTGTTGCCGCGCCTGCGCCACATCGCGACAAATGTCGGTGCCGATCTCGACGACCGACTGGTGCATCTCGGCCTTGAAACGCTCGTTCAGCGTCATCTTGCCGTCGTCTAGAATCTGCTGGATGTGAGAGCGCAACTCGCGCGTCTCAGGATCGATGATCTGAAATTCTTCCTCGATTCCGAGGGTGAAAACATGGTCTTTCGCGCTCATACCAACAGGGCCACCTGTCTCAAAAATTGCCGGCTGTCATTCCGGGCGGACGCGGAAGGATAAGTCCTCTTAAGATGTCGAGCCGGGGAGCGGTTTAGACCTCACGTTCTCTGCATCAGTCTCCGCGAGTCGCCATACTTTAGAACCATCGGGCAAAACTTTGTCAGGGAGAGGTGCGACCGAAATATACGTCGGCGTATGGGTAAGATTGAAATCTACAAATCGTTGCACCGGAAATTTGCTGAACTCAGGTTCTGATTGCAGGTAGTCGAGGGCGGCGGTTTTGCCAATCTCCTGAGCCAATTCCACTTTTTGCAGGTCACTGAGCGCGGAAACATCGAGATGCCTTTCCTTACTGGCAGATATTAAGGTCGGGTCGTCGATTTCAACGAGCAGGTTTGCCGTCGCTTGGGGCGGAGTAATGACGCGAGCGTCGATTGCAAGAACGACGTGGGCGAAAAAGACGTGAGTGCTCATAATCTGTAAAGATGATCCGCGCAGCAGCCGCTGGATCGGGAGTCACTTTCGTGCTGGAGCAGATTAAAACAACTCAGGCGCGATAGTGTGGGTGCGCTGTTCAGCGTCACCACGCCGTCGCAAACGTGGCGCTTGCAGTTTCCACCTGCGGCCGCTGGTTCCAGCGGCGATCGCATGTAGGCTGGCGGGATGAGCGACGAAACCCAAAGAATCGAAGCGCGTGTGACCGGACATCCATTCCTCTCCGGAATGCCCGCGAATCACATTAAAGTGTTGGCCGGTTGCGCGAAGCTTTTGAGTTTTGCCTCCAACGACATGGTGTTTAGGGCGGGCGAACCCGCCGATGGTTTTTACCTCGTTGAGAGCGGGGAGGTGGCTATCAATGCCGCGACTAGGACGAAGAAGCCGGTGACGATCGATAGCGTGTCCGCGGGCGAACCGCTCGGATGGTCCTGGATCTTCGAGCCGTACTGTTGGCAGTATGACGCACGAGCGACTCAGCCGACGACTGCGCTGTTCTTCGATGCAGCAGTTCTCCGGCAGCATCGCGGAGACGATGAAACTTTTGGCCATGAACTCTTCAAAAGAATGAGCGAAGTAATGGTGAAACGGTTGCAAGCCGCGCGCGGTAAGTTGGTGGACGCGCTCGAGGACTAGCGCTCTGTCAATGATTTAGGGGCATAGACGCAAAGCGCGATGAAGGCTTCGTCAGCAACGCATCGCCAGCCATGAGTAAATCTCTTCTCTACTTTTGCGCATTTCTGGCTTGCGGTCTGTCGGTCGCCGGGGAACCGCCGCCACCGGGCGAAGGGGAAGTGCTGCCTCAGCAGTCGACCGCAGTCCGTGACGTCGTCATCCCGGTCCCGCGCGAAGTTTTTGAAACGCTCGATCGTTTTCGCGATTCCAATTGGCGCGCGGTGCAGCGGCTCGACATCGCGCAATGGCGGCCGCGGATCGATCCGACGGAGAATGCGCTCCTGCTGGGCGTTGTTATTGCCGAAGGTTTCATCGCGGTGAGCGCGGAAGACGCGGCGGAGGTGAAGAGTGTGGGCGACGCGGTGCGCCGATTTACTCGGGCGCTGGGGGTGGAAAAAGCGGCTCTCCGTCGCAGCCGCAGCATTGTCGAACATGCGGAGAAGGGCGATTGGCCGGCGGTGCGGAAGGAGTGGGATGGTCTCCTGCCGGAGGTGCAAAAGGGGATGAAAGAACTGCAAAGCGAACCGCTCGCGCAACTGGTGAGTCTGGGCGGCTGGCTTCGCGGCGCCGTCGCGCTGAGCGGCCTGGTGCTGCAAAATTACTCGGCCAAGGACGCGGCGCTCTTACGGCAGTCCGGCCTGCTCGATTACTTTGAGCTGCGTCTTGGGGAAATGAGCGACGAGATTCGCGCAAATCCCCACGTGGCCCAGATGCGCGCCAGCATCTCGAAAATCCGGGATGTCTTCGCGTCGGACGATGTTCGAGTGACGAAGGAGATGGGCAAGAATATTTCCGCGATCTCCGAGCGATTATTGAAGGATCTCGGACGCAAAAATCGAGCGGGATGAGGTGTTTTTTTTGTCACGCGGAAAAATGCTCTCGACAGGCGCAAGCCGTTCCGACATAACCGCTAGAGCGAGCAATTCCCACGACACGTCGGGGGAGTTGTTTTGGGAGATAAGGAATTATTGTTGACACTTTGTGCGTCTTCGATTGCCACCCTTCGCTTTCTCACCGGACCCCACCCAAAAGGACAACCTCTATCTATGAAAATACCATCCAAGCGCTCGGCCTTCGTCAATCTTCGCCTGCTCCTGGCATTTAGTTTATGCCTCGGTGGAGCGATCTTCGCGTTGTCGGCCCTCACGTCTTTCGGCGACCAGAAGACAGACTCCAAAACCGCCGCCGCGAAGAAGAAGCACGGAAAAGTTGGCCGTTCCAGCATGGCGGCCAAGCAAACGGATCGCACCGGCGGCAAGCAGGATTCCGCGAAGACGAAGGTGCCAGAGAAATCGACCCTCGGCGACGGTATCGTTCCGAAGGTGACAGAGCAACGCAACGCCGCCGGTCAGACCGTTTATTCGATCTCGGCTTCAAGCTTCGACATCTCTCCCACGCTGGTTGAGTTGGCGAAAACGGAGGGCCCGCAATCGACCGAAGAAACCGAACGCGAGGAAAACGAACTTCCGTCCTGGCTCACCTTGAAGTCCGGTCGACCCGATCCTGTGACGCAGGTGGCCCCCCAAGCGACCGAACGGCCCCCAGTCACCGCGCCGCCGACCACCGGTTTCAACTTCTTGGGCGTTGCCGGGAATGGATTCTCCCCGTCGGATGAGAACGGCTCGGTCGGCAACGACCAGTACGTTGAAACGGTCAATACTCGCTATCAGGTCTGGTCGCTCAATCGCGCGACGAACACGGCCACCTCGATCCTGGGGCCTGTCGTTATGAATACTCTCTGGAGCGGCTTTGCCGGCCCATGCTCAACGCAAAATGCGGGTGATCCAGTGGTCCTGTTCGATAAAGTGGCGAATCGCTGGATGATCTCCCAGTTCACCTCCGCGGCCTCGGGTGGTGTTTACTATCAGTGCGTGGCGGTCTCGACCACGGCGGACGCTATTGGCACCTATGCCCGTTACGCTTTCGCCGTCCCCGACGGTAGATTCGGCGATTATCCGCACTACGGCACTTGGACGGACGCTTATTACGTGATGGCGCACAACTTCACCGCTGCCTCGGGCGGTACTTTTGTCGGCGCTCTCTTCGGTGCGATGGATCGCCCCAAAATGCTGGCCGGCGATCCCACTGCCACCTGGGTTGTCATCGTGGATCCGACGGAAGGCGGCCACATGCCCGCCGACCTCGATGGCTTCGCTCCCCCCCCGGGTGATGCGCCGGGCATCTTCCTCTCGGTGCATGGCAGCGGGATGTATATCTATCGGATGAAGGTGGACTTCACGACTCCGGCCAACACGACCCGGACTTTGCAGGCGATCGTACCCATCGCAGCCGCGACCTCGGCTTGCAACGGCGGCAGTTGTATCCCGCAGCCCGGCTCCGCCTCAGTGCTGCCTGCGCTCTCGGATCGCCTTATGTTCCGCGCCTCGTACCGGAACTACGTCGACCACGAGTCTCTCGTGATTACTCATTCGGTCGATCCAACGATCACGGGCGTGCTCTCGGGCGCGCGTTGGTATGAGTTCCGTCTCTCCGGCACACCCGATGGCGTTTGCGAGACCTACCCTTGCACCTATCAGCAGGGCACGGTGGCTGATGTGGCCAACGGGCGTTCTCGCTGGATGGGATCCATCGCGATGGACAGCGCTCAAAATATGCTCCTCGGCTATAGCACGAGCGGCAAGACGAACGGGACCGAGAATCACTCCATTCGTTACACCGGGCGCAACAAGGATGACGCGCTCGGCACGATGACTGCGCCGGAAACCACCATCTTTACCGGCACCCGCAACCTGACTGGTACCACTCGCTGGGGCGATTACACCAGCATGTCATCCGATCCGGCGGACGATTGCAGCTTCTGGTACGTGAATCAATATTATACGAGCGCCACCGGCACCACCTTCCAAACGCGGGTCGCTTCCAGTCGCTTTCCAGAGGGCACGGGCGTGGGTCAATGCGAGAGCAGTAACTGCACGTCGCGGCCAGCGAGCGCGCCTGTGATCGGCTCCGCCGCTCCGATTGCGAACAACCAGATCCAGGTAACCTGGAGCGCGATTACGCCTGCGGCGGGCAGCTATGCGATTGAGCGCGCGGTCGGGTCGCCGGGGAGCGAAGGAGTGTATGGGGCGATCGGCTGGGTCGCCGGTGGTGCGACTAACTTCGTTGATACCACAGTGCAAGGTGGTCTGACTTATACCTATCGTGTCATCGCAGCCACCGATACGAAAGGCCGATGCCAGGCGCTGGTGCGCAGCGACAAGGCCAGCGCGACTGCGACAGGCTCTTGCAACTTGAGGCCGACCTTCGCCGGCGCTACTTCGGCCAGCAGCGCCAACACCGCCTCGTGCGGCATCACGATCAATTGGGCTGCGGCTGCCACGAGCTGTCCGCTCAGTTCGACGATCACGTACAATATCTTTCGCGGGACCACGCCCGATTTTGTGCCCTCGGGCGCAAACCGGATCGCCACCTGCGTGCCGGGACCGACCTCGTACACCGACACCAATGGAGTGACGAGCGGCATCACCTTCTATTATGCGGTGCAAGCCGAGGATAATTCCACCGGCAATGGCGGTCCTTGCAATGGCGGAAATGTGGACACCAACAGCATCGTCGTGTCCGGCACGGCCTACGGTGTCGGGACCCAGGGAACACCGGGCACCTGGACCGACTCGGGCGGTGATGGCACGGCGTTCCTGCTCTTAAACCCCGGCAGCACCGATCAGGTCTGGCGCTTCATCAAGACCTCGGATGACGCCGGAGCCAACCACACTCCAGGCGGCGCCTTTGCCTATCGAAATGCTGGCCCCAGTCCGACCAATACCTACAGTCCCAGTGCCTGTGCCTCGGCCGAGAGTCCGGCTCTGACCGTGGGCGCGACTTCGGTCAACCTCACCTATTGGGAACGCCATCAGGTCGAGAAAGGCTTTGACGGTGTCGCAGTGGAATACTCACGGAATGGCGGTCCCTGGATCATCATGGGCGCGCCTAGCAATCTGCCGACTGACGGCTGTGAAGTTACGGATGTGATCACTGACTATGCGGCGCTCAGTTGCACCGGTGCACCTCCGGGCAATGCCTGCGGCGACGCCGCCACTGTTCCGATGATCAATGGCCCGGTCGCCAGCGGCACCTCCTGCGCCAACTGGGTCACGGGCGCGTTGACCGCCTACGGCCGCCGCTGCCACACCCTGACCGGACTCACGTCTGGCGATACGATCAAGTTTCGCTGGCGTTTCACCTCGGATGGCGGGCTCGAACTCGCCGGCTTCTACCTCGATGACATCGCGATTACGAACATCCTGCTGCCCAACACTTGCTCAGGCGTGCAAGCACCGGCTGCCGCAAGCGCAGAGTCGGTCATGACCCATGGCGGCGCGGGCACCTTCGGCGTGAACCTGCCGTTGGGCGGCAGTGGGATTGAGCCTCGTCTCGGAACTGGCGGCGGCGCCGGGCGCGGCTACACCATCGTGGTGCACTTCGACCAGCCCGTGAACGGCGGCAGCGCCACCCTCACCGGCAATGGCTCCGCCGGTGCCCCTTCGTTCAGTGGCAACGACATGACCATCCCGCTCACTAACGTGACTGATGTGCAGACAGTCTCGTTGACGCTGAATAACGTGACGACTCCGGCGGGCGGCAATCTCAGCAGTGCGAGTTTGCAGATCGGATTCCTCGCGGGCGACGTCAACGGCAGTGGGACCGTGACTTCGAGCGATCTATCGAGCGTGAAAGCTAACACCAACGTGACGGTATCGGCCGCGAACTTCCTCAACGATGTGGTCGTAAACGGCGCGATCAACTCGAGCGATGTGGGCCAGGTGAAAGCCCTGTCGGGCGGAGTGCTGCCTCCTTAATCGTCGAGCTCGCAAAGACCTCAGAGGCGGCAAGGACGGCTTTCGTTCTTGCCGCCTTTTGGCGATCAAGCGCGGCTCAAGGCACTTCGTTTGCCTTGCGGCCTTCTGCGACCTGACGTTTTACGTCGGCTGCGCGATCGAGCGAATGCTTGGCCCAATTGTGTTCGCTCACTTTTCGCGGCGCGACTGGCTGAGCTGAGACCGGAGCAGAGCTCTGTGTGCTCGCCGCGTTGGAGGAGGAACGCCGATGGGCGATAAATCCTCCGATAAGTGCGACGCAAATAACGACCCAAACGAGTGTGCGCATTCCATTTAACGAGCACACGGCGCGCCAATCGCTCGCCGGCCTCGTTGCCGTTTTCGCGCGGCGATGGTAAAGACTCAGATGTCCGTTTCGCGCTCGCTCGGAATCGCCTTGCTGGGCATTGCCTTGGCGCTTGGCGCGCCGTCTGTCCGCGCCCAGGTTTATGAAGGGCGCCGGCTCGTCAAAGCGGAGTTGCTGGCGAAAACGACCGCGATGGTGCCGGGACAGCCTTTTCGCGTCGGTGTTCTCCTAAAGATGGCGCCGGGCTGGCATACCTACTGGAAATTCCCGGGCGATGCCGGCATCCCAACCGAGATTAAGTGGAAGCTGCCGCCGGGATGGAAAGTCGACGAAATCCAATGGCCGATTCCGTTGAAAATTGTCGAACCAGGCGACATCCAAATCTACGGGTATCACGACGAGGTTCTTCTGCTTCAGGAACTCACGCCGCCGGCATCTGTAGTCGACAAAACGGTGAAGCTTTCTGCGGAAGCGGATTGGCTGGTCTGCGAGAAAATCTGCATTCCTGGCGGGGGAACCGTGGAACTGGAATTGCCGGTCGCGGGTTCCTCTTCGCCTGCGAATGAAGAAACCTTCGGTCGTTATGAGCGCAGCCTTCCGCAGGCTTGGCCGGCTGGCGATGTCGCCGGAGTGAAGTGGACGCGAAGCGCAACCGAGCTCCAGCTTCAGGTCAAGAGCGCTGCGCTCGCGAATTATCCGGCAGTCGACTTCTTCCCGCGGCCGGGCGAAACAGTCGTGGTAGGTCATCCCACCGCCGAACGATTGGCCGATGGCGTGACGTTTCGCATCCCGATCGATACGAGCGACGCCAAGCTGGCTTCTATTCTGGGAGTGGTTGTTTTTGGTCAGACGGCCGAAGGGCCGGAGCGGAATGGGTGGGAGATTGGCGGCCCCAAGGTCGCGGCGGTGGCCAAACCTGCGGGTGATGTCGCCAGTGCACGGCCCACAGGGCGCGTGGCTACAAAAGCTGCGACGGGCGGGCTGGGGAAGTTTCTCCTGCTTGGATTTGTGGGTGGCTTCATTCTCAATCTGATGCCGTGTGTCTTGCCGGTGATCTCGCTCAAGATTCTCGGATTTATCAATTACGCCGGGAAGAGCCGGCAACACATCTTTCGGAGCGGGCTGGCCTTCGTGGCGGGCATTTTCGTTTGGTTCATCGTTCTGGCGTTGCTGCTCATGCTGTTGAAAAACGCCGGAAGTCAGATCGGCTGGGCGGTGCAATTCACGAATCCATATTTCGTGCTCGCGATGAGCGTGGTGGTGTTTATTTTCGCGCTGAATCTTTTTGGCGTCTTTGAATTCACGCTGCCGCAAAGTGCGAACCGCGGAGTCATGACGGTGACTGCGGGCGAGGGGAATGCGGCCTCATTTTTTCAAGGAGTGTTCGCGACGATCCTCGGCACGTCCTGCACCGCTCCCGTGCTCGGAGCGGCGGTTGGTTTCGCGCTCACGCAATCCAACGTTGTCATCCTCCTGATGTTTGCCGCCATCGCGGCCGGCATGGGCTTCCCCTATCTCCTGCTCTCGGCCAAGCCGGCGTGGGTGAAACTATTACCGAGACCGGGCGCGTGGATGGAGCGGCTGAAGCAATTCATGGGCTTCCCGATGTTGGCGACGCTGGTTTTCCTCCTCTACGTCCTCGGCGAACAACGCGGACCCGCCGCGGTCATTTGGACACTCTGCTTCCTGCTCTTCGTCGGGCTCGCGTGCTGGATGAAGGGGGCGTTTCTCGTGCCGACTGCATCCACCCTCAGTCGCGCGCTCGTGCTCGTGCTCATGCTCGTGCTCGTGCTCGGCGGCGGCAATTATTTCATCCGCGAAAAATTCGCGACCACCAAACTCGAATCCGCCACCAGTGCCCCGACCGATGGCTGGCAAGCCTTCACCCCCGAGAAGCTCACCGCTGAACTCGCCGCCGGTCACGCGGTCTTCATCGACTTCACCGCCGCTTGGTGCGTGACCTGCAAGTTCAACGAAAAAGCCGTCCTGGAAACGACCAGCGTCCGCGAAGCCTTCACCCAGCGCGGAATCGTAAAGTTAAAAGCCGACTGGACCAACGCCGATCCTGCGATCACGAAAATGTTGCAAAAATTCGGGCGTCCGGGTGTCCCACTCTACGTATTGTATCCGGCGGGGAACTCTGTCGAGCCCATCATTCTACCGGAATTGCTGACTAAAAACATCGTCCTCGAACAACTCCAAACGGTCGCTCCGCGCGTCGCAGCGGCCCCATAATTTATGAAAACAAAACTGATCCTAACCCTCGTTATTTCCCTCGCGGCGACCTCGCTTTTCGCCGCCGAATCCCCGAAAAACGGCAGCGCCGCCCCGGCTTTTTCTGTCCCTGACGCGAACGGCAAAGCGCACTCGTTGGCCGATTACAAAGGCAAGTATGTCGTGCTCGAGTGGTTCAACCCGGAGTGCCCATTCGTGAAGAAGCATTACGGCAGCGGCAACATGCAAAAACTGCAGGGAGAGTATGCCGCGAAAGACGTCGTCTGGATGTCGATCGATTCCTCCGCCAAGGGCAAGGAAGGCAACCTCACGCCGGACGAAGCGACCAAACAAATCGCCGATTGGAAGATGAACCACACCACCTTGCTCCTCGATGAGGACGGCAAAGTGGGTCAGGCCTACGGCGCGAAAAACACGCCGCACATGTTTATCATCAATCCGGAAGGCGAGATCATCTACCAGGGCGCGATCGACAGCAAAGCCACGCCGAACGCCGCCGATATCGCCAGGTCGACCAATTACGTGAAGGTGGCGCTGGACGAAGCGCTCGCGAACAAGGCGGTAAGCAACGCGAGCACCAAGCCCTACGGTTGCTCGGTAAAATATTGACGAACGGGCGGCGCGCTTCCTCTGTAGCGGCGGTCCTATGACCGCCGAAACCGTGGATTGCAGATGCAGCCTTCGGCGGTCGCAGACCGCCGCTACAGGGGCGCGCTACCCCGCGAAGCGCGCGGCCGCGCCGCGAACCGCAGCACAGCCGACGGTCATGCGCGCGATGGAGATGGCGACCTTCATCGCCAAATTCCGGAATAACGCTGCATGCATTTCGGGGAATTAGTCTTGACGCGGGGATGCGATCCGTAAGACCCTCCGGGGGCGTCAAGTTTGTTAGGCTGGCGCTGCCAGCCTGACCCTCTTCCCGTCGGGAAATCGCGCACCAAGGGACCGTTCGCACAACCTTGGGACATCGGTTATGAAAATCGGGCAAAATTCCTGGAACGCGCTTAGGAGCGCAGCCGCGATGAATTGTGCAGCGCTCGCTTTGGCGCTGACGCTCCCCTCGGACATTCAGGCCGACGCGGGCGATATACAGGGCTACAACGTGGGTAAAGAACATCGGTTTGTGCAAACGAGTGCTGCTCCTTCGATCGAAGATCCTGCGACTCCCTGGCGATTTGATGCCAACGTCGAAGCGACCTCCGGGACGAGTGCGGGCACCTCTTCCGTCCAAAATCCGGCGCTTACCCTGCCGAACGCGACCACCACCCCGTTTCCTTATGACACGGCCGAAAACGTTTGGAAAATCAGGCAAGATTTTTCCGACAAACCGTCGCTCGACGCCGCGTTCCAGAATGGAAGCTACACCTTTGCCATGCCGACGGTGACCGCGCCAGCCACGACCTTCAATGCCACTCTGGGCGTGACGCCAGATGCCTACCCAAACGCGCCCAGTCTCACCAATACTTCATGGAGCGGCGGCAATTTGGTGATCAATCCCGCGCAAAGTTTCACCCTCACCTGGAACTCCTTCACCGGGGCGCTGCCGGGTGCTTTCATCGACCTGGACATCAATGGATTCCCCGAGCAGCAGTTGGCCGCCACCGCGACCTCGTTTACCCTGCCGGCAAATTCGCTGCCGCCCGGCCAGATGTTCGGCGCCAAGGTGAGCTTCATCAATCCCACGAGCGCCGACACGACGTCAGTGCCGGGAGTGACAGGATTAGCCGGCTTCGTCGCGGCGGATAAACTCACGATCCAAACGCTCCAGCCGGGCACGATCGAGACCAATGGCGGGCTCGACCCATTGTTTAATCCGGGAGCCATCACCAATGGCGATGTCACAGCTGCGATCTTGCAGCCGGATGGTAAGCTGCTCATCGGCGGATTCTTCACCAAAGTGAATGGCGTCACCCGTCAAAGCGTGGCGCGGCTCAACCCGGACGGCACCCTCGATGGCACATTCGACCCGGGGGCCGGGCCAGATGGCGGAGCCCTCGGAATGACTCGGCAACCGGACGGCAAGCTGATTATCTTCAATGGATTTTCGACGGTCAATGGGGTCACGCGGGACGCCGGCATTGCGCGCCTGAATAGTGACGGCTCGCTCGATGCCGCATTCGATCCCAGTCGCGTCATCTCGTTTGATGGCTCCTTTGACGGTACCGGCGGTACGCTTAACCCTGGCTTTGTGAATTCGGTGGTGCTCCAGGCGGATGGTAAGACCGTGGTCACCGGCAATTTTTTCTTCATCATCACTGGCGCTGCGACAAACGTCCCGCGTTCCGGCGTGGCGCGTTTCAATGGAGATGGGAGCTTCGACGCCAGCTACGATCCCGGTGCCGGTCTTAACAACACCGCGAACCCGGATCTAACGGCCGGAAACTACGCGGTCAGGCAATTCAACGGCAAGGTCGTCATCGCGGGTGTGTTCGACCAATTTGACGGGAATGCTGTTCCCGGTCTGGTGCGACTGAATACGGACGGGAGTTATGACAATACGTTTACCCCTGGAACGGCGACTACGCCTGACCATGTCGGCGGCCTGTTCGTGCAAGCCGGTGATGATATCATTGTCTTCGGCAACTTCACCAGCTTTAGCGGCTTTCCGCGCAGCAATATCGTGCGACTTGCTGCTGCGAACGGAGCAGTAGATGCAGGTTTTAACACGGCGTCATTCGCGGCTTATGCGGACACAGGGGACATCCAAGGTGTCGCACAGCAGCCGGACGGGAAGCTGCTTGTCGGTGGACGATTTCGTACCCTCGGCACCGACACAACACAGGGAATCGTGCGCCTGAACACGAACGGAACACGCGACGGCACATTCGACACCAGTATCGGCACCGGAGTCGCATTTGGGGCGGAATGTTTTGCCATTCGGTCGGCGGACAACAAGATTTTTGTCGGCGGAACCTTTGCGACCTACAATGGCGTCGATCGCAACAGCATTGCCCTTGTCGATGCAAACGGAGTTCTGGATACCGTTTTTGCTCCTTCCGGCGTGGCGGATAATTTCCCGGAAATACGGGGGGTCGCAGTCCAGAGCGACGGCAAGGTTTTGGCCGGTGGATATTTCACTTCGATCAGCGGTGAGCATCATGACAACCTTGTCCGTTTCAACACCGATGGCTCGATCGATCACACCTTCGGCGTGACCGTAGGCACGAATCGCACGGTGCGAGTGATCTTAATTCAGCCTGATGGAAAAATCATGATCGCAGGTCTGTTTGGCGTGATCGATAGCACGGCGCGTGGTCGCGTGGCGCGCTTGAATGCGGACGGTACCATCGATCCGACCTTCGATCCTGGTACCGGCCCGGATAACCAGGTCTGGGCCATGACGCAGGATAGCGCTGGCAATACTTATATCGTCGGCGATTTCCTAAGTGTAAATGGAACGCCGCGAGCGGGACTGGCCAAACTGACGCCCACTGGCTCGCTCGACACTACGTTCGACCCCGGCACAGGCTTCGATGGCAGTGCGCGCGCCATTGCGGCGCCTAATGGCAACGCCGGTCCGGTTATCGGAGGATTCTTTACGGCCTACAACGGAATGACGGTCAATCGCATCGTGCGTGTGGATGCGACGACGGCAGCTCGTGACACGGCTTTCACTACTGCGACAGGCACGGCATTTAACGGCAATGTTCGCGCGCTCAATCTGACACCGGACGGCCAGTATCTGGTGGGTGGAGCGTTTGGTTCCTTCAACGGCGCCAGCCAACCGCGGCTGCTGCGTTTGAACGGCGACGGCACTCTTGATCCGGGCTTCACTCCAACAATAAACGGAACCGTGCTTTCGCTGGCGCAGCAGAATGGAAAGATCTTCGCTGGCGGAGTGTTTACCTCTCCCACAATTCGAATCGCGCGCTTCCTGAGCAGCGGAGCTACCGATGCAACCTTTAACCCGGGCACAGGTGTAGATACCTCACCGCCAAACGCATTTGTGGTTAATGCCAACAGGGTTGCCGCGATGGCGGTGGGACCCGATGGCAAGCTTGTCATCGGAGGTACCTTCAACCTTTACAACGGCACCACCCGCGTTTGCCTGGCGCGGCTGACGGATTCAATTCTTAACTACACCGCAGTCTCCCGAAAAGTCCACGGCGGCGCGACCACGTTCGACATTCCCCTGCCCTTAACCGGCAGCTCCGGCGTCGAATGCCGCACCGGCGGCGCGACCAATGATTTCCGAGTCGTCTTTACCTTCGGCGGCACCGTCACCTTCAACAATGCCTCCCTCACCTCCGGAACCGGAAGTGTTTCCGCGGCCAGCGGCAGCGGCACGAGTAGCCTCATCGTCGATCTCACCGGCGTGACCAATGCGCAAAGGATCACGGTCACCCTCGCTGGTGTGAGCGACGGCGCGAGCACGGCCGACCTGGGCGTGCCGATGGGCGTGCTACTCGGTGACACGACCGGCAATGGAACGGTGAACGCATCCGATGTTAGCCTCACAAAGTCCTCCTCCGGTCAGGCTGCCGCCGCGAACAATTTCCGCGCGGATGTGAACGTCAGCGGCTCGATCAACGGCTCCGATATCGGACAGGTAAAATCCAACGTCGGCACGTCGTTGCCGCCGCCGGTCCCCGCTTTACGGGTGAAATATTGACGTGGTGCGACTTTCCAAGTTGCACTCTGCGAGGGAGCAAGTTGGAAACTTGCGCTACCGCCCGAAGCGCGCCGCCAGCCGCAAGATGGCCAGCGGTGTCATCCGTGCGATGGACATCCCGATCTTCATCGCCAGACCGGGAATCACGATGGCGTGCGCGTTCTCGATTCCAGCCAATGCGTCAGCGACCACCTGTTCCGTCGGGACGTAGGTAAACTCCGGAGCGACTGCGTTTCGATCACCCGCGCGGGCTGCTACTTTATCAAACTCGGTGTGGACCGGTCCGGGGCAGAGTGCGCTCACCGTGATCCCGTGCCCGCGCACTTCGCTTCGCAGCGCTTCCGTGAAACTGGTCACGTAAGCTTTTGTGGCCGCGTAGACGCCCATCCCGGGAATCGGCAGAAACGAAGCGGACGAACTGACGTTGAGAATGGCGCCGCGTTTGGCGGCTATCATCGCGGGCAGCAATTTGCGGGTGAGCAATGTGAGCGAGACCACGTTGACCTGCATCATTTCGTTCACGCGTTTGAAATCACTCGTCGCAAATGCACCGCGATCTCCGGAGCCGGCGTTATTGATCAGGAAATCAGGCGTGAGCGATTCCTGCTCCAGCCAATCGCAAAGCTCTGAGATTGATTTGTGTTTCGCCAAATCGACCGAGTGCAGATGGACCTTGAGCGAAGGGTATTTCGCGGTGAGTTCCGTGCGCAATTCTTCCAAACGCTCAATCCGCCGTGCGATGAGAACGAGAGCCTTCGCGCGCGGTGCGAGCTGGCGGGCGAATTCGCTCCCGAGCCCCGCGGATGCGCCCGTGATGAGCGCAGTGCAGCCGTCGAGCTTCAAGTGGAACCGCCTTCGCGGAGGATCGGCTCCAAGGTCTTCCACACGATGTCGGCCACGATCTTGTGGCCGGCGGCGTTGGGGTGAATTTGGTCCGGCTGATTCAACTCACGCGCGCCGCCGACGCCTTCGAGTAGAAACGGAATCATGGCTGCGCTGTTTTCTTTCGCCACCTCGGAGAAGACCTGTCGGAATTGTTCGGCATACTGCGCTCCCACATTCGGCGGCATTTGAATCCCAGCGACCACGATCTTCACTGCGGGGTTTTTCACCTTCGCCTTGTCGATCATCGCCTGGAGGTTGGATTTGATCTCGGTCACGGGTAGTCCGCGCAAGCCATCGTTCCCGCCCAGTTCGAGGATGAGCACGTCGATCGGCCGTTGCAGGAGCCAATCGATCCGGCGCAATCCGCCGGCCGTCGTGTCGCCGCTCAGACCCGCATTTACAACTTCAAAGGGCAGGCCGCTCGCTTCGATCTTTTGCTCCACCAAAGAGGGAAACGCTTCCTGCGGTTTCACGCCCAGTCCGGCGCTAAGGCTGTCGCCTAAAAAGACGACCGTCTTCTTTACCGCGGGTGTCTCCACCGGCGTCGCAGCGTCGATCCTCGCCAGGAGCGAAAGACAGAGCGCGCCGCAGATTATCGGCGTCAATTTTTTCATGCGAAGCGAACCATGATCGCGTAAGCAAGGCCAGCCCGCACCCACCGTCAATGTCCGCCATCCCGATCCTGCGCGTCCAGCAGCTCACAAAAAGTTACACCACCGGCGCGGGTCGCCTCACGGTGTTGAAAGACATTTCCTTCGAGCTCCCGCAAGGCGCCACCTGCTCGATCCTCGGCCCATCGGGGAGTGGCAAGACGACGCTGCTCGGCTTGTGCGCCGGGCTCGATCGGCCGACTTCGGGCTCCGTCTTGTTAAACGGCGAGCCGCTCGCGGACATGAGCGAGGATGAGCGCGCACTCACGCGCAATCAGCATGTCGGCTTCGTCTTCCAAAATTTCCAGCTCATCCCCACGCTGACCGCCTTGGAGAATGTCACCGTGCCGATGGAACTGCGCGGCGATCGCACCGCGAAATCGGTGGGGCTGGATCTCTTGCAACGCGTTGGACTCGCCGCGCGGGTGGATCATTACCCGACTCAGCTTTCCGGCGGCGAACAGCAACGCGTGGCGCTGGCGCGTGCGTTCATCAACCGACCAAAAATTCTCTTCGCGGACGAACCGACGGGAAACCTGGATGCGGAGACGAGCGCCGGAATCATTGAGATCATGCTGGAACTGAACCGTAGTGCCGGCACTGCACTCGTTCTGGTCACGCACGATCAGGAAGTGGCCAAGTTAACAGCGCGCACCATCCGACTGCGTAGTGGGGAAATGGTATGAGCGCTACGAGCGCTACCTCTGCTGTAGCACAGGCGTCTCGCCTGTGGGGACGTCGGGCATCTTGCCCGGCGTTTGCGATGACCGGGCGAGACGCCCGGTCTCCCCACAGGCAAGATGCCTGTGCTACGCCTCAAGTGCGGCGACCTCACGCGGCTTTCGTTTCAGGAGTCATTCGGTGAAGCTTTTCCTTTTTCGGATGGCGTGGCGCGATAGCCGATCGAGCCGGCGTCGGCTGTTGGTGTTCTCGATTTCCATCACGCTGGGAATTGCGGCGCTGGTCAGCATCGGATCGTTTCGCGCCAGCCTTTCGCAGGGAATCGAAGATCAGGCGCGGACGCTGGTCGGCGCGGATTTGGTGGTCGCGTCGTCGCGAGCGTTCACTCCAGAACAGGAGGCGCTCATGCATTCGTTAGGCTCCCCGCAGGCGCGCGAGGTCCGCTTCAGCACCATGGCGGTTTTCCCCAAGGGCGGGGGAACGCGTCTTATCAGTGCGAGAGCGCTCGGCGGCGACTTTCCATTTTACGGCCCGATGGAGACCGACCCCTCAGCCGCGGCGCAGGATTTTCGCGCCGGTGGGCGCGCGGTGGTGGACGAAAGCTTGCTCATCCAATTCGGCGCCCAGCCCGGCGACACGATCAAGATCGGGGAGGTCGTATTCACGATCGCGGGTGCACTCAAGAAAGTGCCCGGTGAAGCGTCGGCTGCCGGCTCTCTCTCGCCGCGCGTCTATCTGCCGCTGCAGGATCTGGCGCGAACGGAATTGCTGAAACCCGGCAGCATCGCCCGCTACCGGAATTACGTGAAGTTTCCCGCGGGCGAAGACATGGAAACGAGGATGGCCAGGCTGGGTCCGCAAATGCAGCAGCTCGGGCTCGATTTCGATACGGTCGCGTCGCGGAAAAAGGACCTCGGGGAGGCGTTGGAAAATCTCTATCGCTTCCTCAATCTCGTCGGCTTCATCTCGCTCCTGCTCGGAGCGGTGGGTGTGGCGAGCGCGATCCAGGCTCACCTGCAACAGAAGCATCGGACGGCGGCGATTTTGCGTTGCCTGGGAGCCTCGGCACGCAGCACGGTGATCGTTTATTTGCTCCAAGCGGCAGCGATGGGATTCATCGGCGCGACCGCGGGCGCCGCACTCGGTCTTGTCTTGCAGCGCGTCTTTCCGGTCATCCTGAAGAGCTTCCTGCCGATCGCGATTTCGAGTTCGATCGCGTGGGCTCCGATTGTGACCGGAATGTTGATCGGCTTCGGCATTTGCGTGCTCTTCGCCATGCCGGCGTTACTGCGCTTCCGCCATGTTTCGCCGCTGCTGATCTTGCGCGGATCGGAGGTGGGCGAGGCGAGCCGCCGCCACTTCGATTGGCCAGTGGCGCTAGTCTATTTTCTGATGGCGGTGAGCGTGACCGCCTTTGCGATCGCGCAGTCCGAGACAGTGCTGCGTGGTCTCATCTTTGCCGCTGCGCTCGGGGTCGCCGTCGGGATCTTCGCGGCCATGGCGAAACTGCTCATCGTGCTGGTGCGGAAATTTTTCCCGCACCGCTGGAGCTTCGCGCTCCGGCAAGGGCTGGCGAATCTTTATCGGCCGAACAATCGGACGCTGCTCCTGACGGTGTCGTTAGGCTTGGGGACGTTTCTGCTCCTCAATCTTTATCTCTCGCGCGAAGTGCTGCTCACGCAGTTCCGCTCCATCGGGACGGCGGATCAGCCGAATATTTTCCTTTTCGATATTCAGCCCGATCAAAGTGTAGGCGTCGCGGATCTGGTGCGCTCGTTAGGGCTGCCGGTCATCCAGGAAGCGCCCATCGTCACGATGCGGTTGGCGGAGGTCAAAGGCCGGAAGACGGCAGACATCCTGGCCGATCCGGCACGAAAGATTCCCGAGTGGCAATTGCAGCGTGAATACCGTTCCACCTATCGCGAGACACTTGCGGAAACGGAGAAAATCGTTGCTGGGAAATGGATCGGGCGAGTCGAAAGCTACCAGCCTGGCGACCTGATTCCGATCTCGCTCGACAAGGAAATCGCGCGCGATTTCGACGCGAAAATTGACGACGAACTGGTCTTCGATGTCCAGGGCATCCCGATCCGCACGCGCATCGCGAGTACGCGCGAGATCGATTGGAAGCGTTTTCAGACGAACTTCTTTGTCGTCTTCCCCGCGGGTGTGCTGGAGAACGCGCCGACGTTTGGCGTGCTCGTAAGTCGGGTGCCGGATGCGGCGGCTTCCGCGCGACTGCAGAGCGCGGTGGTGGCAAAATTTCCGAATGTGTCCGCGCTCGATCTCACCTCAGTGATTCAGACGGTGGATTCCATTCTCTCGAAGGTCGCGCTCGTCATTCGTGTGATGTCGCTTTTCACGGTCGGCGCAGGGTTGATCGTGCTCGGGAGCACGATCTGGAGTGGACGTTACCAACGTTTAAAAGAGAGCGTGTTGCTGCGCACGCTCGGGGCGTCGCGCAGGCAGATTTACCAGATTTTGTGCGCGGAGTATTTCATGCTGGGTGTGCTCTCCAGCGGGACGGGGATTCTTCTCGCGGTCGCATCAAGCTGGGCGCTGGCGCGGTTTGTTTTCAAGCTGGATTACAACCCTTCGCTCTGGCCCTTGGCGGTCGCGATGTTTGCGGTCAGCGCGTTGACAGTAATGGTTGGGCTTTTCACCAGCCGCGGGATCGGGACGCAGCCGCCGCTCGAGATTTTGCGCGCGGAAGCGGAAGGGTAGGGACATCGCGCTGCGATGTCCAAGCGGTGACTCTCGCGCTAAGGACGTTCGGGCGTTCTACACGCTGGCCGCGCGTTTTGGACGCCGCAGCGCGGCATCCCTACCGGGCGCGCGCGCTCGCGCGGATTGCGGATCGAGCGACTTCAGCTCGCTCGCCGTGAGCGGCCGCCAATGACCGCGAGGCAGATTCTCGAGCCGAAGATTGCCGATGCGCGTGCGCACCAGCCGAGTCACTTCGTAGCCGATTTCGTAAAACATGCGGCGGATTTGTCGGTTAATTCCCTGCCGCAAAAGGACGCGGACGAGATTTGCCTTCAGAGGAAAGACCCGTTCCAGCTTGGCCCGTTTGCCATCGAGATACACGCCGCGCAAAAGCTTCGCCGCCAATTCCGGCTCCCAAGTGCGATCCAGTGTGACCTCGTATTCCTTATCCACTTTGTAACGCGGATGGGTCAGACGTTGCGCGAGATCGCCATCGTTCGTGAAAATCAGGAGGCCTTCACTTTGCGTGTCGAGCCGCCCGACATTGAAGAGCCGCGGACCGCTGGCCGGCAGAAGATCGAAGATGGTGTCGCGCGCGTTTGGATCGCTGCGGGTGGAGACGAAGCCAGCGGGTTTGTTGAGAACGAGATTCAGCTTCCGCTCCACGCGCACCATTTTGCTCCCGACTTTGACGTGATCGGTCTCGGCCGGTTGCACACTGAAGTCTGTGACCACGCGGCCATTGATCGTGACTCGCCCCGCGGCGATCAATTCATCGCAATGACGGCGAGAGCCGACGCCGGCCGCAGCGAGAAAGCGGTTCAGGCGCATGAGAATTGGAGTGATGGAGTGCCGGAGTAATGGAGTGGTGAAGCGCCTGTAGACAGCACTCCATTACTCCCACACTCCATTATTGCCGCTACGCGTCTGGCTTGGTCTTCGGGAGGCCGAGGACTTTCGCGCCGTCTTTCCACTCGCCGCGCTTCTTCAGGAGCTCGACGCGCTCGAAACGTTTGAGGACGTTGCGCTTGGCCTTGATGGTGCTGGCCCCTTTGAGACTGCGATGCTGCGACATAATAAAGTTCCTGGAAAAGTGAACCGGGACGGTAGGCGGCTGCGGCATTTTTTCAACCGGAGATGCGGGCGAGCCTTCAGGCGCGGTATTTTTGCCAATCGTCCGGCAGGCGAAGCAGCTTTCCCGATGGCATTTCGATGATCGCCAGCATTTGCCGGCAATCCGCGATCACGGTGCCATCCGCCGGGCGAACGATGCGGAAAGCGCACCAAAAGCGAACGCGTTCCAGTTGATCAAGCCATCCTTCGATCACGAGTTGGTCGCCTAATTTTGCCGGTCGGCGGTAATCGATCTCGGTCCGGACGACGATCGGATATCTTTGGTCGGTGGCCATTTGGGCGAGGCTCATACCGAGGTCCGCCGCGAGGAGGGTGCGCGCGATTTCGATGAAGCGGAGGTAGGCAATGTTATGCACGACGGCGGCGCAATCGGTGTCGAAAAACATCACCTGCACTTCGGTGCGAATGCGCGGGGCGTCGCTCGTGACCATGCGGGGAGCATCGGGCGGAAGAGGCGGCGCACGCAATGGGTTTGTGGCTACATTGTATATGCGAGCGTTCGACCAGTTGTCAGTCCGCCGCGACCGCCGCGCCCGGAAGACGGCCTTTAATCCATTTGATCTGGCCGTCGTGATGCGATTCGTGCTCACAGACGTGGAACCATTTGCAGTAATTGTTCGTGGGACCCCAAGGCCAATCCTGGCACGAACGCGGGTCGCGGCGCAATGTGGCGTAACGCCCGGCGCGACGGGTCTGTTCTGGGGAGCGCACGCTTGCAGCGTGCTGGTGCTCGCATTCTGCGAGCACGAACTTTGATTGCGACGCGTCACGGAGAGAAAAAACGTCTTGCCACAAGAATGCTCAGAGAAAGTTCGCGATGGCAGAATACCATCGCCAGCACGCTGCAAGCGTGCGCTCCCCAGAAATCACGCGCGCGCCGCACGCGAATGGCGCAGTCACGACAATTTCACGAGGACCGCCGCCGCGACTTCTTCGGACGTGACGCTATTCATGCAACGGAAGTCGATGGGGCATTCGCGGAGGAAGCACGGACTGCACGCGACGTGGTGACGGATGACGGTATGGCCTTCGCCAAGCGGGCCGGTGAGGCGGTCTTCCGTGGAACCGAAGATCGCGACCACGGGAACGCCGAGCAACGTGGCGAGGTGCATGGTGCCGGTGTCGTTGGTGAGCAAGAGTCGGCATTCGCGGAGTTCGGCGATCAACTCCTCGAGCGTGGTCTGGCCGATGCGATTGACGCAAAGGTCGCCGAGCGCGTCGGCGATTGGTTTTCCAATTTCTACTTCGGCGGCCGTGCCGAAGAGGATCCATTGCACGGATCGCTCAGCTGAGACCGCAGCGGCGGCTTCCGCGAAACGCTCCGGGAGCCAGCGTTTCGTCGGGCCGTATTCCGCGCCGGGACAAAGGCCGATCTTGATCGGTGAAGACGCGTTGGTGGTCTGCGGCGATGATGGCTCCGGCACAGTGGTGAGATCGGCTCCAACGGATTCAGCGAGATGCAAGTAATGGTGAATCTGATGCCTGATCGGGCCGCGCCATTCCGATTCCGGCACGATCTGATTCAGCAGCCATGCCCGAGAGTGACCGCGATAGCCGACGCGCCGCGGAATTCCTGCGAGCCAAACCTCGATCGCGCTGCGGAGTGAATTTGGAAAAAGAATGGCAACGTCGAAGGCTTCTTGTTTGCGCAAAAGGCTGGCCGTGGAGGAGAGCGAACGCGAGGGAAGCAGGAGAATCTCATCCACTTCCGGCACCAGTTTCCAGACTGGTGCGATCTTGGCCGGCGCGGCGATGGTGATGTGCGCGTCGGGGCGGCCATGCTTGATCGCGCGGACGGCGGCGGCACTGATGACGCTGTCGCCTAACCAATTAGTGCTGCGGATGAGGATGCGGAAGGGTTGCAGTGGAGTCGGCCCGCCCTCGGGCCGAATGGAGGTGGGTGCGCTTTTCAAAGTTCGGTCCGGGGGCGGGCCGGCTCCAAGATAGACGCCGCGTTTGTATTTCGAGAGGAGGAAGTTTGGGCGCGGTGTTTTCCAGCGGTTGTGGACCCAGAACCAGTCTTCGGGCGATTGCCGGATTTGATCCGCGATGACGCGATTGGCTTTCGCCGTGAGGGTGGAAACGGAATCGTCTGGGGTCTCGAGCGGTGGAGTAAAAATCATCCGCCAGCGTCCGGGACCGGTGGTGTGAATGGCGGCGCTGATGACCGCGGTGCGAGTGCGTTTCGCGAGCAGCGCGGGCAGCGGAGTGGTGGAGGCGAGCCGTCCGAAGAACGGCGTCCACAAGCCATTGTCGCCCGCATGTTGATCGGCCAAAACGCCGACGATGCCGCCGCCGCGCAGCAATTCGATCGGTGCGTGAAAGCCTTCCCGGCGATCGAATAATTCGACCCCGGAGCGCGCGCGGAGCCGGCGCACATCGGCGTCGATGAAGCGGTTGCCGAGAGCCTGGAAGACGGTGCTGATGCGGACGTAACCGAAGTAGCGCGGGAAGACTTGGGCGAAGAGTTCCCAGCTGCCGAGATGGCTCAAGACCAGGACAACGCCGCGGCCGGCGCGCAGTTCGCGGTGCATGACGTCTTCGCCTTCTGGCGTGACGCAGCCGGCAACCTCATCCAGCGACATGGAGCCAATTTTCGCGCTGCTGAGCAGATTTGCGCCGAGGCGTTGGAAATGGCGGCGTGTGAGTTGGCGGAGCTCGCGGTCGTTTTTTTCGTCGCCGAAGGTGATCGCGAGATTGCGGCGGGCGAGCCGACGATACTTGCGCGAGCACAACCAGGCGAGGAGACCGCCGATTTCACCGCAACGAAAGACCAGCGGCAACGGAACCAGACGCAGAAGCCCGGTGCCCGCGCGGTACAAAAGGTAAATGCAGAAATCGAGCATGCAGGAAGGGCGGCACGCAGCCGGCCGCCGGGCGGGGCAGCGTAATTTTGCCTGCAGGGCGGTTCAATCAATATAATGTCAGTCGGAGATGGTTATGGTGGAGCCGGTAGTAATGGAGTCGGCCCGCCCCCGGGCCGAACTTTGAAAAAGCGAACACACCACCCTTCGGCCCGAGGGCGGGCCGACTCCAAGTGCAGATATCCTATGAGCAAAAACGACGACGAACTTTGGGCAGGGCTTTCTTCGGGCGCGCGAAAGGCCTTGGTGACACGGGATTACTCGCCCTCCGAAGTAGCGGACCGGCTGGCGAAGGACGGGATCGAAGCGGGACAATTGCTGGCCGCGGATGGAACGTCGGCGGATTTGCGCGCAGTCTGGATTCCGGGCGTGGAAGTGTTTTCGCGCACGGTGCATCCGCAACGGCATCGGGGAATTTTTGGCGAGTTCGCCCGGCGGGAAGAAGGCGTGCTCGGGCAGATCGGATTCTGGCCCGCGCAATGGGCGACGGCGCGGATGTTTGCCCAGACCGCGAAGGGTTTTCACATTCATCCGCCGAGCATCCCGCAGGACGAAAAGCCGGAGGAATGGTTCCAGAAAATCTTTCGTGATGAGCAACCGGATTACTCGTTACGTCGCTACGCCGAAGAACAATGGGATGTGATGTTTTTCGTGCAGGGCGTGGCCGAAATGATTTTACGCGAGGCGCGCGAAGGGATGCCGGCGCGGACGATGCGGCTGATCATCGACGGCGACAATCACCGCGGGAGCAACAACGTCGGTGTCGTCATTCCGCCGGGAGTGGCGCACGCCGTTCGGGTGGAAGGCTCGGAAGACCTGATCATGGTTTACGGCACGAGCACGTCTTTCCGTCCGGAGTTCGAAGGGCGGATTGCAAGCGACGTAGAGACGGCGCAGTTGCCTGAATCCTGGGGCAAGTTTCTGACGTAACCTTTTCCATGGAGAGAGAGTTCACAGCTTCGGAGCCGGAGCTGATGGACCGGCCGGATGCGTCGCCCGCGGAACTCGATGCCGCTCTGCAGAGTCTGCGCGGGCTGAACCGCTACTTCGGCGGCTACCGGATTGTGACGCGTTTCATGAAACGGTGGATTCGTGGCGGCGAGCGCGTGCGTGTTCTCGATCTGGCGACTGGTTCCGCAGATATTCCGCGGCTCGTGGCCGACTATGCGCGGAGAGTCGGCGCAGTGGCGGAGATCGTGGCGGTTGATTTTCAGCCGGGCACGATTGAGACCGCGCGGCGGTTGAGCGCGGATTATCCCGAGATCGCTTGCGCATGCGCTGACGTGCTGACTTTCGAAGCGGCTGAGCCGTTCGATATCGTGATCTGCTCGCTCGCACTGCATCATTTCAGCGAGGAAGATGCGGTGCGACTGCTGCGGCGCGCGCGAGAATTATCGCGCTGCCATGTTCTCATCTCGGATTTGCGGCGGGGCTGGCTCTTGACGGTGGGCGTGGATTTGCTGACGGCGCTCATCTTTCGCGATCGAATGACTTTCCAAGACGGAAGGATGTCGGCGCGGCGAGCGTTTTCTTTTGAGGAATTAGGCCGGCTGGCGAACGAAGCGGGCTGGAAGGATTTTGGCGCGGCGCGTTTTCGTTTCGGCCGCCAGGCGATCTGGCTGGAGCGCTAGCCGAAATTTTGTTTATGGAGAGGGACAATTCCTTGGTGCATATGCACCAAGGAATTGTCCACGGGCCGGCACTTGTTTCTCGTCATCTTAAGGGGGCGGCGGGCCTGCCGGATGGAGTTGTTCCCGCGCTTCGGTCAAGGCTTCTGGTGGGCCGATCAGCACCAATGTATCGCGCAACTGGATCACGGTTTCGCCGTGCGGGACCATGACTTCGCCATCGCGCTGCACCCCGACGACGCGCGCGCTGCCGGCGATCTTGATCCGGCGGAGGGGACGCCCGGCGAGCTCACTATTCGTTAGGCGAACATCGATCATGGAGACGCCGCCGCCTTGGTTCATCATCATGCCGAAGGCGGAAGGGAAATGGAGCGCGCCTTCCAGGGCGAGCGCGACGGCCATGCCGGGCTGGACGACGTTGACGTTCAGTGCGGCCAGTTGCTCGATGATCTCCGGCTCGTCGGCGCGCGCGATGATCGCGGGCAGGTTGAATTTTTCGCGCGCGACACGGCAGATCGCGAGGTTCAAGGTGGAGGATTCGCTCACGGCGATGAGACCGCGCGCTTCCGCGAGGCTGGCTTTTTCCAGGACTTGAGGGGCCTCCGGGTCGCCAGGGGAACTACGGAAGCCGATGGCGGAAAGGTGGCGGAGTTGCTCGGAATCGGGTCCGATGAAGATGACTTCTTCGCCCGCTTGCTTGAGGCGCTGCCCCAGCAGCATGGCGAGTTGTCCGGTGCCGAGGATGACCACGCCGCCGCGCTGCGGTCCGCTTTGCGCAGGAAGAAGTCGGTTAAACAAAATGGGCGAGAGCGTGCAACTGACGATGGCGAGGAGGATGATGGCGGAATTGGTGGCGGTGCTGACGAGATCGAGCTGCAGAGCGATGGCGGAGGCGGCGATGACGAGCGACAAACGCGAGGAGAGAAGCGCACCGGCGGCAAGGCTTTTGCGCCAGCCGACGAGCGGGAGGAAAACGAGGGCAGGCAGCAATTTTACGAGATACGCGACTACGATCAGGATCGGAACGAGGAGGAGCGCGCTGCGCGAGGCGAGGAGAGCCCCGAGATCGAAATTGGCGCCGACTCCGATGAAGAAGATCGGAATGAGGAAGCCGTAACCGATGGCGTCGAGCTTTTCGCGGAGGAGCGTTTTGTCTTCACCGCCGATCAAACTCACGATCGCGCCGGCCAGGAAAGCGCCGAGGATGACTTCGACGCCTAACGACTGCGCCAGGACGACGAGGATGACCATGAGGGCGAAGGCGCCGCGGACTTTGAGCTGGGCAGTGGCGTGGGAAAGTTCGTCGATGGTGCGGGCGAGACCGGGGATGCGCTTCGCCCATTGGCCGACGCGCGCCGCGACGAGGAAGGTGGCGAGCAAGACGAGGAAGAGCAGAACCTCGAAGCCGAATCCCTGGCTGATGATGCCGATCGTGATGCTGAGAAGGAGGAGCGTGGCGAAATCGGCGACCAAGGCGGAGATGAGCAGGAGCTGGCCGTAGGGGGTGGCGTTCATGCCGCGCTCTTTCAAGATGGGAACGACGATGCCGAGTGAAGTCGTGCTCAGGATGAGGCCCATGAGGATGGCATTCCGCGTCATGCCGGTGCGCTGGAGGAGGAATCCGGCACCGAGAGCGAGCAGAAGCGTGAGGCAAAAACTGAGCAGAGCGAGCGGGACCGGACCGGTTAGGCGAAAGCGGTTTTTGCCATCGCGGAGGGAGTTGGAAAGGGCGCCGAAGCTGACTTCGAGGCCGGAGAGAAACATGAGAAAGGTGAATCCGAACTCGGCCAGAAAATCGAGAATCGGCGTGTGGTGGACGAGATTGAATCCGCTCTTACCGATGATGATGCCGGCGATGATTTCGCCGACTACGAGCGGGAGTCGAATCGCGCGGAAGCGGCTCAGCAAAAGCGGCACGGCCGCCGCCAGGGCCGTGATCAGGAGAAGAGAGAGGAAAGCGGAGTCGGTGGCGTGCATCACTGCGGGCGTGTCTTCGGGAGGTTGCCACGGAGGCAGGCGCGACGCGATGTTTGAATCCGCTTGGCACGTCCACTCGCTTTCATAATGTCGTGGACAGCGCGTCTCGGGCGCGCGCAGCAATCCTCATCCGGGTGCAGATTTTTTCTACTGTCTCAGAATTGGCCGCGCAGCGCCGCGGATCGCCCCCGCGGCGGGTGCTCGTACCGACGATGGGTGCGTTGCATCGCGGGCATTTAGAGTTGATCCGGGTCGCCCGGCAAGCGGCAGGTGCGGAGGGCGAGGTGGCGGTGAGCATTTTCGTGAACCCGCTGCAGTTCGAGCCTGGGGCTGACTTTGAACGGTATCCGCGGCCGGAGGAGGCCGATGAGAAGCATTGTCGTGACGCGGGTGTCGCTCTGCTCTTTCGGCCGGTGCCTAACGAGATGTACTTTGCGGAGCGCTCGGTGACGGTGGAGGAATCGGCGCTTTCGCGGACGCTTTGCGGGGAGTCGCGGCCGGGACATTTCGAGGGCGTATGCACGGTGGTGACGAAGCTTTTTCACCTGCTGGCGCCGGACGCGGCGGTTTTTGGCGAGAAGGATTTTCAGCAGTTGGCGATCATCCGCCGGATGGTGCGCGATTTGAACTTTCCGATCGAGATCATCAGCGTGCCGACGGTGCGGGAGCCGGATGGGCTGGCGCTGAGTTCGCGGAATCAATATCTGAGCGCGGAGGAACGGGCGCAGGCGCCGGTGTTGCGGGCGGCCTTACTCGCGGCGGCGGAAGCGTTTCGCGGCGGGGAGAAATCGGCGGCGCGGTTGGTGGAACAAATTTGCCGACAAATCGGCGCGGCAGCCGGCGCGCGGATCGATTACGTGGACGCAGTGGACGCCGAAACGTTGCAGGCGCAGGAGATGGCGAACGCGAATACGCTGCTGGCGGTGGCGGTTTACTTTGGCAAGACGCGCTTGATCGATAACCTGCGACTCGGATGAAAGAATACGATTTCGTGGTGATCGGGAGCGGGATTGCCGGCCTGAGTTTTGCACTGAAGGCTGCGCAGCATGGTTCCGTGGCGGTGATTACGAAGCGGAAAGGCGCGGATTCGAACACGGCTTGGGCGCAGGGTGGCGTGGCCTGCGTCACGAGTAGCGAGGATTCTTTCGAACTCCATGTGCGCGACACGCTGGAGGCTGGCGCGGGACTTTGTGATGAGGATGCGGTGCGGACGATCGTGACCGAAGGGCCGGCGCGGATTCGGGAACTGCAGGAGATCGGGCTGCATTTTGATGAGCGTGAGGTTGCGGGGCATCGCGAACCGGATTTGGGACGCGAAGGCGGGCACTCGAAACGGCGTGTTTTGCATGTGGCCGATGTCACAGGGCAGGAGATCGAGCGGACTTTACTAATGGAACTCGGCCGCGCGTCGCAGGTGGATCTGCTGGAGAATCACATGGCGGTGGATTTGATCACCGCGGGCAAGCTCGGCTACGCGACAGAGGAGCGCTGCCTCGGCGTTTATGTGCTCGATGAAGTGACGACTGTGGTCGAAACAGTGCGGACGGATCGTCTCGTGTTGGCAACTGGTGGTTGCGGGAAGGTCTATCTTTATACAACCAACCCGGACATCGCGACGGGCGACGGAGTGGCGATGGCCTGGCGCGCGGGCGCGGCGATCGCGAACATGGAGTTCATCCAGTTTCACCCGACGTGTTTGTTTCATCCGCTGGCGAAGTCGTTCCTGATCTCGGAAGCGGTGCGCGGTGAAGGCGGGGTTTTGCGGAATGAACAGGGGGAGGACTTTGTCCGGCAGGCGCATCCGCAGGGTTCGCTGGCGCCGCGCGATATCGTGGCTCGGGCGATCGATGCGGAGATGAAACGGACGGGCGCGAAGTGCGTTTACCTCGATATCACGGACAAGCCGGCGGAGTTTCTGCGTGAACGGTTTCCGCATATTTACGAGACGTGTCTTCAGTTCGGGATCGATATGACGAAGGAGCCGATTCCGGTGGTCCCGGCAGCGCATTATCAATGCGGTGGGATCAAGACGGATGTGAATGGGGCGACGACCCTGGACGGGTTGTACGCAATCGGCGAGGTGGCCTCGACTGGCCTCCATGGGGCGAATCGGCTGGCGAGTAATTCACTTTTGGAAGGCAGCGTGGTGGCGCATCGGGCATGTGAGGCGATGGTAAAAGCGCAGCCGCCCGGTCATGCGGTGCGGGCGATCTCCCTCCCGCCTTGGGAGACAGGCGATGTGCAGAACGCCGATGAGCTGGTCGTCATCTATCACAACTGGGACGAAATCCGGCGTTTGATGTGGGACTACGTCGGGATTGTTCGGACGGACAAGCGGCTCCAGCGCGCGAGCCATCGGCTGCGGAATCTGCAGCGCGAGATCCGGGAGTTTTACTGGAATTTTAAGATCACGGTGGATCTGTTGGAACTGCGTAACCTGGCCACGGTGGCGGCTTTGATCGTGGATTCAGCGCTGAGCCGGAAGGAGAGTCGCGGGCTGCATTTTACGCTCGATTATCCGGAGTTGGATGATCGGCATTTTAAAAAAGATACGGTGCTGAGCCGGATTTAGCTTGGAGCCGGCGCGCCCTCGCGCCGAAGGTTGGTGGCGCGTTTGATCCTTCGGCCCGGGGGCGGGCCGGCTCCATCGCCGGTTCCGGCGAGCGGTGGAATGGATGCTGCTAGGTTATTTGTCCGACAGGCAGTCGCGAGCCCTTGGAGGGGAAAACCGGCTTGCCGGTCGCGGAGAATTCGGATAAAAGGAAGACCCTGCATATCGCTCAATGAGAAGATTTTTAGCATTTTGTCTGCTTTGGTTGGGCGCCAGCGCTGCATTATTCGCGCAATCGCCCTACGAAAGCGCGGCCGACTTCGCCAAGTACGCGATGAAGCTGCGGGAGCAGGCGATGCTGAAGGTGGAACCGCAGGTCTTTGTGCCGACTTCCTCGCGCACGAGCACGCAGCGTTACCCTTGGAAAACGAACATCGTCACGACTGTTTTCTGGATTGGTGAGCAGCCGACCGCCAACAACCCGGTGCCGAACACGAAAAGCTCTTGGGACGCGAATTGGTCGTCCAGTTACGGCGGCTACGACACGCCCGACGCGGGATCGAGGAAGAATTATATCCCGGCCTCATTTGTGCCGCGTCAGAATCCGTTTTACATCGCGCTGCCATATAACGACGTGACGCACGGGCGTTTCAAACCGGAGTCGGCGCTGGTCATTCCTTGGTTTAAGCGCGATTTCATCGCGCAAGGACAATCGGTCTGCAAAGGCCGCTGGCTGGCGATTCGAAAAGGCAACCGCGTCTGCTACGCGCAGTGGGAAGACTGCGGCCCATTCCGCACCGATCACTTCCAATACGTCTTCCAAAACGAACGGCCGAAGCCGAACTTGAACCGCGGCGCCGGGCTCGATATTTCGCCGGCGGTGCGGGATTACCTCGGCCTGCAATCAACCGACGTGACTGACTGGCAATTCGTGGAGGTGCGCGATGTCCCGGCCGGTCCGTGGCGCAGCTACGGCGACAACAACCACTTCGTGATCGCGCAACGCCAGGCGCAGGCCAATCAGCAACGGCTCGCGCAGGAGACGGCGGGGAAGAAGAAGTAGTTTCGCCTGCCGTTCGGCGCCCTCGTGTTTCCTCGTTCCCAAGTTTCCTCGTTCCCAAGTTTTCCTCGTTTCCAAGTTGCACTTGGGAATGCATCTCTTCCGAAGCTGAGCTTCGCTCACCGCGGGTGATCGCAGCGCAGGAGCGGCATCCCACGCGCAAGACGGCACCTGCGCATGGAGGACGGAAATGGTGGAAGCGCAGCTTCCGGGCAAAGTGCATTCCCAAGTTCAACTTGGGAACGAGGGGCGAAACGCGGCGTGGAATGTCCATTCGCGTTAGCGTGCCCATGCCCGCGACTGGGAGATCCTTCGACTCCGCTTCGCTCCGCTCAGAATGACCGGGGGCGTGCGCGGTTAGGCCGGGCGCAATCTTATCGTCACCGCGGTCCGCACACTAGGCGACCCGTTGTTTGAGGCTGCGGAATGTTTCCTGCAGATCTTCGGTGCGCTTGAGCAAGGGCTCATACCGTTTCCGTTCGGTCGCGCAGAAATCTGTCAGCGGCTGGAAGGCGCTGGCGATTTCCTTGTAGAAAAGGTCGATCGCTTGCTCCATCTGTTGCTCGATCGCGGCGACCAACTCGACGCGTTTCGCGTCCATTTCTTTTTCGTAGGCGCGGAGAACTTTTCCGCGTTGGCCGAAGGCGACGAAGGTGCCGAGAATGGCGGCGGAACCGGCCACGATGCCGGTGACGTCGGCGACCGAGGCACTGATCATGGCGGCGACGACGGTGGCGATTCCGCCCATGGCGGCGACGCCAGCGGCGGGACGGAGCCAGGCGGCGCTTTGCGCGAAGGTCTTCGCGAGTTGTTCTTCCACGCCTTTGCCGGCCACGCGTTCGACCAGAGCCAACTCGATCGATTGCAGGAGGTCGCGGCGTTGACGGGCGAAATCGGGGATTGTCTTCGAGACGCGGTTTTTCCCTTCGGATGCGAACTGGGCCTCGATCGTGTCCTGAAGCTGCGGCCAGAGGCTGCGCAGGTCGGTTTCGAGGAGTTGCACAGCGTTCTCAACTTGCGGCTGAACTGTCTCGCGGAGCTTGGTTTCGACTTCGTTCTGGAAGTCATGCTGCCATTTCGAGCGGGTCCAGAGAAGGCGCCAGGTTTTCCAAAAGGAGAGCTTTTCTTCGATCAACTTTTTGCCGTGGTCCGCGCAATCGCGGCAGGCGCGCTCGACGCCGCGGAGGAAGCCTGCGACTTGCCGGAGCGTTTGTTCGCGCCGCACTTGGATGAAGTTCTGGACGCGTTCGAGATGTTGTTCGTCGCGCAGGATGAGGTCGAAGCTGCCGCGGATCTCCTCGGCGAAATCCGAGACCATCAAGTTGCCGGTGGAAGTGGTGGAGACCAGCTTCATCATGCGCGCGCCGCCTTCAGTGACGGTGCGCGTGATTTGGTCTTCCAGCGGACCGAATTGGCTTTCGTTCCAAAGGCGTTCTTTATCGAGGCCGGTGGTTTTGGCGAGGAGCGCTTTTCGGGCGGAGACCGCGAAGATCGGCGGAGTGAAACCTAATTTCTGCAGCGCGGTGTCCTCGAGGTGACGCCGGATGATCGCGATCTCTGCTTCGTCGCGCAGGTCCATCTGCTGGATAACGAAAATGATGTTTTTGAGCCATTTTTTCTGCACCAGATCGAGCAGTTCCCAGGCAGATTGCGTCCAGGGATTCGTGACCGAGAAGACGAAGAGAACGAGGTCGGCGCGCGGGATGAAGCTCTCGGTAATGGTTTGGTGCCGCGCCACCATGGTGTTGGTGCCGGGGGTATCGACGACGTTGAAATCCTTCAGAAACGGAATCGGCTGATAGCGCTCCGTCAATTGCGGCGAAACCTCGACCGAACTCTCCTTTTCGCCGTAGCGGAAGATGTAAACGCGATCGGTTGCCGGCAGGACGTCGACCTTGGCGAATTCCTGCCCGAAGAGCCCGTTTAAGAGCGACGATTTGCCCGCTTTCACTTCACCCACGACGACGATAAGCAACGGCTCGCGAATGTCCTTCAGCAGGCCCTCGATCGTCTCGAGATGCTCGGGATCGCGCCGCATTTCGGCGCTCAATTTCAACAGCCCGGAAAGCGCAGTTTCGACCTCGGTCCGGAGTTGAAGATAATCGTCGGCAATCATGCCGCAGCGCTACGGTTTTTCGACCGCTGGCGCCGGACTCCTGTTCGCAGGTGAGGGGCTTCGTTCGGCCGGCGAAGGTGAGTGCGAACGTTTCGCCGGGACCGGTGTGCTGGCGGGCTTGGGCTTGGCCATGGCGAGCAATTCGGAAACGGTGACGAATTTGAAGCCCTTCGCCTGCAGTTGCTCGAAAGTGGCGGGCATCGCTTCGATCGTCGGTGGATGAATGTCGTGCGCGAGAATGATGGAGCCCGGGCCCGCGCCATGCACGATCCGGCTGGTGACGACGGACGGGCCTGGACGCTTCCAATCCAGCGGATCCACATCCCAGATGATGATGCGATAGCCGAAGGTATCGTGAATCCACGTCTTCTGCCGCGCGGTGATCGAGCCGTAGGGCGGCCGCATTAAGGTCGGGCGCTCACCGATCGCGTCCTTGATCGCGTCGTCTGTTTTCTGCAATTCGCGACGCACGCTTTCATCGGACATTTTGGCCAGATTTGGATGCGACCAGGAATGGTTGGCGATTTCGTGCCCTTCTTTCGCGGCACGAGCAAGGATCGCGGGATACTCCTTCGCGTTCTGGCCGACGACGAAGAAGGTGGCCTTAATCTTCCGCGCCGCGAGAAGGTCGAGCAGTTTCGGGGTCAAAGTGGCATTTGGCCCGTCGTCGAAGGTCATCGCGATGTAGGGGCCATCGACGTAGACGGAATTGAACGTGATCTGCGGGCTGCCGGCTTTAGGGGCGGCGGGCGAAGGGGTTCCCTGCACAATGGAGTCGCCGGGCGGCTTTACGGCCTCCGCTCTCGCCACCGGCGAGACCTCCGCAGGGGATTCGTCCTGAGAAAACGCGACGACCGGAAGGCAGAAAGAAAGGGTTCCGAACAGAAGTAACCGTTTAAAATCCATGAATTATGACGGGCAATCCCCGGGAGTGGGTGTATCTAGCAGAGGCGATGCGCAACGCAACATCCCGCCCTTCTCGATCGGCTTCCGCGTGAAGGAAAAGACGTAAATACGCCGCTGGCCGCGCGCCGCGAAAACTTGCAAATTGGTCACAGTAGGGCTCCGTTTGGCAGCCATCCTGCTGCGTAAAGGGTGGCAAACCGTTATTGGAACTGACGGTCTCTCTCCTTTTGCATGAAAATCTTGTTGGTCGAAGACCATGCCGATAGTCGGCAAAACTTGAAGCGTTTGATCGAACGACGCGGTCACGAGGTCGTGGCGGTCGGGAGCGCGGAGGAAGCGGAAACGGCGCTAAAAGACACGGAATTCCCGTTTTTGATTCTGGACTGGATGTTGCCCGGCATGAGCGGCGTCGAATTGTGCCGGAAACTGCGGGCGCAAGAGCGAGGGGAGGAACTATTTATCGTTCTGGTAACCGCTCGGGCCGATACCTCGGATCTCGAACAGGCGCTGGAAGCAGGGGCGAACGATTACCTGACCAAGCCGCTCGACCTCGGCCTGCTCAACGTCCGGCTTTCGGTGGCGGAACGGCAGATTCGCGATTTGGCGGAGCGTAATCACGCTCGGGCCGCGCTGGTGGAATCGGCCACGACGATGACCAACATCCTCGAGAACACGACGGATGGATATTTCGTGATCGATGCGGAATGGAAATTCACCTATGTGAACCCGGAAGCGGAAGTCCTGCTCGGGCGCCAGCGGGACGAGCTTTATGGAGCGGAACTTTGGGAAAAGTTCCCCAGCTTGCTCGGGACAGTTTTCGAAGAGAATTACCGCAAAGTGATGGCGGAACAGGTCGCGATCGATTTCGAAGCGAGCGATCCGGAGGGCGCGAAGTGGACCGAAGTACACGCCTATCCGAGCGGCAGTGGCATCTCGGTTTTCATTCGCGACGTGACGGAGCGCAAACGAATCGAGGGCGAGCGCCTAACGACAAGTAAACTGGAATCGCTCGGGACCCTGGCCGGCGGGATCGCGCATGATCTCAATAACATTTTGACCGTGATCTCGGGGAACATCGGCCTGGCGCAGATCGAGGCGCCCTCGAATTCGGGCGGTCTGCTTTCGTTTCTCTCGAAGGCGGGGCAGGCCGCACAACATGCCGCGCATCTGTCGAGTCAGTTGCTCACCTTCTCGAAAGGCGGTGCGCCGTTGAAGAAGGTGGTTTCCGTCTCTCAGTTGCTCGAGCAATCGGCGGAATTTTCTCTCTACGGCTCCAATCTGCGGGCGGAACTGGAGATGGCGAACGATCTCTGGAGATCGGAGGTCGATGCGGGGCAGATCGAACAAGTCGTGAACGCTTTGATGCTGAACGCTCGCGAAGCGATGCCGCATGGCGGAACCGTGCGGATTTGCGCGCGTAATTTCGAGGTGAGGGATGATGCAGCGACATTTTTGCCGGCCGGACGATATCTTCGAGTCACCGTGGCCGACCGCGGCTCTGGTATTCCCGAGGAGTTCGTGGACAAGATTTTCGATCCTTATTTCACCACGAAAGAATCAGCCAGCGGGCTCGGTCTCGCGATCAGCTATTCGGTGGTGAAAAAACACGGCGGAGTGTTGCAACTCGAGAGCACCTCCACGGAAGGCTCGACCTTTGGCTTCTACTTGCCGGCGACCTCAGCCGCGGAAACGGACGCTCGCGTGCGGGGGCCGGAACGCCCGTATCGATTCAATCATCAGCGCGTGTTGATCATGGACGACGAGGCGGCCATCCGTGAGTTGACCGCGCAACTGCTCGGGACCTTGGGCTACGAAGTGACGGCGGTGCCTGATGGCTTGGAAGCGATTCGCACCTACGAACGCGCCCTTCGCCGTGGCGAAACCTTTCAGGCGGTCATTCTCGATGCCACCGTCCGCGGCGGGTTGGGCGGAGTGGCGACGATCGAACGTCTGCGCGGAATGGATCCCGACGTGAACGCGATTATTTGCAGCGGTTATTCCGATGAGGCGGCGCTTTCGGAATTTCTCGCCTACGGATTCCGAGGAGCTTTGCCGAAGCCCTTCACGCGTAATGAACTCGCGGAGGCCTTGCAAAATACCCTTCAACCGAGTCGCGCGAACTGACCTTTCCGAAACGGTGACGTCGGCGTCGATCCGAATCGGGACTCGCTCCACCGCGTTCCTGGTGCTCAAGTGAAAGCTTAAATGAAGCTTTTCGCTTGTTTGCTCCTTGGGATGGTTGTTGCCAGTGTCGGCGTTCTCGCCGCCGCGTCGCCGGAGCCAGCGGTTTCACCGAAGGCGGCCGCTGCTTCATCGTCGCCGCAGGTCGCGCCCGCGCCGGATGGTCGGAAAGCAGCCTTGGAGAAATTCGCGGAAGCGGTGCAAAAGGGAAACGGAGTGGACGAGGCGGCGGCGACGGCTAGGAAGGCCGGAGTAACGGCGCAGCCGATGGAAGAGCTGAGGCTGCTGGCGGCGGTCCGCGCCCGCGATCTGGAGGAACTCGGGGTGCGAGTAAGGAATCTCGAGCAGGATGTTCTCCCGCAATGGAGCGCGGAAAGTTCGGTGGCTTTTTCGGAGAAATCAGAATTGGAGGCAGTGATCTTTTTCGCTAAAGGGCTGGTCGCCGCGCAGGCTGGCGATGAAGCCGTCTTCGAGGAATCGATGAAGCAGGCTTTCTGGCTTAATCCCGATCTTTCACCGGCGCTGGCCACTGAGTTGAAGGAACGGCGTGGCGCCGGCCGAATGGCCTCGTTGGTTCTGCCGATGCAAACGTCCTTTGAAACTTCGGATGGAGTGAAAACCTCTCTGGGCGCGCTGGCTCAGGGCCAGAAGGCGCTTTTGCTGGATTTCTGGGCCACATGGTGCGGACCGTGCATGCAGGCGCTGCCCGCCTTGGTCGAGCGTTCGAAAAAGCTAGGCCCCCAAAAAGTCGCGGTGGTCGGGATCAATACCGAGGCATCACAGGCGGGGGGACTCACGGAGGCCAGGAAGAAGGCCGAGGGGGTCAAGAAACGGCAAAACGTTCCCTTTGCGTGGTTGGTCGAACCGGAAGATCGACCTCTAAGCAGGCTGCTTAAAATCGATTCGATCCCTCGGGCGATTCTGGTCACTCCGGAAGGAAAGGTGCTTTACGACGGGCATCCTGAGGATCCGCGAATGATCGCCGCGCTCGAAAAAATCGGCGTCACCCAAGGCGATTGACGCCGGCGATCGGGGTGGACTCCGGGCTCTACCCCCGGCGCAGTTTTTCCAGTGCGCTGATGAATGCAGCCGGGCCGCCGGGCGTGTAACCGAGCGTCCCGATCACTTTGCCGTCACCATTCATGACCACCACCGTGGGGAACCCCTGGATGCCGAGTTCTTGCGCCAAAAGCTCGTTCTGAGCTTTCTGGGTCGGCTCCAATTCCTTCGCTCTCGGGAAGTCCACTTCGAGGAGAACGAGATTCTCTCTCGCGTATTTTTCGAACTCCGGCGTATCGAAAACTTCGCGCTTTAGCCTGATGCACCAGCCGCACCAATCGGAGCCGGTGAAATCAAGCAGGAGCAATTTCTGAGTGGCCTTTGCATCCCCTTGCGCTTGCGCGTAGTTCGACCGCCAAAGCGACTCCGAGGCAGCCGCCGGAGACGAAATCTGCTCTTCCACCATCTTCCGAGAGCAGCCGGCGGCCAGGAGCGCGAGAAGAAGAACGGCAGCGCTAAGAGTGTTGCAAAGTCTCACCCATCAGCTTTCAGCACCTTGTCTCGGGCTGCAAGCTGGACCTCTGAAACCGGATCGCGCCCTGCCGACCGGAGCTTGATCGCTGCGTCGGTACAGCATTAGCCCGGCGACATTGCGCCGGGCTAAGGGATTGGAAACGTAAACTAACTTAAGCCGACTTCACGATGTGTCCCGAGACCAGCTTGGTCATCTCGAACATGCTGACCTGGCTCTTCCCGTTAAAGACGGGCTTGAGGGCATCATCAGCATTGATTTGCGTTCTCTTTTTCTTGTCCTGCAAACCGTTCTTTTTGATGTAATCCCAGAGCTTTTTAGTCATCTCGGAACGGGGCAATGGTTTGGAACCAACAACTGCGGCGAGCTTGTCGTCGGGTTGAACCGGCTTCATGAAGGCTGCGTTTGGTTTACGTTTGGAAGGGGCTTTTGTGGCTTTCGGCATAGAGGCTGATTAATCCTTGGATCGGAGCAGGGCAATATTAATTTTTGGGCAAAGTTTTCCAATTTCGCTAGGCGGAACGCATCACGGCGATTGCGGCCAGATCGTCTGGTAAGGCTTCGCCGTTCGTTCCGGTGATCGCTTGCTCGAAAACGCGCGTGACCAAAGCCTGCGCACTCGTCACCTTTGGTCGCACCATTTCGGCCAGCGTCTGCGGCGTTAATCGCGGCGCCTGGCCGCGTTCTGCGCCGAACAATCCATCGGTGTAAAGAAAGAATCCGTCGCCCGGCCGCAGGTCCACATCCGTTTCGACAAAGTCTGAACGCTCGACCAAACCGAGCGGCGGCGCCGAGGACGAGATCGATTCCGTTTCCTCGCCACCGCGCGTTACCATTAACGGCGGATGCCCCGCGCCCACCACGGTGGCGCGTCCACTTTTCGGATCGAGCGCCACGCACATCGCGGTCATGAAGGAGCGTGCGCCGAAGGTGGTGCGAAAATCGTTATTCACCGCGCGCATGATCGCGGCCGGATTTTTGTTTTCGACGCCACCGTGATGAAAGAGGAGCTTGGCCAACGTGGTCAACAGCGCAGCCGACGCGCCATGTCCGGTCGCGTCCGCGATCCAGAAAAGGGTGCGCCCGTCCAGCATCCGGATCCAACCGTAAATATCACCACCCACTTGAATGACCGGGTGATAAACCGCAGCCACGTCCCAGCCGTCGAGTGGCGGCGATTTTTGCGGAATCAGCGATTGCTGCGTGAGCCGCGCGGCGGCGAGATCGCGTTCGAGATTGGTGCGCCACGCTTCCAACTCATCGTTCTGTTGCTGCAATTGCAAACGCATCGAGCGCAGACGGAACTGCGTTTCAATTCGCGCCCGCAGGACTGCGAGATTGATCGGCTTGGTCACGAAATCGTTTGCGCCCGCGGCCAGGCACAGCACCTCACTGGCTTCCCCGCCGTGCCCCGTGAGCATGATAGCCGGCAACTGCGCGATCACCGGATTCGGATCCGCGCGCAAACGCTCCAGCACCTGCGCGCCATTAAGCCCCGGCATCTCCAGATCCAGCAACAAGAGGGATGGCGGGTCATCCCGCAAAAGTTGCAGCGCCTCCGCGCCATCGGCGGACTCGCGACAGACGAAACCGTTCCCGGCAAGACTGCGCACGAGGAGTCGACGACTGGACGGATCATCGTCCACCACCAGAATTGATTGCTCGCCGTTGTTTGCCATTTCAGGGTCAACCGATCACCACCGCAAAAGCCTGCGCTTTGTCCGCAACCTTCGGCCGCAGTTGTCAGTTGGAATTAGTTATGCGCGAAAAACTTCTTGGACGCCATAACATCCGTTCCGTGGGCGTGAAGGACTAATTAAGCGTTGTCAGTGCTCCCACATTGAATTAGAACGGATTCACATTCGTCGTATTCACCTTATGAAACTTTCGTTCTCACTCGCCGTCCTCGCTGCTTTCGCTTTTACCTCCTGTGAAATCGACGAGCCGCCCCCCGTAAGAAAGCGGCCGGTGGCGAAATATCCCACGCCGACCAACTCGCAATATCCTCCGCAGCCGCAGCCTTTCCCGCAGGACGGAACTGTTCCGCCTGAGACCGTCACGGCGCCGCCGCAGATCGCGCAGGAACCCACGCAAACCGCCCCTTCCACGGTGCCGCCGACGACGACGGCCAAGGGTGATTACCCTTACGGCGTTCCGGTTCCCGGAAAGCCCGGCTTCGTTCGCAGCCCGTACTCGCCGGACAAGATGACGGATGTGCGGGGATACGCTCCTGGGACCGAAGTGAAAGATCCTTACACGCAAAAGATTTTTCTCGTTCCGTAAGTACGGAATTATCTGATCGTCGCGAGGGCTCGCTGTAGAAAACAGCGAGCCCTTTTGCCGTCACGCTGGACAAGCGGGCCGATTATCAGATGATGCTCTTCGCGGTCGTGCCGGGCTGGTCCGTTGCACTACCGTAACCGGCCGTCCCACACTCTTTAGCATATGGAATTTCGCGTCAAACGAGCCGCGCGCATCGAGGCCGAGATCACCGTCCCGGGCGATAAAAGCATCTCGCATCGCGCGGTCATATTAGCCGCACTCTCCAACGGCACCTGCGTCCTGCGCGGCTTCCTCGCCAGCGAAGATTGTCTCCACACCGTCCAGGCTTTGCGCGCTTGCGGAATCAAGATTGAGCAGCCCGAGCCGGATCTGCTCATCGTGCATGGGAAGAAGCGCCTTCTCACGCAGCCGCCCGGCGATATCGATTGCGGAAACTCCGCCACCACCATGCGTCTGCTCGCCGGTTTGCTGGCGGCGCAGCCATTCGATAGCCGACTCGTCGGCGACGCCACGCTCGCGCGCCGGCCGATGGACCGAGTAATCGCGCCGCTCCGGTTGATGGGTGCGAATATTGTGGCCGAAGGCCCTAACGAGACGCCGCCGTTGCGGATCACCGGCTCGAAGTTGCGCGGGATGGAATACGATTCGCCCGTTCCGAGCGCGCAGGTGAAGAGCGCCCTCCTGCTCGCCGGTCTTTTCGCCAAAGGGAAGACGACCGTGCGCGAGCCCTTCCCCAGCCGCAATCACACCGAGCTGATGCTGAATTATTTCCTCGTTCGCACCGCGAAGGAAGAGGACGGCGGGATTACAATTTTCGGTGATCAACAGCCCGAGTCGCGCGACTTCACCATCCCCGGCGATATTTCTTCCGCCGCTTTCTGGCTCGTCGCTGCCGGTGCGCAGCCGGGCGGCCATCTGATGGTGCGCGATTGCGGATTAAACGACACCCGCACCACGCTGCTGGGAGTACTCGTTAGAATGGGCGCCCAGGTTCGGGAAGCGATCGAGGATGTCGATCAGATTGAACCGCGCGGCACCGTCGAAATCACCGGCGCTCCGCTCAAAGGCACCGTCATTCAAGGCAAGGAAATCCCGCAACTGATCGACGAATTGCCGGTCCTGGCCGTGGCCGGCGCGCTCGCTTCCGGCACCACCACGATTCGTCACGCCCAAGAGCTACGCGTGAAGGAAACCGACCGCATCGCGGCCATCGCGCATAACCTTCGTGCCATGGGTGCGCAGGTGATTGAACTAAGCGACGGCCTCGAAATTCACGGCCGCGGCTCCTTGCGCGGCGCGCGGGTGGCCAGCTTCGGCGATCATCGCATCGCCATGGCCTTCGCCATTGCCGGCCTTTTTGCCGACGGCGAAACGATCGTCCAGGACGCCCAATGCGTGCATGAATCGTATCCCGAGTTTGCGAAAGCGCTGGAGGAGATCGTGAATCCGAAACGCGTTCGCACGACCACGCCGGTCATCAGTTCGCTAACGCCGTCAAAAATTGACGACGAATAACATGCGCGTCGAGCGCAGTTCCGACTCCGGCGCGCCTGCCTATCGGCGCGTCATCGCGATCGATGGACCCGCCGCCTCCGGCAAGAGCAGCGTGGCGCAACTTCTCGCGCAGCGGCTCGGCTACGTTTACGTGAACTCGGGTGCGATGTATCGCGCAGTTACCTGGCACGTCATCGCGCGCGGGGTGGACGCGCAGAACGGGGAAGCCGTCGCGCAATTGATTGAAAACGCGCGGATCGATTGCGATCTCGTGTCGAACGAGTCGCGCATTCTGATTGAAGGCGAGGACGTCTCGGAACACCTGCGCGACGTGCGCGTGAATGCCGAGGTGTCGCCGGTGAGCAGTGTTCCGCGCGTGCGCGAGGTGCTCGTGGCCCGGATGCGCGCTTACGCCCTAACAAATGATGTCGTGATGGAAGGCCGCGATATCGGCTCGGCCGTTTTTCCCGCCACGCCCCACAAGTTCTACATCGATGCCACACCGGAAATTCGTTTTCGTCGCCGTGCTGCGCAAGGCCAGTCCGATCCCATCGCCCGGCGCGACCAAGCGGACTCGTCGCGCCGCGCGTCGCCGCTCACGATCGCGCCCGACGCGGTTGTGATCGACAGCTCGCACCTGTCGATCGCCGAGGTGGTGGACCAAATTGTCGAGCGCTTGAAGTTCGATGGCGTGACGATTGACGACGCCTTGCAGGCCCCGCCGGTCACGCAATGAATCCCTGGTATTGGGGCGGCTACTTCCTGAGTTGGTTGCTCGCGAAGATCTTCTTTCGGTTTCGGGTGCAGCATCGCGAGCGTCGTATTGCGAAGGGGCCGGTCATCATCGCGATGAATCACGAAAGCTATCTCGACCCGCCTCTGGCCGGCATCGCGTCCGGGCGCGAGATGTTTTTCCTGGCGCGCGACACGCTCCTCGACGTGCCGGTAATGGGCTGGTTCCTGCCACGCGTCAATGTCATCCCGGTCAATCAAGAGGGAAACGATCGCAGCGCGCTGAAAGCATTGATCCGGATTTTGAAACAAGGCCGCGGCACCGTGGTCTTCCCCGAAGGTGCGCGCACGCTCGACGGAAAGCTTCAGCCCGCGCTGCCCGGTCTCGGATTCGTCATCGCCAAAACGCTCGTGCCGGTTCTGCCAATGCGGATTTTCGGTGCGCACGAAGCTTTGCCGCGTGGCGGAGGCCGCGTGAAATTCCGCCGCCTCACCATCGTCATCGGGGAGCCGATTTACTTCACCGCCGCCGATCTCGAACCGAGGAGCAAGGAACTCTACGGAAAGCTGAGCGAGCGCGTGATGACGGCGATCGCCGCCTTGAAGATGGAATAGCGGGGAGGCTTGCGCGCGGCGAACGAGCCGGAGATACTGCCGCGTGAATCCGAAGCGAGCCGACATCGATGCCTCCCCTCCGGAGCCACTCGTGCCCGCGGGCGGCCTGCAGGTAATGGCGCTCATTCTCGTCGCGATGACGTTGGTGGCCGTGTACTCAAACGTGCAACGCGCCCGTCGCAGCCAAATCGAAACGGTCACGATCGCACCCGCGGCTCCGACCCCGACGCCTGCCCCGCTCGCGCCTTAAGGCCGCGGCGCGGTTTAGATTCGAATAAGCAACGACCACTTTGGTCTAACCCCACGATGAAAAAGCTCAGTCTCCTCCCCATTGCCATCCTCCTTTTCGCGGTTTCGTGCGAAAAGCCCATGTCCGAAACAGAACGAAACGCCCAGGTCGAGCGCGAGGTGCAACAGCGTCTCGCCGCCGAGCGCCAGACCGCGGATCAAGATCGCCTCGCGCAACAGCAAGCCGATCTGGAAACCCGTGAACGCGCCCTCGACGAAAAGGAAAAGGCTTCGAACGCAAAGAAAACCGTCGCCGTCGCAACGCCTCGGCCAACCGCGCGCCGTGAAGCGCATTCCGCCTCATCGGATAACCGCAGCCCGCGTTCTTACGACACCTTTTACCGGAAGCTCGAACCCTACGGCGCCTGGCGCGAGACGGACAATTACGGCTACGTCTGGCAGCCGCGCACCGCGCAGCAATCGCGCAACTGGCGTCCCTACACCGATGGTCGTTGGGCCTACACCGACGCGGGCTGGACCTGGGTTTCGGACGAGCCGTTCGGCTGGGCCACTTATCACTACGGGCGCTGGACCCGTTTGCGCGGAGTTGGCTGGGTCTGGGTGCCGGGCGAAGAATGGGCGCCCGCCTGGGTCTCCTGGCGCACGAGTGATGAGAATGTCGGCTGGGCGCCATTGCCACCTGAGGCGCGCTTTGAACGCCGCACCGGGATCAAAAAATGGGCCGATAGTTATTACGACATTGATGCCGACGAATACGTCTTCATCCCGAACGAAGACATCGGTGCGGAGAATGTGGGCCGCTCCGTCATTCCGGTGGAGCGCAATGTCACGATCGTGAATCAAACGACGAACGTGACCAACATCACCTACAATAACACCACCATCGTCAACGAAGGCCCGAACTACGACGAGTTGCGCAGCCGCAGCCGTCGGCCGGTCGAGCGCCTGCGTTTGGAGCGCGAATACAACATCCAGGAAGATTCCACCCCGCAGTCCACCGTGCGCGGCGGCGTCCTCGCGATCATGACTCCGCTCTTCACCGCTCGCGCCACGCAGCGTCCGCGGAACGTCGGCGCGCCGATTCAGCGAGCCACGACCGAACGCGAAGCAACCGCCGGCCAGCCCGAAGCGCAACGCGCCCGCGCCAAGATGAGAGCGGAAGCCACCCCACCAACGGACGCTCCCTCGAAGACCTTCGAAAAGCCAGTTGTCCTGGAGGGCACTCCGGCGCCGGTTCCGACTGCTACTGCCGCGCCCGCCACCACGCCGACCGCCACCGCCGAGCCAACGGCTGCACCCACGGCCGCGCCAGCTTCGACCCCGAGTGCGACGGAAACCCCACGCCGCGGCCCGCGTTCCACGCCCACTCCGGAAGCGACTCCTGTCGCTACTGCCACTCCGGCGACCACCGCCACAGTGGCGCCCACCGCGACTCCAACGGCGACGCCTGTTCCCACCGCAGTCGCGACTCCCGCACCTGGCGTGACGGATCCGCCCGAGAAGACCGGCGAAGAACCCCCAGATCAAACATCCGAGGCTGTCGACGGCCGGAAGCCTCGCGGCGCCGCCGGTGAAAAACTCCGGGCCAAGGACGAAGCGAAAAATGCGAAGATGCGCGAAGCCGCAGCCCGCATGGCGGCTCCACCTAAGCCTGCGGCCACCCCGCTGACGGCTGCTGAGCCGGTCGCGCCCAGAGCGGTCACGCCTCCTCCCACCGCCGCTCCGGACGAGCCGGCAGCGATCACGGAACCAATCGAAGCGACTCCCATGTTAAAGGAAGCCGGGCGTCGCGGCGGACCACGCGGTCGCATCCCAAGCAAGCCGTCAGAGGCCGCTGCGCCGGTGGCGGAGAGCACCCCGCTAGGAACGGCTACGCCCACTCCAACCCCGACGCCGGTTGCCGAAAAAGCGCCAGCGGCTGATGAAAGCGCCGCTCCTGCCGAAGAGACCAAGCCAACACCGGAAGGCGCAAACGAGCCCTAACGAGTCGGAGCGAACCCCACTCGCGCCAGCGTTGTAGCAACGCCGCGGTGTCGGCGTTTGAACGCGCCGCCTGCAATCCACGCCCCCGAACGGCGACACAGCGCCGTTGCTACAACCAATCGAAAGCGTGCAGTGATGCTCCGCGACCTCGTCGCACAGACCTTTCGCGCCAGCTAACCCTTTCCGCCCGCGCGTTCCTGCGCCAGCTTTTGCGCGTAAGAAAGCGTGTCGATCGTCTCCACCGATTTGTCGCGTCGGATCGCCTTGATCCGAGGAAACCGCAGCGCCAATCCGCTCGCGTGGCGCGTGCTCGGCTGCACCGCATCGAAGGCAATCTCCAGCACGATGTTCGGTTTCACTTCCCGACAACGTCCGTGCTCGGCGATGGTGTTTCGCTCGAAATGCTCGGTCAACTCGGCGATCTCCACGTCGGTCAATCCGCTGTAGGCCTTGCCGATATTGAGCAGCGCACCGGTCGTATCGTCGCGCACCGCGAAAGTGTAATCACTCAGCACGTGATTTCGCTTTCCGTGTCCGCGCTCCACCGCGACCACTACGACATCGAGCGTCGCCAGTTCCTTTTTGAGCTTGAACCAGAACATGCCGCGGCGGCCGGGCGAATAAAAACTCTCCGGATCTTTCACCATCAGACCCTCATTCAACCGCCGACGCGCCAATCCGAAGGCGGCCTCGATTTCCTCTGCCGAATGCGCGGGCGAAACTTCCGAGAGTTGAAAATGTGTCGGCAATTTTTGTTCGCGCAGAATTTCGCGACGCTCGCGCAGCGGAGCCTTCAGGAGCGAGCGCCCGTCCAGCCAAAGAAGATCGAAAGCGACAAAGACCACCGGCACGTCCGCCGACGCCGCAGCAAAAAGATTCGCGCCTTCGTGTTTTCGCCCGAGCCGTTTCTGCAGATCGAAGAAGGTGAGTTTGCGTCCGTCCTCGAACGCCATGATTTCGCCATCGAGAATCAGCTCGGTTTCAAATCCGCGCGCCGCTTCCACGATTTCTGGAAATTGCTCCGTCATTCGCCGCAGGTCGCGCGAGAATATCTCCACTCGGCCGATGCCGCGATGCAGTTGCGCGCGAATCCCGTCGAATTTGTCTTCGACGTAAATGATTGCGTCGGCAGTTTTATCGTCGGTCGATTCCGCAAAACGCGCCCAGATCGCTTCCGCCGTGGGCTCGGGGCTGGCGAGCATGCATTTGATCGGTCGGAAGAGTGAAAGCTCCGCGCTTTGCAGTTCGTTCGTCGAAGCCAGAAACGCGGTCTTACCGATGTCGCCGAGGAGCATGTTCGCTTCCTTCACGTCATCCAGGGGCGCGGAAAACGCGCTCGCAATCGCATCCTCCACCAGGCCTTCGCGCAAACCGAGCCGGAGATCGCCCGTGAGAATTTTGACGACATATTGCCCTTCGCGCGGGGAAAGCCGCGTTAGGCGATCTTGCAACAGTTCCGCTTTTGCGATGGGACCGCGGGCCTTTTGCAGAGCGCTGAAAAATTGCTCCGATTCTGTCAGGGCAAAAGGCGCGGCGTTTGTCCGGCCGTCCAGCGCCTCCAAAGCGGACATGCTGGCGTCGCCATGACTCCGCGAGATGCGCCGCAGCTCCGCATCCGTGCGTTTGCTCGCGGCCAGGAGCGCGCGGAAAATCACCGCCCAACCCACCTGCAGAGTCCGCGGATCGCTTTGGGCAAACGCTTTGCCCGTGAGATAGCGCGCCGCGATCGATAATTCGGCCGCGCCTAACGAGCGCAAATATTCCGCGAGCAGACGCACTTTTTCCAGCTTCGCCGGCGTCGCACCGATGGCCTCGCCCAGACTGGCGAAGCGCCCGAATTCTGAGTCGATCGCGGCGATCTCTTCCTGCGTAGCGGGAACTGCCACAGTGGTTGCGGGGCGATCTCCGGGCAGCATGAGCTCGAGTTGATTCTCCTGGCTCAGCGCCCAGGCCTCGATCCCGCGTTCGCGCAGATCGCGCGCGAATTCCGCGGCGTAACCGTGCAAAGTGAGAACGCGTTTCGGTTGCACCAATTCCACGTAACGAACGAGGTCCGTGTAATCCGCATGATCGGAGAGCGGAAAGGCCGCGTCAGTTTGATAACGAAAACGCGCATTCGAATCGACCGCCCAACCGCTGATCATCGCCACCCGTTTGTTTGGGATCTTCTCCAGCATGCGCGAGCGATTCGCGCTCGGGGGACAAATCAGAACTTTGCCGTCTAATTTGTTCGCGTCGTAGCGCTCGTAGTCGCCGCAGGATTGGCCGAACTGCTCGTAGATGCGCGTCATCCGGAAGACGGAGCCGTGCAGCATCGGCCGGAGGCCGGCGCCGACGAGCGAGCACAGGATTTCCTGCGCTTTGCCTAACGAGTAACCTAAAAGCACCGGCACGGTGTTTTCTTCCAGCGCCTCGCGACAAAAGGCGACGATCTGCGCGACCACATCCTCCGTGGCCGGAAAGCGATAACGCGGCAAACCGAAGGTCGTCTCCATGATCAGCGTGTCGGCTTGCCGCCACTGCGTCGGCTCCGCGGAACGACCGGGCCGCAATTTGAAATCGCCCGTGTAGAGCAGCGAACCTTCGTCCGCTTCGAGGAAAAATTGTGCGGAACCGAAGATGTGGCCGGCGGGAAAAAGAGTGACCTTCAATCCGCGCACGACGGTCGGCTCTTCGAACGGGACGATATGCTCGTGGCGTTCGCCCGGCAGCCGTGCTTGCATCAGGCTCGAAGTGCGTTCCGAGACGATGATCTCTTGGTGCGCTGCGATGTGATCGCTGTGCGCGTGCGAGACGAAAGCGAATGGCTTTGCCTCGTGTGGATCGAGCCACAGATCCTGCGTGGGCAGATAAACGCCGCGATGGTAGCGCACTTCGATCACGCCTTTATCTACGCGCAGGACTGGCGAAACGAAACCGCGCCGGAGTGGCGACACTCGTGTCTTCTGTTTTCGCGAGCGCGCGATTTCCATCCGGCGGTGCCGAGGCAAAGTTGGGGAAAGTCAGCCTTTGGCGCGGGGGCGCGCCGGCTCCACGGTCGCCGCCGTGGAGCCGGCCCGCCCTCGGGCCGAAGGATCACCTGGTCGCCGCTCCGGGCGCATTGACACCCCCTGCGGGAACCCGTTTGGTAGCCCGATGAAAGTCTGTGCGTTAGCGGGCGCGATCCTGCTGTTGGCGCTCTCGCAGAACGCGCACGCGCGGTGGCCCGGCCAGGCGGACGATTACCGCCAGCTCACAAAAGTGACGGCGTTGCCCGTCGCGCTTGATCCCGCTTTCGAATTTCGCAAGACGAAGCTCTTCATGATGGGCGCTGTCCCTGGTCGCAAGACTGCAACCTTCGGCGCGGGAGCGGTCAAAGATCCGGCCATCCTGGCGGAAGGCTCATACCGTCTCTTCGGCGCCGTGACCGAATTGGATAAGCGCCGCCGCTACGGCCAATATTTCGACTTTTTCTGGCGCACAAAAAAGGACGCGCCGGTGACGGTCCGGCTCGAGTACCGGCAGGATGGATTGCGTTCTTTCACCCAAGCTCGCGAGGTCGATTACGCGAGCACGAAGGGGAGCCGTCAGACCGCTTTCGCCATCGTGGGCGACGATTTTTTTAACGACGGTCGCATCATCGCGTGGCGCTGTTTGCTCATCGTCAACGGCCAAATCGTGGCGGAGGACCGATCATACCTATGGCGGTGAGCGTTATAATACGCCGCCATCCACGAGGTTTGACACACTCACCCGCGATCCTATAGTTTTCACAGTTGGTTGTGCAGTCATCTATTCAAGTCGGAGTAAACGGCAAAGCCGTTTGGGTGAGAGTTGAGGGCAAAGGTAGCTTCCTCAACAGCGGCAACTTGAAGGAATTTGCCAGCGAGATGGTCAATCGTGGCTATCGCGAATTTGTGCTCGATCTGGAAAACTGCGCCATGATGGATTCCACCTTCATGGGGACGATGGCCGGCGTCGCCCTTCGCTTGAAAGAAATTGGGCACGGCCATTTGCACGTCATCCATTGTGGGGAGCGCAGTCGCGATTTGCTCACCGGTCTCGGTCTTGATCAAATCTTCAGCATCCATGCGAACGGCGCGAGCGCGCCGGAGTGGGAAACCTTGAGCAACGAGCCAGCCGCTGCCCCTTCCGTGCAAAAGCAGCAGCAGGCTCAGCAAATGTTGGATGCGCACGAGGCTCTCTGTGAAGCGGCCCCGGAGAATTTCTCCCGCTTCAAAGACGTCCTCGAGTATCTAAAACAGGATTTGCATCAAGAGCCGGCCAAGTAAGCTGGCTCTGTCATGTGGCCTTCCTTCCTCCTCGGGCTGCTCGTCCTTTGCGTCCTCGGGTGGATCATCACCGCGCTGGTGCAGGCCGCTCGGTTCCGCGCGCTCGAGAAATCGAAGGAAGAAATCCAGGTCGAAGAGACGCTCGTCTTTGACTTCCTGCACGGTCTGGGTGCGGCGTTTACTGAAACGATCCGCGCGTCCGATCTGCATCGCCTCATCGTGGAAGGCGCGACTCGCATCCTCGATGCCAATGGCGGCGGTCTTTATCTGATCGAGCGCGGCGGTTCGAAACTCGCGCCGACTTATATCACGAAAGGATGTCCGCCGCTCTCAGGGGTCCCGCCGGAGATCGTGCAACAGGCGTCAGCCAACCCCGGCATCATGGAAGAATATTTGCGCAAACATTCCGTCGATGTCGGCGATGGCCTGATCGGCAGCGCCTGGAAGAAGGAGCAGCCGCTCTTCCGCTCCGATGCGATGGACGCGCCCGAGTTTGCGAAAATCGGACGGAGCAGCTTCGCCACCGCCTCGATCATGGTCACGCCGTTGCTCTACGGAAAACAGAACATGGGCGTGCTCGCTCTCGCCAATGGCCCGAGCAATCAGCCCTTCACCCAGAGCGATTTCATCGTCTTCAAATCGATTGCCGAGCAGTCCGCCTTCGCGCTTTACAACGCCGTCATCTACTCGGAAGCGAACGAAAAAAAACGCCTCGATCACGACCTCCAGATCGCGCGCGACATCCAGCGCATCCTGCTCCCGTCGAAATCGCCCGTCATCGAAGGCTTCGAGATCGCCGGCCTTAATATCCCCGCCAGCCACGTCAGCGGCGACTACTTCGATTACATCACCGTGGACGATGAACGCCTCGGCGTCGCCATCGCCGACGTTTCGGGAAAAGGCGTCCCGGCTTCCCTCATCATGGCCATCTGCCGCAGCGTCCTGCGCAGCCAGGCGCCGGGTAGCGCCTCGCCCTCCGAAGTCCTGAAGAAGGTCAACCGCCAGCTCTATCCCGACATCAAAGAGGACATGTTCATCAGCATGGCCTACCTCATCCTCGATCACGTCCGCGCCACCGTCACGCTTTGCCGTGCCGGTCATGACGCCCCGCTTCTCTACCGCGCCAGCAGCGGAGAATTGACTCCGATCAAGCCTCCCGGATTGGTCCTCGGAATTGACAGTGGCAGCGTCTTCGATAGGATAACCGGCGACCTCGCCGTTCCGCTCGAACGCGATGACTGCCTGCTCCTCTACACGGACGGCGTGACTGAAGCTCTCGATGGGAACGGGGACGAGTTTGGCCCGGAACGCATGATGGCCTCGGTCCGCCGGGACGCGGGAAAAGGCGCCCAAGCCATCATCGACGGACTGCTCGACGACCTGCGGGCGTTCGTCGATACCACGCCGCAAAACGACGACATTACTTTAATCGCAATTCGCAAGACATGAACCCAACCGAGCCGACAGAAACAGCCGACGAATTCCGCGACGAAGCGGACGCGACCGAGATGGAAAACGACGACGGGACCGCCAGCCTGCAAACCGATCTCGACCGCTTCCGCGACCTCGCGCTACGCAGCCAGGCGGACTTCGACAATTACAAAAAGCGCGCCGCCCGCGAGAAGGAAGACGCGATCAAATACGCCAACAGCTCGCTCCTCGAACGCCTCATCGCGATCGTGGATAATTTCGAGCTCGGCCTGAATGCTGCGCGTGGGGAAGGGGAGAAGTCGCCCGTTTTCGCCGGCATGAGCATGGTCCTGAAACAGCTCACCGATTTCCTGGCCGATAACGGCCTCCAGCCGATCGATGCCGAAGGAAAAAAATTCGATCCGAACTTGCACGAAGCCATCGCGCACGAGCCTAACGACAAAGTCGCGGAAGGCGTCGTCATTCGCCAGACGCGTCGCGGCTATCGCCTCAAGGATCGCCTCCTGCGACCATCGAGCGTCGTCGTCTCCAGCGGCGCGAAGAATTAATTTTCAACCGCAGATTACGCAGATGGCGCAGATGGGAGGATTGAATTCGATGATCCTTTCCCTCTCCCCATCTGCGTCATCTGCGTAATCTGCGGTCAAAAAAAAATGCCGAAGACCACCAAACGCGACTACTACGAAGTCCTCTCCGTCACCCGCGAAGCGAACGGCGACGAGATCAAACGCTCGTATCGCAAGCTCGCGGTAAAATTTCACCCCGATAAAAACCCGGGCGACGCCAGCGCCGAAGAGCAGTTCAAAGAACTCGGCGAAGCCTACGACGTCCTGATGGACGACAACAAACGCGCCGCCTACGACCGCTACGGGCACGCCGCGTTTGCCCAAGGCACCGCCGGTCCTGCGGGCGGCGGCTTCCACGATCCCTTCGATATCTTCCGCGAAGTCTTCGGCGCAGGTGGCGGTGGCGGCGGCGCGAGCGGAATCTTCGAGACCTTCTTCGGCGGCGGCCAACAGGTCGACCGCGATGGACGCCAGCGCGGCTCCGATTTGCGCTACGACATGCAGATCACGCTCGAAGAAGCAGCCTTCGGCGTCGACAAAGAGATCGAAGTCCGCAAGCTCGACACCTGCGAAAAATGCGCCGGAAAAGGCGCCGAATCCGGCGCCCGCACCGTCAATTGTCCCACCTGCGCCGGGCGCGGCCAGGTCATCAGCGCCCGCGGATTTTTCCAGGTCTCGCAAACCTGCCCCCGTTGCCGCGGCGCCGGCCAGATCATCGAGAAACCCTGCCGCGCTTGCGACGGCGAAGGTCGCGTCGAAAAGGCCAGCCGGATCAAACTCAAAATCCCCGCCGGCATTGCCGAAGGCTCCCGTCTCCGTTCCTCCGGTAACGGTGAAGCCGGAGTCCGCGGCGGCGCGTCCGGCGACCTTTATGTCGTCATCCACGTCAAAGAGCACCCCGTCTTCCAGCGCGACGAAGACGACCTCTACTGCGAACTCCCCATACCGTTCGCCCTCGCCGCGCTCGGCGGCGAAGTCGCCGTCCCCACCATCGAAGGCAAAGCCAATCTCAAAGTCCCCGCCGGCACCCAAAGCGGCCAAAGCTTCCGCCTGCGCGACAAAGGCATTATGAACGTCGATGGCCGCCGCCGCGGCGACCTCATGGCGCGTTTGATCGTAGAAGTGCCCAGCCGCCTCAACGCCGAGCAACGCCAAAAGCTGGAAGAATTCGCCCAACTCTGCGGCGAAGAGAACGCGCCCTTGCACAAAAGCTTCTTCGACCGCGCGAAAGAGTTCTTTCGTTAGACCGGAAACCGGAAAGCCGGAGAGCGCAGAGTTGGATGTTGCCGTTGAGTTCTAACTCCCATTTCCTCTGCCTGGGCCTGCCATCCTTTGAGTAAGTAAAGCGCAGAAAAAGATCGCTTCCGCCGGAGTGACTCGCTAGCTTTCGCGTCCATTAGCTCCCGGTTCACAACTTTCCTGGCTGCCATCGCGCTTCAAGCGCTGATCGCCGGATTTGTTCAGGCAGATCCGCCGCCGGGTTATTACGATGACGTGCAAGGTCTAACGGGAGGTGCCTTAAAGGCCGGGCTGCACGAGCGCATCAAGGGACACACCGTGATCCCGTACGTCAACGTTCTCGACCCCTTGCGGGTCCTCTACGAAGATCCGGCCGATTCGCACAACATCCTCCTCTATTACTCGTTAACCAGCGTGAGCAAGGGCTCCGCCAGTTGGAATCGCGAGCATCTTTGGCCGCGCTCGCGAGGGGATTCCGATCAAGCTGGTCCGGACGATAGCGACCTTTTTCACGTCGTCCCCGCTGATATCAGCGTGAATAACGTCCGCGGCAGCCTCTACTTCGACGAAAGCAATCCGTCCGATCCCGGTTACGTCATTCCCGCTGCGCCGCTCGCCCCACAGACCAGCCGCGACAGCGATTCCTGGCAGCCGGCCCCGTCCGAGCGCGGCGATATCGCGCGCGCCCTCTTTTACATGGAAGTGCGCTATGACGGATCCGAGCCGAACACGACCGATATGGAACTGGTCTCGTTTCCGCCGACCGGTTCGCAGATGGCGAATCTCAACACCCTCCTGCTCTGGAACGACCAAGATCCGCCCGATGACGCCGAGCGCCGGCGCAACGACCTGATTTTTACCGATTACCAACACAATCGGAATCCCTTCATCGATCATCCCGAGTGGGTCACCTCGATCTGGGGTTCCGGCAGCGCGAATGGCACTGGCACGCCGATCGCGCAGATCACTTCTCTCTCGGCCTCGGCCACGGAGGTTCCGCTATCCTCCGCCAGCCTGCAGGTGGCGTTGAACCAATTCGCTGGCGCGAATGGTGTGACCGTTAAATTCTCCGTTTCCGGCACGGCCACGGCAGCGGATTACTCGATCGGCGGCCAGGGCGTAACCTACGATCCCGCCAGCGGCATCGGCACGTGCCTGATCCCCGCGAATTTCTCCAGCACCGTGCTTTCCATCGTCCCCGTGGCCGATGGCATGGCCGAGCCCGCGGAGACCGTCATCGTGACCATCGTCGCCGGCAGGGGTTACACGGTTGTCCCCGGCGCGTCCGCGACCGTTACGATTAGCGACGGCCCTGCGTTCCCTGTTTTTTGGAATTTCGACAGCGGCACGTTCCCCGACCCACTTCCGGCAAATTCTGGCTTCGGCTCCCTCTCGTTTGCGCAATGGGGCGGCACCATTACCGCATTTGGCGGCACCTCTGGGAATGCGCTCGCGCTCGTCGCCGGCACCGGAGGCAATAACACCTCCATCGATTTCCGACTCTCGATGCAGGGCTTCACCGGCCTGAAAATCAGTTTCTACACGCGCGGCACCACGACCGGCTTCGATACCGGTCGCTGGTCCTACAGCACCGACGGCGCCACCTTCACTGAGTTGGCCAACGTCAACACCGCCACGCGGAGCACGACCTTTATCCTTCGGCAGGTCGATTTCTCCGCCGTCGCGGAATTGGATAACGCCCCGAACGTCACCCTCCGCTACACCTTGAGCGGCGCGACCGGCACGGCGGGGAACAACCGCATCGACGACTTCAACGTCACCGCCACCGCCGCCAGCACCGGAAACCAGTTGCGCACTGTGCAGGTGGCCGCTTCCGACGCCACCGCTTCCGAGAACGGCGACCCCGGCGTTTTCGCGGTTCGCATCAACGGCATCGCCAATCCCGGTGGCTTGCTCGTCGGTTTCGATCTCGGTGGAACGGCCACGCCGCCCGGCCTGGCGGGCGCGGATTACGACATCGACGGCGCCAACAGCTTCGACCCTGCGCTCCGGCGCGGCACCATCCTCATTCCGGAAGGCGCGGCCACGGCTTTGCTCCGCGTTCTGCCCATTGCCGACACTTTCGCGGAAGGGACCGAGACGGTCGTCTTCACCGTGCGTTCCCAGCCTAACGACTACATCGTTGGCGCGAACGCGAGCGCGATCATCAACATCGCCGAGCCCGCCGCGAACGATCTCTTCGTCAACGCCACCAGCATCGCCTCCGGCGGCGGCAGCGTCACCAGCAACAACGCCGAAGCCACCGCCGAGAACGGCGAGCCGAATCACGCCGGCTACGCCGCCAGCAAATCGCTCTGGTGGCGTTGGACCGCGCCGTCCAGCGGCAGCGTCACCATCTCCACTGCCGGCAGCAGCTTCGATACAGTGCTCGGCGTTTACACCGGTAGTGCGGTCGACGCCCTCACCCCGATCGCGAGCGATAACAACAGCACGAGCGCCGTCACCAGCGCCGTGCGTTTCGCCACCAGCGCCGGTGCTACCTACTACATCGCGGTCGACGGCTTCGCTTCCGCCAACGGGAACATTTCCCTCGCCGTTACGCCCAGCGCCAATCCTCCCGTGCGACCCGCGAACGACAACTTCGCCAACTCCATCCTCCTCGTCGGCGACACGCCTTCCACCATCGCGAGCAACGACTACGCCACCCTCGAACCGGGCGAACCTACCCACGCCGCCACGCTCGGCGGCAAATCCGTCTGGTGGCGCTGGACCGCGATCAACAGCGGCGCCACCACCATTTCCACCAGCGGGAGTAACTTCGATACTTCTCTCGGTGTCTACACCGGTTCCTCCGTCGGTGCGCTCTCGCTCATCGCCAGCAACAATAACTTCGGCACCTCCATCACCAGCCGCGTCACCTTCAATGCCGTCGCCGGCCAGACGTATCAGATCGCCGTCGCCGGCAATCTCAGCTTTTCCGGCACCGCTCGTCTTGCCGTCACCGGCTTCGCCCTGCCGCCGCCTAACGACAACTTTGTCAACGCCATCACGCTCAGTGGCGCCCTGCCTGCGACCAGCGGCACCAACGTCGGCGCCACCAAAGAGCCCGGCGAGCCGAACCACGCCGGCTTCGCTGGCGGCACCTCCGTCTGGTGGCGCTGGACCGCGCCGGCCGATGCCACCATGACGCTTTCCACCGCCGGGAGTGACTACGACACCATGCTCGGCGTTTACGTCGGCGGTGCGGTCAACGCGCTCACCCTCATCGCCGGCGACGACGATGGCGGTCCTGGCAACACCAGCCAGGTCGTTTTCAATGCGGTCGTCGGCACCACCTATCAAATCGCGGTGGACGGCTTCGGCGCCGCTTCCGGTAATATCACCCTCGCCTTCCTCGCACCCACCGGTCCGATAGTGAACGATAACTTCGCCGACGCCACCCTCCTCACCGGCGCCGCCCCTTCCGCCACCGGCAGCAATGTCGGCGCCAGCAAAGAACCCGGCGAACCCAACCACGCCGGCGACAGCGGCGGCCGCTCCGTCTGGTGGAGTTGGACCGCTTCCCAGACGGGATACGCGTCCGTCGCCACCGGTGGCAGTAACTTCGATACCCTCCTCGCCGTTTACACCGGCGGCACGGTCAACGCCCTTACCACGATCGCGTCTAACGACCAATCCAACGGCAACAACCAAAGCCAGCTCGTCTTCTCCGCCCTCGCCGGCACCACCTACTACCTCGCGGTCGATGGCTTTCAGGGAGCGCAAGGCAACGTCGCCCTTTTCATCAACGGCACGCTCCCGCTCACCCGCGCCACCCTTACTACCAGCGACGCCTCCGCCGCCGAACGTCCGCTCGATACCGGCTCCTTCTACATCACCCTGCGCGATCCCCAACCGCAGCCAGTTTCCGTCAATGTCACGCTCGCCGGCACCGCCACCGCCGGGATCGACTACACCCCGAACGTTCCGCTTAATGGCAACACCGCCACCGTCACCATCTCGCCCGGCCAGACTCTGCGATTCGTCACCGTCACTCCGGTGCCCGATCAGGAATTCACCGAATTCGACGAAACCATTCTCTGCACCATCGCTGCCGGCAGCGGGTATACCGTTGGCTCCGGCGCCGTCGTTCCCATCATCCTGCACGATGACACGCCGTATGCCGCCGATTGGGCCCAGCAATTCGGCCCCGCCTTCAGCGGTCCCGCCGCCGCACCGCTGGCCGATTTCAACGGCAACGGCGTCGCCAACCTTCTCGAGTTCGCCTTCAACGGGAACCCCATCACCGCCACCCTCGTCGATAGCGCCGGCAACCCGCTCCTCCCCGTCCTCGGCTTCGGCGATTACCCCGACCCGGCCGATGGCAACATCATCAAGCGCTATCCCACCATCACCTTCAACCGCCGCACCGATTCACCGCAGCTCTCGTATGGCGTAGAAAACAGCACCGGATTGGCCAGCGGCATCTGGAACACCAACGCCGCCGTCTTCATCAGCGCCAGCACCGTCGGCATGCCGGCTGGCGTCGAGCGCGTCACCTACCGTTCCCCGTCTCCCGCCACCGGCGCCGTCTCCGCGCCCACGCAATTCTTCCGCCTCCGCGTCACCGCGCCGTAGTGTCGCCACGTCCCTGTGGGAGGTGCGGGCTTGGCGTGAATTGTAATTGCAACGTCTGAATGTCAGTTCCGCCTTCCTGCCCCACGTCGCACAGAGACGTGGCTACAGTGAAGCGTTGGACAGCCTGCCCGCCGGAGGCTTTTGCGGAGGAGGGTTGAACGGCTTTCCCCTTTCCTTGACGCCACCGCCCCTTCCTCTCATCCTCTTAATGTGAGCACGGCGACCATCCCTTTCCTCACGGTCGAGAATTACAAGATTCTCCCCGAGACCGGCCCGCGCTATCAACTCATCGAAGGAGATCTGTATCTGGCTCCGGCGCCTGATCGGTATCACCAGGAAATTTCTTTTAACCTCGAATATCAGCTCCGCTCCTACATCGAAAAGCACCCGATCGGAAAGTTGTATCACGCGCCTTTCGATGTGCAGCTCGACGAATACAATGTCTTTCAGCCCGACATTGTTTTCATCTCCGCGGAGAACTCCGACATCCTGACCGACGCCGGTGCGGAGGGCGCACCGGATTTCATCGTTGAGATTCTCTCCCCGAAAACGGCCCGACTCGATCGCGATAATAAGCGACGCGTTTACGCCACCAGCGGCGTGCGCGAGCTATGGATCATCACTCCGGAGACGCGGCAAATCGAAGTCTATTCATTGGCGCAGGACGCGACCGATCCCGTTTCCACTTATGGTGAGAAGGACATCTTCGAGTCGGCTCTTTTCCCCGGCCTGCGTTTCAACGCCGCCGCCATCTTCGCGCAGTAGGCCAGGGTTCAGGGTTCAGGGTTCAGGGTTCAGGGTTCAGGGTTGCGCGGTCTCGGTTTTTCTGAACCCTGAACCCCGAAACCTGAACCCTTCGTCTCCATGCACCGCTTCCACCTCCCGCCAAAAGACTGGCACGCCGCCGATCTCCGCCTCACCGGCCCCGAAGCTCACCACGCGAAGACCGTTCTCCGTCTCCACCCCGGCGAAAAAATCGTCCTCTTCGACGGCTGCGGCCGCGAACTCACGGCCGAGATCACCGCGCTCGACGCCCGCGAGATTTCCCTGCGCAAACTCCACCAAAGCCGCACCCCGCCGCTCCGTTGCCAGATCACCCTCGGCCAGGCCATCCCGAAAGGGAAAAACATGGACCTCATCGTGCAGAAAGCGGTCGAGATCGGCGCCGCCGAGATCGTCCCCATCATCTCCGATCGCACCATCGTCCGCCTCGATCCCGAGGACGCCGCCGCCAAGCGAACCAAATGGCAAACCATCGCCATCGAAGCCGCCAAGCAATGCGGCCAAAACTGGCTCCCGCAGGTCGAGACCCCGCGCTCCCTGGCTGATTTCTTCGCCAGCCGCACGTCCCACAAGGACGTGGCTACATTCGATCTCCAGCTCATCGGCTCCCTCCAATCCGACGCGCTCCACCTGAAAAAAATCCTGGGCGAATACGCCGACGCGCACCCCGGCGAACGTCCCACTCGCGTCCTCATGCTCATCGGCCCCGAAGGCGATTTCACGCCCGCCGAGCTAAACCTGGCTCGCAGCCACGGCTGCCGCCCCATCACGCTCGGCCCCATTATTCTGCGCGTGGAAACGGCGGCGATTTATTGCCTCAGCGTTCTTTCCTACGAGCTCTTGTAGAGCGGGGCCCAGACATGGCAATGACGGAGCATTGCCCTCCAAGGACGCGACCAAAAACGGAAATCTGTCGGCGTTCACGCGCGCGGCCTGCAATCCACGCGTCCTTTACGGCGACTGAGCGCCGTCGCTACAACGCGCATGTCGCGCGTATGTGTTTAGCGTTCCGACCGAGGTTCGGGGAGCGCACGCTTGCAGCGTGCTGGTGATCGCATTCTGCGATCACGAACTTTCCTTGTGACGAGGAGAAGACCAGATGTTGCACGCCTCAAGGGAAGCCTGTTTCGGCAGAATGCCTCAACCAGCACGCCTGGAGACGTGCGCTCCCCAGAACACCTCCCGACCGCAACGCTTAAACACTTACCGCCTCGCAGGGACGAGGCTACACCACGCATCTTGACGCCCCCTCCGCCTAATCGCATCCTTTTCCCATGGGCACGGCCATCGAGATTCCGCTGCGCACGGTCGAGAATTACAAGATTCTCCCCGAAACCGGCCCGCGCTATCAACTCATCGAAGGAGATCTCTACCGAACTCCTTCGCCGAATCGCTATCATCAAGACATTTCGCGCAATCTTGTCTTCATCCTGCTCAAATATCTCGAAGAGCATCCGATTGGCGATCTTTACCACGCGCCCCTCGATGTTTACCTCGACGACTACAACGTCTTCCAGCCCGACATCCTCGTGGTCCTGAACGACCGCCTCGCCATCCTCACGGACGCCAACGCCGAGGGCGCACCGAATTTCGTGGTCGAGATTCTCTCCCCGAGAACGGCCAAACTCGATCGGGTCAACAAGCTCCGCGTTTACGCGCGCACCGGCGTGCAGGAACTCTGGATCATCGATCCCGAGCCGAAGCAGATCGAAGTTTATCTCCTCGGCCAGGACCCCGCCGCACCAAAGGCTCGCCACGGCGAAGACGCGAAGTTCAGCTCCGCTCTCTTTCCCGGTTTGACCTTCGATGCCGCCACCATCTTCGCGCGTTAGCGAAAAGCGGGAATGCGGGTTCAGGGTGCGTGCGCGCGTATCGCGTGTGGACGACGGGCAGCCCTTTGGGTAGCGCAGGCTGCCAGCCTGCGGGAGTCGGCTGCCAGCCGACGATCTCCTCATTCACGGCTCGCGAAAAATTGCCACGCCGGTCGCCCAAGCGTTTCCGGCAAGCTGCCGGAAACTGCGGGCTGGCAGCCCGCGCTACCCGGAAATGTTCCCGCTTCACCTGATCACCGTGCGCAAAAGCGTGCCCCGCGACCGCGCTCCCTCAACGAAACAAAAAACCACGCGCCGTTTCCGCGACGCGTGGTTTTCGTGAGAGCCGTTGGCGTGGGCTGCTTGACCAGCAGCTGCGGTTTGCACCGCTCTGCCCGAATTTGGAACCCACGCCGAGTAGCCTTTAAATTTGTTAGAATCTGGGGAGCCAATCTCCTTCAGGCGGACGCGTATTCTGCCGGATGTTCTCGCTTTGGCAATATCTTTTTTTTGTAGCCACGGCCCTGCGTGTTGCCTCATTGAAGCGGACACCGAAGGAGAATCTGTGAGGGGGGTGGAGAAGTTCCATTGCCTCATAATGATGGACACCGTGGCGGATGCCTGCCGCCATGAGTCAAGAGAGCCTTGCTGAATACATTCCGAGAGTC
>JBBSPM010000012.1:0-87391 GCA_038258815.1 Chthoniobacterales bacterium
AATCCGCTACAGGATCCTGCGCAAAGGCGCTCGAGGCGATGAAAAAAGGAACTCCGAGGCCGACTGCGAGAGCCGAGCGGAAGGATCCTAGCTTTTTAAGCACTTGTCTTATCATTTAGTTTCTCCATTGGTTGGGTTAGGTTTGGGGCAAGGGAATAATGGGTCCGCGTGGTCGTGACAAGGTTTTTTTTCACTTTTTTTAAAAAAGTTTGAACGACCTTACGAATCCCGATGTCGCTTGCGTCGTCTCTTCCAAGCAATTTGCGTGCAGGACAGGAGAAATTTCCCATGTCGCCGGGTCGGCTTCTCCGGCGCCGATCGGACCCGCGAAGAGGAAGAATTGCGGTTTACGCTGGGCTCGATTACATCGCAAACTTGAGCGATTCATCCCCAGACGAGCGGAGGGAAAGGAGCGCAGCGCCGATTTTGGAGTGCGCCACATACCATCCTGGCTGGTCGGGATCGTCTTTGTCGCCGCCACGTTCCTCATTTATCAGCAAGTTTGGACGGCAGGATTCATCTGGGACGACGATGCGCGTCTGACAAAGAATCCGTGCATCGTTGCGTCATCGCCCTATCATCTGGTCAACATCCTCGTCCACGCCGCGAACGGGATTCTCCTGTGGCGCGTGGTTCGCGTATTCCATATCCCGGGCGCTCTTTTGGGCGCCGCTCACTGGACGGCACATCCGGTGCAGGTGCAATCGTCGCGTGGATTGCCGAACTAAAAAACACGCAATCCTGCCTCTTCTACCTGCTCGCGATTCCCTTCTTCGCCCGGTAGCATCGAGTCCAGGCCGGGGCGGCCGGGGAACCGTGTGGTATTACGTTGCCGCGGTGCTTGGGGGGGTCTGCGCGATTTTGAGCAAATCGTCCACGGTCAGGCTCCCCGTCATCCTCCCGCTGTGCTGTTGGTGCAGAGATCGACAGTGGCGCTGGAATGATCTGTGGGCTCTGGCACCCTTCTTGATTCTCTCGATTACCGCGAGCGTCTGGACGATTTGGGAGCAGCGATATCATTCCGGCGCGCTCGGGCCGGAGTGGAATCAAACACTCGCGGAACGCGTCGCGACCGCGGGCGTGTGGTCTGGTTTTATCTCGAAAAATTATTCTGGCCCCATCCGCTCATCTTTATTTACCCGCGCTGGCAGATCGATCCCTCCCGCCCGCTCGCGTATCTGCCCTTCGCCGCCGCCGCCCTTTTGATATTCTGGCGAGGACGGGAGGGATGGGCGCGTCCGGTCTTCTTTGCGCTCGCCTACTTCGTCATTTCGCTCCTGCCGGCGCTCGGCTTTTTCAACGTCTATTTCTTTCGCTATTCATTCGTCGGAGATCATCTCCAATATCTGGCCAGCATCGCGGCGTGGGTGCTGGCCACTCATCCGCATCCGGCGGTGCGAAATGCGATCAGAGCGGTCGAGCTGGCGGAGCGAACTGGAAAGCTGACCACTGCCGCGAGCCTGCGGGTGAACGCCGTCCCGGCGGCGGCGATGCCGAAGCGGGACGATTTCCAGAGGCGATCGCAGCGGCCGAGCGCGGTCTGCAAACCACAAGCGAACCGAGCGATGAGGCGCGAGCCAACGCGCTTCGGCAGCAACTCGAGCTTTATCGCAGCCGCTCCGCCTATCGCGACGAGAGTTTATCGGCGCGCTGAGATGGCGGATGGCTTCGCGGAAGCCGATCCGCCGTTGCGATGGCCCGGCCCTCGGACTATTTCTCTATCTCCATGTTTACCGGCTTGATCGAAGAAATCGGCAGCGTGCTCTGGATTCGCGCGACGGAACGCGGCACCCAGCTCCAAGTGTCAGCTCCTCAAATTTCCGAGGATGTGCGCAAAGGCGACAGCATCTCGGTGAACGGTTGCTGCCTGACGGTCAAGGGGCGGCGCGATGATCAGCTCACGTTCGACCTTTTGGAGGAGACACTCGACCGCACCAATCTCCGCGCGCTTCGCCGCGAGAGTCCGGTAAACCTCGAGCGCTCCCTCACCGCGAGCAGCCTGCTCGGCGGGCATTTCGTGCAGGGACACATTGACTGCGCGGCACGCGTGGTGTCGTTGACAGAGGCGGGAGCCGATCACCGCCTCGAGATGGAACTTCCGCCCGACTTCGCACATTACATCGTGTCCAAGGGATCGGTCGCGATCAACGGCATCAGCCTGACCGTGGCGGAGGTGCTTCCGGCCGGCTTTGCCGTCTGGGTGATTCCGCACACGCGGCGCTCAACAAACCTAAACTCCGTCGCGGCCGGCGATCAGCTCAATCTCGAATTCGACCTCCTGGCAAAATACGCGGAGCGCATGCTTGCCCATTACGCTCCGCCGTAACGGCTACTTCGCGCCCAAATCCGACATTGCCTACGCGTCAAGAGCGTCAGCGGATCATGGAGGTAAACATCCCCCGTCCGTGGATCTTCAATTCAAAACGTAGAAGATTATCCACAGATATGGTGTGGACAGCGGCTTTAACCCCATTAGATCGGGAGGTCGCAACCGCGTCCAGCGCATGCCGCGCGGCACGGTCCGAACGATTGAAAATTTGCTACTTCGCTCCGAGTCCGAACACGACGGCCGGGACGGTGCGAACGAGAATCTTGAAGTCGAGGCCGAGCGACCACTTGTCGATATATTCAAGATCGAGCTTCACCCAATCGCGGAAATCAGTCACCTGATTGCGACCGCGGATTTGCCAGAGACAGGTCAGCCCCGGCTTCACGCTCAAGCGCCGGCGCTGCGCCGTATTCTCAAATTTCTCCACTTCATAAATCGGGAGCGGACGCGGCCCCACCAGACTCATGTCGCCCAAGAGCACGTTCACCAACTGAGGCATTTCATCGATGCTGGTGCGTCGCAACCAACGGCCGAAGGGTGTGATGCGCGGATCGTGTTCGATCTTAAACACCGGGCCGCTCATCTGATTGAACGGCAGCAGATCAGCATGGCGCTGCTCTGCGTCGTCGGACATGGAGCGAAATTTATACATCGTGAACGGCTTCCCGTGTTTGCCGGCGCGCTGCTGGCGGAAGATCGGTGGCCCTTTCGAGGTCAGCTTGATCACAATCGCCACCGGAATGAGAAACGGCGTCGCCAATGCCAGCAATAAAAAAGCGCCTACCCGGTCGATGATCCCTTTGATCAGCAACGCCCACGAGACATCCGGCGTCGAGCGGAAGACCAACATCGGACGGCCCGCGAAGGCGTCGAAGTCCGGCTTCGCGATCGAGGTTTGGATAAAATTCGCGGCCAGCCACGCGGGCACTCCCTCCACTTCGCAGGCGCCGATCGCCTGTTCGATGCGATTAAATTGACTATGGCCAGCAGCGAAGATCACCCGCGAGACGGCATGGCGATGCATCGCCTCGACCAGATCGGAGAGCGGCTGTTTTTCAATGTCGATCCGGTCCGCAATCAGCATCAGCATCTTTTGCTCCGGCGTGAATGACTGTTCCAGCAATGCGATATCCTGCGGCACCCCCGCGAGCAGGATCGGCTCTCGCAGTTCTCCCCGCAGCGCCCGTCGCCGAATCGTGGAAATAAAAATCCGCTCCTTCACCAGGAGCACCACCGTGGCGACGACGATGAAGAGCAACGGCACGGAACGATTCGCCAGCGGCAACCGCACAAAGATGACGCAGGCGCTGACCAGAATGCTCAGGTAGACCATCGCCTGCACCACCTGAATGAACGACTTCCATTTCGTTTTCGTCAGCGGCGATTGATAAAATCCCTGCAGATCGAGCAGGATCGGGCCGAAGGGCATGATCACCACGAGCAACCACTGGTAGTTGAGAAACGGATCGATCGTCTTCTGCAGGTCGAACCAGTCCGTGCTAAAAAAACGAAGTTGATGCGCCGCGAAGAGCGACAGCGCGAGCAAAACAGCGTCGAAAATCTGCTGGAGCTGCGTGTTTAATTCTTGTTTGCGCGCGAGCATGATGTCGGTTCGGGTTCGCCTTCACCGAGCAAGTGGCGAACCAATAAGATATGGCAGCGGCAAGTTCGGTCAAAGCATGGAAGCAGCGCACCTCTCTCGTCGCTGTGATTGCGTCGCCTTCCGATCTCTCGCGCGCGCTGCGTTTGCGGCAGCCGCCGGAGTTTTTTGAGCTGCGGCTGGATTCCCTTCATCCTCTCGACTCGGACGCTGAGCGGAAGGTGGCGCGGCTAAATCGACCGCTCATCATCACCGCGCGCCATCCGCTGGAGGGCGGACGAAAAGCGTTGTCGGCGAGGGAACGTCGCGATCTCCTTCTGCGGTTTTTGCCATTGGCCGATTTCCTCGACGTCGAATTGCGCTCCGCGTCGTCGCTTAAAGCCGTCCTCGAATCCGCCGCCACCCAGAAAGTGAAACGCATCATCTCCTTTCACGATCTCAGCCGCACACCGTCGCTCGCCGTTTTGCTGAAAGTCGCCCGTCGCGCCGAAGAATTATCACCGGACATTCTCAAGATCGTAACCCGAACGGATCGCGACGACGATCTGACGCGCCTCCTCGAATTCTTCGACCGCGAAAGCACGCGCCTGCCCGTCTGTGTCATGGGCGTGGGACGACTGGGCCGAAAGTCTCGCGTTACTCTCACGCAGCGCGGCTCCCTCCTCCACTACGTGCATCTCGGCACCGCCGTGGTTCCGGGCCAATTTTCCCTGGCCGACGCTCGCCGACTCCGTCTCCCCGCGCGCTAGCTTTCGCGGAACCCATGCCATCCCATAATCCCGCGCACGCGTATATAGACTAGAAGCCACCCACTCCCCTCCGCGATGTCCGATCTGATTGACCTGCCCGATACCGTTCCTGTGATGCCCTTGCCCGGCGCGCTGCTGTTCCCGCACGCCTTGCTTCCTCTCCACATCTTTGAGATGCGCTATCAGGCCATGCTCGCGCACGCCCTCGCGAAAGATCGGATGTTTTGCGTGACGATGATCGATCCGCCCTCGTCGGATTGGGATTCCGCGGAAGACTTTCGACACATCGCCACCGTCGGCCTTATCCGAGCCTGCGTCGGAAGCGGCGGCGGCACTTCCAACCTGATCCTGCAAGGCCTGCAACGCGTCCGCTTCGTGCGCTTCCTGCAAGACGAACCCTTTCCCATCGCCGAGATCCGTCCCCTCGCCTCGCGGCCGGCCCGTTCGTTTCGGGAGAGCGAAGTGCTCGGCGCGCGCGTGCTCGATTTATACCGAAAATTCAAAGCGGACGGACGCGAATTCCCCGCCAAGGTGGACCGCTATCTCTCCGACTTGAGCGATCCGGAAATGCTGGCCGATCTCATGGCCGCCACCTTCGTCAGCGATCCATTGCGCCGACAGGAAGTGCTGGAAGAGCTTTCCGTACCCCAGCGTCTCCGTCTCGTGATCCAGTATCTCGGCGAAGAAACCGGCGACACCGCGGGGTGATAATGGAGTAATGGAGTGTTGGAGTAATGTAAAAAATACTCCATTACTCCGCTACTCCATTACTCCGCTCCTCAGCCGGGCGTTCTCTTCGAGCAAATAGCGATCCGTCATCCCGGCGATGTAATCGCAAATCGTCCGATACATGCCCTCGCTCTCGATCCGCTTCGTCGCCGCCGTTCCCAACAGCGCCGGATCCAACACGTAAGCCTCGAACACCTCGCGCAAGGTTTCGCACGCCTGCCGATTTACCTCCGCCACACGCGGATGGTAATAGACGTTCTTGTATAGAAACCGTCGCAGCTCGCGATTCGCCGTCGCCAATTCCTCGCTGTAGCGAATCAGCGGCCGCTCTTGCCGGCGCACATCGTCGGCCGTCTGCACTCCTGCTTCTTCAATCGCCTTCGCGCTCGACGCGACCACATCCCGCACCTGCACATCGATGATGTCGTTAATGATGAGCTTGTGCAGCTCCGGCTCGCGCACTTCCGGCGCACGCGCGGCCACGTTCGCGTGGCTCTGCCGCCAGACCTTCGTTTCCTCCAATTGCTCGGATCTCAGAATTTCAAAATCCACCGCGTCATCCAGATCGTGGCTGTAGTAGGTAATCTCGTCCGCCAGGTTCGCGATCTGGGCCTCCAACGTGGTGCAAGTTTCCAACTTGCTCGTTCCAGACTGCAAGTTGGAAACTTGCGCCACTTTTCGATGCTTCTGCAAACCCTCTCGCACTTCGTAGGTCAGGTTCAGCCCCGGAAAATCCGGATACGGCGCCTCCAGCAAATCCACCACCCGCAAGCTCTGGTCGTTATGCTCAAAACCTCCGTGCCCCTGCATGCATTCCGCGAGCATCTCCTCCCCCGAATGCCCAAACGGCGCGTGCCCCAAATCGTGGGCGAGCGCGATCGCTTCCGCCAGGTCCTCATTTAGCGACAACGCCCGCGCAATCGTGCGGCCGATCGACGCCACCTCGATCGTATGCGTCAAACGCGTCCGCAGGTGATCGCCCGTGCCGTTGAGAAAAACCTGCGTCTTATATTCCAGACGTCGAAACGCCCGCGCGTGGATGATCCGTGCACGATCTCGCTGAAACTCCGTTCGGTACTCGTGCAACTCCTGGGGGAATTGTCGGCCACGCGATTCGCCCGACTTCTGCGCAAACGGCGCCAGCACATGCCGCTCGTCCGCCTCCATCTGCTCACGCGTTTTCCAGCTCACGGTTAATGCTCCCGCGCGGTTCGCGACGCGCTCTCCCGCAAGGCCCGACTCGCAGCCCGCGCCTCCGCGCGCACCATCAGCAGATCGAACAAGGCGAGCAGCAGAGAGGTAAACGTCAGCCAGCCACAGACGAGCCAGTAGACCGCAAACCAAAACGCGCCGTGCTCGCGCGGATTCAACGGTTCACGCAGGAAAGTCGATCCCGCGAGCACCATCAAAACAGCCAGCGTCAGCAGCACAAAAATGGTAACACGCCGCACCTTGCGATCGCGAATGATCCCCCGCGTCGCATGCAGCGCGAACGGCATCGTGCGCAGCTTTTTTTGTGGGAGCGGCGTTTCCATGGCCGCGGTCGTCTAAATCAAGAGCAGCGTCGGATTCTCCAACAGCCGCCTGAGCTCTTTCAAATAATCTGCGCCCAGCGCGCCATCGATCACGCGATGATCGCAGCTCATCGTAATCGACATGCGCTGGCCCACGCCGAGCTGGTCGCAATCGTCCACCACGGCCTGCTGCGTGACCGCGCCCACTGCCAGGATGAAGCTTTGCGGCGGATTGATAATCGCGGAGAACGAATTGATCCCGTAGCCGCCGAGATTGGAAACGGTGAAGGAGCCGCCTTGGAATTCCTCCGGCTTCATCCGCTTGTTCCGTGCGCGCTGTGCGAGGTCCTTCATCGCTTCGCTGATTTCGCGGAGCGACTTGCCCTGCGCTGCCCGAATCACAGGCGTCACCAAGCCATCTTCGATCGCCACCGCCACGGCGAGGTCGACATCCTGATATTGCACAATCGCATCGTTATCGAACGAAGCGTTTACCTTCGCCACTTTCGCGGCGGCATCGACGGACGCCTTTAGAATAATGTCGTTCACCGTGATCTTCGCGGTGTCGCTCCCCTCACCGCCAGCCTTCAACTCCGCGCGCGTCGTCATCAGCGGCCCAGCGTCGATCTCGATCGTGAGATAAAAATGTGGGACTGGCCCGAGGCTTTCGACCAAACGTTGCGCGATCACTTTGCGCATTCCGGAAAGTTGGGTGCGCGATCCTTCGCCAGCTTTCACCGGCGCGGAGGCGGCTTTCTCCGGCGCCGCCTTGGCCTCACCGCCAGCCGCGGGCTTTGACTTCATCGCCGCGCGAACGTCCGCTTCCACGACACGGCCTTCGGGTCCGCTGCCTTTGATCTCCGAAAGATCGAGCCCTTCTTCCGTCGCCAACCGGCGTGCGAGTGGCGAAGCCTTTACCCGCGAATCGTCGTCGCCTTTAGCGGGAGCGGGTTTGTCGGCTGGCTTTTCTTCCTTCGATTTCGGTGCCGGCGTTTCCTCTTTCTTGGAAGGAGCCACCTCTTTTTCGGCCTTCTCGTCCGCCTTCGGTTCTTCCTTCTTCTCCGCCGGGGCTTCCTCGCCCTCCGCGCCGATGAACGCGATCCGCTGGCCGATCTCTACCTTGCCGCCTTCCTCCACATAAATTTCCGTGAGCACGCCATCTTCGGGCGACTCCCATTCCATCGTCGCCTTGTCAGTCTCAATCTCCGCAATCACGTCGCCGGTCGTAACCGTGTCGCCTTTCTTTTTCTTCCACGCCACGAGTGTCCCCTCGGTCATCGTGTCGCTTAGCTTCGGCATCTGGATTTCAGGCATGGGAATGGATTGGAGTGTTGGAGTGCGGGAGTAGTGGATGGTTGGAAATCTCTACTCCATCACTCCAATACTCCATTACTCCTTTCTGGGGATTTACACGTTACAAACTCTAAGTGCGGCGGCGATGATCTTTTCCGCATTCGGCAGGACGGCTTCCTCTAACCGCTCGTTGTACGGCATCGGCACATCTTCCTGCGAAACGCGCACGATCGGCGCATCGAGTTCATCAAAAATTTCGTTTTGGATGCGGAAACAAATCTCCGCCCCGATGCCGCAATACGGCCGATCCTGTTCCGCCACGACCACGCGGTGCGTCTTCGAAACCGACGTCAGAATCGCCTGCAGATCGAGCGGCTTGATCGAACGCAAATCCAGCACCTCCGCGCTGATCTCCTGCTCTTCCAGTTCCGCCGCCGCTGCCAGCGCCATCGGAACCGTCTGCGCGTAGCAAATGATCGTCACATCCGAGCCCTCGCGCTTGATCTCCGCTTCCCCGAGCGGAATAAGCAGCTCCTGATCCTCCGGCTCCACCATGCCCTTCGAGCTGTAGAGCAGCTCGCACTCGAGCACGAGCACTGGGTTGTTGTCGCGAATCGCCGTCTTCAGCAAACCCTTCGCGTCGCGCGGCGTCGCCGGCGTGCAGATCTTCAAGCCCGGAAAGTTCGCATACAAACATTCCGTCGCGTGCGAATGCGTCGCGCCGAGCTGGTGCGCCGGACCATTCGGCCCGCGGAACGTGATCGGAATATTAAATTGCCCGCCCGACATCGTGAGCATGTTCGGCGCGTTGTTCACCACCTGGTCGAAAGCCACTAGCGAAAAGCTAAACGTCATGAACTCGATCACCGGCCGCAATCCCACCATGGCCGCGCCAATTCCGAGCCCGGCAAAACCATTCTCGCTGATCGGCGTATCCACGATCCGCTTCTCGCCGAAACGATCGAGCAAACCCTGGCTCACCTTGTAAGCGCCGTTGTATTGGGCCACTTCCTCGCCCATGAGGAAGACGTTCGCGTCCCGCTCCAGTTCTTCGGCGAGCGCCTCGTTCAAGGCCTGGCGATAGGTAATCTCGCGCATCTTGCTCATGACGTTGCGGACTTTTCGCCAGCCGTGGCCGATTCTTCGCCAGTCGTTGGAGCCGGCCCGCCCTCGGGCCGGTCGTTCGTTTTGGCTGAGTCGTTGCGAACTTCGGCCCGGGGGCGGGCCGGCTCCACGTCGCCGTTCACGTAAGTGTAATCGTAAAGTTTATCGAGCGGCGGCTCGTCGCTCTCCTCCGCAAATTTCACACTCGCGAGCGCCGTCTGCTTCGCGTCCTTGTCCATCTTATCGAATTGCTCATGCGTCAGCGTCCCCTCACGCGTCAACTGCGCGCGCAACCGCGTGATCGGATCGTCCATCCGATATTGCTCGAGCTGCTCCTTCGTCCGATAACTCGCCGGATCCGACATCGAATGCCCGCGATACCGATACGTCCGGATTTCGAAAAACGCCGGATGCGGATCCTTCCGAATGACCTCGATCTGTTCCGCCAGTTTGTCGCGCACCTCGCGGAAGTTCATCCCGTCTACCACGAACCCGGGAATATCGTAACCCTCGGCACGGTCCACGATCTCCTTCAGCGAAGTCGACCGCTCCACCGAAGTGCCCATGGCGAAGAGATTGTTCTCGCAAATAAAGATCACCGGCAGCTTGTAGAGCGCGGCCAGATTCAGCGCCTCGTGGAACGAGCCCTGGTTGATCGCGCCGTCGCCGAAGAAGCAAAGCGTCACGCGATCTTCCTCCCGGTATTTCGAAGCGAAAGCCATCCCCACCGCCAGCGGCACATGCGCCGCCACGATCGCGTGCCCGCCGTACATGTGCCGCTCGCGATCGAAATAATGCATCGAGCCGCCGAGGCCCTTCGAGCAACCCGTCGCCTTCCCGAAAAGCTCCGCCATACAGGCGTCCGGCGGCGTCCCGCGCGCTAGCGCATGCGCATGGTCGCGATACGCCGTGATCAAATAATCATCCGGCCGCGTCGCCGCCACCGCCCCCACCACGACAGCCTCCTGCCCGATGTAAAGGTGACAAAAACCGCCGATCTTCTGCGCTTGATATTGCTGACTGGCGCGCTCCTCGAAACGCCGAATCAACAGCATCAGCGAGAGCATTTCGACTTCGTCGCGTTGCTCCGGCATGGCCATGCCAGGATTACGCAGCGCGCGAAAGCGCCGGAGTGGTGGCGCGGGAACGTTCCCCGCTCCGCCCATATCGCACCGCGAGAACGAAGAGAACCGTGAAAGCCAGATCGCTCACGAGGGAATTGCGGAAGAACAGCCACGTCGGCGCATAGCCCGGAAGCCCAACCGTGAGCGCTTGAATGAAACCCGCGAAATTCTTTACATAACCCGGATCGCTCAACCACGAGAACGCGTTCGTGATGAAGTAAAAAATCGTCGAACCCGCCAGCGAAGCGGGCAGCAAAGTCTTCAGCGACGCGCGATTCTGCAGCAGTAATCCCAGCCCGACCACCGCGATCAAAGCCAGATACCGCCCCAGAATCAGCGGATCAAAAAAGCGCGCCCCGTAATAAGCATTCAGAACCACATCCGACACCAGCAACGCCAGCAGCGGCACCGTAAACTTCAGTTTCGGCGGGAAGAACACCGCGCTGCAAAGCGCGATCGCCGCCAGCGGGGCGAAATTCGAAAGCCACGTCGCCGAACCGGATTGAACAAGAATGCCGGTGGCGATGCGGTAAACCACCGCCACAAGGACAAGGAGAAAAGCGGGAATCATCGCGGTGATACTTCAACACTCCAGCGCGTTATGCAACGACCTTGTCGCGCGGAACTTCACCCAGCGCCTGGCGGCGAAACATACCAGCCGATCCGCTCCGGCCGAAAAAATGCAGGCAATCGCATTTTTTCGCGAATCTCTCCCGCTAATTCCCGTAGTAATCCATAATGATCCCTTTCCGCAGCACCGAAGAGGCCAGCGCGAGCCCCGAAAGTCGCCCTCTTACGGAAGGAAGTCCCTCTTACGCGAACGGCAGCGTCCCACGCGTCATTGGAACCGGGCCCACATTCCGCGTTTCTCCCCCTTTCCTCGCCCAAACCGGCAAGACCATCGATAGCCGTCAACAGAACCAGATCGACGCCGCGCAAAACGCCTGCGACTACCTTCTCGCGTCCGAGCACGTTCCCACCTGGAAGTCGCTCAAAGTCTTCCGCGAATCCGTCGCCAAACTGGAAGGCAGCCTCAACATCCTCCACGTCCTCGCCCAGATCCAGGCCGGCAAAACCAGCGGCTGTACTTTGGACAAAGATCGCCTCCGCGGATCCCTCCGGAAGCGCCTTATCACCGTCGCGAATGCGTGCATCTCCCTCGGTCGCGCCCAAAATGATTCGGACCTTGTCGCCCAAGCCCGCGCGCTCGATTCCAAAACCGAAATCGAAGAAATAGGCGACATCCTCATCGACGACTACGCGCAAATGCTCTACCAGCACGCCGTCGATGCCCGCGACGCCGCCCCGATCGTGGCCGCCAGATATGGCTTCAGAAAAGACGCCAGCGATCCGATTTTGGCTCCCCTCCTCGCCGCCATCCTCGCCTACGGCGCCATCGTGCCAAGCCCCCGCAACTGCATCATCTGCCGCGCCGGCGTCAGTGCCGGTATCGAGAGCGAGATCCAGCGCCTCCAAGCCATCCTCAAAGACGAACTGGACGATCTCATCGTAGAATTCGAACGGGAGCACACCGACTTCGTCCGCGACTACCACAAGACCCGCAAAATTAGCCTGTAATCGCATTCCCTTTCTCCAGGCGCGATTGATCGAAGAGCTTCGGACCCGTCTCCGGCTGAGCCACAAACGTCAGCGCCGCGAATGGGCATTTCCAGCCGTCGAATGGTCATCAGGAAAATCCCCAATGCCACTCCACTCCGTCAAAAAGCAACCGGGGAAACCCCGCGTGCCATCTTTAAGGCCGTAACCTGCGGTTCTCGCTCCGCTGCTCGATTCGAAGCGCGATTCCGACCTGCATACAATTTGAGTTGCGCCGAAAGACGTCGAGACGTCTAATGCGCCAAGTGAAAGATTCCGCAAAACGTAAGCACGGCGCGGTGCGGGATGCGATCGTCGAAACGCTGACCTACCGCCCAACTGGTGCAACCGTCGCCGAAATCGCGCGGGAAGTGAGTGCGCGCATCGGGGAAACCCCGGCCTCTTCGATCCGGTCCTATCTGCGCCTAAATACGCCACGTTTGTTTCTGCAAGAGGACCGCGGGCACTATCGGATTCGTGAAGAAACTCAGGCCACTCTGCCGCTGGCGGCGAGCGCGGCTGGCGACAAGGCCGCTCCCTTTTCCAAAGCGCCAGAAACACACTTGATCGGCGGTGCGACTCTGATCCAGGCGGATTGCTTTGACTGGCTCGCCAGCGCGCCGACGAACAGCGTGGAGGCCATCGTGACCGATCCTCCCTACGGCCTGGTAGAATATAGCGCGCGCGAACAGGAAAAGCTGCGCAATGGGCGGGGCGGCGTTTGGCGCATCCCCCCCTCATTCGATGGAAATGTGCGCGCGCCGTTGCCTCGATTTACGGTGTTATCGCGGGAGGATCTGGCCGAACTGGAGCGATTCTTTTTCGCCTGGGGACGATTGATCCTGCGAGTCGCGGTTCCAGGCGCGCAGGTGATTGTCGCCTCGAATCCACTGCTTTCGTTTGTGGTCGCGACCGCAGTGACTCACGCCGGATTGGAGCGTCGCGGAGAGATCATTCGATTAACGATGACGATGCGCGGTGGCGACCGGCCGAAAGCTGCGCACGAGGAATTTGCTGATGTCAGTGTGATGCCACGATCGATGTGGGAGCCGTGGTTGATCTTCCGCAAGCCGCTTGAGGGACGCGTGCAGGATAACTTGCGACGCTGGAAAACCGGTGGATTTCGCCGGCCTTCGAAGGATCAGCCGTTCGGCGATGTGATCGCCTCGGCGCCCACGCGAAAGGAAGAGCGCGCGCTCGCTCCGCATCCGAGCCTTAAACCGCAAGCGTTTTTGCGCAAGATTGTGCGCGCGGCTTTGCCTCTGGGCGAAGGGACGGTGCTCGATCCATTCGCGGGAGCGGGCTCCACTTTGGCTGCGGCGGAAGCGGTCGGCTACCAGAGCATCGGCGTCGAAAGGGACGCGCGATATTTTGAGGTTGCGCGCAAAGCTATCCCGAAGTTGCGGGCTTTACGAGTTTAGGCGGACGGCTGGCGATAAACCCAGTTACCGCGCAGCTTCGCGATGCCTTCTTTGTGAAGAGTCGCCGTGCGCGTACCGAGTTCGCCGCGAGCGTTCTTGCGGAAGTCGGCGATCTCCACTTTGCCGAGATAGACTTCGGTAAAGGTCATGGCGCGCCGTTCACGGGCTGGTTGCGTGGCAACGTCCACATCGTAAACGAAAACAGCCATCCATTGATCTCGCGCGCCATGGGTATCAACGGCTCCTCCGCTCTTTCGGGTGGTTTTGATCTCTACGCCTTCCGTTCCGGCTTTCACCGAGTCGTTAGGGTAAACGCCTTTCACCACGAGGTCGGGATGTCCGTTGAAGTAGGCATTAACCGTTAGCGCTCGCGCGTGCTTGGCAATGCTCGCGGTGAGCAGATCGGAGATGAACCCCGACATAATCGCAGGCCGTAGAAAGTCGTCCAGGCGCTCCAAGCCCTTTGCGAGCAAGCCGGAGTTTACGTCGAAGAAGAGGTCGTACACGTCCTGCATCGCGATTTCGAAATCTTGAATCCGCAGTTCATACGGGAGTTGCGCAGCTTCATTGAAGGCGTCGCGATTCGGTCCGTTGCGCGAGGCTGGCATGGCGCGGCAGACTAGGGTAGACAACGTGAAGATGGATCGGCATTGGGAGGCGCCGACCGATCCGGAGGACGCGGGCGAAAGCTCGCAAACCTGTCCGTGGTTTCGCGTGACGGTGAGGATTAACGCGCGGCGTCGACACTCCGCGCCGGCGCGGAAACGGACGTTCCGGTGAGCGATTTCACGAGTGCGACATCCGAGGCCGTGATCGAGCCGCTCACGTTCACGTCCGTGCGGAAGTTGCTGGCCGTAACCGGCTGGCCGGCTTGCGCTTTAGTCTGCCCGATATCGGTGGCGTTGACGGTGCCATTAGCGTTGGTATCCCCCGCCAGGATGCTCATCGGGATGATTAAATCCTGGCTGGTGGTGCCACTGGTGACGCCGGAAAGCTTGATCGTGATGGTCTGCGCATTGGCCACATTGGTGAGCGGCACAGTCACGGTGGAGCCGCTCACGTTCACGATACCGCCGTTGCTGACGCCTCCGCTCCCGATTGTCGCCGTGCCGGAAACGACGGACGCCTGGGGGCTGCCGGCCACCGAGACTGTGCTGCCAAAGGTGACGACGATCGCGTAATCATTCGTGCCGCCCGTGGTGCGGCATTCGACTCCGGGGGTGCCGGTAAATGGCAGGTTAATATCGAAATCGCCCAGCAAGCCATGGGTCTTTCTGGAAACGGCGCTCAGCGGAGCCGGCGTGGCCGGCCGCTGGAGGAGGATTGCTGCCTGGGTGGCGCCGTTGAGCACGCTGCGGATGAGGACGAACCGGCCGTTCTGGCTGCTGGTGAAGCCTCGCGTAATGCCACCGGTGGGGGTGGTGCCGCCGATGGTGGTGATAAGATCGGCGCCTACCATGGTCACGCCTTTGCGGAACAGCAGAGCGCTGTTGGCGAAGAGGGCCTGATCCGTCGCTGGATCGCCGGACAAGGCGGCATACCAGACCACTTCTCCTGCATCATTGATCCGGGCTGAAGGCCCGGTGCCAAAGCTGGTGACGGTCTCGCTCAAGCCGGGCGCCATGCTGCCGAGACGGAAGAAGACCTGGTCGGGATCGGCGCTGGTGACGCGGTTGCGGAGGATGGCCACGTTCTCGCCCGCAGGCAGATTGGAGAGATTGGCGCGAAAGATGAAGTCGCCCAGGTTATTCATATCGGCGCGGGTGCTGCCGCCGATGTCGGAGTAGCTGGCGCCAGCAATCGGCGAGGCGTCGCCTTTGCGCGCCAGCGACTTGGTGTTGTAGTAAAGGGCACCGTTGATGGTGGTGGCAGCGCCGGTAATATCGACGGTGTAAAGCGCGTTGCGGTTGTTATCGATTTGGAAACTGTAGTAATTGGTTCCAAAGTCACCGACCGACTCGCCGCTGGTCATTCCAGGGAGGACATCGGCCTCCTTGGCGAGCACGCTCTCGGTCCAGCCGCTCATGCCGTTGGGTTGGAACCAAACCAGCGCGCGGTCCACGGAACTGGCGATGCCGGGGTCATCGACGCTGGCGACGAGCAAGAGGCGCTCGCTATCATCGAGCCGCGCGCGAAAGAAACCGATGTAAGGCGTGTTCGCACTGAACTGCGGCGCGGTCGCGATTTGGCCGTTGAGGACGAACGGGTTCAGGTTGTAATACATCCCATTCGCGGACGGGCCGCCGCTGAGGGCGAGCCGGAAGGCGGTGTTGCCGGGATTATTGAGCGCCTTGAATAAATTCGAGGTGCTGCTGACGATGGTCGGCGGCGGCGGCACCGGGTCGCCGGGCGCGACGAGGACGCTCCCATTCTTCAGGATCAAAAATTGCGTCCCGCCACCGCCGGTCGGGGTATAACGAACCTCGACCAGCCAATCCCCCTGATTGTTGACCGTGATGTCGTCGATGCCAGTGACGGTGCCGAAACCGGTGATTTGATCGCCCGCGCGCACCAGGACAGAAAGCGAAGGTCCCTGCGGCAAAGTGGTGAACCTGACGGGAGCAAAGTTCCCCTGACTGCCCGAGTTCCCCGTAGAACTGCTCGCCCAGCAGGCGCTGAACTGCGTCCCATATCCGCTTACTGCGGTGCCGATCGCGTCCGTGCTGCGGGACGTTCCGGTAAAACCGGGTTGGCGGATTTCGACGAGCAGATGACCGCCCGAATAAAGCCAGGGAGTGTTAAACGTGATCTCGGGCCCAAAGTCGTTCGGGCTCGCGCCGGAAGGATAGGTATTGGCCGGAATCGTCAAACTCCCCGAACGCACCTGCGTTTGGGGCGGGACGACATTGGCGGAGAAGTCCGCCAGGTTGCGCGCAGACGGTGTCACGCTCCCGCTCAGGTAAACATCATACGCCGTGAAAGTGACATCGGCGGCAGGCCACGGTCCGGTGGCCGACGCCGGAAGCCGCCAACTGATTGCGCTGATTTGCTGGCCGACCAGACCGGTAAGTTGATCCTCTTGGATGAGGAGCTGGTAGGTCCGGGGTGAGTTGGCCAGCGGGCCGAGGAAGGTCAAATTGCCCGCCGTGGTGGTGTAGGCGGGAGGGGCGACGTAGAACTGCGAAAATGCCTGAAGGCAGAGCAGATGGGAGAGCAACAACGCCGCGAATAATTTTCTCATAAGAATTAAACCTCCGATGTGATTCGCTGGCCTTCCCAGTTGCGGAGACCCGCGACAATTCTTTTAACGGAAAACGGGCGAAAAGATCAAGGCTCATTCAAGAGGGGGAGGTGTCTTGGAAAAAACACGCCGCCGGTTTCCGGATACTCGAAGACCTGGTCTTCGTAATTGCGGATGACGATTTTTTCCTGGTCGTGATACAGGACAGAGCCGGGATTGATCGGGCTTTGCCGCCGTCTCCGGGAATTGACCGCACCGAAGTGAATCGCGTAAGACCGCAACATGGCTGGCATCGGGTTCACCCATTGGGAAGATCAGGGCCTGTGGCTGGGATATTTGGAAGAATATCCCGATTAAGGGTACGGGGATTTCCTCTCGCGACCTGCGCCGCTTCGCCTTAATCTATCGCTCAGATGAAGCAATACCGGCCCGATGTGGAGCGGCAGAAGTGGCTCTATTCCATGATGCTTTCCCGCAGGATCATGCGCCGGCGCCAGGGCAAGCCGGAGATCAATACCGCCATCGCCGCCGGCAAAAAGCAAATCCCCGATAACTCCGAGCCGTGGCTTCCCGGCGGGGTGAAATCCGTCGCCGATGCAATCTGGATTTCCGATCAAATCAAGAAGACCGCGAAGCAATGGCGCATCCCGTTACCACCGCCGAACTGACCCGCCAGCTCGCGTCGCACCACCGCGTGGTCGTGCTCGGCGGTCTGGCGGTCATCGCTCATGGCCATCCTCGGCCCACCTACGATGCCGATGCGTGGCTCGATCCAAAGCTCGACCCCGATCCGTGGGCGGAAGCGGTCTTGACGATGATGGCTCCTCATCCATCGCTGCGAGCTCTCACGATTGGGCGCTGGAAAACCATCGCCGCGGAAGATTTGGCCAATGTGATCCAGCGCGACGGTGTCATCCGGATCATGGGAGCCAATCAACCTCTCGATATCTTCCGCGACCCGAACGAGCTGGAGATGGAGGAGTTCGACGGCGTCTGGGCACGCGCGCTTCCGCTGGAGGATGGCACTCGCATTCCGGACGTGATCGACCTGCTGGTGACCAAACAAATCACGGGGAGGACGAAGGACACGCAGGACATCGCGTATCTCGAAGCCAAGGCCGAAAGTGACTACCTGGCCCGACTGCCCTCGGCCACGCCCGATGAAGCGCTGGCCATGCTGGCGCGTTTTCTCACTCCCAAGGTGGCCGAAGCCGGCGCCCATCACGCAGCGGAAAGTGTTCGCGCAAAAAGCGTGGAGTTCCTGCGCGAACTGGCGGCGGAAGGTGACCCTTTCGCCCGGGATATTCTTGAGAATCTCGGCCAGTAGGGGCAGCCGCTACACTGGCGGATTCGGGCTGTCTGCAGTGCTCCCGCGCTACGAATACAAATATTCGTCGTGATACTCGCGCTGGGGCGCGAATTGCACGTTCTGGTCGCCGCCGGTTTCCGGGTACTCGAAGATTTCGCCTTCGTAATTCCGGATGACGATTTTTTCGTTGTCGTGGTAGAGGACGTAGCCGGGGTTGATCGGCACTTTGCCGCCGCCGCCGGGCGCGTCGATGACGAATTGCGGGACGGCGTAACCGGTGGTGTGGCCGCGGAGGCCTTCGATGATCTCGATCCCTTTCGCAACAGAACTGCGCAGGTGCGAGGAGCCGTCAATGAGATCGCACTGGTAGATATAGTAGGGCCGGACTCGACACATCAAGAGCTTGTGCACGAGCGTGCGCATGGTCTCGAGATTGTCGTTCACGTCCTTGAGCAGGACGCTCTGGTTGCCGAGCGGAATGCCGTGATTGGCCAGCATCTCGAGGGCGGCTTTCACTTCGGTGGTGAGTTCGCGCGGGTGGTTCACGTGTACGCTCATCCAGAGCGGATGATATTTTTGCAGCATCTGGCAGAGCTCGGGTGTGATGCGCTGCGGAAGGAAGATGGGGACGCGGGTGCCGATGCGGAGAAATTCGATGTGCGGGATGGCGCGCAGACGGCTGAGAATTTTCTCCAGTTTGTTGTCGCTGAAGAGCAAGGCGTCGCCGCCAGAAAGCAGGACATCGCGCACTTCGGTGTGCTCTTCGAGGTAGCGATAGATGTCGTCGAATTCGGTGTGCAATTCCTGTTCGCCCACGCCGCTGACGACGCGGCTGCGGGTGCAATAGCGGCAGTAGCTGGCGCACCGATCGGTGACCAGAAAGAGCACGCGATCCGGATAACGATGGACGAGCCCGGGGACCGGCATGTGCGAGTCCTCGCCGCACGGGTCGGCCATGTCGTAGGGCGATTCCCAGCTTTCCTCGACGCGCGGGATGACCTGGCGCCGGATGGGACAGTTTGGGTTGTCCTTTTCGATCAGGTTAAAAAAATGCGGCGTGACGGCGAGGGCGAGCTTCGTTCCGGAGAGGAGGACGCCGTTGCGTTCGTCATCGGACAACTCGAGATGCTGCTCCAATTGCGCCAGCGAAGTGACGCGATTTTTGAGCTGCCATTTCCAGTCATTCCACTGCTCGGCGGGCACGTCCGGCCAATGGCCCGGCGCGTGCGAGACGAACGCTTTTCCATCAATTTTGCCTGCAGCAGAAGTGTTCATTTTCGTTGGTAGAAAAAAAGGTTAAGGCCCTTAACAATCGTGTCAATACAGGCACCTTTAGGTGCGTTTCCACTGGGAACGCATTGTTTTCCATCACTTCGCTGCAGCAAATCCTCTGGGTCGCCTCAAAGCAAAAATAGCACTCGCTTTTCCCTCGCCTTCCGTGTTTAAAAATCGGCCACAGTGCTGGACGACGAGGCGGCGCTGAGTGCAATCCCCTAATGATTTTCCGACGCCTCCTCAGCTTCGCGATGACTCTGTCATCCGTGGCTTTAATGCTTTCACTCTGGAGCAACGCGGCGGCAAAGCCTAAAACACCGCAAGGCGAGCCGCTGAATAAGCTTTTCGGCGTGACCTGTCTCGCCAATGACGACTGTTGGGCGGTGGGTCACCGCCAAAGCGGACCGGGAGAAGTGCAGCCCACTTACCAACATTGGAACGGCGGTTCGTGGTCCATCGTCCCCGGCCCAAACGCAACTCCGCAGGAAGCCGGCATCCCCGTCGCGGTTACCTGCAATAACAGTGCCGATTGTTGGGCGGTTGGCGGCAATGGGAACGGGCAGCCGCTCTTCGTGCACTGGAACGGCAGCGCGTGGTCCATCGTCGGTCCGCCGACCGGGTCAAGCGGCTATCTCTCCAGCATCAGCTGCATCGGTCCCTCCGACTGCTGGGCTGCTGGCACGACTTCCGTGCCGGGAGGAGGAACACGAACATTGGTTCTACATTGGGACGGTGTCGACTGGTCGGTCGTTCCCTCGCCCAACTTCGACGGCGTCGACTACGACACGCTTAGCGGTATTTCCTGCCCATCCGCGAACGAGTGCTGGGCCGTCGGCGAGGCACAATTGGATCTTTTTCCCCTGATGCTGCGCTGGAATGGGAGCGCTTGGACGCTTTACCCGTTATCCAACTTCGATTCTCCACTGCGCCTCAATGGCGTAACTTGCGTATCATCAAGCGATTGCTGGGCCGCCGGTAGCTATCGCGGCTTCAAGGTTGATCAGCCACTCTACCTCCATTGGAACGGAAGCAGCTGGCTTCAGGTTCCGAGCGCGTCGCCCTTTCCTAACTCTGAAGTGGTATCCGGCATCGCATGCACTTCGCCCTCCGATTGTTGGAGCGTGGGCGGGATTCTCGGTCCGGAAGAGGCTTTCGCCCAGCATTGGAATGGCGTCGAATGGCCGGAGATTCCAGTGGCGAATCCGAGCAGTTCCTTCAACACCTTCCAGAGCGTCGCCTGCGTGGCTGCGAATGATTGCTGGGCGGTCGGCTACACCGACGTGGAGCAGTTGATCGAGCACTGGAACGGCACCTCGTGGAATGTTGTCCCGCTGGCGCCGACGATGACGGGCGCGGCGTCGCGAAAGATGCATGGCAGCGCTGGCGTCTTCGACATCCCGATCCCGGTGGCGGGACCAGCAGCCGTGGAATGCCGCTCCGGTGGTGCCACAGGCGATCATCAGTTGGTGCTCACTTTCGAAAACCCCGTAACGGTGAATGGCCAACCGCAAGCGCAGGTTACTTCGGGCACAGGGGAAATCGGCAGCGGAGGAGTCGGCCAGGGTGGCGTCGTGACCGTCACTGGCAATACGATCGTCGTGCCTCTGACAAACATCAGCGACGCGCAGCGGACCCGAGTTACGCTGCACGCGGTCAGTGACGGATTGCAGACCGGCGAGATCGCAGTCCCACTGGGCATGTTGCTCGGCGACACGAATGGCAACGGATTGGTGACCGCGACCGACATTGCGCAGACGAAGAGTCAGGCAGGAGTTCCCATCAGCGCCACAAGTTTCCGCGCTGACGTGAATGCGAACGGAAGTGTCACCGCATCCGATGTCGGACAGGTAAAGGCCAACGCTGGCCACACTCTCCCCTAGTGCCGCCAGTGGTGCACGGGGCGCGCCTCTGGCCAATCCGCTTTGAACAGCTACGCTGAAGCGATGTCCAAGCTCCTAATAATGCGCTTTTTGACCCTGACCGCCCTGTTGGCCGCCGCTTCCGTGCAGGCCGCGCCGCCTCTCGCTCAACCGGATGCCGGCCCCACACCCACCATTCCGCCTGCTGCGGCGGAGCCGGGGAAGGATGTCGTGCATCAACTGAACAATGCGTTCGCCAAGGTTTTCGAAGTGGTTGCGCCCAGCGTGGTGATCATCGAGGTGACGAAAAAGAATGATGAAGGTAGCGGCTCGACCTTGGACGAATTCTTTTTCCGACAGCGTCCGGACGATGAGACGCACCGCAGCCCACGAAACGCGGAGCCGCAACAGAGCGAAGGCTCGGGATTCATCGTGCGCGCAGATGGTCATATTGTGACCAACAATCACGTGGTCGAAGGCGCGGATCAGATCGATGTGAAGCTGAAAGACGGCCGTGAATTCAAGGCCAAGCTGGTGGGAATGGATGACAAGACGGATATCGCGGTGATCAAGATCGACGCGAATAATTTGCCGGTGGTGCAAATGGGTGACAGCGAGGCGGTGCGCGTGGGGCAATTTGCCTTCGCGATCGGTGCGCCGTTCAAGCTCGATTACACCTTCACCTACGGCGTCGTGAGTGGAAAAGGACGGAATAAGCTGATCTCGAATGGCGGCTATTCTATCTCGGATTACATCCAGACCGATGCCTCGATCAATCCCGGAAACAGTGGCGGTCCGCTCTGCGATATCGATGGAAAAGTGATCGGCATGAATACGCTGATCAACGGTCTGAACCGCGGTTTGGGGTTCGCGATTCCGAGTAATCTCGTGAACGAAATCGGGCAGCAACTCATTGCCGGCCAGAAGATTTTGCGGCCCTGGCTTGGGATCCGAATCGAAACTTTGGGCGATGACCAATCGATTCGCGAACTCTTCAAGGGTCTCGATAAAGGCGTCGTCGTGCGCACGATTGAAGCCGATGCGCCCGCTTACAAAAGCGATTTGCGGCCCTTCGATGTCATCACGCAGGTGGATGGAGCGCCGGTGGCGAGCGACACGCAGTTGCAGCGCGAGATCCTGAAAAAGAAGATCGGGCAAAGTGTCGAACTGACTGTCTGGCGGAAGGGCCAGACGATGAAAATTCCGATTACGACCGGCGAATTGCCCGGAGAAATCGGTCGCGCTTCGAATGTGCCGACGCCGGCTCCGCAGTCGCCGGAGGACGGAAACAAATTTGGTTTGCAGGTGCAGGAGCTAACCAAGGAAATGGTGGCGCGGCTGAAGCTGGATGTGGGCGAGGGCGTGATCGTGACCGACGTGGCCGATAACAGCCTCGCCTCCGCACAGGGGATCGAGCGCGAAGACGTGATCACGGAAGTGGACAACAAGCCGGTGACCAATGTGGCCTCGTTCCGCGAAGCGCTGACCAAAGCGGACCCGAGCAAAGGCATCCTGCTTTATCTGGATCGCAAGGGGAGCAAGACGTTTGCGGTTTTGAAGGCGGGCGGTTAAGACAAGCGCGCGCGCTTGCATCGTCGCCGAACTTCGGCGCGGGGGCGCGCCGGCTCCATTTTCACCGCGCGTCGCGCAGTTTTCACGGAGCGGTTGTCCGGCGAGACCCAACCCCTCGATCACTGCATCGCCGCAGCCAACCCGGACGATCGCGTAACCGACAGAAATCCTAAAGCAGATTCTGTCGTCCTGCCAAAACGTCCAAGACCGAAGGCTGGCGGCGAAACGGAGAGCGCTCCGTCGTTCGCGCTAGCCTCTCTTGCCGCCAGCAACCAAAAGCACGACTCCTCCCACGAGACAAAGTCCACCGAGAATCGGCGGGAGCGGAACTGTCTTCTCCTTATCGGCGCTCACCTGCAGAGGGCCGGCGTCGATAATTTTTTCGCGCTTCGTATAGCTGAAGCCGCCATAAGCGAGCGCGACGATGCCGATCACGATCAGGATGATTCCGACAATGCCAATTGGTTTCATGGTCGGATGCTAGAGACTCCGGCGACCCTGGATTAAATTGATGATCAAAATGACCACGGCGATGACGAGCAGGATGTGAATAAATCCGCCCATTGTGTATGAGCTGACGAGTCCGAGGAGCCAGAGGATGAGGAGGATGACAAAGATGGTCCAGAGCATGTTTTTTTCCTTTAGGTTGAGTTTCTCATTTGTTTCGCGCGCGGCGGTGTCGCTGCGCTTATCTGATTTACGATTGTGATTCGCCAGATTTTTCGTGCTTCGCCAAAACCCGGGATAATCACCAAACAATTTGCTGGCCGATTGCTTCTCGGGCGGCTAGAACGGCTCTTCGAATTTCTATAAAACTTCTTTATGCGCCTCCTGCCCATTCTTTCGCTCGCCATCACCACGTGTCTCTTCGGTTGCGCCCAACAGGGGGTGATCGTGCAAAAGGATTCCGGCCCACAGCCTCTGTATCACTCGCTCGGCATTGATGGTTCCTACGCTCTTCTTCTGCGCGACAACGCGGGAGCGGTCCATCGGCAACTCGTGACCCCAGAGGTATTCGAGCGTTACGCGATCGGCGAGTATTTCAATGATCTCCAACCTGGCCCCGCCCCGCACCAAATGCCCGACTCGAAAGCCATGGCGACGGAGATGCGGGGCTCCGTGGCTGCGGCGGCGATTGCCAAAACGAAAAAAGTTTCGAAGTCGAATCACATCGCTTCGCGAAAGCACACCACACGGAAGCGCGTGGCCCATCGAAGCAAAAACAAACACCGCCCGAAGACCAAAATCGCGCGCAAACATTCCGCACCCAAAGTTGCGAAGGTTGAGGAGGCGCCCATGCTCATCGTGAGCGTCGGGCGCTGCCGCTAGGCCATTCTCTTTCCAATCTCCGCCGCGCCGAGATTGCCGCGCCGCGGGAGATTTGTATGCTGCCGCGTGCCTGACGAAGAACGCGCCGCGCGGAAACGCATTGCCGAACTCCGGAGCGAGATTGAGACGCACAATCGTCTCTATTACGAGGAGGCCGCGCCGCGGATCAGCGATCAGGATTACGATCGGCTTTATCGTGAATTAGCCGATCTCGAAGCGCAGTTTCCCGCGCTCGCATCGCCCGATTCGCCGACGCAAAAAGTCGGTGGCACCCCGCTGAAAGCGTTCGCGCAAATCGCGCATCGCGCGCCGATGCTGAGTCTCGACAACACCTATTCCGAAGAAGAAGTGGGCGATTTTTATCGCCGGCTGGAGAAGCTTCTGCCGAACAAATCCATCCCGGTCGTGATCGAGCCGAAGGTCGATGGCGTAGCTGTCTCGTTGCTCTACGAAAAGGGGAAACTGATTTACGCGGCCACGCGCGGAGACGGCACGGTGGGCGACGACATCACGCAAAACATCCGCACGATTCGCGCGGTCCCCGCAGAGTTGAAGGGCAAGGCTCCCTTGCTGCTGGAAGTGCGCGGCGAAGTCTTCATGCGGAAAGATGGTTTCGCGAAGTTGAATGAAAGCCGGGCAGAGGAAGGCCAGCCGCCGTTTGCCAATCCGCGCAACGCCGCCGCCGGCTCGCTCAAGCAGCTTGATCCTGCCATGGCCGCGCGCCGTCCACTCGGCGTGGTCTTTTACGGCACGGGAGAGATCGAAGGTGGGGAATTGGGGCGGCATTCGGAATTGTTTCCGTGGCTCAAAAAGCTCGGCCTGCCCGCCAGCGAGAAGTGGTGGATGGCGGAATCTGTGGAGGAAATCCTTACCGCGATCCGCGAGCTGGATCACCTGCGGCACGGCTTTGCTTATCAAACGGATGGCGCGGTGGTGAAAGTGGACTCCTTCGCGCAGAGAGCCGCGCTCGGCTTTACGGCGAAGTCTCCGCGCTGGGCCATCGCCTACAAGTATGAGGCGGAGCGAGTCGAAACGCGCCTCTTGGACATTTTGGTGCAAGTAGGCCGCACCGGCGTGCTCACGCCTGTCGCGGCGCTGGAGCCGGTCACGGTGAGCGGCAGCCGGGTGGCGCGCGCCACTCTGCATAACGAAGAGGAGATCGAACGGAAGGACATCCGCATTGGCGACACGGTCGTGATCGAGAAAGCTGGCGAAGTAATCCCCGCTGTCGTGAGCGTGCGGACGGATCTGCGGACGGGCGAAGAGCGAATTTTCAAAATGCCGCAAAAGTGTCCGGAATGCGGCAGCGCGGTGCAGAAAGATGAAGGCCAGGTCGCCGTGCGCTGCGTGAATGCGCAATGTCCGGCGCAGTTGCGGCGCCGGCTGGAGCACTTCGCTGGTCGCGGGGCGATGGACATCGAAGGCTTGGGCGAAATGATGGTCGGGCAACTGGTCGCGCGCGAGTTGTTGCTGGACGTGAGCGATATTTACCGGCTCGACGAAGCCAAACTGGCAACGCTAGATCGCGTGGGCGAAAAGAGCATTCGCAACTTGCTCGACGGGATCGAGGCCAGCAAAACGCGTCCGCTTTGGCGACTCATTTTCGCACTCGGAATTTTGCACGTCGGCGTCACGTCCTCGCGCGCGCTGGCGAATCATTTTCGAACGATGGACGCGATTATGGCGAGCACACCGGAAGAGTTGCAACGAATCCCGGATGTCGGCGAAGTAGTCGGCCAAAGCATCCACGGTTTTTTCCAGGAGCCGGCAAACTGCGAACTGATCGCGCGCCTCGCCCAATCCGGCGTGCGGATGGTGGACGAAGGTCCGGCGCCGAGCCTGCACGATGAGTCGTCGCCCTTTAACGGCACCTGGGTGCTTACCGGCTCACTGTCGCAACCGCGGGATGAGATCGCGGAGGAGATCATCGCGCGCGGTGGAAAGGTGAGCGGCAGCGTGAGCAAGAAGACACGCTACTTGCTTGCCGGCGAAGAAGCCGGCAGCAAACTGGAGAAAGCGAAGACGCTCGGCGTGCGAATTCTGAGTGAAGCTGAATTCCGCGAGATGCTCGCGTAGCGCGAGAACACCGATCGCGACAGCCCCGTTAGGGCGTGCGCTCCAAGCCCAGCGGCATCGCCTGGTTCGGCGAAAGCGGTGAAGCGATTACCGGCGGCCTTTGTGCGGCGGGATGGAAATCGGCTTCGACTTCGAAGGTCAACTTTTGATCTCCACGCAAGACCGTGATCGGCACCTTGTCGCCGGCCGTAATGAAGAAAGAAGCATCGATGACATCCTCCGGCTCATGCACACGGGTGCGGCCCACTTGAAGCAGAATATCGCCCGGTTTCGCACCCGATTCGGCAGCGGGAGTGCCTGGGACGATATCAGTGAACTTCGCGGTCGACCCCTCTTCCGCGGTATCGGCGCGCGCGACGTTAATGCCGACCCACCCGTGCCGTGCTTCGCCGAAGCGGACGTAATCGCCCCGAATCTTCTCCGCCGCATCCATCGGGAGTGCATAGCAGGCGGCCCCGCCATCGACGGCGCTCAGGACCACGCCCACCACCTCGCCTTTGAAATTGAGCAAGGGCGCTCCTGCTTCGCCGCGCTGCGTCGTCAGATTCACCCGAATGTGCGTGGTGGAAAAATAGCGCCCAAGATACTTCCGATCGAAACCGGCAATCATCCCGAAGCTGGGCGTCTCGGGGAGATCGAGCGGAAAACCAACCGTCAACACCGGCGTTGCCACCTCAAGGTCTTTCGAATGGCCGATCGGCAATGCCGGAGTCGGCACGTTATCCACTTTCAAAATGGCCAGGCCGCTGCGCCGATCAGCCAACACCTGTCGCGCCGGAATCTCTTTGCCGTCTATCTCGACCGTCAAATCTTGCGTGTCAGCGCCGACCGCGAAAGCCGTCAATAACGTCCCCGTCGGATCGATGAAAAAACCGGTGCCCGCGAGGCGGCCATGCTTATCTCTCCCCCGGATTTTCACCACCGCTTTCGCCGAGCGATGGAAGATTTCTTTCACCTCACGGCTGATCGAATCGGCCGTTTGGTCCGGAGCGCTAACGGCAGGCGGTGCCGGCTGCTCCTTTTGCGCATTCGGCTGCTCCTCTTGCGCCCCGAGCAGACCAACGGAGGCGGCCGCAAAAAGGCACAGCGGCCCGAGGGCTTTCGGGGAAAAAAACGGGGAGCGAAAGTTACGCCTGACCCTAGAACCGGAAGGACGCCTCATAACTCACGGGAGTGCTATCCAGCACGTAGCGTGGGGGCGCCGCGCTTCGGCGAGCCGGGACGCTTTCGCTGACGGTTTGAAAAACACTGGCGTCCTCGAGCGAACGTGTATTTACAGGGCTGGAGAGACTCCAGGCCGAATCACCGGTCACCCGCACCGCTGCTGGAGTTTTCTGAGCCACCATGCCTGGACTCTGCGGCGCTTGCGTCATCTTGAACGACAGCACGGTCGCCAAAATAATCACAGCCGTGGCGGCCGCCGGATAAGAAGTCAGCGATGGGAAACTGAACTGTGCCACAAAATCCTGCGCCCGGCGCAGGCCGATCTGCCAGAGCGGCTCGCGCAGAAGTTCCGCGCGTTGCCGACGATGAAACTCGTGCAGAAAATTATCGAAATAACCTGGAGGCGGTTGCTCGTGCTTTTTCAAACGGAGCAGCGCACCAATGTCATTTTCGTTAAAGTCGTTCATGCGATGGTCTAGGAAACTGGGTTCTTCCGGAATTCTTCCAGATAATTCTGCAATTGGCGGTTCGCGTAGAAGAGCCGGGAACGTACCGTCCCCTCCGAGACTTGCAATATTTTGCTGATCTCGGCGTGGGGCATTCCTTGAATGTGAAACATGGTGACCACAGCTCTGTGTTCATCAGACAGTTTCATCATGGCCTCGTTCAATCTTACCTGGAGTTCTGAGAGGTCGGCTTCACGCACCGGACTGCTCGATTGAGTCAACTCCAGAAACTCTTTGTCATTCTGAATACCGGCGTCGACGTCATCGAGGCTCAGGTTAAAACGCCGGCCGCGTTTTTTCAGGAAATTGAGCGTCATGTTCACCGCGATGGAGTGAATCCAGGTGTAAAATGACGATTTCCCGCGAAAGCCACGGATGGATTTGTAGGCCTTCGAAAAAACGTCCTGCAGGAGGTCGTTCGTGTCCTCGTGGTTCGAGGTCATGTTGTAAACCAAGCCGTAGAGTCGCGGGGTGTATTTCACCACGAGATCATCGAACGCCGCCACGTCACCCTCCTGGGTCCGGGCGACGAGCTTCGAGTCTTCGTCCGTTCTCGGTTGGTCCATCGCGTTGCGCTTAGGCTTAACACGCGACGGCAGACCCGACGACAACAAATCCGAAAGCCGCCGAGCCGGCGGCATGGCCAGAGAGGAATTCATCTTCGGAAGGGCGGGCAAGGCTAGTTGCGATTCCGTATCGTCATGAGGTAAAGCAGATTCCCGAGCGTGGCCACGAAAGCCGCCACGTACGTGAGCGCGGCGGCATTCAACACCCGGTTCACGCCCGCAACTTCATTCCCGGGCTGCACCATCCCCATTTGCTGCAGAATGATCTTGGCCCGCCGGGAAGCATCAAACTCCACCGGGAGCGTGATGAGCTGGAACGCCAGCAAGATCAGGTAGCAATAAATGCCGAGCGTGATCAGACCGGTGATCCGGAAGAAGAGGCCACCCAAAATCACAAACGGCAACATCCGTGAAGCGATGGAGGTCAGGGGGACGATCGCCATCCGCCACTTTAACGGGGCATACGCTTTCGCGTGCTGAATGGCATGCCCGCTCTCGTGCGCCGCGATGCCGAGCGAGGCCACTGAGGGTTCGTTATACACCTTCGACGAAAGGCAAAGACGCTTGCTCGACGGATCGTAGTGATCGCCGAGGTAATCATTCGTCTCCACCACGTCCACATCGTTGATCTGCGCTGCGTGCAAGATTTCGCGCGCGGCTTCTGCGCCACTCACGTTCGAACTCGCGCGGACCTCGCCCCATTTTTTGAACGCGCTGCTGACGCGAAATTGCGCCCACAAACCGATGAGCAGGGGCACGCCCACCAGAATCAGCCAATTACCACCAAAGCCATACAAATGAGTCATCGTTTTTTAGAAGTTTACGTGGATTAGACGCCGGACCCGCGCGTTCGTTCAGATTTGGAGCCGGCAGATTTGGAGTCGGCCCGCCCTCGGGCCGAAGTTTGGTTCTCGGCAAAATCTTCCAAAAATCGAAACTTCGGCCCGAGGGCGGGCCGACTCCAACCTCAAATTTCCAGCCGTTTCTCGAAACGGGAGAGCACCTTGTTTCCGGTAGAGGTGACGACGGCTACATCCTCCAGCCGGACGCCGCCGAGCCCGGGATAATAGAGACCAGGTTCCACCGTCAGCACTTGCCCGGGCTTGAAGACAGTTTTCTGAAAACGCGGGAACTCGTGAATTTCCAAGCCGAGTCCATGCCCGGTCCCGTGGAAGAAACCAACCTGCCTGCCGTCCCGCACTTCCGTTGGAAAACCGCGATCGGTGAACAGTTGCTTCACTTCATTGTGCAACTTCAAACCATCCACCCCCGGCTTCATTTTTTTTAACGCCAGTGCCTGTCCTTCGCGCACCGTTTCCCACAGCCGACGCTGCTCTTCGCTCGCCCGGCCGCGCACCACTGTGCGCGTCAGATCGCCGTAATAACCGCTGGCGGCGTCGCGCGGAAACACGTCCAGAATAATAAGAGAATCAGCGAAGAGCGGGCCCGAGCCGCGCTCATGCGGATCGCAAGCCTGATCGCCGCCGGCCACAATCGTATTCGCGGGCAAACCGCCGGCGCGCAAAATCGCAGAGTCGATTTCCGCGCGCAGAATCTCCGACGTGAGCACCCGCCCGAACCAATCGAGCCGCTTTCCGCGCCGCGATTTGCAAGCCGCCAACACCTCCATCGCCCGCGCCAAGCCCTTTTCCGTGATCGACAACGCGCGGCGCATCAGACGCAGTTCGTCGTCGGTCTTGGCTTCACGCTGTGGCCAGAAGAGATCCTTCGAGGTCTGCAGACGGATCTTGTGCGAGGCCAATTCCTCCGCGAAACCCAATGCAAAGTTTGCCGGCACGAGAGCGGAACGCACTCCGCGTTTGCGCAAGAAATGGGAAAGCACCTTGGCGTACGGTGGCGCCTTCTTCGCCGATCCCTGCACTTCGCGTTCGAACTGGCTGTAGGACAGAATCTCATCCGCTTGCGCCTGCTTCTTCCCGCGATCAATCTCGAGATCGCTTAGGACGATGGTGCGTTTTCCGTTCTGTTCGAGAAAGATGAACGGGTCCGGGACAAATATGCGCGTCGCGTAAAGCATGTCGGCATCGCGTTCGCTATCGGCCACGATCAGACGCGTTTGATTTTTGGCAGCGGTTTTTTTGCTCACGCGTAATTTCTACGCGCACACCCCGCTCTTGTCATCCCGAGGAACCCAAACACGCGGGACGTGATTTTTGGTGCGGGATGAACCAGGCGAGCATCGCGCATCCCCAAAAAGCGGCGCGGGGACGCGCCGCACTCCGAAAGCGCTGCGCGCGAAACCTGAGCGCGTCCATCCCGTTTTTGCTCGCTCCGCGAGCTTTGGAGTGCGCGCGCGTCCTCGCGCCGCTTTCCTCACGCGAAGGCCATTGGCAACCGCGCTCTGAGCGAGCGATTTTGTTCCTTAACCGCGACGCACTTCCAATTGCCGTCGCAAGATCCACAGCAGCAATCCGAGCAACACGAGCGTCGACGTCACGAGCACCCAGGTATCGAAGAGGAAGACGCCAACCTTCGTTCCGAGATAGCGCTTTTCTGCGCCGAAAAATACATTCGGTTTTCCGCCCCGGCGATAATCGTGCTGCTCCATCTCGGCGTTCGAAATTAGGTCGGAAATCTTCTGGTTAATGTAGAGCTGTTCCGCGGTCACCGGCCCCACCGCGTTCTTGAAGTCCGCGCGATTGAAGGGCTGTTTCCCAGCGACGATGCGGTCGGTCAGCTCCAAATATTTGTCGACCGCCTTGGCCGACTTCGCTTCCAGCCCCGACAAGATCGCGAGCACTTCCTTGAGATCGTTCAACCGCGCCACGGCCTCTGGCGTTTTCGCATCCGGCGCCAGTCGACGAATCTCCGCGTTGACCCGTTCCTGCCGGCGCGTCAGCGGATTTAGTTTGGCCTGCGCCACCACCAGTTCCTCATACGACCAGCGCATGGCGATGAACTGACAGACGAATGGGACCTTCAGCTTGCTATCCATCTTCTTGTTTTTTTCCTCATCCGGATGTTCTTCCAGCCAGCGCGAGAAGGTGTAAACGAAGCCCAGGTTGCGGTTCATGTCCTCGTACTTAATCAGCGCTCCGCCCATGATGATCTGCGGAATGAGAACCAGCGGGACGATATTGGCAGCGGTCTTCGGAGCTGCGACGAGCGAGGAAATTACCAGCCCGAGTGCCACGCCGCCCATCGCGGTCATGAGCATGATCCCCAGGTAAACCCAGAACATCCCGCGTATCGCGAGAATCCAATTCCCGAGCAGCGTGAAGAGCACGCACTGAACGAGCGCGAACACGCCTAACGAGAGAACTTTTGCGATCACGTAATACGGCAGACGCACGTTCAGATTGCGCTCGCGCTGCAAAACCGCGCGGTCGCCAATGATGTCGTCCGCACTGTTCGTGAGCCCGAGGAACATGGCTACGATCAGGCCGAGGAAGAGGTAGGTCGGGATGTGATAAGCGGAGGCGAAGTCGTATTTCCCGCTATCTGAATAGCGGAGAAGTGTGCCGATCAAAAGTGCCAGCACGGGCGCGACGCCGATGGTGATGACGAGGTTGCCGCGATTGCGCAGTTTGCTGATAAAGGCGCGACCGAGCAGCGTCCGCAGCTGCGTCCATTCGTCGTGCCAGCGAATCTGCGTGCGCTTCTTCTTCGTCGGCGCTTTCGGTAACGGCGGGGTCTGACCCCGCCGGAGCGAGACCTGCTTGACGTCCTGAATCAGCCGAAACGCTTCGTATTTGTCCCGCCAAAATTCCGGAGAATAACGCCGCGCCGCGATCAGTTGGCCGCGATTATTCTCCTCGTAGATGATGTCTCCGCTGATGTCGCGTAGCGGCGTCTCCAAGACATCGAAAATAAATTCCGGCCGCGTCGTTCCACAGGATGGGCACGCGCCCAGATCAGCGCCGAACTGATGCTGATGTTCCGCTTCCGCAAAGTAGCGCAACATATCGGTCGGCGTGCCGAAAAAGACGAGTCGTCCGCCTTTATCGAAGAGGATCGCTTTGTGAAACATCTGGAAAAGTTTCGAACTCGGCTGGTGAATCGTGACCACAATGATCTTGTTGTGCGCCATCCCACGAATGATCTCGATCACGTGCTCGGAGTCCTTCGACGACAACCCGCTCGTCGGTTCGTCGAACAAATAGACGTCCGCCGATCCGATCATATCGAGGCCGATATTGAGACGTTTCCGCTCGCCGCCGCTGAGCGTTTTCTTGACCGGACTGCCGACCACGCTGTCCTTTCGTTCGCTCAAACCCAGCTCGACCAGCTTGCTTTCCAAACGTCTCGTAAGATCGCGTCGCGAAAGATGCGGGGAGCGAATGGCAGCCGCGAATTGAAGATTCTCTTCGATCGTCAGGTTCTCATCGAACGCGTCTTCCTGCGGGATGTAACTGACGTAGCGTTTGAGGTCGTCGAGGTTGTCGTAGAGCGACTCGTCGTTCAGGAGAATCTGGCCGCGCGTCGGTTGAATTTGCCCTCCGAGCACCTTCAGGAACGTGCTTTTGCCGCAACCGCTCGCTCCCATCACGCAGACCAGTTCACCGCGATTCACGGCGAACGAAATTCCATCCAGCGCGACTTCCGCATTGCCGAAGCGGTGGTTTATATCCGCCACCTCAAGGCTGCGGATAATATTGCGCTCCTCCTCGATGATTCGCTCCGAGAAATTGCAGCGCAGGAATTGACCGGTATCGATCCGGATGGTGTCGCCATCAGCCAGAGTCGCGCTCCCGCGCACTGGTTGCTCGCGCACCATGATCGGGCGGTCGGACGAGATCACCTCCAACGTCCCAACGCGCTCGTCGTAATCGCAGAAAATCTTCAGGAGCACGTCGCCGCTCGTCCCAGGCGAAAGCAAGATGTCGTCTTCCTCCAGCAAGCTTGGATTGTTCGAGACGAGATATTCCGACTTCGACGCTTTGAGTTGGAAGCGTCCGCCCATGGCGCGCGCTCGCCGACGCAGATCGATCAAGTCCATCTCGCTGTCGTTGTGGAAAATGATCCGATCATCGAGCGACGCCTCGACCTGCTGACCGGCCTTCAAGGTCACGCCATTGATGACCGCATCGACGTCGCGCAAGGCGCGCACGCTCACCTTCAAACCGAAGGTGACTTCGATCGAGCTCTCACGCGTGCGCGAGCGTTCCAACTGCACTTGATCGCCATCTTTCGGCACCCGAACGAAAATCTGAGGGAGAGAGACGTTCTTCTTCGCGTTGAAATACGCGGCCAGCTCCTGGTAGGTCAGCACTTGATCGCCAATCAGAATCCGTTGCCCCGGATAGATTCGGCAAAAGCCACCGCGCAAAAGGGGACGTCCCCGCACCGAGACCGGTTGCGAGCTGTAATTCTTGAGCAGAATCAGATCGTGATACCGAAACGACAGCAGCCGCTCGGCGGGCGGGACATTTTTTAGCAACACATCCGAGTCGCTATCCGGCCCGAAGGAAAGCGATTCCAGCGGCGACGCCCCACGCTGGTAAATCGACGGATCGGACTCCTCCGAGGCGTTCAACTGATAAACAATATCGATCGCCTGCGCCGCCATCCCGAGCTGCGACATGAAGGAGTAAAACGCGACCACCTGCTCCTGCTTCAGCCCCGCCTGCGAGATCAGATCGTAGAGCTGAACTCCGAGCATGATTTTGCGATCCGCGCTCAACTGCGCGGAAAGCTTCTGCGCCATTCCCGCCAAATCCTGTTGCTCGTAAAGCGCCTGGCGAAAGAGCTGCCGCAGTTCCGAATAAACCGCTTCCGGATAATCGTAACGCAAAAATCCGAGGCTGGAATCGATCTCCTCCTCCAGCAAAACACCGTCCGCTTTCGAGAAACTGGCCAGCACCTGAATGAGCAGCGGGAGCAAATTCGGCCCTTCCGCGACGCTCCGGGGCTTGCGCAAAGCGCGCCGCATCCAGCGCCGGCTCGTCCGCTGCATGCGATACGCAAACGGGGTCACGCGCTGCACCGCGCGATCGATTTTGTCGGCTAATGTAAGGGTAGGCTCGGCCATGCGTCGTTCGGCTCCAAGGGTAATTCCGGGAGCAGTCACGCGCAACGCCCCGCAAAAAAGAAGGCCCCCGCGAGCCTGTCGGCTCTGGCGCTTCCAAGTTGCCATCTCGTAGATGCCGCCCCCCTCTATCCATCTCTCACGATGAAAACCGCGACCCCGGATTCACTGCGGACGATTCCGCGTTCATCCGCGACCGGGGCGATCGATGAATGCCTATGCGGAGACTGCCTTTCTTGCTGCCCTCTTCCTACCGGAAGTATGCGTTTAGCGTGATCTAAACGTTTCCCGGTCAAGCGCTATGAGGAGCACAACCCTCCGTCGGCTCCGTCGTTGCCCAGAAAGAGAGGTAGCGCGGCAGCGCCAGGCTGCGCGCAGCGAAGGCCTGAAGCCCAACTCCTGAATCAGCCTGCGGACGGCGGCGCGGCTCGCTGGCTGCTCTTTTGCAATCCAATTCGTTCATGGTAGCCTTTTCACACCCGCACCCTGCGGGTTTTCCTCTCTATGTCCCAACCCGATCGTAATTCCAAAAAGGATAACAAGTCCGGCGGCAACGAGCCGAGCTTTAATTGGCGCGGCGTCGTCCTCATCGCCATCGCCTTCGCGCTGATTGGCCTCGCGGTGCTTTTCCGTGGTGGCGCCTATCAAAACGTCGAGGACGTCCCCTACAATCGCTTCCTCGAACTGCTCGATAACAAGCAGATCGCGATCAACAAAGAATATCCCCTCCAGCTCGTGGTGGAAGAAGGCCGACCCACGCAGACGCTCCGCGGTGCCTACATCAAGCAGGGCGCTGGCCCTTCCGCGACCGAGCAGGTGGCTTTCCGCACGACGATCTACCTGAATTACAATACCAATCTCCAGGAAAAGCTGGCCGAAGCCGGCATCCAACCCGCGATCAAGATGGAGTCGAATCTCTGGGCGCAAACGCTCGTGGGCTTCCTCCCGATCGCATTTTTCCTCCTCATTCTTTACTTCCTTTTCCGCCAGCAAATTCGCATGGCCGGCAAAGGCGCGCTGAATTTCGGCAAATCGAAGGCCCGCATGCTGGCCCGCGATAAGAACAAGATCACGTTCAAGGACGTGGCTGGCGTCGAAGAAGCGAAGGACGAAGTCACGGAGTTGGTCGAGTTCCTGCGCGATCCGAAGAAATTTCAGAAGCTGGGCGGCCGCATTCCGAAAGGCGTTCTGCTTGTTGGCCCTCCGGGAACCGGCAAAACGCTCCTAGCCCGCGCCATCGCCGGCGAGGCGGACGTTCCGTTCTTCTCCATCAGCGGCTCGGATTTCGTGGAAATGTTTGTCGGTGTCGGCGCCAGCCGTGTGCGCGACATGTTCGAGCAAGGCAAAAAGTCGGCGCCCTGCATCATTTTCATCGACGAAATCGATGCCGTCGGTCGTCACCGCGGACACGGGGTCGGCGGCGGCCACGACGAACGCGAGCAAACGCTCAACGCGCTCCTCGTCGAGATGGACGGCTTCGATACGCAGGAAGGCGTCATCATCATCGCGGCCACAAACCGGCCCGATGTGCTCGATCCGGCGCTGCTGCGTCCGGGTCGTTTCGATCGCCAGATCACCGTCAACTTGCCCGACGTGAAGGGACGCGAAGAAATCCTCCGTGTTCACTCCAAAAAGGTGAAGCTCGCGGAAGGCGTCGATCTTCAGGTCGTCGCGCGGGGCACGCCCGGTTACTCCGGCGCCGAGCTCGCCAATGTCATCAACGAGGCTGCCCTCCTCGCCGCGCGTCGCGGATTAAAAGGCATCACGCTGAAAGAGCTCGAAGAGTCGCGCGACAAAGTCCGCTGGGGCAAGGAACGCCGCAGCATGGCCTTGAGCGAAAAAGAAAAGACCAACACCGCTTATCACGAAGCCGGTCACGCTTTGCTCCTCGAGTTAATCGATCACACCGAGCCGCTGCACAAAGTCACCATCATCCCGCGCGGCCCTTCACTCGGCTCCACCATGTGGCTGCCCGAGGAAGACAAGTATACGAATCGCAAAAACGAATTGCTCGCCAGTCTGGTCGTCAGCATGGGCGGCCGCGTCGCGGAGGAAATCGTCTTCGGCGATGTCACCAACGGTGCTCGCGGCGACATCAAGATGGCCACCCACACCGCGCGCCGGATGGTTTGCGAATGGGGCATGAGCGAAAAAATGGGCATGGTGGAATACGGCGAACACGAAGATTACGTCTTCCTCGGCCGCGATATTTCTCGCTCCCGAGACTACAGCGAAGCCACTGCCGAAGAAATCGATCGTGAGGTGCGCAAGCTGATCGACGACTCCTACGCCATCGCAAAAAACAAGCTCACAGAGCATCGCACCAAGCTGGAGATCATCGCGAAAGCGCTGCTGGAATTCGAGACCCTCGATGGCGCGCAGATCCGCGACATCATCGAACACGGCCACATGACCAATCCGCCTCCTGGCCCTCCCGCTAGCGGCGAAAAGATGAAGGCGGAAAAGCCGCCCAAGCAGGTCGTCGTCGCGCCCGAGATGAATCCACCGCTGCCAGGTGATCTGAGCGGAGCGCCCGCGTAGCATTCAGCAGGCGCACACGCGGCATTCCACGGAGCGGTTCTATCGAACGTTGGCGGACGTCTGTCTGTTCGCTGAAGCACCGAGCGTGTCATCCCGAGGCGGCGAAGCGCGATCGAGGGATCTCTCCGTCGCACTGACGACTACGCTCAAACGAGGCGCGTATGCCGAAGATCGATTGAGATATCCTTCGACCGTCTGCGCGGCTCAGGATGACACTCACAGCCTGACGCGAATCTTCCTCAATCAATCCCAATTCGACTGGCCGCTAAGTAGAGCCTCGGCTACTCGCCGCGTTGTTTATCGACGAGGTGCCGCAACTGCCGCTCCATCGTCTTGAAGGCGTCGTGGATCGCTTTCGTCAGCGGCTCGTGAGAATCGCTATCGGTCTGACTCTCATCCGCCACCAGCTCGTGCCCGGGCGGAACGGTCACATCGATGCGCACCCGCACCGGGTTGCCTTTCTTGTGTGCGTGATTCGGTTGTTCGATCACGACATCACAGCGATTGATGTGATCGCAAAATTTTTCCAAGCGCGCGGCCTTTTCCAAAATGGTGCGCTCGATTTCTTCGGATTTCTGGATTCCTCGGTAAGTAATTTCGACGGGTAGTTGCATAAAGTCGTCGGTCTGTTTCGGTTCGATCTTCGTTCAAGCGTGGCGGCAGAGCCATCTCAAACTGAGGCTGCCCAATGGCACTCGCTAGAGGGGTTGCAGCGAGCGGAAATGCTTCGGTAATTCCGCCACTTCGATGCCCACCAAATCCGATTTCACGTGCTCGACCAGCGCCGCGCGCACCGGCCCCGCGAGCAACTCGAAGATGGCCGAGTGGATCGAAGCGGGCGCGGCAAACGACCAGCCCTCCATTCCTTCACGTTTCACGAGATCGGCAATGTTCTCGGCCAACTGCCGGATAATGCGGCGATCGTTTTCCGAGTCGATCCCCTGCCGATCCGCCGTCGCTCCTCCGCCGCCTTCACCGGAAGCAAACCGGCCCGCTTGGTCAGTGACCTTGTCTTGGAAACGTCCGTGAGCGTCCGTTGTCTCAAACGCTTGGGCCAGGGTGAGCGCGGCGCCGCGGTTCGGCGTCTCGCTGACTTTGTAGGCTTTCAAGCTGCCACGGTCCGTCACGATAATCAGTCTGGTCGGTGTCATAATTCGGTCTGCTCCTCCGGCTTATCGGTTTTGACTTTCTTCGTGCTGCCCGCCCGTTTCTTCGGCCTCTCGACCGGTGCTTCGCCGTGCGGAATTTCCACCGCACGCTTCTTCCACGATTCGTGACGCGCCCTCGCCTGCGTTCCCGCGGTCAAGCACAATAATTTCATCGCCCGCCCTTCCACATCAAAGTCGTCGCCGGAGGCGTAGCTCTTGCCATTCTCCGTAAAGCCGGCTTCATCCGCGGTGTCGATTACGAGGCGCCATTGCAAATCTTCTTCGCCCGGGAGAACAAACGGAAGCGTTTCGTGATGCGCGTTGATCAAAAGCAAAAAAGTCTGATCGCGAATCGGCTCCCCTTCGAAGCTCAACACGTCGATCGTATCTCCGCTCAGCAGCATCGCGAGACAGCGCACGAATGGCGACGACCATTCCTCATCGCTCATCTCGTTTCCGCCGGGATTGAACCACATCACATCCTTGATCTCGGAGCCCCGGATACGGCGTCCCTGGAAGAATTTCGGCCGCCGGAAAACCGGATGCTCGCGTCGCAAGACGATCAGTTTCTTGGCGAATTCGAGCAGTTGTTTCTGTTCGTCATTCCAATCCCAGTTTAGCCAACTGATCTCGTTATCCTGGCAATAAGCGTTGTTATTGCCCTGCTGCGAGCGCGCCCATTCATCGCCCGCGCACAACATCGGCACGCCTTGCGAGAGCAGCAGCGTCATGAGCAAATTCCGCCGCTGCCGGCGGCGCAGTTGATTGATCTCCGCGTCGTCGGTCGGGCCCTCCGCGCCGTGATTCCAGGAATGGTTGTTGTTGTCGCCGTCCTGATTTTTTTCGCCGTTCGCCTCGTTGTGCTTGTCGCTGTAGGAAACCAGATCGTTCAACGTGAAGCCGTCGTGGGCGGTGATGAAGTTGATGCTCGCATACGGGCGACGCCCATTATGCATATAAAGGTCCGGACTGCCGGTGAGTCGATAGGCCAACTCGCCGATCCGCCCCTCATCGCCCTTCCAAAAACTGCGCACCGCATCGCGATACTTCCCATTCCATTCCGCCCACAGAATCGGAAAATTTCCCACCTGATAGCCGCCCTCGCCCACATCCCACGGCTCCGCGATCAGCTTCACCTGCGAGAGCACCGGGTCCTGATGGATGATTTCAAAAAACGAGTGCGCCTTGTTCACGCCAGTCGCATCGCGCGCCAGGGTCGAGGCCAGATCAAAACGGAACCCGTCCACGTGCATCTCCAGCACCCAGTAGCGCAGACTGTCCATCACCAACTGCAGCGTGCGCTGATGCATCAGATTGAAGGTGTTCCCCGTCCCCGTGTAATCCATGTAGAAACGCGGATCGTCCGGCACCAGCCGGTAGTAGGCGAGGTTGTCGATTCCGCGGAAACTCAGGGTCGGGCCCTGCCGATTGCCTTCCCCGGTGTGATTGTAAACCACATCCAGAATCACTTCGATGCCCGCCGCATGCAGATTGCGCACCATCGCCTTGAACTCGGCGACCTGGCCGCCCATATCTCCCGAGCCAGAATAGCTCGCTTCCGGCGCGAAGAAGCCGATCGAATTGTAGCCCCAATAATTCGTTAGACCTTTGTCGACCAAAATCCGGTCGTTCACGAAACTGTGAATCGGCAAGAGCTCCACCGCCGTCACGCCGAGGTCCTTCAAGTACTTGATTGCTGCCGCGCTGCCGACTCCGGCGTACGTGCCGCGAATCTCTTCCGGCACATCGGGGCACAGCTTGGTGAAGCCCTTCACGTGCATTTCATAGATGACCGATTCGTTCAGCGGAGTCCGCGGTGACTTCACCTCGCCCCAATCAAAGGCCGCGTCCGTCACCACCGCCTTCGGCATGCCCCAGGCGTCATCGCGAAAATCGCGCGTCAGATCGCCGCTTTCGGCACCGACCACGTAGCCAAACATTTCGTCCGCCCAATTGATCTGCCCAGCAATCGCCTTCGCGTACGGATCGAGCAGTAATTTGGAGCGATTAAAACGCAGTCCGCGTTCCGGATCGTACGGCCCATAAACGCGGTAGCCATACAGTTGTCCCGGCCTCACATCCGGCAGAAACATGTGCCACACCTGATCGGTATGCTCCGTCATCGGGATGCGGATATTTTCCTGCGGCGAATCGATTTGATCGAACAGACACAGATCCACCGAAGTCGCGTGCTCCGAGAAGATCGCGAAATTCACCCCATTCCCCATCCAGGTCGCGCCCAGCGGATATGGATAGCCCAACCAAATTTTTACCGGTGTCATAGAAAAGCGGAATCGTTCCTATCCGCCACGCGCGTCCGATTGGCAATGCGTCCCAACACTTATGAAAGTGCGTCCCTGCAAACTGCCGCTATGCCTTTTCGAATGTCCGCAGAAACGCGATGGCCTCAGTTCGCATCGGAAAAGTGGCATCTATCTTTGCACCGTTGTTGAATCGAATTTGAATCTCAAACAGCTCGCGTTCTTCGGCGTCCTCTCGAACCCGAGTGCTTCGCTCCTCTTCGATCAGGTAAGCGATCGCGCTCGTAATGTTGTGGTGTTCAACGGCATGTCCGCGCAGGACGGTGAGGCGAACCGAAAGAACGTCCCGGAGCAAGGAGGCTTCCAGTCGCGCCTGAAAATTCGCAACTTCCGCCGCATGCAGCCGATATAGCGCCTTTAGGAACCGCTCCGTCGTTTCAGGTTGCGGCAGGTGTCGCCACGCCTCGATCTTGTGCCGGAATTCGCGCTCCGTCGTGACTCTGTCCACGGACGATGCATCAATCCCAAGATCACTGAACGCGTCGAGGATGGATGGGTACGGAATGTGGAGAATAGAAAAGCCCTTCGATTCGAGTTGAGACAATGCGTTGCGCGTAAACTCGCCAGCCAGAACCGCGCCGCAAAACGGCTGGTGCCGCGAAAACGTCGATGTTATGGGCAGAACCGCTGCTTCGATTTCCTGAACTTTATTCTTGGAATGCTTGGTGTATCTGCGCCATGCCGATTCGATAAAGGCAACGGGAACGCCGAACGCATTTTCAGTCCCTCCACGTTCCAGCACATAGTCGAGGTCGTGACGATTTCCGTAACCATCCGACCACGTCACTTTTGACAGATCCTTACCACCCAACTTCGCTCTCGCGCGTCGCGGCTTCTTATAATCGAGATAGAGATCATGTTTCTCGGCCACACTCCGGAGCAAGTCGCACACAAAGTGCTCGAACAGATCGCCAATAATCTGGCCCCAGCGGTGAGCGAGAGATTTAGCCATGCGTCCGGGGCCTAACCGCGAACCCAAAGATGGCCTTCGCAGAGCGGAACGCGGTGCTTGCGATTCTTCCACTTGATGTTCCGATCGCGGATCTTCTCGAAGTGCCACGATTTGAAGCCAGCCGCGATGGCCAGTCTTCCCAGCCATTCGATCACGGGCACGTAAACTCCGTAAGGCGCGGAATCGCCAATGACAAAACACACTTCGCACGGCGACGCGCAGACCCGGCGCAACGCTTTCCACGTCCGCGCCATATCGAGGAAGTAGCAGGCAATCATGTTGTTGTAGGTTTTCTTGCCGCCACGGTCCAAACGAAGAGACGAAAGCTCGCGGCACACCGGCACAATTTCGTCGCGAATCGCGGCCAGCTCGGGCGCATCCAGAACTTCATCCAGATTCACGGAATTCGGCGGGACGTGCTGAGAACAAGAACGCATCAAATGTTTTCTAACCGTTTCCTGCAGATCCCCCCATCCGCGAATCTCGCCCAGGAACGCCATCTCCAGTCTCGTCGCGTCCGCATAATCGTAATTATTGGCATAGGGGGGCGACGTGATCACAAGTGTGGCCCAACCGTCCGGAACCGTCTTGCATTCGCGAGCATCATCCCTCGTCAATGTCGCCTTCGGTGTGGCGCGGCGTGCCATGAAACGAATGTCAGCAGCGATCATTTGCACCGTTTTGCGCAAGGTGGCCTCAGGGAGCGGCGGCACGGTTTTCCGTCTGCCCGGCAAGAGATATTGCCACGGAGCCGTGCCCGCTTCGGAGACCGTGCGAAGAGATGCCACCAGCGCCATCCAGAGCAATCCAGCTTCCGGCGAGCCGTCCTGCTCGATTTCCACCGCGCGACGGAAGCGGTCCAGATAGTCGAGCGTCTCGGCTCCGTAGCACCGAGCAATAATCTCGGGGTAGTGTTCTGTTTGCCCGGACACTTTCTGGGCAAACCGAAAAGCTTGATCGCTCTTGGCCACGAAGCGCGCGGGATCAGCCGTGTAACTCAGTTTGATTTGCGCAACCCGGAACACAAACGGGTGCGCCTCGATCCCGTGGGATGCGATGCCCATTTCGTCGCACGCGAGACAGGTTGTTCCCGAACCCGCGAACGGATCGAGCACCCGCAATTCGCTCCCACTGCGGCTCGCTAAAATCCACTTCACCCACTCCGCCGAAAAACCCGCGCTGTAACGAAACCACCGATGCACCGGCAGTCGCATATTGTTCAAGAAATTAGAGGTATGGCCAACAGCCGGCGACGCCGGACGGACCGTTCTCGTCTCCTGATCCGCATCAAACAACTCAAGCACCGCCTGTTCGTAATCCTCGCGCAGGTGGAGCAACAAGGCGTCACCCTCCTGAGCCGGCGAATATTCTATCGGAGTTGCCATTTCGCTCGCACCTTAAGCGTCACTCCTGTCCAATCCCACCCGAATCCGCCATTATCACTTGATCGACTCTTCCCCGTCGCCTGCAAGCTGCGCGCGATTTTGTTGAGCTGGGTTGAAATCTTCGACCAGACAAATGCCGAGCGAGATGTTGTTCAAACATTCGCAGTGGAATGCCCGTCGCCACAACGAACTTTACGATTCGAAAATCTCGCGCACGTCCAGGCTGAAGCCTGGAATGAGGGGCGTCTCGATCGTGTCGCCGGCCACGACCGTGCGCACAAGTTTCAATTCTGTTCCTTGCAACAAGTAGAGATCAATCTTGCTCCGACGCTCATCCACCAGCCACATCTCCTCCACGCCCGCTCGGGCATACACTTCGCGCTTCGGACCCAGATCGAGTTTCGCCGTTCCAGGCGACAGCACCTCGACCACGAGATCGGGCGCGCCGCTCGCTCCCTGTTCGGTAAGAATGCCAAGCCGTTCCTTCGAAACAAAATAAATGTCAGGCTCATAGACGTCATCAGGCGAAAGCTCGACGTCCGAAGGAGCAATCACGACTTTCCCCACAGGGCTTCTTCTCAAATGCTCTCGGATTGAGGAGAAAATATTTCCAACGATTTCCTGGTGCCTATAACGCGGTGACGGTGACATGAAGAGTTCCCCCCCAATGAGTTGAAAATAAGGCGGTCCCTCAGGCAATTGGCTAAATTCCTTGGCCGACATGCGTCTGTGCGTCGTCGGAAGCATTGCCTCAAACTGCGCGCGCCGATTCAGGTCGTCAATCGTGGCGCAAGTTTCCAACTTGCGCGCTCCCGTCAGGAACCGTCGGCCCGACAGAAAACTGCAAGTTGGAAACTTGCCCCACGTTCTTAAATGCGCCGAAACCCATGCATTCGCGGACTGCGTTATCCCGTCACCATGTTACTCGAGCTCATGAGCAGCGGAATGACGCAGGCCGAGATCCTGGCCGATTACGAAGACCTCGAGCGCGACGACTTCTTGGCCGCGTTAGTTAGTTAGCCTAAGCCGCGCGACTTGGCGATGCCAAGCGTGTCGCCTTGGCGGGATGAAGTTTCTGGTGGACGCGCAGTCGTCGAGACCGCTCTCGCACTTTTTGTAAGACAGAACTCGTGGCCTCCGTCTACGGATCGCCTCCCACAACTCACGTTCAAAACTTCCGAAACCAGCCGTAGGGAAAATCGTCCCCCGGACAATCCGTCGCCCACCGTGGCGGATTCATCTCTCGATGCGGACGCACCGGAATGGCGCGGCCATCCACCTTTCCGCAGCGCTCACGCAGATACTTGATCAACTCTTCCGTTGCCTCGAGCTGCGCGCGGGTCGGCTGATCGCGGTTGAAGTCGCCCACCAGACAAATGCCGAGCGAGATGTTGTTCAGATAATCGCTGTGCACATGGCCGCCATTGATTTGGCGCGTCCAGCGATTCCCCACCTCGATCTCCCCATTGCCCGACGAGCGCCCGTTCCCGACCACGAAATGGTAGGCCAACCCGTTTTGCATCTTCCGCACCTTCCGATGGTAGTAATCGAACGCCTTCGCGTTCCCCTGCCGAGTGCCGCTGTTATGCACGATAATGAATTTCCAACGCGAACGCTGCACCGGCGCGCGCCGAATGGCATCGATCACGCTCCGGCTCAGATAGCGATAGTTGCGATTGCTGCTGCCACCACCGCCGAAAACGCGCGACCAGAAACTCTGCCGGGGCGGCGGCTCCGGTGGCGGCTGGAAACCCTGCTCCTCCTCCACCCCGGACTTCTGGATGGTGATGTCGGCCGGTGGCAAACTCCGGCTCCGAGTAGGCTCCGACTTCGGCAGCGGTGGCCGAACATCGGGCGTAGCGGAAGGGCGCGGCTTCTCTTCATCCGCATCGTCCGATTTTGATTTCTTCTTTTCGTCGGAGTCCTCTGACTTCGTCCGCTTGGAGGAACTGGACGTCTGCTTGTCCTCGTCCTCATCATCTTTGGAAGATTTCTTCTTCGACGACTTCTTCTTCTTTGAGGAAGCCTCGCGCTTTTTCCGACTCGTCTTCGAGGCCGCTTTCGGCTTGCCGCTGGTCTTCGATTTTGACGGGGTGGGCGAACCGACGGCCCGCATCTCTTCTCGCGCTTTCAGAAAAGCGTCGCGCTTCTTCTTATCCGCCTCCGTGATTTCGGCGTGCAACAGCGTGTTCACGACCGCAGCCGTCCAGACCAGGATGACACCGAGCCAGCAGACGATGCGCACCCGCCGGCCTCGTCGCGAAAAAGAGAGGGGCCGTTTCAAGCGGGCTCTGGTTCAGCGGCGAGTGCGGCCTCTTCCCGAGCCGCCGAGCGCTCGCGTTCGCGTCGCAGGATTGCGTTCAATTTGCCGCCGAGCAAAAGAAACAGACAGGTCAGATACATCCAGAAGAGCAGCATGATGATCGACGCCAACGCGTGATAGGTGGGATTGTATCGATCATAATTCGCCACGTAATACTGGAACAACTTCGTCACCAGAATCCAACCGAGAGAAAAGAAGACCGCGCCCGGAATTGCCTGGCGCACCGTCAGATAATTCTCTGGCGTCAGAAGATAAAGGAAGAGCGCGAGGATGATCAGCGCCACCGCCGTCAGCGGCAGATTAAGAAAAGCCACCCAGGATTGGAGCGGCACCGTCATCTGGAAATTCACCTCCGCGATCCCGGCTAGCGTCTCACCGAAAACCATCGCGCTAAAGCAGACGAAAATCGTGATCCCGAACCAGAAGAGCAGAAAGAAGGAAATGATATGCTTCGACCACCAGTTGCGATCCTCCTTCACCCCGTGAGTGCGGCTGAGAGAATGCGAAATCGTGGAGATAAACATCGTCCCCAGCCAGATGCCGAGAAAGATGCCGACGTTACCCAAGACGCCGCCGGAACCGGTGATGACGACATTCGCCACTGCGGTATCGAAGACGTCCTGCACCTTCGGATCCGGCGGCAGAAAGTTCTGCACGATCACCACCATTTGGTGCAGTTTCGCCGGGTCGGTGCCAAAGAGCCCGAGCAGGTACCACAGAAAAAGTAGTCCCGGCGCGAGGGCAAAAAGAAACTGATACGCCATCTGCGCGGCGAAACCGGTGGTATCGTCTGTGACCGTCTCCCACAGGAAACGCCGCGCGATTCGGCCAACGAAATTGAGGCGTTTCATTCTGCGGTGAGAGTTTACTTTGCCTGCCATAAATATCCATTGTCATCTCGTAGCCCGAGATGGTTTCCAAAATGACGAAGCGCGAAATCCGAAACCCGAATCAAAGAGAAATGACCAAATGACGAAGGCGGAACTCTGACGCGGCGCCGGAAGTTCTTCATTCGTCATCGTTTCGAGCTCCGGATTTCGGGCTTCGTCATTCCCCTGGCCTAACGAGTTTTGAAAAAAATTCTGATCCTAACCGCGGCCTTCGGTGAAGGCCACAACAGCGCCGCGCGCGGCATCCGCCAGGGCCTGCTCCAGCTCGCCGGCCGCGAGGTGCGGGTCGAGGTGCATGATCTCTTCGCGGAGACTTACGGTCCGGCCAACACCTGGGCGCGCGAGATGTATCTCGGCCTCATCAATCAATGGCCGCAGACTTGGGGCCGCGTCTATCGCTGGCTCGATCGACAACAGCAGTTCGAGGGCGCTTTCCGCGTCTTCTTCACCCTCAAGAAATACTTCCGCCAGCTTCTCGCCACCTTCGAGCCGGATGTGATCGTCTCGGTTTACCCGGCTTATTCCCATATGCTCGACGAGATGCTCGGGCCGACCGAGCGCAATAATGGCAAGCGCGTCGTGGTCATCACCGATTCGCTTTCGGTGAACGCGATTTGGTATCAATGCAGTGCTGACTATTTTCTGCTGCCGAATGACCGGAGTGCCGCTGTTCTGCACGCGGCCGGCATCGCGCCGGAGAAGACGCGCACCTTCGGATTTCCCGTCAGCCCGGAGTTCACGGAACCGGCACCCGAGCGTCCTGCGCCGACCGAAAACGCCAGCCGCGTCCTCTATCTGGTGAATGCGCGCAAAGCCATCGCGCCGGAACTGGTCCTGCGTCTCGCGGCTTTGCGTGGCGTCTTGTTAACCGTCGCCGTCGGGCGTGACCGCCGATTGCGAAACTCGATCGAAAGCATTCGGAACCTGGCGCCGCGGCCATTCGAAATCGTGGGCTGGAGCGAAGAGCTGCCACGACTCTTGCGCGCCAGCCATCTTCTTATCAGCAAAGCCGGCGGTGCGACCGTGCAGGAAGCGATCGCGGCGAACTGCCCGATGATCGTGAATCACGTCATCCCCGGGCAGGAGGAAGGCAACGCGCGGTTTCTGGTCGAAGCGAATGTCGGAGCCATCGCCATCCCGCACGCCGAAATCGTGGCCAAGGTAGAATCCATCTTCGCGAACGACGCCACGCGTTGGAAAGAATGGTCGGCTAATACTGCGCAGCTCAGCCGGCCCGCCGCCTCGCTCGATACCGCGCGCTTTCTTCTCTCGTTATAGATCGCGTGACCTCTCCTTCCGGGGAGCGCACGCTTGCAGCGTGCTGGCGATGGCATTCTGCCATCGCGAACTTTCTTGCCACGCGCCGCAAGATTGATCGCTCCCTTCCGATTCGGATGCGACGGAAGTTCGTGCTCGCAGAATGCGGGCACCAGCCCGCTACAAGCGTGCGCTCCCCGGATCTCGCGACCACGCGCGCTCACCGAGGAGGTAGGTTTGCAGGACTTCCAACTCTGGCGAGAGGACCACGAGATCTGCATCCGCGCCGACGGCCAGCGTGCCCTTGGTGCTGACGCCAAGCGCGCGGGCGGGATTCGCGGTCGCCATTCCGATCGCCTCGGGCAGCGACAACCCGGCGCTTCGCACCATCGTGCGAATCAGATCGATCATGCGCGCTGAGCTCCCAGCCAGAGCGGAGCGATCGGCGAGCCAGCACGCGCCCGCGCTCACGGTGCAATCCTGACCACCGAGTTTAAACGCCGAGCCCTCCGGCAGACCTGCGCCGGCGGTCGCATCCGTGACCAGGCAAACGCCGCCTGCGCCTTTGGCGCGATAGAGCATTTTCATCAGAGTCGACGGCACATGACGACCGTCCGCGATCAACTCGCATGTGATCTCCGGTTCGCTCAACGCAAATTCGAGCAATCCCGCGACACGCTCACCGTCCCGTCTTCGCAGCGAAGACATGCAGTTGAACGTGTGCGTCGTGTGCCGCATTCCGTGTTCAAAACCACGCCGCGCTTCTTCATCCCACGCGTTGCTGTGTCCGCCGCTCACCTCGATGCCGGCAGCGCGGAATCGATCGATCGCGTCCAGTGCACCCGGCAATTCCGGAGCCAGCGTCACCCGTTTGATCACGTCAGAACATTCCAGCAGTTCCGCGACGGCAGCAGACTCCGGGTTCATGATAAACTCGGCGCGTTGGGCACCGGCTCGCTCGCGCGAAATGAACGGCCCCTCCACATGCACGCCGGCGATCTGCGGAAGCTCAGCGCGGCACGTCCGCACTGCGCGCAGAACCGCAATGATCTCCTCGATGGGCGCAGTCGCCGTCGTAAGAAGCAGCGACGTCGTCCCGCCACTCGCGTGGTAATCGCAGATAGCGCGGAATGCATCCGGGGTCGCTTCCATCGTATCGCGCCCGACCGCGCCGTGGAGATGAAGATCGATAAACCCCGGCACGAGATAATTGCCGTCCAGATCAATCGACTCGCCTGCCGACAAAGTTCCTGTCGGTCCGATTTCAGTGATCCGCCCTTCTTCGCAGGCGATATCAGAGCCTTCTCGAATTCCATCCGCAAAAGCGACGCGAGCGTTCGTGAAGATCATGTGGAATTGAAAGGTAGGGTAAGCGGGTCATCCCGAGCCGCGCAGCCTCCTGCGCGCCAAAGCGCTTCGGCGGCGGTGCGACGGTCGAGGGATCTCACAACGGGTCTCGACCACGCTCGGTTCGTTTAGCGTAATCCTACACCGTCGGCGAGATCCCTCGACCGTCTTCGCGGCTCGGGATGACTGCGCTCGCGGAGCCGTCCATGCGCAGGATGCTTCCCACACGAGTGCGCGTTTCTTCCGGAAAACCCAACGCTTGCTTGAATTGCCAGTCGCGCTCCAGCGGATTCGGGATTCGCTGCAGCCGGCGAAATTTACTCCAGCCAAATGCCCCGCTGAGCCACAGGCGATGTCCCAACACCGCCACCGGAAAATCGCTCCCGTGGAAAACACGCGGCAGAATCTCCGGCCGCAAACAGTCCTGCAAATGCGCGCAGCGATTCAGCGAAACCAACGCGCTGACGTCGCCGTAAAGATTCGGAAACTCCGTCAGCATCCGCGTCCAATCTTCGAAGTAATCGGGATCGCCGAGCCCGCTCTTCGTCGCGCAATGCGCCGCAATCACGGTGACACCGCACTCCAGCGGCAAACGCAACAACTTCGGATCGGCTAAGGCCGCGTTCACCACCGGCACCGTGTTTTCGCCGCCGGTGTGCGCGAGCAACGGCAGACGCGCCTCCGCCATTCGCTCCCAGAACGGGCGATAACGCGCATCCGAACAATCGATGTTCTGGCAATTCGGCAGGCATTTCATCAAGACCGCGCCACGCGCCAGGCAGTGCTCCAGTTCCTCGATCGCATCGTGTCGCGCCGGATGAATGGAGACCCCCGCCAGAAACTCCGGATGCTGCGCTGCGAGATCGAGCACAACATCGTTAGGCACATACATCGAGCCCAAATCTTCCCGCACGGCGCCATCGGCATCGTGCACCCGTTCGTGCGCGAGCAGGACCACCGCATCAAATGAGGAATCGCGAATCAACCCAAGCAAATGCTGGGCGTAAACGCTCTCCAAATCCTGTTCCAAAACCGCCGCGGGAAAGCCGAGTTGCTTGAGCATGAAACCCGCGAGCCAGCGGTGCGGGCCGCGCAAACGCAGCCAACCGCCGGACCCGCCCACGCCGTTCCCGACCATGTGTACATGCATGTCGATACGGCGCGGCGACGAGGGCATTTCGAGCGAATGTTAGCGAGCACAAACGAAGCGCGGCGAGCACTTAAATCCGGCTCGTTTTTTGCAAAAAAGCTCATCGATGGTATGGTCTTCAGATGGCAGCGAGGATCCCTCGTTAGCCGTTAGGAAAACTCGAAACCAGGGAGCGGTTCGAGCCGGCAACGTTCTTCCGCAGCGGAGACTTCGCAGTTGTCAGGTTGGTTTTACGCCGCCGCGGAGAAACGCGGTCACGCGGCCTTTATTGGATCGTCCCGTCAACCGAAAAGGAATCTCACACATATGAAAAAACTACTATCTACCATGACGATATTTAGCCTCGCGATCGGACTCAGCGTGGCTCCGGCGCTGGCCGAACAAATGGCGCCGCAGAAATTTAACGCCCACCTCGTGCGCAGTTCGAAAGTGATCGGAGCGGATGTTTTTAACACCACGGGCAAAGACATCGGGAAGGTCAACGACATTGTCTTCGACGAAAACACCGGCGGCATGATGCACGCCGTCCTCGAAGCCGGCGGATTCATCGGGATCGGCGACAGGCTGACGCCGGTCTCCTGGCAATCCATGCAGGTAAAAGAGAACGCGCAGAACACGGACACGTTCCAGCTCGTGACCACTCTCGACAAAGCGAAACTGACCGAGGGAATGAGCTTCGAGCGCAACCTGTTCACCGCGACGGATAAGAGCTGGATGAAGCAAATCCCTGCCGCCAACGGCAAGAAATTCGTCCGCGCCAGCGAGGTCGACGATGCGAAGGTTTTCGATAGGAACGGCAACCACATTGGCGAAATTCACGAAGTCATCTTCGATACCCAGACCGGCAAGGTCGCGTACGCGGCGGTGTCTTTTGAGGACGAGTTTCTCCACAAAGGCGAGCAGATGACGATGGTTCCGTGGACGATGCTGCGTCAGAGCACGAAGACCACGCCGGGCTTTGTTTTGAAGGCCGACAAGACCAAGCTGGAAGGTGCGACCTTCTTCGCGCCGAACGTTTGGCCGAACATGAACGACTTCGCCTGGAACAAGCGCGTGTATGACTACTACACGGTGACGCCTTACTTCTGGACCGGCGTCTAAGTTTAACGCGTTGCGACTTCTTGAAGGGCGGGAATGCGAAAGCGTTCCCGCCCTTTCTGCGCCCTGGTCGACTTCCCATCAGCGCGGTGCCCGGTTAGTTAGAGCCAAGCAGCCGAACGCGTCATCCTGAGCGGAGCGCAGCGGAGTCGAAGTATCTCTCAGTCGAGCTGACGAATACGCTGCCACCAATCGCGTAGCCGACAGAGCGGTTGCGCGATCCCTCGACACGCTACGCGGCTCGGGATGACGGGTAAAACGTTTCACACAAGAGAATCAAGCCCAGAGGCTGGCGCGCCCAATGGAGGAGCCCCGGGGAAGCCCGTTGCGTTTCGCAGCGGGGTCGCTCATCTTCGCTCCGATGGATTATAACGTGATCATCGTCGGGGGCGCTTTCTCCGGCGCGGCTACGGCCTTGGTGCTGAAAAGGAAGCACCCGGCGGCGCGCGTCCTCATTATCGAGAAGGCAGAGGAGTTCGATCGCAAGGTGGGCGAATCGACGACTGAGATCAGCAGTGCCTACATGACGCGGATTCTCGGATTGAGCACGTATCTGGGTCATCACCAACTGGTGAAACAGGGCCTGCGGATGTGGTTCTCGAATCGCTCCGGCCAGCCGTTTGATGATTGCGTGGAAATCGGCGCGCGCTATCAGGCGCGACTGCCGACCTTCCAAGTCGATCGCTCCACGCTCGACGCGCACATGCTGGAAATGGCGGTGGAGGCCGGCTGCGAATTGCGACGACCGGCGAAAGTGATGGGACTCGACTTAAGCGCGGGCGCGGATTCAGGGATCACGATCGCGACGCAGGCAGGCGAGGAAACCCTGAGCGCGCGCTGGATTGTGGATGCGAGCGGACGCGCTGCTTTGCTCGGTCGAAAGCTGGGGCATTTCCGGCCGAATAACGAGCATCCGATCAATGCCGTCTGGGCGCGTTTCTCCGGCGTGAAGGACTGGGACAGCTACGATTGGCGCGAGCGTTTTCCCGATTACGCGAATGCCTGCCGCACCGGACGCAACTGGGCCACGAATCACCTCATGGGCCACGGTTGGTGGTGCTGGATCATTCCGCTGAAGGGCGGCGATGTCAGCGCGGGGCTGGTTTATGACTCGCGGATTTTCAAATTGGCCGATGGCGTCAATCTCGGCGAGCGGCTGCGCAATCACCTGCTCTCACATCCGGTCGGCCAGGAGATTTTTTCGCAGGCGAAGATTGTGGAAGGCGATGTGCATGCGTTTTCGGCGATGCCGTATTCGAACACGCAAGTCTGCGGCGACGGCTGGGCCATGGTGGGCGATGCGGCTGGATTCATCGATCCGCTTTACAGCCCGGGTCTCGATTTCTGCGCTTACACGACCTACTACGTCGCCGACATGATCGCGGCTCAACTCGCCGGCGAAGATGTCACCGAGCGGGTCGACTATTACAACACGCAATATCCCGTCACCTACCGGCTGTGGTTCGAGACGCTCTACAAGGATAAGTATTTCTACATGGGCGATGCCGAACTGATGTCGGCTGCGCTCCTGCTCGATGTCGGTTTGTATTTCGCCGGCCTGGTCACGCCGGTTTACAAAAATCCGGAGCTCGAATTCACTCGCCTGCCTTTCGAGGGAACGCCGGGCCGGATCGTCGCCAGCGTGATGAGTTTGTACAATCGGCGGCTGGTGAAATTGGCGAAGCGTCGCCTCGCGACCGGCACCTACGGGCAGCGGAACGCGGGTTGGCGCGAGCTTTATGATGGTTTCGTGCCCGACATTCGAGTGCGGAAGTTGATCCAAAAAGGACTCTTCCGTTGGTGGAAAGCGGAGTTGACCAATCTGCGCCTGATGATGCGGCCATCTCCTGCCACCGCCACTCAGCCCGCGCCGCCTGTCTTCGCGGAGCCGCGGGACGGCGGACGAGCGCGCGTCTAAAATTCGACGCCTGCCCGCCGTAGCCTTGCGAAGGAGGAGCCTGCCCGCCGTAGCCTTGCGAAGGAGGGTTCGACGTTCGACCTTTCTGGCCTTGATGACGGAGAAATCGAATGCGGCTCTATTGATCGTCGGCCACGGCTCGACCGTGAATGCGGATTCCAGCATTCCGAGTCTGAAACACGCGGCCGAAATTCGTCGGCGCGGAATCTTCGCGGAGGTCGCCTGCTGTTTCTGGAAGGAAGAGCCGAGCCTGCGAGACGGGCTGCTGCTCTTTGAGTCGCCGGCGATTCGTGAAGTTTATGTGGTGCCGAATTTCATCAGCGAAGGCTATTTCACGCAGACGGTGATTCCGCGTGAGCTGGAGTTGGAGGGTCCGCTGACGGAGCGGATCAGCGGGCAGGTTTGGAAATATTGCGAGCCGGTCGGGAATCATCCGGAGATGACGGAGCTCCTTTTGCAGCGTGCGCTCGAAGTGGCGCCGGGTGCGGCGGAGAGCGAGACCAGTCTTCTGATTGTGGGCCACGGCACGAGCTTGAACGATAACAGCGCGGTGGCGGCGAAGCGCGAGGTGGAAAAGATTCACGCACTCGGACGGTATGCGGCGGTGCTCAATGTCTATATGGAAGAGGAGCCGCTGGTGTCCGATTGGGCGAAGTTGACCAGCACGCCGAACGTCATCGTGGTGCCGTTCTTCATCGCCGATGGGCTTCATAGTTATGAGGATATTCCGGTGTTGTTAGGCATCGGGAATCAGCCTAACGACACGCCGGCCTCGAGCAAAACTGCGGGTGAGATTTTCCACCGCAATCCGTACCAGCGGCACGGGCGGTCGCTTTATTACGCCAGCTCGATCGGGACAGAAGCGCGCCTGGCCGATCTGCTTCTCGCGCAGGCCGAAGCATTTGATCGCAATCCGCCCTCGCGTCGTGAAACTTTTGCGCGAGGGTGAAAACCTTGAAAGAACCGGCCACCATCCAAATGCTGCAGGAGCTCGGCGCCTTTATTCTCGCGGGCGCGAAGGGCCAGGACGACGTGAAACGCATGGCCGAGATGATCCGCGCGGCGCGCGGCTATCGGTGGGTGGGTGTCTATAAGGTGACGCGGGGCGAATGCGTGATCGTGGCGGGAACGGGGGACGATCCGCCGTGTTATCCGCGCTTCCCGGCGACGCAGGGCTTGTGCGGCGCCGCGGTGGAATCTCGCGAGACCGTGCTCGTGGATGATGTGCGCAAGGATGTGCGCTACCTGCCGACCTTCGGGACCACGCTTTCAGAAATCGTGGTGCCGATCATTAGCCACACGGAACGCGTCGTCGGCGTGATCGCGGTGGAGAGCACGAAGCTGAAAGCGTTTGCGAAAGAAGATCGCGAAGTGCTGGAGCGGGTCGCCATGTTGATGGGGCGCGCCTTTAAGTGAGCGAAGCGGCGGGGACGATCCCGCGACGCGATGCTTTTTCTGAGCAACTCGCGCTTTTGCCCAATCGGATGGGCGAGATCTTAATTCGCCGGACGGCGGCTGGGGAATTTGATCTGCGGCATCGTGATGATGCGGAGCGCGTGGATCTCGTGGCGCAGAGCGATGCAAACGCGGCCACGGAGATCGCGCGTTTTGATGATGCCGGGAAATATCGACCGCTCAAGACCGCGCCGAATTTGCCGCACGGCTGGCGGTTGACGCTTCGCAACGCGGACGAAGCGCGGCTGGCGTTGGATCTTTTTTACCCGGGCCGAATCGCGACGTTTGTCGCGCACGAGAATGGAAATCTGCGGTCTACGCCCTTCCGCGAGACCTTGGAGCGACAGACCGGAATGTATCGCGTGGCGGCGCGGATCACTTCGCCGCAAGCGGATGAAATGGTCGCGCGAGTTTGCCGCTCGGCGGATGGGTGTTTGAGAACGATCCGATGGAACCACGATGCCGCGGGTACGCCTGCGAGCAGTTTGCTACCAGCAGAAAAGTTCGATTTGGCGCATGATCAGACTGGCCGTGGTGAACCGTGCGTGCCGATGCTTTGCCAGGAGGCCTGCAATCTTCTGGTCGCCGAAGCGCGGAAGGTGGTGAAGGCAGCCACAGCATAGGCAGGCCCCCATGATCATTCGCGCACGGGCTGTGGTGACGATGGATGGTGATCCGATCGAGAATGGTGCGGTCGCGATCACCGGGAATCGAATCACACAAGTGGGGCGCTGGCGGGACTTTCGCCCAGGAGCGGACGATGAGGTGGTGGATTTAGGCGAGCGAGCGCTGCTGCCGGGATTGATCAACGCGCATTGTCATCTCGATTACACGATGATGCGCGGCGCGATTCCCGCATCCGCTTCGTTCAGCGAGTGGATCCGGTCGATCAACACCAAGAAGGCTGGGCTGGTCGCGTCAGATTACGTGCGCTCGATCGAGATGGGGTTTGCGGAAGCGGCCTCATTCGGAACGACGACGATCGCCAACTTGGAGGCGTTCCCCGAATTGGTATGCGCAGTAAAGTACGCCCCGCTACGCACATGGTGGTTTGCCGAGATGATCGACCTGCGGAGTACGCTCTCGGCTGCTGATATCCTCGAAGCTCTCGAAAAAGTAGTGCCCCGGCCCGGCGGCGTGGGCTTGGCGCCGCATGCGCCGTTTACTGCGTCGGGAAAATTGTTCGAGGATACGGCGTCTTTGGCGAAGGAGCGAAATATTCCAATCACCACGCATCTGGCAGAGTCCGCGGAGGAAATGGAAATGTTCCGCGCCGGGAGCGGGCCGATGTTCGATTTCCTGCAAGGCATCGGGCGCCCGATGGACGATTGCGGCAACGGAACGCCGCTGGCGCTGTTGCTGCGCCAGGGCTTGATCGACGAGCGTTGGCTGATCGCGCATCTGAATGAACTCACAGCGGAGGATTTCGCGCTGCTCGAGCGCGGGCCGCGGTTCCACATCGTGCATTGCCCGCGCAGCCACGCCTATTTCGCGCATTCGCCTTTCGCTTTCGCAAAGCTGCGAGCTTTGGGATTCAACATCTGTCTCGGCACGGACAGTCTAGCGAGCAATCACGACTTGAGTCTCTTTTCCGAAATGCGGCAGTTCTGGAAAACCGAGCCCGCCTTGCGTGCAGACGAGATTCTTGAGATGACGACTGTGAACGCTGCCGCTGCTCTCGGGCAGGAAGGCTCGCTCGGTCGGTTGCGGGTCGACGCCTTCGCAGATTTGCTCGCGGTGCCGTTTCGGGGCGGCCTTAAACAGGTGGCGGCGGAAATTCTCTCGTTTGAAGAAAGAGCGCCTTGGATGCTGGTGGAGGGTAAGCCTGTCCCACCTTGCTAACGAGAGGGATTCTCGTTTCTGCTTCCTTTTTCTCAAATTTGAAATATTCTCCGCCCTGCGATTATGGCGAAGATCATCATTATAGACGACGAACCGGCAATGGTGGAGGTCATCGTGACGCTCTGCCGGGAAAAAGGGCATCAAGTCTTTCCTTTTAACTCCGCGGTGCGCGCGCTCGATCAGTTGGATTCGATCAGCCCGCAAGTCGTCATCGCCGACATCAAGATGGAGACGATCACGGGCTTCGATGTCTTGCGCCATGTGCGCGAACATCATCGCCAGACGGCTGTGATTCTGATCACGGCTTACGCCTCGGTCGAGACCGCGGTGGAGGCGATGAAAATGGGCGCGTACGATTACGTGACCAAGCCGTTCAAGATCGACGAGCTGCAGATGACGGTGCAGCGGGCGCTCGATTATCAGGCCGCGCTGCGGGAGAACGTCTATCTCCGGAAGGAGCTGAAGAACAAATATCGTTTCGAGAACATCATCGGCACCAGCCGGCCGATGCAGCAGGTTTACAATTTGATTAACAAAGTCGCCGACACCGACAGCACGGTGCTGATCCAAGGCGAAAGCGGCACGGGGAAAGAGCTGGTGGCGCGCGGTCTGCATTTTAACAGTAATCGCCAGCACCATCCTTTCGTCGCGATTAACTGCAGCGCCCTGCCCGAGAATTTGCTCGAGTCGGAGTTATTCGGTCACAAGAAAGGCGCCTTCACCGGAGCGGTCTCCGACAAGCGCGGGCTCTTCGAAGAGGCGAATCTCGGCACCATTTTCCTCGATGAAGTGAATTCGATGGCGACCTCTCTGCAAACCAAACTGCTCCGGGTTCTGCAGGAACGCGAGGTGCGCCGCGTGGGCGATAACAAGAGTTCACCGGTCAATGTGCGTGTGGTCGGCGCCACGAATGAGCCGCTCGGGCCGAAGATGAAAGACGGAACGTTCCGCGAAGATCTATATTACCGCCTGGCGGTTATTCCGGTGGAGATTCCTCCACTGCGCGAACGGCTCGAAGACGTGCCGCTTTTGGTAAACCATTTCCTACGAAAGCAGGCCAGCGCGAGTGGCGGCGAGCCGAAGAAGATCGACGCGCAGGCGGTCGATATCCTGTGCCATTACGACTACCCTGGGAACGTGCGTGAGTTGGAAAACGCGATCGAGCGTGCTTGTGCCTTGTGCGAGGAAGACCTGATCCTGCCGAGCGATTTACCGCCGCAGATTGTGGCCGCGGCGCAGGGCGAAAAAGCCGATAAAGCGATCGTTTCCATGCCGGTCGGGCAAGCGCTGGATGAATACATTCAGCACCAGGAGCGCGGTTACATCGAAGCCACGCTGAACCATTGCGAAGGTTCGCGCGAAAAAGCGGCCAGCATGCTGGGCATCAGCATGGCGACGCTCTATCGCAAGGTGGAGTCGAAGACCAAGAAGTAAGCTGGCCGGCCGTCTAGCCGCGCTTGCTGTAAATCTTGAGCTGTTCGGCTGCTTTTTGCAGCTCGTCCAACCTTTGCAGGGTGGCCGTTTGTTTGTTCAACAAATCGTCATTGGTCGCCTTGAGCGCTTGCATGATTTGCAGAGCATTTCCGAAAGGCGCGACTGGTTGCGGCGCAGGCGCCGGGGCGGCCGGAGTGGTCGCTGCTGGCACTGCTGCCACCACGATTGGGGCGGGCGTTTGCGCGGAGGCCAGGCCGAGCGTGAAGACGGTGAGAAGCAAGAAGGCAGCGATTTTCATTTTCGTGAAACTAGTTTCCAGAGCGGCTGGAATAGATACGTGCGACTCGGATGGCTTCCGCGACCGCGGTTAGCCGTTCTTCGATTTTCACCTGGTTTGCGGCCATCGTGGCCTGTTGCGCTTGCACTTCTTTCGCGAGCTTGAGCAGGGCAGCCTGCTCCTCGGCGGCTTTGGCCGCGGCTGCAGGGACGGGGTCCGCGTGAACGATAGGGCTAAGCGCAAGGGCGACGAGGAGGATAATTTGTTTCATACGCAAGGCGTTGAGCTTTCGCTTAAAGCAGGTCGCGTTCCCTCAAGAACGCTCTGGCGCAGGGGAATCTTTTTCGCGTGCGGCGCGGGAACTGCTTGCGTAAGCGATGATTCGCTGCGTACCCTCCAGCTAATGGCCGGCATAGGCATGCATCAATCCCAGAACCTGTCCCTCCAGCAGGTTCTCGCTCCGCAGCTTCAGCAGAGTTTGTTGATCTTGCAGGCGCCTTTGTTGGAACTGCGCAATCTGGTGCAGCAGGAAATGGAGACCAATCCGGTGTTGGAGGAGCTGGCCACCGAAATTGGTTCCGACGAAGGCGAAGATCCGAAGAACACGGAGGCAGATCAGGAGTTCAAAGAGGAATTCGATCAGCTCGCGAAGCTGGACGACGAATGGCGCGATTACATGGCGCAGTCGAGCAGCTACAGCGGCCGCTCGCAGGACGACGAAGAGAAGCGGCAATTCTTCCTCGATTCCATCGCCACCCAGGAAACGCTCCAGCAGCACCTGATGGGGCAGCTCAATCAGACGGCGCTCGATGGCGACGATCGGAAGACGGCCGAAGTCATCATCGGCAACATCGACGACAGCGGGTTCCTCCAGTCCTCGCCCGAAGACATGGCGATGAATACCGGCATTCTCCAGGAAGATTTCGAGAACATGCTCACGCTGATCCAGAGCTTTTATCCGCCGGGAGTCGGGGCGCGAGATCTGGGCGAGTGCCTGCTGATCCAGCTCAAGCGCGATGGCCGGGGGAGCAGCCTCGAATACAAGATCATCAGCGAGCACATGCTGGATCTGGGTAAGCGGCGTTTTCCCGAGATCGCGCGCAAGATGGGCTTGAGTGTGGAGCAGGTGCAAAAATGCGCGAACAACATCGCGCAGCTCGATCCGCGGCCGGGCCAGATCTTTGCCGAGGCACCGCAGAATTATGTGCTGCCCGACGTGACCGTGGAGAAGATCGATGGCGAATATCAGATCATCCTGAACGGCGAACAGATTCCCCATCTCCGCATCAGCAACACCTACAAGGACATCATGTCCCAGGACGGCAACGGAAGCGAAGTGAAGGATTACATCCGCGATAAAATTCGGAGCGGAAAGTTCCTGATCAAATCCATCCACCAGCGGCAGCAGACGATCTCGAACATCGCGCACGAAATCGTGAAACGGCAGCGCGAGTTCCTCGAGCAAGGGAGCGCGCATTTGAAGCCAATGACGATGGTGCAAATAGCCGACATCGTGGGCGTGCACGAAACGACAGTGAGCCGCGCCATCTCCGGCAAATACATGTCTACGCCGCAGGGCGTTTACGAGATGAAGTATTTCTTCACGCCCGGTTATCAGACCTCCAGCGGCGAGGCGATGAGTAACACCAGCGTAAAAGAAGCGATTCAGGATTTGGTCAGGAACGAGAACGGCAGCACGCCCTTGAGCGACAAAGAAATCGTCGAAATTCTGAAAGAACGCGGGATTCCGATCGCCCGTCGCACTGTGGCCAAATATCGGACCGAGCTAAACATCCTGCCGTCGAACATGCGGCGGAAATATTGATCCCCTCAAACCGACCGCGAATGAGCGCGAATAATGGCCAGCCAGAAATGCCTTTTCGTCTCTCGCGAATCCCGCCTCGACGCTCTGCCGCGCTCCCCGGTTTCCGTTGCGCGCAGTAGCCAGTCGGCGACTCCTATTTCTGTCTTTTAAAACAGTCAGTCGGCTGAAAGGACAATTTCCTGAAGAATCGGCCGGAGGAGTTGGTTGCGTATTTCAATCGTGAACTCGCCACCTGAAGATATTCCCGAGGCCTATTATGGCCGGCTGTGCCCCGCTGATGAACGAGGCCATGACGAGGCAAAACTGTGCGATCTCGCCGAACGAATGAAGGATTCAAGCGCCAGGCGCCGCGGTTCCGAGCGCCTGGCGGCGATGCGATCGGGCTACGTCTACTTGGGGCAGTTCCTAGGTCACGATCTGACGCACGATCGGAGTTCGGTGGCTAATGCGACTGCTGGTGTGGATAAGACGCCGAACTACCGGACACCTCGGCTTGATTTGGACCATCTCTACGGAAAAGATCCTTCTGCGGTTCCTCATTTTTATCACAATGGTCGGTTCAAATTGGGCCACACGACCGCCGTGGTCCTTCCTAACGGCGAAGAAAGGCGAAGCTGCGACGACGACCTTTTGCGAATGCCGGACGGAACGCCGCAGATAATCGACGATCGCAACGATGAGAATCTCGTTATCGCCCAACTGCAGGTCCTTTTTTCGAAACTGCATAATCGCTTTATGGATCTGCTGGAAGAATCTCCGCAGCTTTCGCCGGGCGGCGGGACGCTTTTTGATCAGGCGCGGAGGCTGGTCACGTGGCACTACCAGTGGATCATTTGGAACGATTTTCTGCCCCAGATCGTTCAGGCGCGCGCGCTTGAGGAACTAGCGAGCTGTGGTTTTCGATTCTACCAGCGTGCTTTCACGCCCGACGACGCCCCCTTGGCCCTCCCAATTGAATTCACGCTCGCGGCCTTTCGCTTCGGCCACAGCATGGTGCAAGACGGATACATTCTGAACCGGGATACCAGAGTGCGAACCGAGACCTTGATCAGGATGACCAAGCGCGGGGGAGGTATCGGCACGCAGCCTGCCCCAGCACCGGACGGCTGGCCCACTCTGCCGGCTAGTTTCGTGATCAACTGGGATTCCTTTTTCGCTGGCTCCCGTCCGGGGCAGCTCAATCGCGGCAAACAGATCGACACATTTATTCATGAAGATCTCTACGGGCTGCCGCCACCGACGGTAGCTATTTGTAGCGGGCAGTTGAGTCTTCAGCCCCAATTGCTTCGCAGCTTGACCTCGCATCCACTAAGGCTTCCCGAACTGACGCTGCGGCGCGGAGCCAAGGTGCGTTTGCCCACGGGCGAAAACTTCGCGCGAGCTTTCAACTACGATCCGCTGCCGGGCACGCAGATTGCGTTACCGGCTGACCAGGAGTTCTTCGATGATCCAGAATTCCGCGAAAGGACACCACTATGGTATTATTTTCTGCGAGAGGCGGCGGTGGAGCGAGTGATGGAACCGGAATTCCCGCGTGGACTCTCCCTCGAGATCCAGAAACTGGGCACGATCGGCAGCCGGCTGATCGCCGAAGTGCTCCTGCAGGTTTTAAACGCTGACGGCGATTCCATCAGAAACAAAGGATGTCAATGGCGACCGCCAAAGCTGGTCTTCGGGTCGTCGCAAAAACCACGGGCGATGATCTCAATGGCCGTGTTGATCGAGTTCGCCAATAGCCGAAATCGATAGAGATGATCTCATAGATACGCAAGCGCTGTAGCCACGGCGCTGCGTCGCCGTGTTTACGTGGCCTAACTAACTAACTAACTAACTAACTAACTAACTAACGCTCCGACGCAGCGGGGCGGCTACAGCGTCGTGCGCCAGATATCGGCATTCATGAGATAGATTCTAGTCTAATCCCAAGTGTGGCGGGCGCGAGCGCAAGAAAGCCTTCGGCTCGACTTACGCGTCAAACCCGGACAGACGGCAACGCCTAAGCAGGCGGTTCAGGTCGTGGGGACGAAGCCCAGATCCGATAGCAACAGAGGACATGGCTAAGCAACGCTTCCTGGTCTGCTTCGGTTTGCGCCGGGGTATTGCGCGGAGGCATTTCGATGATGACGGACCCCTTCTCTTTTCGGCTCTGCTCGCCCGTTTCGAGGAAAACGGTTTTCGCATTTGCCGGGACATCGATGTTGCCGATGGCGGGGTCCTGGAAAAGATCCCTCGCGAATTGATCGTCGGCGATGCAGCGCGCGGCGACTGCCTCCGGCTCCGAAAGGATGTGACGCAAGACGGCGACGACTGCTGCGCCGACATCATCCGCTTTGTTCCAATCGCGTCTGTTGCTGTTTTCGTTCATAGTTATTTTTCTTCGGCCAAGTTCGGCTGGCCGGTTTGCCGCCTGAGTTCCGCCACCCGCGCGGCCAGACTCTCAAGAAATTCCCGGAAGCGCGCATCGCGGGCAATGCCGTCAAACCGCGGATCGAGTTTTGGTGAGCGGAAATCAATCCACCCGGCGGCGGCCGCGGCGCGGAGGTGAGCGAAGGCCGATTCACTCTCTCCGAGGCACGAATCGATCGCTGCGAGCCGGTAAAACACCGAGGGGTTTTGCGTTGCGCGGCGGTTGAGTTCCTTCACTCGACCTTGCTCCAATAATGCTCGCCCGCCTGCATCATCGCCGAGGGCCTGCCGACACCGTGCTTCCGCCGAAGCGAAGGTGAGGGCGCTATAGGAACCGGCGCCACCGTCGGGAGCTTTGGTCCGCAATCCTCGGTAGAGCTGGTCGGCTCGGGAGTAATTTCTGGAAAAAAATTCGATCAACGCTTCCACCTGTTCGCCGGCATCTTCCCCACCGTCCTGGCGCCGGACGCGGTTCACTTCCAGAATATGCCGCGCTCCTTCCGATTCGCCTTGCAGCAAGCGCAGCTCGCACAACCCGATCCACCCGTCGGTGATCTCCGGGCGGAGTTCGATGCTGCGGCGGTAGGCACTCTCCGCTTGCGCATCGTCGCCTAATTTCATCCAACACCGGCCCATGGCCGCGTCGTATTCCCCGCGCATCACCGCCCAATGCTGAGCCATCCTTAGCCATCCCAGAGCACGGCCTGGTTCACCAAGTTCTTCCAGCGTCATCCCTAAAAATCCAGCACCGCGCTCTTCCGGACCGGTCGTTTCCACCGCTCGAATCCCTTCTTCAATGGCGTCGGCCAGTCGGCCGCGGCGATAAAATACCCCCGCCAGGGACCGATGGGCCTCGGCCGAATTGGCATCCAATTGGAGGGCTCGCCTCGCCGCTTGCTCGGCCCTGGATAGAGAGCCGTCATCCGAAGAAACTTGTGTCCGTGCCGCCAAGACCGTGGACAGATACGCGTTCGCCAGCGCGGAGTCTGGCTCCATCTCCAGCGCGCGATCGAGACATGCGATGGAGCGATCGTAATCTTCCAAAGTTTGACGCAGCATGAGCTGACGGGCGGAACTGATAAAATCCCGCGCTCTGGCGTTTCGCATTCCGGGATCGGAACTGGAGGCACCGTGATCCGACCAGTCTGTGGCTTCCAAAAGTGGGTTCACCTCATTGACGACGGTTTGGACCAGCACCGACCAATCGGTGGCAGGAACGCCTTCGATAATCTTCGTCCGCAGGACTTCTCCGCTCGCGCCGTCGATCACGCGAATCGAGCTTCGGCGCGCGCCTTTCACCGTTCGGAAGGTTCCGGCAATCACCAGACGGGCTCTGGCGTCCCGGTTAGCTTCTTTGATGTCGTTTGGGTTGGCCGCGCCCGCGACCCAGGCTTCGTCCGCCGCGATGGCCACCGCTCGAGCGGGGCCGAAAAGGGAAAGAGCAGCTTGCAGCGCAGGGACCATTTGCTTCGCCGCCGCAACGTCCACCTGAACTCGATCAAGATCGAGCATCGGGAGAACGGCCACGGAACGCCGCGATAACAGGTCGTGACGCACCAGATTGCGCAACTGCACCCGTTTCAATTCACCGACAACGGCGGTCGCTCCAACCAGGAGGAACCCGAGAGCCGCACTCGCCAGGATTGGATTTCGTATCGCCCAGCGCCAGAGACGGGCCGGGGGCGAGATCGGGCGTGCCACGATGGGCCGCCCTTCCAGCCAGCGTTCCAAGTCTTCCGCCAGAGCGGCGGCAGTGCGGTAGCGGGCGCGCGGTTCGCGCTCCAGGCACTTGGCGCAGATGGTTTCCAGATCGCGGTCTGCCTTCGGGAGAATGGTGCGCAACTTCGGCGCGCTTTTCTCGGCCGCTTCGCGGATGACGGCGAGCGCGTGTTCGCCGAGGAAGGGCGGCCGGCCGGTCAGCAAATCGAAGAGAATTGCGCCGAGACTGTAAACGTCGGCCGCCGGGCTTAGGGCCGAGGCCGGGCCATGTGCTTGCTCCGGGGCAATGTATCCGGGCGTGCCGAAGATCGTTAGACTGCGCGTCAGGTCGGTATTCGCATCGATCCATTTCGCGAGGCCGAAATCGCTCACCATCGGCTCGCTCCGCGCGTCGAGCAGAATGTTGCCCGGTTTCAGATCGCGATGCAGGATGCCTTCGCGATGCGCGTAGGCTACGGCGCGAGTGATTCTGGCCAGCAAGCGGACGCATTCTCGGGGTTCCGCGCTCAAGGCCGGGGCGGCCTGCTGCAGGCTGCCGCCGGTGGCGTACTTCATGGTGAAGAACGGCAACCCCTCCGCCTCGCTCACCTCGTAGATTGGAAGAATGTTAGGATGATCGAGGCTGGCGGCGGCTTCCGCCTCGCGCCGGAAACGCTCCAGCGTCCCGCGCGAATCACCGTGGTAGCTGAGCACGCGTTTGAGCGCGACGATCCGCTTGGAATGGCGTTGGCGCGCTCGATAGATGACCCCCATGCCGCCACGGCCGATCTCCTCCAGGACATGGTAATTCCCCAACCGCCAATCAGTGTCGCGCACCTCGACCTCGTCCAGCAGTTTACCGAGATCGTCGGCGCCGGTCTCTGTTTCCTCGTCCAGTCCCGCGAACAGCAAACAATTGACGCAGGAGTGGCCATTGATGCGTGCCTCGGTGCCGCAGACCGGACAGCTCGGCGTTTGCTCAGTAAGACTGGCGACCGAATCAGAAAGGCCCGCGAGGTTCATAGCTTTAGCGCTTTGAAGCGATAAGTCGAAGCGGTGGAACCTGACTTAGTTCGAAGGAGAACGCACCTTTCGGGCCTCGCCTATCCCCACTCGCAGCGTCATCAAGGCGCGAAGAGCGGTCCAACTTTGTTATCGACCTCACAAGCAATCATCGTGCATCGATGCCATTTTTCCCTCAAGGCTAAAAGCAGGTTCCAGCTAATTGAGCTTTTTCTCTCACCTTCTAGTTCAGAAATCGATTTGTCAGAAGCGGAGCGGAACGCTTGACTGCGTCGCCCGCTTTTCGGACTTGCCTTTCTGGACGTGCAGGCTGGAAACTGGCGTCTCCATGAATGCTTCCCTCCGCCCCGCCGTTTTCTCCGAATGGTGCGGCCTGCCGGAGAAAAAGATGCGGCCCGATCGCTGGCAATCGCCGAGCGAGGTTCTGCCGAAACTGATGCAGCAATTCTGCCTGCGCGAGCGTCTACACGAAACGGAAGTGATCGACGCCTGGAAACAAATCGTCGGCGACTTCATCGCCGCCCACTCCGCGCCGCTGAGCCTGCGCGAAGGCGTCCTCTTGGTCCGCGTCCTCCGGCCGGCCTTGCACTGCCAATTCGAAACCATCTCGAGAGCCGAAATTCTACGGAAGTTGAAGCAGCGCTTCGGCGGGAAAACGATTCGTTGTGCGATTCCGGGTCGGGTGAGATTGTGCGAGCCTCGCTGATTTTAAGTCGATGAGTTCCTCTTTTCGCCCTCTCGAACCGATCGGTCTCTCTTCAACCGACAATTACTCCCGGTTGTTTCGCGAATTCCAGTATACGCGACCAAACGATGTGCTCGTTCAGCAGCTGACTGCGCTGGGTGGGTCGATGTTCGATATTAAGACTGAGATGCCCGAGGTGACGCAACGTGGCACTCCAATCCGCGCAGGTTATACCTACTTCGGTCAATTTATCGCGCACGATCTGACCTTCGACGATACGCCGATTCGTGACGCTGGTTTGATCGAGCCTCAGGAGACTCGCAATTATCGCACCCCGTGGCTGGATCTGGACAGCGTGTATGGCGATGGCCCCGGGTCAAACCGCCACGACGGACTTTATGGATCGGACGATGCTTCGTTCCTGTTGGGTGACGTAACCAACCCTCGACACGCTCGATTCGATGTGCCGCTGCATCAGGATCGGCCCATGGTGGCTGATTGCCGTAACTGCGAGAACGCGCTGATTAGACAAATCCACGCGATCTTTCTACTCTTGCACAATGCGGCCTTGCGGGAACAGCCGCAGAAAGATCTTCGACCGGCGGAGCGTTTCGCGAACGCCCGGCAGCGTGTCGTTTGGCAGTATCAATGGCTCGTGCGCGAGAAGTTTCTCGCTACTGTCTGCACCGACGCCGTTTTCACCGATGTGGTACGAGCAGGCAATTGCCGGATCCGCTATCCGCAAGGGCATTTTTCGATCCCGGTGGAATTCTCGCATGCTGCTTCAAGATTTGGGCACAGCATGGTGCGAGAGTCTTATCACCTATCGGACTCTGGAGCCCGCGTCGACTTGACCAGTCTCTTCGTTTCCGCACAAGGCGGCGGTCCGCTTCCACTCGATCACGCAGTCAACTGGCACCATTTTTTCAGCGGCGAGTCCAGCATGAGAATTGATCGGCGAATGGTGGATCCGCTGGGCAAGCTGGATGATGCGGCGATTCATGCGTTCGTTCGTTCGCCCGTTCCTCACCATCCACATGCGCTTCCGGTCCGAACCTTGCATCGTGGAGCAGCCGTGAAACTCGCCACTGGCCAACAGGTTCACCGCACACTCGCTCCCGAGGCGAAGCTTGCACCGCCAGATTGCGATTACGAGATAGACCCTTGGGATATCCTTGAGTCTTTCCAATTGGCCGATGAAACACCGCTTTGGTACTACCTCCTGCTCGAAGCCGAACTCAATGAATCTGGTCTGAAGCTTGGAACCGTCGGTAGCCGATTGTTCGCGGAAATCATCGAAGCATCGCTCCGCAACGATCCAAATTCCTACCTCAACCAGCCCGATTATTACGACGACTGGAGACCGCCGGACTGGAACATTGGCGGCGATGTGCCCTTTACCGTGAACAGTCCAGCAGATTTAGCAGTTGTCGCAGGTCTTGAAGCACCCCAACTGTGAGGAACTTCGTTCGGCTCTGGAAGCGTACCTCCGAATTCACCGGTCCGCGCCCCGATCTGAACTAAGCCTCGCCACAAACTTCGCCCTCCCCGTGGCGCGGTTCGCCTGGTGCTGCCTCGCGACAGCGTTGCGGGCGAACGCGCGGATCGCGCTATCGCCGCGGGCGCGACATGCCCTGCGACAATCTCTGCTTGCGCGCCTGTCTGCCTTTGCCGAGAGAGTGGCCGATTGGGAATGGGAGGCGTTCTGCGCGACCCCCGGTTTGGCTTCTCCTGGGCGCGGTGCCAGAGCGCGAGAGGTGATCTTTTCCGGCCGGGCCGTCGAAGAACAAACCCTGCGCGTCCTGCGAAGCTACCCTGAACTCGCCCGGTTGTGGCTTGTGCAGGTGGAATCGTGGCTCGGATTCACCTTGGACTTCCTGCGGCAAGCCGCGCAGTTCGGGGCCTCTTTTGAAAAAGACGAGAGTGTTGGAATCCGAGCTTTTCAATTCCAGAAATCCGACCCGCATCCGGGTGGAGGCAGTACGATCAAAGTCACCTTCACGGATGGTGCGCAGTGGTTTTACAAGCCTCGCTCCGGACGCTGGGAGAAGGAGTGGTTTGCCATTCTTAGGAGGACTAATCGATTGGGGTTCCCGCTCCCTTTTGCAATTCTGTCGGTGGTCCGCGGGACGAGTCATTGCTGGATGGAATCACTCCGCTGGCGTCCCTGCCTAAATTCGAGCGAGGCCAGGCGGTTCTACCTTCGCGGTGGCGCCCTCCTTTATCTCGTCCATCAATTACGGGGCGTGGACTTTCACGCCGCCAACCTGATCGCGCACGGCGCGCAACCCGTTTTCATCGATTGTGAAACACTGCTGCATGGGAGGAGTCCGATGCCTGTCTTGGCTCGATCGAGAGAACGATCCGTCTGCCGGACAGGGATTTTGCGAGTTCCGCAGTCGCCGCCCGGCCGCAACCTGAGCGCGTTCAGCGGGGACATTCTCGGCAACCACCGGCCAAAGCTGCGCGGTCGTTTTCTCAGGGCGTCTGATTTTGTTCCCGAGATAGTCAGCGGCTTCATGCTGATGCACGATTTCCTAGGCGTTTCTCGGAGGCGTGAAGCCGTTTTTTGCGAAGCGCGGCAACGGCGAGCCGATCCGCGAACGCGGTTGATCAACCGTCCTACCGCGCACTATTATGCGCTGCTGGAAAACTCCCTTTCCGCGCGATGTCTTCGCAGTTCCTCGGTTCGTCGCGACTACCTTTTACAGGCATGCCTCAGAGGTCGCGGCGCCGACCACGTCATCGCGGACGAGGTCGACGCCATGATGGACGGGAACGTCCCGATGCTCTTGGCGAGGGCTGCTCGGCTACGGTCGCCGCCTTCGAGGAGAGCGTTGTACGCTGCGCTGACGCTCATCGGAAAAGCTTTGAATTCAAATGAATGACACCACCGTCCGTCCACGAAGCCGCTTCAGGGCTGCAGGACCGAAACGTATGGCTCGTAGGTACACCTATAATAATTCCTCGCTTCGAATTCGTTCCCGGTCGGCAGATGCCCACAATTTGGCAAAACGATCGTGACCAGAGAATCGCGATCTTTGTGGGGATCATCGTCATAGACGCGGAATTCCGTCGTCGTTGGAATTGGCTTCATGTCGGGCGACGCATCAGGCGGAAGATCCTTTTCCAAATAAAATTCCCCAAGCTTGGCGAAGAGCTTTTTTGCCTCATCGGAATCACATTTGCAGAGTTGGCGTTCGTCGTCATGCTTTGGGTCGTCCAAGTATTCGCAGAACTTCCACGTCGCTTTTACACGCGCGGGTATGTCACTGTTTTTCGTGCTCCATGAGTTCATCAGTCCGTTTTCCTTTCGTTGTTGGTTTGTTTGATTTACTGCTTCTTGAGAATTCGGCGATCAATTGGTCCCGCTTTTGTCTCTGCCAGGGCGCGCAAGAACCCTGTTCGCGCAGTTAGTTTCTCTATGATCTCCTGATACGCTTGCTCGCCGCGAATAAGATCGAAGCGTGGATCCATTTCGAGGGAGCGGTAATCGATCAGTCCGGCGTCGAGCGCTCTTTGAAGATGATCCACGGCGGATGTCTTGTCGCCCAGCGACGCCTCGATGGCGGCCAGACGATAGGACGTGTGAGGATCTTCATCGCCGGCCTCGAGCAATGTGGTCTCGGTAGCACGCGCGTTGGTCAGGAGTTCAATCGCCGCGGTCCGATCCCGCGTCATCTTGATCTGGCCCAATGCGGAAGCGTAGCTCACCGAACCGTAGAACGAACCGCCGCCTGCCGGATCGCGACGATAGAGTTCAGCGTACATCTTCTCGGCCTCCGCAAAATTCCGCGAGAAAAATTCTACTTCCGCCGCCATTTGCGCCGTATACGAAAAGTCCGTGTACCCGCTACTCTCCTGCTGATAAAGGGTGCGCGCCTCTTCCCATTGATGATTGAGCAAGTGCAGTCGGCAAATTCCCATCCAGCCTTCAGGCTGTTCTGGATGCAGACTGAAGTAGTGTTGATAGGCGGTTTGTGCGCGTGCGTTGTCGCCCAAAAAAGCCCAGCAGTCTCCCATCCCGGCTTCGTTCTCGAGCGGTCCCATTTCCCCCATTCTGGCGACCGCCATCCAGGCGAGTGCCTTGTCCGGCCGTCCGTTTACCTTGAAGATATTGCCAACGATGCTGGCGGCGCGGCGAGAAGAAGGGGAAAATTCCAGCGCGACCAACGCCTCGTCCAAAGCCGCGCGGAATTTGCCGTGATGGCGAAGCGCGCCCGCCAGCGCCAGATGCGCGTCGCTGCTGTTCGGATCTAGTTCGACCGCTCTCCGCGCGCTCTCGATGGCAGCGGGAAGCCACTTGGAATCTCCGGTCAACGCAACTTTGTAACCGAGCACCTTAGCCAACGCGGCGTGCGCCGCGGAAGACGCTGGCTGCAATTCGACGGCTCGCCGCAAGCAACCGATGCCGCGCTCGATATCCGCGCTCCCCCGGCGATTACCAAGATCTACCCCTGCGGTGATGAAGTTGTGCGTTTCTGGATCAATCAGGCCGGGATCCGAGAGGAACGCCGGGGCGCTGCTTAAGTCCGCAGACGAGAGAATAGAGTAGATCTCTTCGGAGAAAGTCCGCGCGACCACGCGAGCAGCCGCAACACGCTCGGATTCCAGCGCACGTTGCAAGACGATCTCGCCGCTCTGTGCGTTGGTCAGTCGCAAGCAGACCCGCAAATTACCATCCCTCATCCGCAAGGTTCCGGAAAGGCGCGTTCGCATCGGGCGGAAGGAATTCGGCACGCTCCCGTTCGCTGGTCCAGCGGAGCGATCTTTGTCGTCGGAGGCGCGGACGACGGCTGGTCCGTGGGATTTGAAGCCTCGCTCCAGTTCGCCAACTAGGGCTCGACTCCACTCTACTGGTGATTCCGCTGAATCCAGATCAAGGAACGGAATTACCTCGATCGAATGCTGCCAGGCCGTCTGCGTAGTCAGCGTTTTTTCTAAACGCCAACTTTGCATTTGTCGCGATAGGGCAATCGCTCCGATGAGAACACAAACGATGGCTGCGGCTGCGAGTAGGGGATTACGTCGCGACCAGCGCCAAAGGCGGGCAGGCGGCAAGACTGGCCGCGCTACGATTGGTCGGCCTTCCAGCCAGCGTTCCAAGTCTTCGGCCAGATCGGCGGCCGAGCGGTAACGTGCGCGCGGCTCGCGTTCCAGGCATTTGGCACAGATGGTTTCGAGGTCGCGATCGGCGTGACGGATAAGGGTGCGTAACTTCGGCGCCGGTTTCTCGGCCGCTTCGCGAATGACGGCGAGCGCGTGCTCACCAAGGAAGGGCGGGCGGCCGGTGAGCAGATCGAAGAGGATCGCACCGAGGCTGTAAACGTCCGCCGCAGGTGAAAGTGCGGACGCCGGTCCTTGGGCTTGTTCCGGCGCGATGTATCCGGGTGTGCCGAAAATCGTTAGGCTGCGGGTCAGGTCGGTATTGGCATCGATCCATTTCGCGAGGCCGAAATCGCTCACCATCGGCTCGCCGCGTGCGTCGAGCAGAATGTTTCCCGGTTTCAGATCGCGATGCAGAATCCCTTCTCGATGCGCGTAGGCCACGGCGCGAGTGATTTTGGCCAACAAGCGAACGCATTCTCGTGGTTCCGCGCTCAAGGTTGGGGCTGCCTGCTGAAGGCTGCCGCCGGTGGCGTACTTCATGGTGAAAAACGGCAGGCCCTCCGCCTCGCTCACCTCATAGATCGGCAGAATGTTCGGGTGATCGAGGCTGGCGGCGGCTTCCGCTTCGCGCCGGAAACGTTCCAACGTCTCATGCGAGTCGCCGTGATAGCTGAGCACGCGCTTGAGCGCGACGATGCGTTTCGAGTGGCGTTGACGCGCGCGATAGATCACGCCCATCCCGCCGCGGCCGATCTCCTCCAGGATCTGGTAATTGCCGAGCCGCCAATCGGTGTCGCGCACGTTGATCTCGCGCAGAGCGTTTTCAAAATCTTCAGCGCTCGCATCCGCTTCCCCCTCCAGCCCCGCGCGCAGCAAACAACTGACGCAGGACTCGCCCTCGATCCGCGCTTCCGTTCCGCAGACCGGGCAGCTCGGCGTTTCCTCAGTGAGGCTGGCGACCGAATCGGAAAGGCCGTTTGGGATCATGGCGATCAGTGAATCGTGAATGATATTCTGTTATCGTGCGTCGCGCCCATCCACCGATCACTGTTCATCGATCACAGTCCATTACCTCTCCCTCTCCCGTCGCCAGCGCCGCGCACAAATACCGAATTTCATCTTCAATGTCGGCATCCGTGTCGACCGTGCGAGCCACTTCCTCCCGCAAAAGCGCGCGATAGCGCACTCGCAACTGATGCAGGAACCGCTTCACCTCTTCCTCGGTCACCCCGAGAGTGGTGGCCAACTTGCCGTAGGACACGTCGCCGCGTGCGGTCGAAAGATAACCGCTCAAAGTATCGAAAACTCGCCGGCGATCCCGCGCCGCGCATTCTTCCCGCAGGCGTGCCTTCGCTTGCTCGACCACGGTGGCCGCCCACCGAATATCGAAGAGGCGTTCCGGGGTGGCGGAAGCCAAAGCGCTCGGAGAAATCCGCAGATGCGAAGGCGCTTCCGCCATCCAATCGTCCCAGGAAACGAAGTCGAGATGCCCGCCGCGTTTCTGCGCGCGGCGTTTCTCATGGGCATCGATCAGGAAATTCTGGAGCGACTTAAGCAGGAGCGAGCGGAAACGTCCACGCGCCGGGTCTGCGCGTTCGAGCAGATTGCCCCCCAGCACCGTCACGAAGAAATCCTGGGTCAAATCTTGAGCGTCGTTGGTGGAATGGCCGCGGCGGCAGATAAAGGCAAAGATCGGCCGCCAATAAAGGCGGCAAAGTTCCGCGAGGGCAGTGCCCGTGGTGTTTCCGGAGCCCGCGCCCGCCGCGAGAATGACACTCCAGCGCGTGGTGGTAAACCGGCGCGGACTGTCTCCCTCCGTCGCGAGCTTCGGTTCCACGAGAGGCTATCGTGTAGGCGTGTCATTTTTTCCTCAAGGCTAAAGTTGGAGCGAGAATTTGCGCTTTCGAACGCGGAGATTGGGCGAACGAGGTTTCATTGAGTCAAGGGCTGCGATGGACAGGTCGGAAGGGCGCGCGTTTCAGATCGGGTAGGACATGGCAGCGCTCGCGGGGGGGTAGATTTCTAACGAGGTGTTGAGACCGTCTTCATGGTTTGCGTGCGAGGGGGTCCGCCAGTTACTCCGGGAATCGGGAGCGGAAGTTTCCGAAAATCTGAGATTTCTTTTGCTCGGGCTGCGGCTTCGCCAGGCCGCGCGTACCTGGTCCATCGGTGGAAGACGCAAGCCCCGCCGCGGCGGGCAAACTCTATCGCGGAGGCCGGAAGGCTTTTGACCGCGGATTACGCAGATAGCGCAGATTTTTTCCGGCAGGATTTCTGGAGTTTCGGTCTGTCTCCGCGCCACTCCCGCAACGTGCTACCGTGGTGTCGGCGTTCGGGAGGAGACACGTGCCTTGCCAGGGGCCGCCCAGTTCGCTACAATCCGTTCTGTGCCCGCGCGTCTGGAAGAGGTAAAAAAGGAAATCGAATCACTGCCAGCGGAGGAACTCTGCGAACTCAGGGACTGGCTGGTGGGAAAAGCGGATTCTTGGGACCGGCAGATCATGGAGGATATTGAGGCTGGTCGTCTCCAGCCCTTGATCGACGAACTCGATGCTGAGATCGCGGCGGGCGAGATCGCTGAAGGCTTCAAACGCCCGTGAGGCACCTCGCGAGCAAGGCCTTCTGGCGTTGCTATGATGATCTGCCCGCCACGGCGCGGAGGCTGGCGGATGGAAAATTCCAACTCCTGGTGGACAACCCTGGCCATCCTTCGCTCGACCTGACACCCTTGCGTGATGGCATTCGGCGCGCTCGCGTGGGGGACCATTATCGCACTCTGGCCCGAAAGAACGGCGATGTTTTCGAGTGGTTCTGGATCGGGACGCATGAGGCGTACAATGGTTTGATCAGACGGCTGTAAGACGGCGAATCAGGGGCTCCGCAACGCGGGACGATTCGCTGCTACGGGGTGGCAGCCGCGCGGCCGTCGTTCGCCAGACTCGCGCGCTCTTGGTGCATCCTCGTTGATGAGGCGAACGCCAATTCCTGTCGGAGGAAGGGGGGCCGCTTTTTGGGCTTGCCTCCCTTGACCTGAAGGCTGGAAGTTGGCGCTGTCATGAACGCTTCCCTCCGCGCCGCCGTCCTCGCTGAGTGGCGGGGTTTGCCGGAGAAGAAGCAGCGGCCTGACCGCTGGAAATCGCCCGGCGAACTTCTGCCGAAGCTGATGCAGCAATTCGGCTTGCGGGAGCGTTTACGAGAAGCGGAAGTGATCGAAGCGTGGACTCAAATTGTGGGCGAGTTCATCGCGGCGCATTCGCAGCCGTCGAATTTGCGAGAGGGCGTCCTCTTCGTGCGCGTTCTGCAGCCAGCTTTGCATTACCAGTTTGAGACGATTTCCAAACCAGAGATCCTGCGCAAGCTAAAGCAACGTTTCGGGACGAAAGTGGTGCGGGATGTGAAGTTCAGGATCGGCTAGCCCCGAGTCCCGGATCTCAAAGCGGAGCTGCGCGAACGGTTCTAGGCAGCCTCAGCCGGACCGGCGGCCAGCGCGGCGCAGAGGTGCCGTATTTCATCCTCCACGTCGGTATCGTCCTGAACGGTGCGCGAAACCTCATCCCGGAGTAGGACGCGATAGCGCACGCGCAGTTGGCTTAGAAGGCGCCGTATCATGGCCTCGGTCACGCCTAAGTTTACTCCCAACTCCGTGTACGATATTTCCGCCCGATCCGAAGCCAGGTAACCGCTCAGCGCATCGAAGATGCGTCGCCGTCCGCGGGTCTCGCACTCTTCGCGCAGGCGCGCCATGGCTCGCTCCACCACGGTAGCCGCCCAGCGAATGTCAAAGAGCCGTTCAGGAGAGGCCCGTTCGAGCGCCCGCTTCGACAGACTCAAATGCGAAGGCGCTTCCGCCATCCAGTCATCCCAAGCCACGAATTCCACCCGGCCGCCCCTTTTTTTTGCGACCTTACGGTCAAAGGAATCATTGAGAAAATTCTGTAGCGACGTGAGGAGAAGGGAACGGAACCGCCCCTTTTGTGGATTTGCGCGCTGTAAGAGCTGGCCCTCCATGACCGAGACGAAGAAATCCTGCGTCAAATCCTGGGCGTCGGTGGTGGAGTGACCGCGACGGCAGATGAAGGCAAAGATTGGGCGCCAATAGATTTGGCAAAGATGAGACAGAGCATTTTGGGCGGCGGTGCTGGGGTCGGAACCCGCGGCCAGCACGACGCTCCACCGCGTGGTCATGAACCGACGCGGGCTGCTTGCCTCAGACACGAGGTTCGGTTCCACGATCTATCATCGTGGGCAGTGTTCACTTTTTCCTCAAGGGGAAAATATTCTACACCGCCTCAACCGGCTGGAAAGGGGGCGCGCCGCGGGCAAAACGCAGGCGAAGGCGTCCTTGAATCTAGCCAGAACGGTTTCGTCGAAGTTGTCTTCATAAAAATGAAGACAAACTCTCAACCGGGTCAGGGTTAAACGAAACACAAGCCCTCGCGAGCGAGCGCTTTAGTCGTCAATGGCCCGGCGCCCTGACGACCTGCTTGCGCGGGCGTGAATCAGCGGAGCCTGAACCTTTTGGGGTGCGAAAATAGGCCACTGCCAACACCAGCAGGGCTAAGATAATTAGCCAGCGAAGAAAGAGGATTTCGACACGCATTCCACCGGTTACTACGGTTTTTATCGGAAGAAGTTCGCGAAAAAGTTGTTTTTTTTCGAATACTTGAAATGACACCCGATGATTGAGGGACCAACGCTGCCTTTCGGATCCGGCGGTGACGTCATTTACGTGGCAGAACTGGAACTCCGGACGCGGATCGGTGTTCCCGACGAGGAACGCGCGGAAGTGCGAGTTGTGCTCTCAGAACTCGCGCCACGCGGCAAGAACGACACTCCAGCGCGTGGTGGTAAACCGGCGCGGGCTGTCTCCCTCCGTCGAGAGGTTCGGTTCCACGAGGGAGCTATCGTGCAGGCGGGTCATTTTTTCCTCAAGGTTAAAATCTTACGAGAAGCCAAAGCGCGAGGCACCGCCCAATCACGGCAAGGTGTGTCCCGAGTTGGCCTTCGCTTGTGCAACATCAGAAGCGCTGACGCCGCCGCTGGCGTTCAGGTCGCTGCGAAAGTTCGTGCCGTTGGCGGGCGCGCCGGATTGAGATTTGGTCTGGGCAATATCGGAAGCGCTGACGGTTCTGTTTCCGTTGGTGTCGCCGATCAGCATCCGGACATTGATGGCCTGATTGGGCAGGACCTGCCCCAAGCTGTCGGTCACGTTATCGAGGGTGAGGGTGATGGTTTGCTGATCGATCACGCCGGCCAGATTGACTGTCATGGTATTGCCGGCGAAGACGGGGGCGGCCGTCTGACCCTCACCCGAGGTGATGCTGGCGTTTCCGCTCACGACGTTATGGTTGAAGGCGAAAACGAAGGCGTGATTCCCGTTTGTCCCGCGGCATTCGACGGCCGTTCCGGTGAGGAGATCGATGTCGAAAGTTCCGGCTCCCCCGTGCGTCTTGCGTGAGACGGCTCCCGTTAATTGCGGAGCCTGACCGGAAACGGCGGTAATGGTTAGATCAATGTTGCCTGCGCCATCGTAGGAAAAGGTCCCCACTAAGCCGGGATTGGAGAGCGTCCACGAACCGACTCCACCGGGATCGCCCGCCAGTCCGGTAATGATGTCGTGATAGAGGCCAGGCGCGATCCCCAGATCGAGCAACGTGAAAGTTTGATTGCTGGCAAAGCTCCAAGCGCCGCCGGCGCGGGCGAGAGTGGAATGAGCGCTTCCCGGGCCCGCGGTCATTTGAATGATGGAGCCGGAATCGAGGGTCACGTCGTTAGCCAAGGTCAAAACTCCGGTTGCCGCGGTTGCGTTTCCCGCCAATAAGACAGAACCGGCGGCGACAGAGATCGGGCCGTTACTGCCACCGTTGCCGCTCGCATCGGTGATCAAGAGCCGGCCTCCCTCTACGCTCGTCGCACCAGTGTAGGTATTTGGGCCGGAGAGTGTGAGAGAGCCGCTGCCGACCTTGGTCACCGACCCGCCGGTTGGGCCTTTGGGAGCGAGAGCTTGCACCGACCCGCCCGCGCCATCCTGGATCGTGCCCATGAAGGTCGAGCTCTGGTCCCCGCTTCCTACAGTCAGAGTGTTGGCACCCAGAAAAACATCGCCGTCACCCGCGAGCGAACCAATCATCACGCCGGGCGGATTGTGAAAGCTGATGTCGAGAAACCCGTTTCCGAAAACCCTCACGCGTGAAGTTCCGCCAGTCGAATCATCGACGAAATAGATCACGCCGCCACCTCCTAGGGTGCTAGGATTAGCGGTCAAAGTGGCATTCGCCGCAGTCGTGTTGTTAAAGAAATTAGTTTCTCCTCCGAAAGAGCCACTGCCGACCGCGCCCTGGTTAACGAAAACACCGTTGGCAGCCGTGGACGTACTACTGAATTCGGTCTTTCCACCCGCTTCACCTACGACCGCGCTGCCGTTGTTGGTAAAACTGCCACTATTAGCCGTGGAGGAGTCGAAAAACTCGGTGAAGCCGCGACTCGAGACCCCGCTTACCGTACCGGGATTTGTAATGAACACCCCGTTGCCAGCGCTGGAGCTGTTTAAGAAATCAACGTAGCCGCCTTTGCCTCCGCTGATGGTCGCGCCGTTTGTCGTGAATCTGCCGTTGCCTGCGGTGGTATTCTCGTAAAATACTGTGTTACCGCCAAATTGTCCCACGGCGCCGCCATGATTCGTAAAGCTCCCGTTGGCCGCGCCCGAGTTATCCCGGAATGCCGTCACGCCGCCGAACGCGTTGTTCGTCACGCCCCCGCTGTTGATAAAGCTTCCGCTGCCCGCTCCGGCATTATTCGAGAAGAGAACGATGCCAACGCCGCCGCCAGAAACGGTGGCGCCATTCGCAGTGAATCGTGTTCCGCTGCCCGCACTCGCGCTATTGAAAAATGATATGAATCCGTCATTGGCGGACGCGTCACCGGCAACAATCAGGTTTTGGGTGACGCCGGAGTTATTCGTCAGGCCCGCGCCGCCAATCTCCAAAGTGCGTTCGGAACCAGCCCGAACGGCGCTGATGGTAAAGGCGCTCGCTCCGGGATTGAACACGATGCGATCGACAAAGGTGGTGGCTGAGAGAGAGACGGCAGTGGCATTCGAGAAATCGAAAGTAGCCGTGTCTGCCAAGCTGTTAGGCGGCCCGCCCGCGGTCCAGTTAGCCGCGCTGTTCCAATCGTTACTCGGCGGAGACGGCAACCAATTGGCGCTGTTGGCCAAACTGCTTTGAGCGCGGAGCATCACCATCGCTAATACTAGAATAGTTCCAATAGTAGCGGCGCAGGTTCGGCTTGGGACTGCCGAGAGGCGGGAGCGCTCCGTTTCACATTTGGTTGGGTTCATTGTCGTCTTTTCATTCTTGTTTCGTGCGGGTGCAATTATCGAGATGAGAATGGGCGTCGACTGCGTATTTATGATGAAGAGACAGATCGTTCGTCGCAAGCTTCTTCGGAGGGAACTAAGCCGGAACGATGCAGTTGGGGGAGTGATTTTCAGATCCTTTTGGCGCCACCGATCTCGCGCTTCGTCGGTTTGAAAGGCGAGCTGCAAACCAAAGGAACTTTTGACTTGATGGACAATTTAGTGACGCATATGGGACATGAAATTGTCTCGCGCTCACTCTGGGGTGGATGGCGCTTTCGCAAGCGGGCGCGCTTTCCTCACGCGCTCGAGTCGCGCGGTGTGATCGCTGCACGCGGTTGGCGCCGCGCCGCCCGGATTTGGACGCAGCAAAGGGGGTGCGACGGAAACTCGCGGCGAGGGCGCCGCTCACACTTCCGGCGACGAGGGCATCGCCGCTACCAGCAGCCAACGGCCACCGTTTCCAACTGCATCGTTCCGGCTAAAGAGTGCGCACGGAGTTCTTTGGAATGTATAGCAGGACCCGTCGCGAACGCTGCGCGCCGTCGACCTGCGTTTGATCTTTGACTCGCACGCTGGACGCATGCGCTATTCTCCCGCGTGAACGTTGCGCTGCGGGCTGCCGTCGTGGCCGAGTGGCGCGGGCTTCCCGAAAAGAAGATGCGACGGGATCGTTGGCCCACGCTCGCGCGGTGGAAGAACGAAATGAACCCTTGAAACCCGAGCGCGTCCCCGGCGACGGAGAAAGACTGTGCGACTCCGGAATTGTTCGTTAGGCCGACTCCGCCTAGTTCGAGTGCGCGGACTGAACCGGCGGCGGTGATGGAAATAGTGAAAGCGTCCGCGCCGGGATCGAAGATGGTCCGATCAATCGTCGTCGTCGCAGAAAAAAGGACTTCGGTCACATTCGACGCCGCGAAAGTGGCGATTTCAGCAATGTTATTTGGCGAGACGCCTGTGCTACGGGCTACGCGTTTTTTTTGCCAGATCGACCCGCGTGGCACCGCGGCTGCTATAAGAGATGGAGCAAGCTAGGAGACCAACCACAATATATTCTTTCCGCAGCTTCAGCAGCGCGACCAGAAATGGTCGCGCCCTTTTTGTCCCTCGATGAGTGGCGCGTCCGAGAGAACCGCCGCTGCTGCCTAAGCTCAACGGCAAGAAGCGCTGCGCTCGAAAAACGAACGCAGCGCTCTGAAACCTAGCCCGCACTGAGGGCGAGCGATTGATCCATTCTACTTCTCGAAGACTTTTTCCACGTCACCGATCTTGTCCTGCACTTTTCCGGCAGTTTTCTGAACCGTGCCGCGGGCTTCGAGGTCTTCGTTTCCGGTCAATTGCCCGGCCTTTTCCTTCATCGCGCCAATCACTTCGTCTTTTTTGCCTTCCGCTTTGTCTTTCGTGCTTTCGTCCATATACCAAAGATACGCGGCTGCGCGGATTCGAGGTCGTGACAATCTTGCGCTCAATCCAGCCGGGCGAAGAGCAGCCCGATGTAGAGCGCGATCAGGAGCGCCATGACGACGCGGTGAGAATTTCGGTCACCGCGAGGCCGATGATGATCGAGAGCAGGACCGAGAGATAACTGAATTCGCCCATGGTCTTCTATTCGTTAGACTGGAAGCAGGCAAGTGAAGCGGCGGCGGGGGTTGCTTTCGAAGCCGTGCCGCTGATACAGCGCCGCCGCGCGTTCGTGCCCTTCCACCACTTCCAGTTCCAGCGCCCGCCAGCCCAAGGTCTGGCTGCGTTCGATCGCAGCCTGTAGGAGCTGGCCGCCGATGCCGGTGCCGCGTGCTTCCGGCAGGACGTAGATTTCCTCGATCCAGCCGACCGTCCCGCCATGCTCCGCGCTCAGGTGCGCGGCCGCGTAAAGCAAGCCCGACGTTTCCTCGCCTGGAAGACGCGCGAGTAGAATGAAGCCGAGATTCGCGTCAGCCAGAACACGCCGGACGACATCGTGGAGAGCAGCCGCTGGCGTCGTCATCTCGTGTTCGACCAATTGCGCCTGCAGCAGCGCCACCGCGATTTCGACCTCGTTCGGAGCGAGGGCAGCGATGACCGGCGTGCTCACAGAAATTCGGGGCACGCTTCTTCAAAGGTTGTCATGCGCCTGGCGATCTCGCGGGAGAGACGCGGTCGGGATGGCGCGCCGCGCTGTCCGAGAGGGATGGCCCGCCGATGGACGACCGGACGAACCCGCGCAGAGCCACGCGTCTTGGACGCCGCAGCGCGGCTTCCCTACCGCGCTGACCGCTCGTTAGAAACATTCCCAAGTGCATGACACGCCCTAGTCTGAGATGGCGAGAGACGCCGGAGCGCCGAGTTCCTCAAGCCAGATCGAGAGCTCAGTATCCGACGCGCCGAAGCGCCATTTTACGAGCGACCATTCGCTGCCCCGCCGACGTAGGAGCGCCTCGCCTTCGCCGTCGAAGGAGCCATCTTCGTCGTCTGCGCGGTATTTTGTTTTCCGGTAATCGATGTCGTTTCCATTCGGCCGGATCGGCGTCACCCGGGCGGCGGCCCAGTTTCCGGCGACGTTGAGCAGGCCGACTTTGAAGACGACCTTTTGTCTGAGATCGCGCTCCACCACGGCGCGGATCACATCGAGGATGGCTTTGCGTTCGGGACTGCCCACGGCAGGCGTGCGGGAAAGTTGTGCATTCGCCGAGGGAAAGATGCCGCCGACGATGAGGGCGAGGAGAAGCATACGCGCGATGTTCCGGAAGGTTCTCCGAGGAATCGGTTCGGATGGAGTCGGCCCGCCCTCGGGCCGAAGTTTGTTCTCGAGGCCCGAGGAAGAATCTTCGGCGCGGGGGCGCACCGGCTCCATCGCTCTTCCCGAGCAGGCGCTGCAAACACTTCCGTCGCGTGACCTCACGGCGTCGAATGTGTCTCGCCGTGATGCGCGGAGCCAGAATTAATTGTGCGCGGCGGCGGCACGGGATCGTCCGTCCCCATCGGCACCCACGGCCCGCAACGGAGGATTCGGAGCGCGGTGAGCCAGACGCCTTTGGCAAAGCCATGCTGCGCCACGGCGTAGAACGAATAGGAGGAGCAACTCGGCCGATAGCGACAGCGGATGAAGTGCGAAGTGTAGGGACGCACATACGTGTGATAGGTGCCAATCACCGCACGCTCGTAGATGCGCACCGAAACCTGCTCCGCCGCGGGACGCGTCCAATCAAAAATCGCCGCGGCAGCAAGCGCTGCCGCGGCGATCAATTTGATCCAAAAAACCGGACGTCTTACGGATTGCCGCAGTGCGGACATTTCGCGCTGCCTTCCAACCGCTTCTTCTGGCAGGACGGGCATTTTACCAGTGTGCCTTTCGGACGCATCAGGAGGTAAATGATAAGACCGAGAATGCCGGTGACGACGGTCACGATGGTGAGCAGGACGGCGTTATCCATGCCGCGGCTTTTCGCGTCTTTGTAAACCCAGATCGCGAGCGCAATCCAAATGCCGAGTGCGACCAACATGACAATGCAACCGCAGGTGCCGCCGATCAGCGCACCCGCCGCTTCAGCTCCCGATGGGGAGGCGTCGGTGTCCTGCGCGAATAGACTCGTGGCTGCAAACAGGAGAGGGGCAAAAGGGAGGAATCGCTTCATCCGCAAGTGACTACGAGTTTTCGCGTGGTGCTGTCAACTGTCGAATCGTGAAAGGTTCTGGGGAGTCCAGGTTTGTGGCCGCGGTGCGCCCGCTCGGAGTTGTTATTTCCGGCCGGCCGCTCCGGGCTGCAAACCTGCTTAGAATTCGAGCGTCAGATCTTCCTCGCAGAAATTGAATTCCGCGGGCTCGGATTCGTCACCGCCTTCATAGACCGCTTTGAAAAACCACTGGCAGCCGGATTTGTCGGTGGATTTGTCCCAAGCCAGCGTCATGGTGTCGCCCGGTTCGATCCCTTCGCCGACATCGAATTTGCGGTAGGTTTTGCCGTCTTCGGAAGCGAGCAGGCTGGTAATTTTTTCCTCGGTCGTATTGTGAACCTTAAAGGAATAGCTGCCTTCCTCCGCGCGAAGCAAAGGCGCGCTGGCGACGCTCAAGAGCGCGCAAACGCAGGCGAAGACTGCTGCTAATTTGAGGGGATGTTTCATCAGCGGGTGGATACCTGAGCGGTGGAAATTGACAAGCACAAACGCGGGGCGGATTCACGGTTTTCACCAGTTCGGAGTTTCACGCCGACAGAGCGGCGTCGTTAGACGACGAACTCTGTAGCGGCGGACCGCCGACGGCGTATCCTGTAACCCACGGTTTCGGCGGTCAGACCGCCGCTACAAAGGTTGCCGCTGCGAAGCGAAGGTCTTCATCTTCAGCGAATCGTCTTCCAGCACGACCGATACGAATTTTCCGGGGAAGGCGTTGACCTCGCCGGGTGTGGTAATTTGCAGTTCGAAGCTGCTGCCATCGGTCGCACGCGTGATGTCTTTGTATTTCACCGGCTTATCCTCCGCGAATTGCAGAGTGCTCTCGGTGATGGTGAGGGTCTTGCCGCGGCCGTTCGACCATTCACCCCCGTAGGGCAACGGTCCGGCCGTGAGATTGGCCGCAAAGCCCAGCAACATCACCGCACTCACCAGAAAGGCGCGCTTCACTTGCCTTCCACGCCGTCGATTTTCCAGGCGCCATTTTCCTGCGCCAATTTCACGCTTAATTTCTGACTGCCCATTTCGGTTCCCTTTAGTTCCACCTCGGCCGTGGCGCGGTCGCCTTTGATCACGGGCTCGGTCACCGTCACATTATTTCCCCACTCCTTGTCGAAATCCTGCGCGCTCACAAAGGGATCCGCATCGAGTCCATCGGGGCCGTTCCTCGTCGCATCAATCTCCTTCAACCAACGCGCGCTGATGTAGCGCTCGAGGTCGGCGCGACCGGCTTCAAAGGGATCGCGGTCGCCCACCAGTTCCGCGACATACCAACGGTAGAAATCGCGAATCACCTGCGCCGGCGCGAGCTCTTCCGCGCGCATGGAGGAGGCTGTAAAACAGAGCGCGAGCAAAAGCAGAACGCGCGTGGCCGATCTTACGATGCGTGTCTTCATGAAACTCTTTCGTAACGTGTGGTTTGCCCGTCCGGCCCCGTCATTTCCAGCGAGTCGCCTTTGATTACGGCGGTGAATGAGAGCTCGTCCGGCACGCCGTCGAGATTGATCTTTAATTTCGATCCATCGAGCGAATAACGGCCGTGGATGGAGGGCCCGCTCGATGGTTTTTCCGTTACCGTTTTATCGTCATGAAAATCTGTCACGTCGCTACCTTTGGGCTCCTTCCAACGGCCGACGATGGAACCTTTGGCCGGCGCCGCGGGCGGCGTGGTCGGAAGCGGAGGAGTGGGTGGGGTGGAATTACCGAGACCGAAGAATTTTCTCATGCGTCAAAGTGGGTTGGCGCGCACGGCAGGTGGCGGCGCGGGATTTTTGAAGTTCGGTGACGCTACAACGGAGCGCGTAAAAATCGCGCGCTTTTTTGCCATCTCTCGGGCTGCAGGATCGTGGCTGCTTTACGAAATCGCGGCGTCGCGCTCTGCTTCCTGCGCTTTCTTCTCCAGCAGACGCTCGATCGCGCCGCGCAGTTGCGGCCAATCCACGGGCTTCGTCAGATGCTCGGTGAATCCGGCGGCGGAACTGGCCAGAATATCTTCCTCCGTCCCGAAGCCGCTCAAGGCGATGCCGCTCAAGCCGTAATGCGCATGTAAGAAGCGCATCAAATCCACGCCGCTGCCATCCGGTAGGCCGACATCGCTGATCACGAAATCGAAAGGCGTTGTCGCGGCCAGCTCGCGCGCTCGCGCCAAAGAACCGGCGTGGGCCGTGACGTAGCCGGCATGTTCCAAAATGCGCCGCAAAACGCGCGCCGTATCTTCGTGATCTTCCACCAGTAGGATCGCCGCTGGCTGCGCCGCCATGGGCTCGGTCGGCAGGAACGAGGTCGGCCCTTCGAGGAGCGAGGTCTGCATCGCATTGAGCGTGACGGTGAAGGTGGCGCCATGCCCGCGGCCGGGGCTCTCCGCCGTGATGGAGCCGCCGTGCAGATCGATCACCCGCTTGGAAATCGCGAGCCCGAGACCGAGTCCGCCGTATTGGCTCGTGACCGCGCGACCACCTTGTTCGAAGGCGTCGAATATTCGCGGCAAGACGTCAGGCGTGATGCCAATGCCCGTGTCCGTCACCGCGACGATGATTTCGTGCGCATCGCCGTTCCGTGTGCGCACACTGATCGTCCCGCCTGGCGCGGTGAATTTCACCGCGTTCTTGACCAAATTCCAAAACACCTGCTGCAGCCGCGCCGCATCCGCCCAGCAATGATGCTCGCCGGCTTCGAACTGTTTCTCGACCTTAAGATTCTTCGCCTGCAGTTCGCCGTCCGAGATCGCGAGTGCGTGCTCCAGCGTGGTGTGAATATCTACCGCATCGTGATGCAACTCGAGCTTGCCATGCGTGATGCGGGTCAGGTCTAACAAGTCGTCAATCAGAAGCGCTTCCAGTTCCACATTGCGCTGCAACACTTCCAAATCCGCGTGCAGTTCCTCGGAAAGATCGGTCTGGCGGCGCAGCGACGCGATCGTCATCAGCACCGGCGTGAGCGGCGTGCGCAACTCGTGCGAAAGCATGGCCAGGAATTGGTCCTTCGCACGGTTGGCGGCTTCCGCTTCCTGCTTGGCCCGTTGCAAGACCATCTCGGCATTCTTCTTCTCCGTAATGTCGATCAACGTCCCGATGAAACGCAAGGCCTGTCCCGCTGGGTCCAGAAAGACGCGGCCCTTTTCCGCCAGCCAGCGTTCCCGCCCATCGGTGGCGCCGATGGTGCGATATTCGATGTCGTAACGATCGCTGTTTCGCGGCTCCAGCACACGCCTGACCGTCTCGCTCGCGACGTGCCGGTCTTCCGGGTGCATTGCGGCCAGATACGTCTCGTAGGTGGCCGCCGCATCGGGGGGAAGACCGAAGAGTTTCTTGGCGCGTTCCGAAAATCGTAACTGACCCGTCTGCGGATAATAATCGAACGTGCCGATCGCGGCCGCTTCTGTGGCCAGGCGCAAAAGGTCCTCGCTCTCCTGCAGTTTCAGCTCTCGCTCCCGCGCGATCAGCTCCTGCTGTTTCCGTTCCGAAACATCGGCGCGGAAGACGACGATGCCGTTCTGCGAAGGATAAATGCGGGTATCGAGCCACGTCTTCCACGGCTCGTGATAAAGTTCACGCTGGATCGGTTGGCGATCGCGCATCACCTGATGCGCCAGGGTGTGGAACTCGCTTCCCACCGCGTCGGGAAACGCTTCCCAAATGTTATGACCGAGCAGTTGCTCTTTCGGCATGCCCGCCATCTCCGCCACCCGATCGTTCACATAGGTGTAGCACCAGTCGTGGTTGATCGCGGAAAACGCATCACTGATGCCGGAGAGCACGGTCTCGCGTTCCTCGATTAATTCGCGGACTTCATGCTGCCGCCGCCGCGCGCGCAAAGCCACCTTCATCGCGCTCACCAGCGTCACGCCGTGGAGCGGGCGTTCGAGCAGCGTGACATTTCCCGCCGGGCCGAAAATATCAACCGCCTGCAAACTCATCCGCTCACTTCCACCGACGCTGGCGAGAACGACGATCGGAACATCCGACCACGCCGGCTGGTCGCTCAAGGCTTTGAGCAGCACCGGCAACTGCTTTGTCTCCAACGACTCTTCCGCGATCATGAGCGCGTTCGTCTCCTCCTTCAGCAGCGCCGCCGCTTCCGCGATGCCGGGGCAGCTTTGCGCGGAGATGCCGGCCTGAGCCAGAACCCCGATCGCGAGGAGAGCGTCTTGGCCGAGCGGCGCGACGATCAAGACCGTCCCGCCAGAATTGTCAGCCGCGTTCTTCATTTGTGCGGCGTACTGTACGCCGCTGCTTTTTGTCCTGCAAAATGGGGGTCCCGGTCAAGATTCCTCGGAAGCCGGCCAAAGCGTCGTCGGTCCCGAGCGGACGGGATTGGAGTGTCCGCCGACTGCGCCAGAGTTGATCGGCGGGCGCATCGCGTGAGATGCTGCGCGATGTTGAAGGGGCTTGAGGTCAACCTGGTCGTCCCCGATCTTTGGCAACAGGAAGCCGTCCGCGCCTTGCAAGGCGGTCAGGATGTGGTCGTGCAAGCGCCGACCGGTTCGGGCAAGACCTACATTTTCGAGCTGCTCTATCCGTCGCTGAAAGGGCAGGCCATTTTCACAGTCCCGACGCGTGCGCTCGCGAACGACAAGCTCGCGGAATGGCGGGCGCGGGGTTGGGATGTAGGCATCGCGACCGGCGATCTGGCTTTGAACCTGGACGCGAAGGTCGTGGTGGCCACGCTCGAGACGCAGCGCACGCGTTTCCTGCGCGGCGACGGTCCGAAGCTGCTCGTGGTCGATGAATATCAGATGATCGGCGATGCGATTCGCGGCGTGCATTACGAACTCGCGCTCGCGCTGGCGCCGCCGCACACGCAGTTGCTTCTCCTCAGCGGCAGCGTGGGCAATCCGCAGGACATTGTCGCGTGGTTGCAGCGAATTGGCCGCGATGCGGTTTTGGTTTCGCATCAGGAACGGCCTGTTCCGCTGGAAGAAGTGGATCTGCGGAATCTCTCCGATTCGCAATTTGTGCAATCGAAAGGTTTCTGGCCGCGGATGATTGGGCGTGCGCTCCGCGCGGAACTGGCGCCGGTGCTGGTGTTCGCGCCTCGCCGAAACGCGAGTGAAGAGCTGGCGCAATCCATCGCTTCCGCCATGCAGGTGCGCGATCCGCTTCCGCTCTCCTCCGCGCAGGAAGCGCTCGCCGGGAAACGTCTAGCTAAACTGCTCCGCAGCCGTGTCGCCTATCATCACAGCGGGCTGAGTTATGCGGTCCGCGCAGGCTTAATCGAGCCGCTGGCGAAAGCCGGACAGCTTCACGTCGTCGTCGCCACGATGGGTTTGGCCGCGGGCATTAATTTCTCCATGCGCTCCGTTCTCATCACCGGCACGAGTTACATGGCCGGCAATTTCGAGCGCCACGTCCAGCCCGATGAGCTGCTGCAAATGTTCGGCCGCGCCGGTCGCCGCGGATTGGACGAAACCGGCTACGTCCTGCTCGTGCCCGACATCCCTCGGCTGAACGACGCGCGACCGCGCCAACTCAAACGCGCCACCCAAGTGGATTGGCCCAGCTTGATCAGCGTTATGCGCGGTGCCGCGGAACGCCGTGAGCAGCCGTTCGCCGCGGCGGTCAATTTGAGCCACTCGCTCTACAGCGTGCAAAAGATTCCGCTCGGGGTGGAACACTCGTTAGGCACGGGCCCGCGTCCTTGCGGCCTGCTGGTGGATGCGGAGCGCGCTCGTTTCATCCGCCGACCGGTGACTGAGATGCTCAACTCCGCGGGCGAATGGGAGCCGACGACTCCACGCGTCAACGTTTCGTTAGGCGATCTGCTCGCGCGGGACAACGAACGCTGGACCCGCGCGCTCACTTTGCCGCGAATGCTCGACGGCCTCGGTTTTGGCAATCTGTGCAAGCTGCGCGAGCAAGGCATCTACGGTCGCGAGATTCCGCTCGCAACCGTGGTCGAGAGCGAAGAGCTGGTGCCTGTGACATGGCTCCGCCGAGCCCTCAGCGCACCTGTAGCGGCGGTCTATGACCGCCGAACGCGCGGCACTCCGAACCACGTTCCCGGCGGTCATAGACCGCCGCT
>JBBSPM010000013.1:0-85740 GCA_038258815.1 Chthoniobacterales bacterium
CACACCCCCGCCCCCTGCGCCACCCCCTGCCGGGGCGTTCTCCCCCCCCCCACCCGGGGGCCCGCAACTGGCCCGGTCGGCGGACATAGCCCGCCGCTACAGTTCTGGCCGCCGTGTGGCCGAAGCACGGGTTTCACTCCGGTAGTCGACTAGCATGCGCCTTCCTCGCTCTTTTCGCCTAACGAATGCTTTACGCGTCGCGCTGGCCGGCTCGCTCGCCTGCGCAGGTCTCGCGCTCGGGGCGCGCGCGGTCGTCAGCCCGCATCCAATACCGAGTGTTCCGCCCGCGCCGTCGGGTCAGATGAACGTGCTGATTCTGGGCGATTCCCTCGCGCTCTGCGGCTTCGGCAAACGGCTCGATGAACGCTTCCGGAGTAATCCGGAGGTCAACGCCACTTTTACCTACATGGCGTGCGGGACGAATCCGCTCAGTTGGTTGAAAAAGAAGCCCTACACGAATGTGAAAACGCAGTGCGGTTTCTGGGCGATCGAATCGAGCACGAGCGGTCAGCCGGAGGTATTGGAAGACGTCTACGGCATGAGCGCAGGTCACGTCCCGAAGGCGCATTTGGTGCCAAAGTTGGATGACGTCATGGCGGCCGTGCATCCGGATATTTTGGTGGTGCAAACTGGGAGCAACCTTTTCGGAATCTTTCCCGACGCCAAGACGGTCCATCCTTCGAAACACGCCGCCGTGCTCGAGAAATATCTCACTCCATTCAAAAAGGAGGCGATCGAGGCGGGGAGCAACTTGCGGAAAATTTATTGGGTGAATCCGCCCACCTCCGGGCGGGTGGCGACTGAGGTGCAGGACTTCGTGTTCGAGCAGGCGTGCGAAAACCTGCTGCCGGAAATGAAGGTCATCGATAGCCGGGGTCTCGTTTCCTATCCCTACCAGCACATGGAACCGGATAAGGAGCACTTCCTCGGCGCCCAGATGGATGAGTGGGCGGATAAAGTCTACGAGATCATCGAGCAGGATTTGGCTGAGCAGCCGATTGCGTCGCTGCAGCCATTTTTCCAGCGCGGTGCGGCCGAGGTGGTCGCCGCGCCGACCGCCACGCCAGCAGCGACTCCGTTTGCAACTCCAGCACGCGCCTTGCCGGTGGAACCGATCCAAGTGGCCCGCGCTTTGCCGGTAGACTCGCCCGTGCCGGCTCGGGCGCTGCCGGTCGAAACCATCCCGCCGGTGGCGGACGCTCCGCCCAGCCCCACGCCCGAGCGCGGACCGCTGATCGTAAAGGCACGCCTGGTTTTTATGTCGAACCCGATGCCGCTGCGCGAGTTGTTGCCGTATCAAGAATCTCTCGTCGGGTATGTCTACGAGGTGGAGAAAGTCCTGAAAGGGCACTACGACGAAAAGCAAATCCTCGTCATGCACCCGGCGCACATTGGCACGAAACCGCAGCGGTTGAAGTATCGCATTGGCAAACGCTACAAATTGCGGCTTGATCGAATGGAAGGCACCCTGTGGGACACCGCGAAAGCCAGAGACGAATCGGGCGAAATCAACTTGCAACCGTACATCCGTCAGGAAGACGAGAAACGACACCCGGAAAGCCGAAGACAATGACACGCGGCGCACTTACTTTTCTGGCCGTGGGGCTCTGCCTCGGCTGCTTTATTCTCGTGACCAACGGAACCGCTCGCTCCACTTCCAAGCGCCCCGCTGCTCCAGCGGCTTCGTCCGCACCGTCGCGCATCGTCATGATCGGGGACTCGCTCTCTGTTGGCGCTTTCGGCGAGGTCGTGCAGCGGCATCTGGCCGTGCAATTCCGCCCGCAGAATGTGGCCTCGTTCGCTTCTTGTGGTTCGTCGCCGGAGAATTGGCTGCGCGATGAGCCCGGGTTTTTCACCAAGTGCGGCTACCGCGAAGCCACGCCAGATCGCGCACCGGTTTATCGCGATTTCGTGAATGGCCACGCGCCGCGTCCCACCCTTACGCCAAAAATCGAGACTCTGGTCCACCGTTACCAGCCCACCGTGGTGGTGGTGCAGCAAGGGACGAACTGGATGGATCGCAACCTCAGCGACGAGAAGATCAACTCGCTCCTCCATCGTTTCATCGCCGCCGCGCGCGGACCCTCGGTGCGCCAGATCATTTGGATCGAGCCGCCTGATTCGTCCGCGTTTCGCAGGACGCAGGGCCGCATCCATCGCCTGATTCAGGCCGCCGCCACGCGCGAACGCTTTGAAGTCATCGACTCGCGAGAAATGACCAAATACATCCCGGGCAAGACCGGCGGCGACGGCATCCACTACAACAGCGAATCGTCCACTGCCTGGGCGGCGCAGATCAATCGCCGACTCGACTTGAAACTGCGCGGCCAGCTAGCGAGCAAACGCTGACCCGTGGTTCCTTCCCAGAACCAGTGGCTGCAGGAGAATGACGAAGCTCCGAAACAAGGACGAAGGCGGCTAGGCGACATTTAGCGGAGGCCGGCTTTGCAAGCCGTCCAGGCCGGGTTGCAAACCCGGCCTCCATTTCTGACGGCGCGAGCGCCAGTCTGCAAAGTCGGGGAAGCCTTCGACACTCTTGTCGCCGGTCAATTTCCGTAATAGGCAGACGACAAGAGTGTTTCCCCTCCGACGGAGGCAGAGGAAGTCTGGCCGGTGGCATGGCACGCGCTTGGGAAGGCCGCGATGTTTCGTCGGCCTATTGGACCAGGTACACGAACGGCGACGAAGCTTTCCTTCGTAGGCGTCGCGTATTGCTGTGCCTTTCTGGCGCTCAGCACGGCCCGTGCGGCTACGCTGACATGGACCGGCTCTGCTGGCGACGGCAACATTGCCACTGCGGGCAACTGGAGCCCCGCCCAAAGTCCAGGCACGGGCGATCTCCTCATTTTCGCCGGGCCGGATAGTCTCCTCCCTCAGCTCAGTTCCGGCCTCACCGTCGGTTCGCTCAATTTCAACAATACCGCCGGAGCCTTCACTCTTGGTGGCACGGGGACATACACCATCACGACGGCGGCGGGCATTTCCAACAGCAGTGCCAACACCCAGACGATCAACAACAACGTCACGCTCGGCCTCGCGCAGACGTGGACTGCCAGCACGGGCGCGCTCGTGGTGGGAGGCAACGTCAATACCGGCGCCTTCCTGCTCACGATCGCCGGCGCCTCCAACACCACGATCGGCGGAAACATCACCGGAACCGGCGGACTGACGAAGAGTGGCACGGGCATCCTCACTTTGTCCGGCACGAACGGCTACACCGGCACGACCACGCTCAGCGCGGGCACGCTGGTCCTCGGCAGTAATTCCGCGATCGGCCCTGGAACATTGTCGCTCGGCGCGGCTACTTTGAATACCGGCGGCGCGGCTCGTACTCTCTCGAACGCCATTACTCTGGCCGGCAATAGCATCTTCAACGGCGCGGACGCGCTCACTTTCACCGGGGCGGCGAATATGACCGGGAGCCGGACGCTAAACGTCAGCGGCACGGGCGTGGTGACTTTCGATGGCGTGATCTCCGGGGCTGCACGCAAGCTGACCAAGACCGGAGCCGGGACCCTGGTGTTGAACAATGCCAACCTCCACAGCGGAGGCACGGCCTTGAGCGCGGGCACGCTCGTCCTCGGCAACGACGCGGCGGCTGGCACGGGCACATTGACGCTCACCACTGGCACGCTTCAAGCCGGCGGCGGTGCCCGCACCATCGGCAACCTCGTTTCTCTCTCCGGCAACACCACCTATTCCGGCGCGAACGACTTCACTTTCACGAACACGGTGACGATGACGAAGGCCGTCACCCTCACGATCAACAACTCGGTCACGTTCGGCGGCTTGGTCGCCGGAGCTTTCGCCCTAACGAAGAGTGGCAGTGGCATCCTCACCCTCGGAGGGACGGTCCCGAACACCTATTCCGGCAGCACGACGGTGAAAGATGGCACGCTCATTCTGGCCAAGGCGGCGGGCCTGAACGCCTTTGCCAGCGCCACGCTCACGATTGGCGACTCGTTAGGGGCGGCGGGTTCCGCGATGGTGCGGTTAAATGCCGCCGATCAGATTCCTGATGCGGCCATGGTCAACATCAAGCTGGACGGCGTGCTCGATCTGCAAACTTTCACGGAGCGCATCGCCGCGCTCACCACCACTGGTGGCAGCATCATCGGCAGCGGACGGCTCGATCTCGGTGGCAATGTGACGGCGACGGCCCTGACCACCGCGGTGACGACGGTGAGCGCGAATCTCGGGCTGAATGGCACGCGCACTTTTTTGATCAACAACAACGCGGTCAGCGGGGACAACGATTTCATCGTCAACGGCGTCATCTCCGATGGCACCACGAGCAGCAGCTTGATTAAGACCGGCTTGGGCACGCTCTATTTCGGCGGCGCGAACACTTACACCGGCACGACCGATATCTTGAACGGTGCGCTCGTGGTCGATGGCTCTCTCAGTCTCGGAGCGGTCAATCTCGGCGACACCGTGGCCACGTCGAATGCCTCCAGTCTTCTTTTCGGCACCGCCAGCGGACGCACCATCGCGAATGCGATCAACGTTCGCGCCGGCAGCACCGGACTGCTCACCCTCGGCGGACAGAACACGAGCGGTATCAACATTTTTTCCGGTGCGATTGATCTAAACCATACCTTGACGGTGACCGCCGCGACTGGCGGGGAAGTGGAATTCACCGGAGCCATTTCCGGCGCCTTTGGTCTCACCAAAACCGGCGGCGGCACGATTCGGCTCAGCCACGCGAACACTTTTAGCGGTCTGACCACGATAAGCGCAGGCACATTGGCCTACGGCGTGAGCGATGCGCTCGGCAGCGGCGGCGTCACGATCAATGGCGGCATCCTCGATCTCGGAGCGGATCACAGCGACACCGTGGGAACGGTGACGCTTACGAGCGGCAGCATCACCGGGACCGGGACGTCCACTCTCACGAGCAATGCGAACTACGCGGTGAGCAGCGGCTCCATCAGCGTCATCCTCGGCGGCTCGGTCGGTCTCACGAAAACAACCACCGGCGTGGCAACGCTTTCCGGCGCGAATATCTACACCGGCGCGACCACGATCAGCGCTGGCACGCTGCGCCTCGGCGGGGACAATTCGATCTCCTCCGCTTCCGCAGTCACTCTTTCGAGTGGTGCGACCTTCGATCTGAATAACTTCGACGACGCCATCGGGTCGTTAGCCGGCACCGGCGGCAGCGTCACGCTTGGAACCGGCATGTTGACCGTCGGCGCCAATAATTCGACCACGACCTTCTCAGGAATAATCAACGGCAGCGGCGGCCTTACCAAAACTGGCAGCGGCACCTTCACCCTCAGCGGCGCGAACACCTACACTGGCGCCACCACGATCAGCAATGGCACGCTCACGCTCGGTGCGGCCAATGTCATTGCCGACACATCTGCGGTCACGGTCGGCGGCGGCGCGACTTTCAATCTGAATAACAAGAGCGAAACCGTCGGTTCGCTCGCGGGTGCCGGCAGCGTGGTCCTCGGCACCGCGACCCTCAACGCCGGCACCGATAATTCTTCGACCTCGTTTGCCGGCGCCATCAGCGGCACGGGCGGTTTCCTGAAGTCCGGGGCGGGCACGCTCACTCTTTCCGGCGCCAACACTTTCACCGGAGGCGTCACGCTGAACGCAGGCACGATTGTCCTTTCCGGGGTCAACGGCAGCGCGGCGAACGCGGCCAGCTTTACCATTAACAGCGGCACCACGCTCACGCTCGACAACAGCGCGGGCGATAATGCGAATCGCATTTCGAACACGGCCGCGATCAGGCTCGGGGGCGGCACCTTTCGCTTCATCTCGGACAGCGCTGGTTCCACCGAAACAGTCGGCGCGCTGAACGCTCTCAGCGGCGCTTCTAACGTAACCGTCGTGCACCACGGCGGCAGCGGAACCAGCTCCTCCCTCATCTTCAGCTCTCTCGGCACGATCACGAACGGTGCCTCGGTCAACTTTAACTCGTTAGGGGGAATGCTCGGCAGCGGAAGCGACGGCGCTCACATTTTCATCAACGGGCTCGCGGATGGCTTCATCGGCGGTTGGGCCCGGGTGGGGAACGATTTCGCAGAATACTCCGCCGATGGGATTCGGGCTTTCAGCGCCTACTACCTCGGCGCCGATGGCATCAACGTGAACGACGCCTCGACCACCGTGCAGTTGACCAGCCTATCTCCAACTTCCGCCTATACGCTCACCAACGCCGGGACCACCACCGACCGAGCGTTGGTCTTGAACGATATTGCCACGCTCGATCTCGGCAGCGATCCCACTCGGACCCTCAATCTTGACAGCGGCGGTCTGATCAAGAATAGCGCGCTCGCGACCACGATTTCTGGGGAGGGTCGATTGACTGCGAGCGGCAGCGCGAACGGTGCATTTTCCATTGCCGTCAACGGCTCGGATACACTCACGATTTCTTCCAGCATCATAAATAACGCCGGTGCGAATGGAATCTACGGCGACGGCGATGATGGCCTCGTCTCCCTCACCAAAGCTGACAGCGGAACCCTCATTCTTTCCGGCGCCAACACCTATACCGGAACGAATTTCCTCAACGGCGGCGTCCTCCAAATCAGCGCGGAGAACAATCTCGGGAACGCCGGCAACGACGTCACTTTCAACGGCGGCACGCTCAATGTGACGACGGGTTTCGTGGCCGACGCGACCAAGGTCTTCAGCGTGGCCGCGGATCTCTCGGGCACGCTCGAGATCAATTCCGGTCAGACCCTGACCCTCGGAAACGCCGCCAACATTCTCGTCACCGGAAACGTCGCCAGCACGCTCTTCAAGAACGGGGCTGGCGCGCTGGTAGTGCAAAGCAGTAACGCGAATTTCGTGGGCCTTTTGCAGATCAACGCCGGGACGGTGGAGTTGCGCGACGCGCAATCGCTCGGCGATGCGGTGAATCGCGGCCGCGTGACCCTGAATGGCGGCACCTTGAACTTGAGCAACGACGCCAACACCAACTTCGCCAACGACATCACGGTCGCGGCCGACTCCACGATCGATGCCAGTCGCCTGAGCGATCCGACGCCCTCGGTCACCCATACGCTGGGCGCGGTCGCGATCGGCGGGAGTACGCTTGGCTTTACCGGCACGAACGGTGCGACGGTTGCCTTGGGAGCGGTAACGCTCAGCGGCAACGCAACCTTCGACCCGACCACGGGGAACGCCGCGCTGGGCGCGATATCGGGTTCCTTCGGCTGGACGAAAACCGGCAGCGGCACGCTGACGCTCAGCGGAACCGGAAGCTACACCGGCGCGACTGCGATCAACGCCGGCACCCTGCAACTGGCGGGTGCGAATGGCGTTTCCAATCTCTCGGCGCTCACCCTGGCTGGTGGAACGACATTTTCCCTGAATGGGTTCAGCGACAACATCGGTTCGCTCGCGGGCGCGGGAGTGATCCAGCTCGGCGCCGGCACGCTCACGGCGGGCGCGAACAATTCGTCGACCACCTATTCCGGTATTGTGAGCGGCAGCGGCGCCCTAACGAAAGCTGGGACCGGCGTGTTGATTCTTTCCGGCGCGAACACTTTTACTGGCGCGACCAGTGTGAACGGTGGCACGTTGCGCCTCGGACTCGCCAGCACACTGGCCAGCGCGACTGACCTCACCGTGGCCGGCGGCGCGACGCTGGATTTGGACAGCTTCAACCAAAGCATCGGCTCGCTCAGCGGCGCGGGCGCAGTGGCCTTGGGCAACGCCACGCTTTCGGTGGGGGCGAGCAACGCGGACACCGTTTATTCCGGAATTCTGAGCGGGGCGGGCGGCTTCACCAAGACCGGCAGCGGCACGCTCACCTTTTCCGGCGCGAACAATTATGCCGGCCTAACGAGTATCAATGGCGGCGTTTTGCTCGCGCTCAATGGGAGCGCCTTCGGCAGCACGAGCGGCGGAACGACCGTGGCGACGGGAGCGGAATTGCGGCTCGGCAGCGCGATTTCCATCAACGGCGAAAGCCTGATCCTGGATGGAAACGGGGTCGCGGGGGCGGGAGCGTTGCACGCGACTGCGGGCGGATCGTGGACCGGCGGCATTACGCTCGCAGGCGATAGCACCATCGGTTCCGATAGCGGCCTGCTGACGGTGAGCGGCATTTCTCTCACCACTCGCGCGCTCACTTTCATCGGCGCAGGCGACATCCAGGCGAACGGCGTCATCAGCGGCAGCGGCGGCGTGACCAAGAACGGAGTCGGCAGCCTCACCCTGACCGCAGCCAACACCTACACCGGCCTGACCTCGGTAAACGCTGGCGTCCTGCGCATGCAGGATTCCTCCGCCTTGGGCGCGACCGGCGCGGGGAACGAAACCATCGTCGCGAACGGCGCGGCTTTGCAGCTGCTCGACGCGGCCGGGCTCACCGTTGGCAACGAGACCCTCACCCTCAACGGCAGCGGTGTGGCCGGCGCGGGCGCGATCGACGTCGGGGCCGGCGATAATACCTGGAACGGCAACGTCGTCCTCGCTTCGAACTCGGCCATTGGCATCCAGAATCTGGATGACAGCCTCATCCTCAACGGCACGCTTTCCGAAAGCGGCGGCGCGCGTTCGCTAACGAAGGCGGGCGCGGGAACGCTAATCCTGGCAGGTAGCAGCACGCGGACGGGCGCGACCTTTATTAACGGCGGAACCCTCCAGCTCGCCGCCGCGGAACGCATCCACGATAACTCCGCCGTGGTCGTGGCCAGCGGCGCCACCTTCGATCTAAACGACAACAGCGAGACCGTCGGCTCCGTCGCGGGCGCGGGCACGATCAGCCTCGGCGTGGTCAGCAGCAGCGGGACCAAACTCACCACCGGCGGCGATGGGACGAGCACGACTTTTTCCGGCGTTATCACCGGGACCGGCGGTCTGGCAAAAAGCGGAACCGGCGTCCTCACTTTAACCGGCGCGAATAACTTTACCGGCGCCACTACTGTTGAGACCGGCACATTGCTTCTCGGCACGACCTCCGGCAGCGCCCTCGCCTCGACCACTTCGATCACTGTGAACTCCGGCGGCACGCTCCTCCTCGGGGCGAGTAATCAAATCAACAACGCCGCTGGCGTCGTGCTCGCCGGCGGAACGTTTGCCAAGGGCAACTTCAACGAAGGAGCCACTAACAGTGTCGGCATGGGCGCGTTGACCCTGACCGCGGCCGGTTCCAAGCTGGACTTCGGGACGGGCACCATCGGCACGCTCTCCTTTGCCAGCTTCATTCCCAGCGGGAACATCCTCACCATACTCAACTGGACCGGCCTCGTCGCCACCGTCGGCAACAACGCCACCGACCGGCTTATCTTCAATTCCAGCCAAAGCGGCAACCTCGCCAGCTTCGCTTTCAGCGGCTTCGCGGCAGGCGCGACGCAGTTCGATCTCGGCGGCGGCTTCTTTGAAGTCACGCCGCTTTCCGCGGTGCCCGAACCCGGCACCTACGCCGCCGGCGCGCTCGCTTTGATCGCGCTCCTCTACTCGCAACGCCGCCGTCTCCGCCGCCGCGTCGCCACTACTCAGGGCTCGACCACGCGCGTCGCGTAGTTGCCGACGAACTCCCGTCGGAACTCCGCGAACGTCCCGTCATCGATCGCCGCGCGGGTGCGCGTCATCAGTTCGAGATAGAAATGCAGGTTATGCAGTGTGACCAGGCGCAGGCCGAGAATCTCCTCCGCTTTGAGCAAATGCCGGATGTAGCCGCGGGAAAAATCGCGACAGGCCGGGCATGCGCACCCCTCCTCGATCGGTCCCTTTTGCAGCGCAAACTCCGCGTTCTTTAGATTGAGTGTCCCTTCCGCGGTGAAGACTGTCCCGTGGCGCGCCAGCCGTGTCGGCAGCACGCAATCGAACATATCCACCCCGCGCGCAATCAATTCGATCATTTGCGGCGGCGTGCCGAGCCCCATGCAGTAGCGCGGCTTGTCGTTAGGCAAAAACGGCTCCGAGTTTTCCACCGCCAACATCATCTCCTCCTCCGGCTCGCCCACGCTCACGCCGCCAATGGCGTAGCCATCAAAACCGATCTCGACCGTCGCCTCCGCGCTCGCCCGTCGCAGATCGGCAAAGGTCGCGCCTTGCACGATACCGAAAACGGAGGCCGGGTTTGTAACCCGGCTGGGACGGCTTGCAAAGCCGCCCTCCGTCGCCTCCTTGCATCGCCGCGCCCAGCGAATCGTCATCTCCAAACTCCGCGCCGCATATTCACGCTCACACGGCCACGGCGGGCACTCATCCAGCACCATCGCAATATCGCTCCCCAGCGTGGCCTGAATCTCCATCGCGATCTCCGGCGAAATAAACGTCGGCGTGCCATCGAGATGATTCTGAAAACGCACGCCCTCGTCCGTGATCTTGCGTAGCTTCGCGAGCGAGAAGATTTGGTAACCGCCGCTGTCCGTCAGAATCGGCCCATCCCAATTCATGAAGCGATGCAGTCCGCCGAAGTGCCGCATCGCCGCGAGGCCGGGCCTAACGAATAAGTGATAAGTGTTGCCAAGGATGATTTGCGCGTGGAGCTCGCGCAGTTCGCGCGGACTGACCGCTTTCACAGAACCCTGCGTCCCCACCGGCATAAACGCCGGCGTCTCGATCACGCCATGCGCGGTGGTGAGGCGGCCGCGTCGGGCGCGCGAACTCGGATCGACGGCGAGCAGTTCGAACATGACGGCGTCAGCTTCCGAAAGAAGCCGCGAGGGGCAAGCGCTTAGAAGTCGAACCCCCGGTCGTCCAACGGAAGCGCCGAAGAGCAAAATTATTGCTGGTTTTGCGCTCTTTAACCGGTCAAGATCGGCGCATGAAAGCGCCCCTCGTTCTTCTCGTCCTCCTCACCTTCGTTGGCAGCAAGAGTTTCGCGGAGACGCCGCGCTCGGTGCATGGGCGCACGCTCGGAGAAATCGATCTCGTTTCCAAGCGCGTGCTGAAAAGATCCATCAGCCCGAAGTTTTACCAAAGCCTTCTCATTTCCCCGATTGAGGGACTGATCGTAGTGCGCGCCCAAGTCTCGGGTGGCAAACTCTTTTCGGAGAAAATTGTCCGCTCCGATCTGGACGGCCGCTATGATCAGATCGCGCGGCAGACAGCGAAAGAGATGATGATCCTGGGCGACAACAAGCTCGACAGCCAGATCAAGACGAGTGCCGTGCGGGTGAACGTTTTGATCTATCAAATCGCCGATGGCACGATGGTGCTCTCTTTCGCGACTTTGGATCGCCCGGGCGGCGAGCAGGCCGACTATTTCGGCTCCGCCCGGTTAAGGGTGCTGAAGAAGGACGGGTCCTGGACTGAAATAATGGGCCCTTCCAACTTGCGTAATCTGGCGATTCGGGACTCGGGCCTTAAGAATAATTTCGAACTCCAGATGAAGCTGGAACGAATATCGGGCGGCGGCAAGTAGCCCTTGCGTTGCGGAGGCCAAAGTGGCTGACCGCGCCACAGTCTCGCTGGACGGCAATGGACCAGCTTTAAAACTGCCCCCTTCTACCGGAATCAGGGGAATTTGGGGCAGACCGCATCCGGGCGCTTCGGCTTTACTGCACTGGAGGGATAAAGTAGCCTGCGTCTCATGCCCGCGCCGCCCGTCCCGTCCCCGCCTGCTGGGACCTCCAACCTTCTGGTCGAGACGCGAGCGCTCCCGGCAGAGAATCTCGATTTCGCCTGGGATCGTCCGGAGACTGCCGACTCGCTCCGAGAAAAATTGGCCGTGGCTGAACCCGCCGAATGGCTCCGGCTCTCCGCCTGGATTTTGCGGGAAGCCCGGGTCGAGGAAGTGTGGCAATTCCTGACCCTGCCGCAGATCGCCGCTGCCTTTCCGCGCCTCGCCCCTATGCTGGGGCGTCGGCGCCGCCTTTGGGATTACCTCCTCCGTGCCGCTCGTGAACTGGGCCGACTCTAGCGCCTGCACCCCGCTCAAGCGCGATTTCCTGCGCGCCTGGTTTGCGGAGGATCAACGCTTTTTCCTCACTGGCGGGAGCGCGCTCGGGCTCTTCCATTTACACCATCGGCTCTCCTACGATCTCGATCTCTTTACCCGCCAGGAGATTGATGGCCGTGAACTGCAAAACCAGGTCCGCCGCATTGCCACGCAAATTGGCGCCGCGGCACAGACTCTTCGCAGCGCGCCAGATTTTCATCGCTTCCGTCTCACCCGAGGCGAGGAGCGCGAACTGCTCGATCTGGTGGTCGACCGCGCTCCGCAGCTCGATCAGGAGAAACGCATTATCGATGGTATCCGGGTGGACACCTTGCGCGAGATGATTGCAAACAAGCTTACGACCCTGCTCAGCCGCACCGAGCTGAAGGATGTGGTGGACCTCTATTTCCTGGAGCAGGATGGGCACGATCTGCTGGCCGCGCTGCCCGATGCCCGGAGCAAGGACGGCGGCTGGGATCCGGCCCTCGTCTCGATGCTCCTGGACGGACTTCATCCGACGGAGTTGCCCCCATGGCTGCTCCGTTCCGCCTCGCGCGAAGAACTCCGAGCCTTCATCGAGCGTTTGCGGCTGGCCCTGGCCAGAGAAGCCCTTCCGCCCGCGCCGGAGGAGCGGATTGATGATATGGCGTAGGTGCGTGGGAGCAGGGCGAGCCCGGCGATATCCTCGCGGTCGCTCTCGCCAGGTTCCTCCCGACAGGAGCACCGCGTCGCAAGGCCAACCGGCCAGCGGAGCGCGAAACGGTCTAACGAATGGAGTTGGGCAGCGCGGAGACCATCCGCGATTGCTCTTCGTGGCTGCGCTGGCGCCAGTCGCGGCGGCGCGGTCACCGAAGGGGTTTTCCGGCGGAAAATATTCTTGCGGCCCCAGATTTCGTTCCTATATTGCGCGCTCCCCGCATCAGGTGTGTGAGGGATGCAGACACCGCCTGTGCGGTTTTTTTGTCGCCCGAATCCTGAGATCGGGCGGCCTTTATTTTACAGAGATGCCCACAATTAATCAGCTCATTCGCAAAGGACGAAAAAAGGTTTCGGTGAAATCAAAATCACCGGCGCTCAAGAATTGTCCGCAGCGCCGCGGGGTGTGTACGCAGGTCATGACGCGCACGCCGAAGAAGCCGAACTCTGCTTTGCGCAAAGTGGCGAAAGTGCGTCTAACGAATGGTCAAGAAATCATCGCCTACATTCCGGGCGAGGGTCATAATTTGCAGGAACACTCCATCGTGCTGGTGCGCGGTGGTCGGGTGAAAGATTTGCCGGGTGTGCGTTATCACATCGTGCGCGGAACGCTGGACAGCCTCGGGGTTGACGGCCGTCGCCGCAGTCGTTCGAAATATGGCGCGAAGCGTCCGAAAGCTGGCGCGGAAGCAGCCGCGGCTGGTGGCAAAAAGAAGAAGTAATTTCTTAATCAACTAATTCCATGTCACGGCGTCGCAAAGTTTATAAAAAAGAAGAGAAGATCGACTCGCGTTACGGCAGCGTCGCGGTCGCGCGTTTGATTTCCACCGTGATGAAACGCGGCAAGAAGTCGCTCGCCGAGCGAATCGTTTATACCGCAATCGATAAATCGCACGAGGGTTCCGATGCAGTCGATCCGCTCGAAGTCGTGAACAAGGCGCTAGAGAATGTGCGTCCGCGTTTGGAAGTGAAATCACGCCGCGTGGGTGGTGCGACGTATCAGGTGCCGATGGAAGTGACGCCCGCTCGTCAGGTTTCACTCGCGATGCGTTGGATCGTCACCTACGCGGACAACCGCCGTGGATTGCCGATGGCGGACGCATTGGCCGCGGAATTGAAAGACGCGGCAGCCGGCCAGGGCAGCGCGATCAAGAAGCGCGACGACACTCACAAGATGGCGCAAGCGAACCGCGCCTTTGCACATTTCCGGTGGTAGGCCTCAGCAGATGAACTCACACTTTCCACATAACCACTCAGACGGTGTCATCCCGAGCGAAGTCGAGGGATCTCGCAGTGTTCGTGTGGCGTCCTCGCAAGTGAGAGATTCTTCGACTCCGCTGCGCTCCGCTCAGAATGACAGCCGAGCGCACCGCTTTTTTGCCAAATCAGCAATCAGCAATCCGCAATCAGAAATCTGATCATGGCTACAGCGACTCTAGATAAACCTGCGACGACGAATCCGAATTCGCCGAACCGAAAGTTCCCGCTCGAAAGGACGCGGAACATCGGGATCGCTGCGCACATTGATGCCGGCAAAACGACGCTGACCGAGCGCATTCTTTTTTACACCGGCATGATCCACAAGATCGGCGAAGTGCATGAAGGCACGACCGTGACGGATTGGATGGAGCAGGAACGCGAGCGCGGGATCACGATTACGTCCGCCGCGACGACCTGCGCCTGGACGCAGAAGGTGGAGCCGGGCGTCTATAAGATGTACGACGGCATTAAAATGCGGGTGAACATTATCGACACCCCCGGGCACGTCGATTTCACCGCCGAGGTCGAACGTTCCTTGCGTGTTCTCGACGGTGCAATTGCAGTCTTCGATGCGGTCGCCGGTGTGCAGCCACAGTCGGAGACGGTTTGGCGCCAGGCGAATAAGTATCTCGTTCCGCGCATCGCTTTTATCAACAAGATGGACCGCGTCGGCGCGGACTTTGATGCGTCGATCGACTCGATGCACAAGAAACTCGGCGCGAATGCGTGGCCGATTTTGATTCCCCTCGGCAAGGAAGATTATCTCAAGGGACAGCTCGACGTCGTGAACCGCAAAGCGGTTTTCTATCTCGATGACGATTCCATGGGCTCGGTTTACGAAGTGCGCGATATCCCGGATGAGAATAAGGAGCAGGTCGAAAAAGCCTACGCGACGCTCGTGGAACAAATTTCAAACATCGACGACGAGATTGCTGAGGCGGTCCTCGAAGAGAAGGAAATCACGCCGCAGATGTTGAAGGCGGGAATCCGTCGTCAGACGATCGCGAACAAGTTCGTGCCGGTGGTTGGCGGCTCTGCTTTCAAGAACAAAGGCGTGCAGTATCTCGTCGACGCGGTAATCGATTATCTTCCGGGTCCGCTCGATATTCCGCCTGCGATCGGCATGGAGCCCGACACCCACGAGAAGATGGACGCGCCGACGGACGACAACGGCAAGTTCTGCTCTCTCGCGTTCAAGCTTTGGAGCGATCCGTTCGTCGGAAAGCTCGTTTTCTTCCGCGTTTACTCCGGTTCGCTTTCGAAGGGTGACAACGTTTACAACCCGCGCACGAACAAGCGTGAGCGCATCTCGCGTTTGATCCAGATTCAGGCCGACAAACGCGAGGACATCGACACCTGTTACTCAGGCGACATCGCGGCCATCGTCGGCATTAAGAACATCACCACCGGTGACACGCTGTGCGACGAAGATTTCCCGATCCTGCTAGAGCCGCCTTCGTTCCCTGACCCGGTTATCTCGATGGCGATCGAGCCAAAGACGAAACAGGACCAGGAGAAGATGGGCATCGCGCTGCAACGCCTCTCAGAAGAAGATCCGACTTTCAAAGTCTTCACGCATGAAGACACCGGCCAGACGATCATCGCGGGCATGGGCGAACTCCATCTCGAGATCATCCGTGATCGCATGTTGCGCGAATTCAAGGTGGACGCGAACTCGGGCAAACCTCAGATCGCTTATCGGGAAACCATCACCGCGCCGGCGGACGGCGAGGGCAAGCTGATCAAGCAGTCGGGCGGTCGCGGTCAATACGGCCACGTCGTGATCAAGGTTCAACCAAACGAGCGCGGCAAAGGTATCACGATCGAGAACAAGGTCGTGGGCGGCAACATTCCGAAGGAATACATCCCAGCCTGCAAGAAGGGCATCGAAGAAGCGATGCTCAATGGCGTTGTCGGCGGCTACCAAGTGATCGACGCCAATGTCGACATCGTGGACGGCTCGTATCACGACGTCGATTCGAACGAAATGGCGTTCAAACTCGCCGCAATTTTCGCGGTGAAAGATGCTTTCAAGAAAGCGAAGCCGATCCTGCTGGAGCCGATCATGAAGGTCGAGAACGCGACCCCGGAAGAATATCAGGGCGACATCATGGGCGATCTGAATCGCCGCCGCGGCAAAATCGGCAGCATCGAAGTGAAGGGCAACCTCACCATGGTCCAGGCGGAAGTGCCGCTGGCTGAGATGTTCGGTTACGCGACTGCCATCCGTTCACTTTCCAAAGGCCGTTCGAGCTATTCGATGGAGCCGTCACATTTCGAACAAGTCCCGCAGCAACTCGTGGCGGCCGTGCTCGACCAAAAGGAGACCAAGTAACATGGCCAGCGGGCAACGTATTCGTATTCGCTTGAAAGCGTTCGATCACCGGATGCTGGATCAATCTGCCATCGACATTGTCGAGACGGCCAAGCGCACGGGCGCTCGGGTGGCGGGACCGATTCCGCTGCCGACTTTGATCGAAAAATTCACGGTGAATCGCTCGCCGCACGTCGACAAAAAGTCGATGGACCAATTTGAAATTCGCACGCACAAGCGCCTGCTCGACATCATCGAGCCGACCGCCAAGACGGTGGATGAACTGAAGAAGCTCAACCTCCCCGCCGGCGTGGATATCACGATCAAGATTTAGCGCCTGCGCGCCTGAAACATTTGCAAGCCCACTATCATGAGCATCGGACTTTTAGGAAAGAAAATCGGCATGACCAGCATCTACGATGCGAATGGTCGGCTGCGTCCGGTGACCGTGGTCGCCGCGGGCGATAACGTTCTGCTGCGACGCGTCACTGCTGAAAACGACGGCTATTCGGCGATCAAAGTCGGCTTCGACGTGCAAAAGGAATCGCGCGTAAACAAAGCGCTTCTCGGCGAGTTCGCTGCCGTCAGTTCTGAACCGAAAAGGCTGATGCGTGAATTTCGCCTCGAGGAAGATGCGCCGGAAGGCGAGATCAATTTGAGCGTGACGCAGTTCTCCGAAGGCGACTGGGTGGACGTAATCGGCAAGTCCAAGGGCAAAGGTTTTCAGGGCGTCATGAAGAGACACAACTTCGATGGCCAGGGCGCGTCGCACGGTTCCAAGACGCATCGTCGTAACGGCGCCATCGGTAATCGCTCCACTCCGGGTCGTGTCTTCAAAAACATGGGCATGCCGGGTCACATGGGTGACGAACGTGTGACCGTGCAAAATTTGCAGGTTTTGCAGGTGCGGGAAGAGGACAAAATCATTTTGATCAGCGGCGCAGTGCCGGGAGCGAACGGCAGCTACGTCGTCGTTCGTCCGGCTATCAAGAAGCCGGCGCCGGCAGCAGCGGGAGAGGCTAAATGAGTGCGAAAGTTTTAACAGCGGACGCGGCCAAGGACGCTAAATTTGTTCTCGTCGAAAACGGTCGTGGAACGCAGGCGGTGCATGACGCGATTGTCGCGATGCGTGCGGCGCGTCGTTCCGGTTCGGCCAATACGAAGACGAAAGCGGAAGTGAATCTTTCCGGTGCTAAACCGTGGCGCCAAAAGGGAACTGGCCGCGCGCGTGCCGGCTACAAATCGTCACCGATTTGGCGTGGCGGTGGTGTGGTTTTCGGACCGAAGCCGCGTGATTACTCGAAGAAAGTTTCCAAGTCCACCCGCCGTCTCGCGTTCCAAAAAGCGCTGACGGAGCGGATCAACGCGGGCGATGTCCTCACGCTGGACGCCTTCGCGGTGAAGGAAGCGAAAACGAAGAATTTCCTCAGCCTGCTGAAAGAGCAGACCGACTCGACGAAGGTGTTGCTGATTTCGGATTCGTTCGACGAGAACACCTACCGCGCTGCGCGCAACGTGCGTCCGGTTTTGCTGGTCACAGGGACCGATGTGAACACGGAGCAATTGCTCGCGTTCGACAAAATTTTGGTCACCGGCAAAGCGCTTGAGCAACTCGCGGAGAGGACGCAACCATGAACGACCATTTCGATTTAATCCAGACCGCGTCGCTGACGGAGAAGTCCTCGCTGCTGAGCGAGAAGCTGAATAAGTACGTCTTCCGTGTCGCGCCGCGGGCGAACAAGATCCAGATCAAAGCTGCGATCGAAAAGATTTTTAACAAGAAGGTGGTGGCCGTGAATACGTGCAACTACGCCGGAAAAAAGAAGCGCGAACGTCGCGCGGATTTCGGGCGGAAGCCGCATTGGAAGAAGGCCATCGTCACTCTCAAGGAAGGCGAGAAGATCGATCTCGTATGAACCGGAGTATTGGAGTGATGGAGTGTTGGAGTAATGGAGTTGAGGCGCCGCATGGTGCCGGGCTTTTCTCATTACTCCATCACTCCACTACTCCATTCCTCCCCTGATTTTATGGCATTACGTAAATTTCGTCCTCTCACGCCGGTGCTGCGTTTCCAGCAGCTCCCGGCTTTCGAGGAAATCACCAAGTCGAAGCCGCACAAGTCGCTGACGGAAGTCAAGAAACGCAGCGGTGGTCGGAACAACACGGGTCGTTTGACCTCGCGGCACATCGGCGGTGGACACAAGCAGAAGTATCGCAAGGTGGATTTCAAGCGCCGCAAGCATGGCGTGTCGGCTGAGGTTGTTGGGATCGAGTACGATCCGAATCGCTCGGCTCGTATCGCGTTGATCAAGTACGCGGACGGCGAGATGAGCTACATCCTCGCGCCGGATGGTCTTACCGCTGGGGCGTCGGTCATGTCGGGGGAGAAGGCTCCGCCGAAAGTTGGCAACTCGCTTCCTTTGAGCGCGATTCCTTTGGGCTCCGCGATTCATAACATCGAGATCGCACCAGGCCGTGGTGGCCAGATTGCGCGCAGCGCGGGTCAGCAAGCGACCCTCAGCAACCGCGAAGCTGGTTACGCTCTGGTCAAACTTCCGTCCGGCGAAATTCGCCGCATCCACGACACCTGCTGCGCCACGATGGGCCAGGTCGGCAACGTGGATCATATGAACGTTGTCAGTGGCAAGGCTGGTCGCTCCCGTTGGAAGGGCGTTCGCCCGACCGTGCGCGGTATGGTCATGAACCCGGTCGATCACCCGAACGGCGGTGGCCAAGGTAAATCCAAGGGTGGTGGCGGACGCCAGCATTTGACCAGCCCGTGGGGTCAATTGGCGAAGGGCTTTAAGACCCGCTCGAAACACAAGCCGAGCGACCGCTTCATCATGCAAGACCGGCGTGTGAACCGGAAGAAGAAGTAATTTGTTATGGGTAGATCGCTAAAAAAAGGACCGTTCGTGGAGCCGTATCTTCTCGAGAAGATCGATAAGATGAATGCGGGCGTGAAGAAGCCGATCAAGACCTGGTCGCGCCGCTCGATGGTGACGCCTGATTTCGTGGGCCACACCTTCATGGTGCATAACGGCAAAACTTTTACTTCCGTCTTTGTGACGGAAAACATGGTCGGTCATAAGCTCGGTGAATTTTCGCCGACACGTATTTTCAAGAAGCACGGTTCGCATACGGCGAAGGTGACGAAGTGATGTGAGTTTTCGGTTTTCGATTTTCGGTTGGCGATCGCCCGTGGCGGGAATCGCTGGTCGCGGATCGTTGATCGTGTTGTTAGGGAGTGCCTGCTCGGCTGGAGAGCTGAGGGCGCCGGGAAATAGTTCTTTGTCAGATACCATTATTGAAGTGACGGACGCGCCAGCGGTCGTGAACGCGAAGCCTTTGGGCAACGAGACGCTGAAGCAGCAGTTGGCTGTGCAGCGAGAGTCAGTGCAAGCACTGACGGAAAGTCTCGCGGCCTCGAATGCGGAAGCGGAGTTGTTTCGCCGGAAATACACTGCGTTGCAACTGCGCATGGAAGCGCTCGGGATTGAGTCGGCCGACAAGGATAAGTCCAGGTTGGAACAGCGGCTTCTGAGTGCGGTGAGCGATTTGCAGTTGGCGAAGAAAGAGCGCGCGCAATACCGCGACCAGATGCTGCGGCTGACGGAAGCGATGTTGAATTTGCTCAAGACTTCGACCGGCGGAGATGCAAAGGCGAGGGCCGAAGTGGAAGCGCAGGTGCGGAGCACGAATGCGTTGGTTGCGAAGGCCACCAACACGGCGGAGCCGCAGCCAGGTTTGATGGACGGCAGTGTGGTGAGCGTGAAAGAAGAATGGTCGCTCGTGGTCGGAAACATGGGCGAAAAGCAGGGGGTGAAGATCGGGATGCCGTTACGCGTGGTGCGGGATGGCCGCTTGATCGCCAAGCTCCGAGTGGTGGATGTGCGACAGAAAATTTGCGGCGCGGTGATTCAAGAAATGGGTTCTGAAAAAGAGAAGATAAAGGTAGGTGACCGTCTCCAGGCGGACGCCCGCCAGAATGCGAGTTTTTAAAATGGAAGTTCAATCAACATTACGTTACGCGAAAATCTCGGCCTTTAAGGCCCGGGAAGTTACGCGTGCCATTCAGGGCCTGCCGGTTTCGGCAGCGCTCGATCTCGTCGCGTTTAGCCCGAAAAAGGCCGCGGGGTTGATCAGTAAAACTTTGAAAAGCGCGGTCGCGAACGCGGAGAACAACGCGAACCTGCGAGTCGACGGCCTGGTCGTGAAAGAGGCAACGGTCGGCGAAGGCCCGACGATGAAACGCATGATGCCCCGGGCTCGAGGAAGTGGCAGCCGCATTTTGAAGCGCAGCGCGCACATCCGGATCATTTTGACGGACGAGATCGAAATCAAGAAACGCGACAAGAAGAAGAGCGGGAAGAAATCCGCGGCGAAAAAGAAGACTCACGCAAAGTCCGCGAAGGGCGCAGAGGTGGAGAAGCCGGCAGAGCCCCAATCAGAAATCAGCAATCCGAAATCAGAAATCTAGATCATGGGCCAGAAAGTTAATCCAATTGGTTTTCGTCTCGCGGTGAATAAGGACTGGCGTTCGCGCTGGTACGCGTCGCCGCAGGATTTGCCGGGATTCCTCCACGGGGATATCGAGATCCGGAATTACGTGAAGAAGAAGCTGCTCTTCGCTGCGGTCTCGAAGATCATCATCGAGCGCGCCTGGAACAGCATCCGCGTCACCATTCACACGGCACGTCCGGGCATCGTGATCGGGCGCAAGGGCGCCGAGATCGAGAAGATGACGGAAGAGATCTCGAAGATGGCGCAGGGCAAACAGATCAAGATCGACATCCAGGAAATCAAAACGCCGGAACTCGACGCGCAGCTCGTGGCCGAGAACGTGGCCTTGCAGATCGAGCGTCGTATTGCATATCGCCGGGCGATGAAGAAGGCGGTTTCGATCGCGATGGATTTCGGCGCGCAGGGGATTCGTCTGCGCAGCTCGGGACGTTTGAATGGTGCGGAAATTTCGCGCTCGGAGTGGTATCGCGAGGGGAAAGTTCCTCTGCACACTCTGCGCACGCCGATTGATTACGGTTTTGCGGAAGCAAATACGGTTTACGGCAAAATTGGTGTAAAGTGCTGGCTCTGTAAGAAAGAGGAAGCGCCGGCGGAACAACCGCAAGGGTCCGCTCTCCCGCCGCCGCCAGCCCCGGTCGAGGCGTAACGAACAATTTGAGATGACCAATTCACTGGAAGCAATTGTAGCAACGGCGCTGTGTCGCCGTTCGGCGCGTGTTTGCGCGCGACGCCCGGCGCGTCGACGCAGCGACGCGGCTACAGCGCCCGTGGTAAATTTCTAACGAGGAGACACTGACATGCCCTTAATGCCCAAACGCGTAAAGTATCGGAAGACCCAGCGGGGAAGCCGCAAGGGGACCGCTTCGCGCAATCTTCGGATCGACTTCGGCGAATTCGGCCTGCAAACGCTCGAGCGGGCGTGGATCACGAACACGCAAATCGAAGCAGCTCGTATTGCTTTGACGCGTCACATGAAACGCAAAGGCAAGCTTTGGATCCGCATTTTCCCGGACAAGTCGGTCACGGGTCGCCCGCCGGAAACCCGAATGGGTAAGGGCAAAGGCGCGCCCGAATATTGGGTGGCGACGGTGAAGCCGGGCAACATCCTGTTCGAACTCGACGGTGTGACGGAATCGATTGCCCGCGAATCGCTCCGCCTGGCGGCGAACAAACTGCCGGTGCGGACGAAATTCCTGACCCGACATCACGTGGCCACGGCCTAACGAGACATGAAATTTAAAGAGATCAAAGAATTGAGCTCGGAAGAGCTGGCGACGAAGAAGCGCGAACTCCGCCAGGAGAGCTTGCATCTGCGTTTGCAGCAGCAGAGCGGACAGCTCGAACAACCGAGCCGGTTGCGTTTGTTGCGCCGGCAGGTCGCGCAAATGGAAACCGTGCTCACGGAGCGCACCGCGAAAACGGAGAGCAAATAGTTTATGGCCGAAGCAACTGAAGAGACGACGCAGACCGCTGCGACCGCGGAGATGGAAGCGAAGCGCGGGACGCGCAAGACTCGCACCGGCGAGGTAATTTCCAGTGGGATGAACAAAACGATCGTGGTCCAGACGGTGACCCGGGTGCCGCACGCGAAATTCGGCAAGATCGTAAAGCAGAAGAAGAAATTTTACGCGCACGACGAAGAGAATAAGGCGAAAGCCGGCGACACAGTGCGCATCATGGAAACCCGCCCGCTGAGCAAGCTGAAGCGCTGGCGTTTGGTGGATGTGGTCGCGAAGTAGATCACTCAGGAAGAAAGAAATTTTATGGTCTACCTCAGATCCAGACTCGACGTGGCGGATAACAGTGGCGCCCGCATGGCCATGATGATCGGCGTGATTGGTCAGGGCACGAGCCGTTGCGCAGGCATCGGCGATGTCATCAGCGCGCACGTGAAAGAAGCGAGCCCGAATGGCACCGTGAAAAAAGGTGAAGTGGTGCGCGCGGTTCTGGTGCGGACACGGCATCCGATTAAGCGCCAGGACGGCTCCGTCCTTCGTTTCGACACGAACGCGATCGTTATTATCGACAAAGATTTGAACCCGCGCGGCACCCGTATTTTCGGGCCGGTCGCCCGTGAATTGCGTGAGCGCAATTTCATGAAAATCGTTTCGCTCGCTCCGGAAGTTTTATGAACCGCATCAAGCTGCACGTCAGGAAAGGCGACAACGTCGAGGTCATCTCGGGGAACTTTAAGGGTTCGTCCGGCAAGGTGCTCGAAGTGATGGCTCGCAAACAGCGCGTGCTGGTGGAAGGCGTGCGCATTATCAAGCGGCACCTGAAGAAATCGCAGGACAACCCCCAGGGTAAAATCGCGGAACGCGAAGGCCCGATTCATATCTCGAATGTGAAGGTGATCGAGCGCTCGGAGCGCGAAGGAAAGGGTAAAGGCAAGAAAGAAAAGGCCACCAAGCCCAAAGCCGAAAAGAAAAAAGCGCCGGCGAAAAAGAAGGCGTCGAAGGAAGAGGCGTAAGCCATGAAGAACGAATTTTACGACGACTACAAAAACCGCGTGATCCCGGCGCTGCAGAAGCATCACGGCTACAAGAATTCTCACCAGATCCCGAAAGTGGAGAAGGTTGTGATCAACACCTCGGTCGGCTCGCAAGCGGACGTAAAGCAGGCGCTGGAAGACGCGAAAGCGGAACTCGCTTTGATCAGCGGCCAGAAGCCGGCGGAAACGCGGGCGAAGAAGAGCATCGCAAATTTCAAGCTGCGAGCGGAGCAGGCGATCGGCGCCAAAGTCACGCTGCGTGGCGAGCACATGTATGAATTTCTCGAGCGCTTGATCAAAACCGCGCTGCCGCGCATTCGGGATTTTCGCGGGGTTTCGCCGAAGTCTTTTGACGGCAACGGCAACTACACGCTGGGCGTTTCCGATCAGTCGATTTTCCCCGAAGTGGAGCTGGATAAAATCAAGCGCAACATCGGTTTTGATGTTACCATCGTCACCACCGCGCGGACGAACGAGGAAGCCAAGTCGCTTCTGAGTGAAATGGGAATGCCATTTAGCGACCGCGCGAAGAAGGTCGCCGCGGCGACTCCGCCTGTTGGCGGACCCGTCGAGGCAGCCGCTGGAGCCTAAATTTTTTCATGAGCACTGTAACCGATCCGATTGCTGATCTTCTCGCCCGCGTGCGTAACGCCGCGGCCGCGGGGAAGAGCGAGATGTTTGTCCCTTATTCCAAGATCAAGTCGGAGATCATCCGCATCTTGAAAGAGGAAGGATACATTACCGATTACGTTCTCGATAACGAGGCCGCGCATCCGCGGATCAAGATCACGAACAAAATGGCGAACCGCACCAGCGCGATCACGGGATTGAAGCGGGTGAGCCGCCCGGGCTTGCGCCGCTATGTGGGTGCGCAGGAAATTCCGCGTGTGCTCGGCGGGATGGGCGTGTCGATTCTTTCCACTTCGCGCGGGATTCTTTCCGGGCGCGAGGCCAAGAAACAAAACGTGGGAGGCGAGTTGCTGGCTTACATCTGGTAAGGAGGCGCTGAAATTTTTATGTCACGGATTGGAAATAAAGAGGTCGAGATTCCCGACAAGGTGAAGGTGAACATCGGCAACGATGGAGCCGTCGCGGTCGAAGGGCCGAAGGGCAAATTGAACTGGACGCTGCCAAAGCAGATAACCGCGAAGATTGCCGATAACAAGATTTCGCTCGTGCGCGATGCGGAGACACGGAGCGTGAAAGCTCTCCATGGTCTTTCGCGCAGTCTGGTCAATAACATGGTGCTCGGTGTGAGCACGGGCTTCACCAAAGACCTCATCATTGAAGGTGTCGGATTCAAAGCAGCGGTGCAGGGCCAGGTCCTGAACATCGCGCTCGGCTTCTCGCATCCGATTTTGTTTCCGATTCCCAAAGACATCAAGATCACGGTCGCGGACAACACCAAGATCAGCATTTCCGGCATCGATAAAAAAGAAGTCGGCCAAGTAGCGGCGGATATTCGCCGTTATTACCCGCCTGAGCCTTACAAGGGCAAGGGTGTTAGATACGCTGGCGAAATTATTCGCCGCAAGGAAGGCAAGACGGTTCAGTAGTATGAAGAACGACCGCAAACAAATTAGGCACCGCATTCACACGCGGATCAGGAAGCGCGTGAGCGGAACCGCGGAACGTCCGCGTCTCGCCGTGCATTTTTCGGGCAAGCATGTTTACGCGCAGGTCATCGATGACGACGCGGGCAGAACGTTGGCTGCGGCTGGCACGACCGAAGAAGCATTAGCCGGCAAAGGCAAAGCAGCGGCGAATCTGGCTTCCGCGACGAAGATCGGCAAAGCGGTCGCGGAGCGTCTCCTGGCGAAGAACGTCGACAAGGTCATCTTCGACCGCGGCGGCTTCCTCTATCACGGCAAAGTAAAAGCTCTCGCGGATGCAGCGCGTGAAGGCGGACTCAAATTTTAGAAACCCATGGCACAACAACACGGCGGCAGACGTCAGGAACGTCAAACAGACAAGAGTTCGGCAGCGCGGGGCGACACGACTGAAAAGGTCGTGTTCATCAATCGTTGCGCGAAGGTCGTGAAGGGCGGACGTCGTTTTAGTTTTAGCGCGTTGATCGTAGCGGGTGATCACGATGGCCAGGTGGGCGTAGGCTTTGGCAAGGCGAACGAAGTGGCGGAAGCAATCCGCAAAGCTTCAGACGCGGCGCGGAAGGGCATGGAGAAGATGTCCGTTTACGGGAACACAATTCCGCACGAGACGATCGGTGAATTCGGCGGCGGTCGCGTTTTGCTCCGTCCGGCTTCGCCGGGAACTGGTGTCATCGCCGGTGGCGGTGTGCGTGCGGTCGTGGAAGCCGTTGGCATCAAGGATGTGCTCGCGAAGTCGTTAGGATCGAGCAATCACGCCAATGTGGTGAAAGCGACGATCGAAGCGTTGCGCGGCCTGCGCCGTAAAGACGAAATTTTCAAGACCCGCGGCATTCGCCCGACTGCAGACATGGTGGCGGCGGAAGCGAACGGAAAGGGTGAGCAGTCATGATGCGGTTGCACAATTTGAAGCCTCGTCCGGGTGCGAAACATCGCACCAAGCGACTCGGCATCGGTGAGAGTTCCGGCCACGGTAAAACGAGCGGCAAAGGTCACAAAGGCCAGAAGGCGCGTTCCGGCGGCAGCATTCGTCTCGGATTCGAAGGCGGTCAGATGCCGCTCATCCGTCGTTTGCCGAAGCGTGGGTTTAACAACAAGCGCTTCCATAAGAATTACGCGATCGTCAATCTCGACGACTTGAAGGATCTCGACGCCGGCACGGTCGTGAACGAAGAGATGCTGCGCGAATCCAAGATGATCCGCGGCAACGTGGTCGGCTTGAAAGTTCTGGGCAATGGGGAGCTGACGAATGCGCTCTCGATCGAAGCTCACAAAGTGAGCGCGTCTGCCCGCGAGAAAATCGAAAAGGCTGGCGGCAGCATCACGCTTCGGGAAGTGAAACGTCCGGACGGACCTCGTCACGAGGCGAAATCGAAGCCGGCAGCGGAATCCTCGGAAGCGGCGCCGAAGAAAAAGAAACCGGCAGCAAAAAAATCTTCCGCGAAAAAAGCCGCGAAGAAGAAATCGTCTGCCAAAAGCTAGCGCTTTGAGCAGTCACAGAAAGTTTTAGGCGAATGGTCTCGGCGTTTCTCAACACCGTTAAGATTCCGGAGCTGCGGCGCCGAATCTTGTTCACCCTCGCGGTTATCGTGATCGTGCGCCTGGGCGCGGCCATCGCCACTCCGGGGGTCAATCCCGCGGTCTTGCAGGCGTGGTTCAGCGATGCCCTAACGAAAGGTTCTGGGGGCGGAGTTGCCGCCTTGTTCAATCTCTTTAGCGGCGGCGCGCTCGAGAATTGCGCGGTCTTCTCGCTCGGCATCATGCCGTATATCAGCGCCTCGATCATGCTGCAGTTGCTGACGGCGGTGATTCCGAAGCTGGGTCGCCTGGCGAAGGAAGACGGTGGCCGGCAGAAGATCATGCAGATTACGCGCTACGCGACGGTCGCGTTGTGCATCGTGCAGGGCTATCTCCTCGCCTTGTCGTTCCAGCATCCGGAGTCGTATCAGACGATGTTGCCGGGAATCACGGAAACGATTTCGAAGCTGGGCATTCCGCTGGTGGCGGATCTGGGCATGACATTCCGGATCGTGACGGTGTTGACGCTGACTGCGGGCACACTCTTTTTGATGTGGCTGGGTGATCAAATTACCGAGCGCGGCATTGGCAACGGTATTTCGCTCATCATCACCGTCGGCATCGTGGCCCGCTTGCCCGCAGCTTTGGCGCAGGCTTGGAAAACGTTTGTCCCCTCGGCGGAAACTGGAACCAGCCAGGTCAATCCGGCGATTCTGGTGCTGATGATCGCATTCCTGTTTATCGTGATCGCTGCTGTCATCGCGGTAACGCAGGGCGTTCGTAAGATTACTGTGCAGTACGCGAAACGCGTCGTCGGTCGGAAGATGTATGGCGGCCAGACGCAGTATATGCCGTTGAAGGTGAACTACGCCGGTGTGATGCCGATCATCTTCGCCTGGGCGCTGCTCCTGTTCCCGAACACGATCGTGACGATGGCGTTCCCGAACAGCCGGACCGCCCGGATGATTTCAGATTCTCTTTCCAACGGCTGGCCGCACTATGTGGTGCTGGCGCTGATGATTTTCTTCTTTAGTTATTTCTGGGTCGCGACGCAATTCCAACCGTCGCAGATCGCAGATGATTTGAAGAAATACGGCGGCTATATTCCAGGCGTGCGACCAGGCAAACCGACCTCTGAGTTTCTGGATTTCACAATGACGCGGTTGACGTTCGCCGGCGCCATTTTTCTCACCTTGATCGCGATTTTGCCGAGCCTGATGAGTCAGGGACTTCATGTGCCTACGATCACGGCGCAATTTTTCGGTGGCACCAGTTTGCTCATCATCGTCGGTGTCATTTTGGATACGATGCGCCAGGTGGAAACGCATTTGATCCAGCGCCATTACGATGGATTCCTGCGCAAGGGGCGGATCCGCGGACGATTCGATCGTTCTTCTTATAACCGCGGCGAAGCGGCTCCGCAGACGACGCTGATGTGGCTTTACGTCGGCATCGCGGTGCTGGTGATCGGTGGCGTCGCCATTTTTGTCTACGGTCGCTAGTGAAAAGGCGACTTGTTCTCTTAGGCGCGCCGGGTTCCGGGAAGGGAACTCAGGCGGAGATGATCACGCGGCACTTCGGCATTCCGGTGACCTCGCCCGGTGCGATTTTGCGTCGTGAGAGAGATCTCGGGACGCCGCTGGGACTGGCGACTGCGGAAATCACGCAACACGGTGGACTCGTTTCCGACGAGATTATTGTGCAGTTGATCGAGGACTGGCTGCGTTTGCATGGGGCGCACGGTTTTATTTTCGATGGTTTCCCGCGCACCACCCCGCAGGCGGAGAGCCTGCAGGCGATTTTGACAAAACATAAGACGCCGCTGAGTTTCGCGATTTGGCTGGATGTGTCGCCGGAGACGATCACGGAACGCATCTCTCATCGATTGCAGTGCCAGGCTTGTGGATTCACCACGAGCGAGACGAGCGCGAGTTTTTCGGAGCGTCCGGTGTGTCCGTATTGTGATGGACCGCTGGTGCGGCGGAATGACGACAATGCCGAAGTGTTGCAACATCGTTTGAGCGAATTCAACACCAAGACGCAACCGCTGGCCGCGTATTACGAGAAGACGGGCGAGTTGCATCGCATCGATGGCAATCGCGACCGGGAAGAGATTTTTGCGGACATCTCGCGTCTGATCGAGCAAGCGGCATGATCCCGATCAAGAGCGCGCGAGAAGTCGAGAAGATGCGGCAAGCTTGCCGAACGGCGAGCGAGATTCTGGAGCGAGTGAGTGAACTCGTTAGACCTGGCATCACGACGAAAGAAGTCGATGAAGCCGCGGCCGATCTGATGGCGGAGGCGGGGGTAAAGAGCGCGTTTCTCGGTTACCGACTCGGCCACCGGGTGTTTCCTGGAAATATCTGCATCTCGCTGAACGACGAGATCGTGCACGGCATCGGCAGCCAGCGTCGTGTCCAATATGGCGACATCGTGAAACTCGACATCGGCGTCATTCAAGATGGCTGGGTGGGGGACACGGCCTCGACGGTTCCGGTGGGAATGATCGACGAGCGGACAGAGAAACTTTTGCGGGTGACTGAAAACGCGCTGCGCCGTGCGATGTCGCTCGCGTCTGAAGGAGTGCGGCTGGGTGATGTTTGTTCCGCGGTGGAGGAGGAGGCGCGCGCCAATAGTTTTAGCGTGGTGCGTGAATTTGTCGGCCACGGCGTGGGACGGAAGTTGCACGAAGAACCGCAGGTTCCGAATTACGGCCGGCGCGGGAGCGGGCCTCGCTTGAAGAGTGGGATGACGCTGGCGATCGAGCCGATGATCAACGCCGGCGCCGCGAACGTGCGCTTACTGGACGACGGTTGGACAGTTTGCACAGCTGACGGGACGGCATCGTCGCATTTTGAGCACACGATTTTGGTCACAAAAGAAGCGCCGGAGATTCTGACCTGGCGCGGGCAGAAACAGTTGAAATCATGAGCAATCGCGTGTTGCCAGCCCGCAAACTTCTGCTAGAAGTTTCCCCCTACGATTTGTCGGATACGGCGGGGATTATTCCGCCAGCAGTGACAACGCGGAGCTGATCTCCGCGTTTTTCGTCTCGTGGACCCTTATGAAAGTTCGACCCTCAGTTAAAAGACTCTGTGTAGCGTGCAAGATCGTGAAGCGCAAAAATGTGGTGCGCGTGATCTGCACCAACCCGCGCCACAAACAGCGCCAGGGCTAACCGTATTTCTGATTGATGATTTCTGATCGCTGATTTTTTCTTATGCCACGATTACTCGGAGTTGAAATTCCCTCGGACAAGCGGATCGAAGTATCCCTGACCTACGTTTACGGCATTGGTCCGACCACGTCCAAGCGGGTGCTGGAGCAGACCAATATCGATCCGAATCTGCGCGCGAAGGACCTCACTCCGCAGCAGTTGAACGACATCATTCACGCCATCACGGACAACAAGCATCTGATCGAAGGCGATCTGCGCCGGGAATTGCAGAGCAACTTGAAGCGTCTGCAGGCGATTAATTGTTATCGTGGCATTCGACATCGCCGCGGTCTGCCGGTGCGCGGACAGCGCACCTCGACGAATGCGCGCACGCGCAAAGGTCCGCGTAAGACGGTGGGCGTGATCCGGAACAAGGACGCAAAAGCGGGTAAGACCTAGGCCGCAGTAACAATTTTTAGGATTTAATCATGGCTGAAGAATCAGACGAGACGAAACCGGCGAAAGCCGCTGGTGCGAAAAAGACCAAAGCTCCCAAGGCTGAGGGCTCCAATCCTGAGGCGGTGGCCCCAGAGGCTCCTGCTGGAAGTTCGAAAGCCGAATCCGCGCCGCCCGAGCCGGTTGCCGCACGCGCTGCTTCTGAAAAGCCAGCCGCGGAAGGCAACACCGCTTCGGAAACTCCGGCTGCTTCTGTTGAAGCTGCACCCGACGCTTCCGCCTCTCCTGAGCAATCCGCTGGCGAGGGCGCCGCGCCAACTGCGGCTGCCGCCGTGGCCGCGCCTGCGGCTCCGAAAGCCGCCAAGAAGAAGGCGAAAAAAGTAGAAGCCGCGCCCGAGCCGGTGAAAGAGAATCTTTCGCTCGACCCGAACGATGTCGAGAAGCCGAAAATCATCAAGGCGAAGGGCAGCAAGAATATTCATTCTGGCGTGGCCCATGTGCTTTCCACTTTCAACAACACGATCGTCACGATCACTGATATGAACGGCAACGTGATCGGCTGGTCCAGCGCCGGCAAAGTGGGCTTCAAAGGCTCCCGCAAAAGCACGGCCTACGCAGCTCAGATGGTCGCGCAGGATGCTTCGCGTCAGGCCATGGGACACGGTCTGAAAGAGGTGGAAGTTCTGGTGCGCGGTCCGGGTGCTGGACGTGAGTCTGCCGTTCGTGCGCTGCAGGCAATCGGGCTCGACCTCACGGTAATTCGCGATGTGACTCCTGTGCCGCACAATGGCTGCCGGCCTCCGAAACAGCGGCGCGTCTGATTTTTTTCTCAACCAGTAATACTCGATTTTCATGGGCAGATATACCGGACCAAAAACCAAAGTTGCGCGGCGCTACGGAGTTCCACTCTTTGGACCTTCCAAATCGCTTGAGCGGAAAAATTACCCGCCGGGCATGCACGGGCCGAAAGGCTCACGCCGCAAGCAATCGGATTATGCCGTCGCTTTGGGCGAAAAGCAGAAGCTCCGGTATCAATACGGCCTGCTCGAAAAACAGTTCCGCCGGATTTTCCAGACCGCCCTGCGTCGCCGCGGAGTCACGGGTGAGACGCTGCTGCAATTGCTCGAGACGCGTCTCGATAATGTCGTCTTTCGTCTCGGTCTCGCGAATACACGCAGCGGTGCGCGGCAATTGGTTTCGCACGGTCACGTCCAGGTCAACGGTCGCGGCGTCAATATCGCGTCTTTCAACGTGAAAGCGGGCGATGAGATCAAGGTGAAAGACAAGCCGAAATCACGCCAGCTCGCATTGCGCAATCTCGAACTGACGCAAATCGCGCCGGTGCCGGAGTGGCTGGTGGCCGATCGCGACGCCTTGAGCGGCAAGGTGTCGCGCATTCCTGTGCGTGATGAGATGCAGCCGATGGTCAACGAGCAGTTGATCGTTGAGTTATATTCCCGCTAACCGGCCCACTAAAGGCGAGGCGTGGTTCCCAATGGGGCAAACGCGGTGCTCTCGGATCATCGCGGGCGCGGGCTTTCGGATCGCGTTCTTGGAAAGCCCGTCATCCTGTTGCCTGGATGTCCGGGAGGGATTTGGCGATCAGTCGGCGACCGAAGGAAGTGAGAACCACCGGAACCGTGCCCCAACCCAAGCACGCCCCAAAGGGCGTGCGCATTTTATCCCGGAATCGTTCTTTTGACGCGCGTTTTGGTGGTTTGATTCGCCGGCGGCGACGGTCCGGCTAATTTCCGGGACGCCTCATTAATGGGGCGCCGATGTTTGGCTAAGGTGCCGGACAGGCTCTAGGGCGAGGCCAATTTGCCCTTCGGCACCCAGTCTTCGATCCAACTTGTGACGCTGTAGCCACTGATCGGTCCGGTGGAGGCCAGGGATTCATCGTAATGAATCCGCTGTTCGCCTTCGATTTTGAACTTTCGCCCGACGAGCGAGCCGTAAAAGTCGGCGCCGCCCGATTTGGGTTTCATTTCAAACTGGTAGGTGGGAGCGTAGATCGAAGCAGTCAGGTTGCCCTTGATCTTGAATTTCCGTTTCTTTGTCTTTCCAGAGGCGGCTTCGGTCGCGCTCACCACGCCGTAAATCTGGAGGAACTCCGCCCGATCGGTGCCGAGCTGGAAACCTCCCTTGCCGCCTTTTTGCTCAATGGTCGCATCCTTGCCTAGGTAGAGGTTTACGTAGACCTTAGGATCGGCCACGATCAAGGCGCTACCATGGACCTTGAATTTTCCGGAGACATAAATGTTGATATAGGCGGGTTTGTTCTTGTCGGGATTTTTCAGGGTAATCTTGTCGTTCTTGTCGTGGATGTGCAGCTCCGGGAAGGAGTAACTGGCCACACCCGTATTGCTGGCGTTCAGGGTTATTCCTGCTTTGGCGTCGCCTGGTTTGATGGAGGCTTGGGAGGTGTAGCCGCTTGTGTCTGGGATTAGCGGGGGTCTGGTCTCCCGGTTGAAACCGTCGACGATGTCTCCGGCGATGGTGACGTTGCTCTTCGTCTCCACCACGCCGCCTCCTTTGTAAATCCCACCGTTGATAAAGACTTGTTCGAGGCGGATCACTTTATCGGTGCCATTTTTCCCGCCCGTGGAGTTGGTGGCGATGCTGCCGCCGTCGCCGTTCTTGTTCACATCGTAACTCTGAGGGTTGTAGGGATCGGAGGTCAGTGAGTTCCAACTATCCGTGATCATGGTTTTACCCTTTTTCATTTCGATCTTGTCGTTCGCGAGGAGGGCGAGGGTAAACGGGGTGGCCGGTTGCATGATTGCCTCCACCGTGCGAGAAACCTGCGGGGTCGGATTCGCGGTGTTTTTCGCGAGCTTCATCTGGCGGAGCGCAATATTGATGGCGTCCGTGCCCGTTCGGGTCGTAGCCGGCATCTGCGCAGTGCCGGTGGAGCGCACGCGATAGTAGGGTGATCCGGACCCGGCGGGGTTGAGGCCCGCTGGAGCATCGACGGTGACGTTGATACTGGTGGTGAGGGGGCGCTCGGTGTCGCTGGCCGAGGGCGCTAGGGCGAAAGTCTTCGTTTTTGGCCAACTGGAAGCTGTAGACGGCGACCACCCGCTCCAGGCGGTGTCAGGATCCGTCGTGGCGGTGAGCAAGGCCATGCGGGCGGATTGCACTCCAGCTTCCGCACCGTTAAGCGCATAGCGCCAACTAATGGCCTGGGTGGGCCCCTGCGCTTTTTGCAAGGTTAAGTCCAGGATGCGAGCGGCCACAATCGCCAGCACCAACATGGAAAGCATGACGATGACGAGGGAACTGCCTCTTTGCGTTGGGCGGTGCGGCCTCGGGATGGTGATGGAATGGATGAGGTTTTGTTTAGTCATGATCATTGTCATAAAAGTCGCCTCGAACGAGGATGGACGAGACTAGGAGGTTGCTCGCAGGCGCGGCGGCCTTGGTGAAGATGGATTTGAGAAACGTGATGCGGCAGGTCAGGAAATAGGCCTCTGCGACGCTGAGGTCATAGTTCGGCGGATCGAAGGAGACCGATTGCACGCCTGTGGCCACCGTGCGGGAGACGCCGTCGGCCGTCCGGAGGACATTTGTCCCATTCAAAGTGTAGGTGATGGTGGTGGTGGGGGTCGCGCCGCTCGTTCCATAGGAAAGGGGCCAACTGATGCGTTTGTAGTTGTGCGGATTTTTACCGGATTTTCCGCCTTTGACGATGACGGTGGTGGTGACCTTGGTGCGCGCGGGGTCCATCATGGTCTTGCCATCCGAGTTGTAGATCGCGGGCGTCACGATCGTGAGTGGCAAAGAGTAGGTGCCAGACGTCGATTTCGTCGGCACCGCGGTGTATCCGCGGCGCGCGTCCATCGCCATCAGATCGGGCAGGTGCATTTGGCTGGCCGCAAACCCTTCAGCCGAAGCGAACCCCCGTTGGAGCGCGATCGAACCTGCCACGACGGCTCCCAGGATGAGTGAGAAGATCGCGGCTGAGACGACCGTTTCGGTGAGGGTGTAACCAGCGCGGAATTTTGGATCGCCGAGAAATTTCATCTTAGCTTCCTTTGGCGACGATCGTCTGGGTGGCGATACTCTTGGTCTGGCCGCCCGATTGCCAACTAATGCGAGCCGTGACCTTGACGGCCTTTTCCTGCGTGATGAAACGGTAATCGTCGTCGCCCGAAGAGAGGCTCGTGGTAATGGTCGTTCCAGAGCGGGTCCCGGTAATGAACTTCTCGCCGGCGTCCGGATAAGGGACGATCGTGATTTTTTCCTCGACTCCGTCCAGTGCATTGAGGGCATCGCACGGCACAGCCAGTATTCTGACCACCCCTGGCGCGGTATCGAGATCGCCTAATTCGTCCCCGTATTCGGTAGAATAAACTTGGTCGGGGTCTTCGTCTGCTCCATCGGGCGGATCATCCGGGTCGCCCTCCTCGAGAGGAGGATAATTGCAGGTCACGTCGGTCCAGACCGCACGTCCAAATTGATCCATCCGTTTTTCGAGAGCGAGCGCGGCGGCGGAGTCGTTGCGGGATGACCGGATTACCGAAAAGCCGCGCGTAATGGAGGCGAAAAGGCCGATCGAGAAGATTCCGAGCACCACAGCGCTCACGCAGATCTCCACGAGGGTGAAGCCGGCCAGGCTGGGTCTTTTTGTTAGTTGGGGGTAACTCATAGCAGGGAAGAAACAAGCATGTGGCGTGCCCGTTGGGAGCCGGCTTGGCATTACCGGGCGTCTCCTGGCACTGCAACCTGCAGTCGATCGTGCCGTTCCCAGCCCTTTGAGTCGGCCGCTACTATTCCAGCAGGCGCTTATCCGCCTGCGATCGACTCGCCAGTTTTAGCTATTTGCGAATCCGCCTGAACTTTGAATCAGCTCCAGCGCTTTACCGTAGCTGCAGCGCTCCAGAAAATGCCGCAACTGCGGGTCAGCATCTGCTGGAAGCTGAGCGGCAAGCCGTTCGATTCGCTCGGAGACCTCCTGCAAACGCGCTGTGTGCCGCGTCGGATCGCGGCGACTCTCTTCGTCGGCGATAATCGCCAAGCGTTCGCGTAAGGCGGCGACGAGCTGGATTTTTACGGGCTCGTCCATGAAACAAAGCTTGAAACGCCACGAGCTTTCGCGCAAGCGTCCAATCGGACCTTTTGATTTGTGAAAAAAATTCTCATTGTGGACGACGACGTGGCGCTCATGCGGGTGACGCGCGAGGCGCTGACATCCTTCCTCCGCTGCGAAGTGGACACCTCGTCCAACCCTGAGTATGGCTTCGAATTGGCGCTGAAGAAAACGTACGATCTGCTGATCTTCGATTTCTCGATGCCGATGATCGACGGAGCGATGCTGTTTTTCCTCATCGGAAAGGTTTACGAGAACGCGAAACCGCCAAGGATATTGCCGCCGCTCATTCTCGTCTCAGGCCAAGGCGAAGAAAAGCGGGCGCAAGATCTCTTAAAGGAAGTCGGCGTCCGCGGCTTTTTGCCAAAGCCCTTCGCGATCAATCGCCTTTTGGAGAAGGTGAAAGAATGCGTGCCTGGTCTGGAATCAGCGACGCCTTAGCTTAGGCGATGTGCGCCTCGATCTCGGCCGCTACCGTCGTTGCCAGGCGATCCTGCGCGACGATCAACAGAGCGTCTATTACGGCGCGAGCGAAAACCGGAAAGACGGGCAGGCGGCGGGCTGGAGGGACGGGCGCCGTCCCGTCCTGAATCATCGTGGACGCCACGGCGGGCATCCCTCCATAGCGCACCGCACGCTTGGGCTCGAGCTAGGGACGCGTCGCGCCTGCGGCGCTTTGGTGAAGGTGCATAGGGCCCGCGGTAGCGTCTGCCGTTTATGCTTTCTGCCTTTAAGCGCCTTCCTCGAGCAATTGCTTTCGCGCTTCCATCCAGTCGTGGGATGAATCTCCGGGGAGCCCCAGTTGCATCCGGCGTTCAGCGAGAAAATAAGCGCGCAACTGGATGTCGGAATCGGACGGTCCTTCGGGAGCTTTTGCCGGCTTTTTCGCCGCCGTTGATTTCTTGGCTGCTGCAGCCTTCGGCTTCTTCTTCGCGGCGACCTTCTTCGCGGCTGCTTTGGGCGCGGTCTCAACTCGTTTACGCGGTTGAGCTTTTCGAGCGGCAGTTGACGGAGTGGTGGCAGGTTCAACTGCTACAGGGTCAGCGGAAATTGCGGGAGAGATCTTGTTTTTTTTGGGCACTGGTTTGATAAAATTGGTTTCGAATCCATCAGCGGAGCGCGGTGGATTTGCAACCGTTTTCCTAAAGGGTTGCGTCCAGCGCGAATCTTCGCCTACGGTGCGGCCGTGCGGCATTTCATTTTCCGTTGGATCATAACGACGGTGGCGATCCTCATCGCCACCCGGTTGATCCCAGGAATCCGAGCAGACGGAACTGGCGCGTCGATTGGGGCCGCCTTGTTGCTCGGAATCCTGAACGCGTTCATCCGGCCGATTCTTCTCCTGCTGAGCGCGCCGCTCATTCTGCTGACGCTTGGCCTCTTCATCCTCTTTATTAATGCGCTGCTCCTCTGGTGGGTTCCGACCTTTGTCCCGGGGTTCACGGTCGATAGTTTTGGGAGCGCGTTTTGGGGGGCAATTATCGTGAGTTTGGTGAGCTGGGTGCTGAGCGCGTTCTTTCGCGGAAGCGACGGCCGCGTCCATGTGCTGACGCATCATGCTCAGATCAAGCGCGTCCAGGGTCGGGTGGTGGACCCGAATGAAGGGACGGCGAAATGACCTACTGCCTCGGCATGCTTTGCCGAAGCGGCGCGGTTTTTCTCTCCGATTCTCGGACCAGCGCCGGGATGGATAACATCACCATGCGCAGTAAAATGCGGATCTTCGAAAAGCCGGGCGATCGGGTCATTTGCATCCTCAGTTCCGGCAATCTCTCGCTCACGCAGGCCACCCTGGCGATGATCGATGAAGACCTCGTGCTCGGAGACGGCGTGCCGAAAAAGAAGCACATCATGAATCGCCAGACGCTTTATGAAACGGTGCGATACATCGGCTCGAAGGTGCGAGCGGTGGAGAAACGCGATCGCACGGCGCTGGAAGCGGATGGGTTTTCCTTCAACATCAATCTAATCGTCGGTGGTCAGATCGCCGGGATGTCGCCGGAGGTCCATCTAATTTACCCGCAGGGAAACAGCATTCACGCCACACGCGAGTCGCCATTCCTGCAGATCGGCGAAGCCAAATACGGGAAGCCAATCCTGGATCGTGGTTTCAGTTACGAGACGAAGTTGGTCGATGCGGTGAAGTTTGGCGTCGTCTCGCTCGATTCGACCATGAAGAGCAACGTGTCGGTAGGGCCGCCGGTCGATATTCTTTGCTACAAAAAGGACTCTCTCCAGGCGAACCGTCGGGCGCGGCTGGAAGAGGACGATCCGTACCTGCAGGAGATCGGACGAAGGTGGCAGGAAGGCATAATCCAACTCGTCGAGCAGATGCCGGAGACGAATTTCGGGAAGCGTCCCTCCATGGGATTCGCCAGCGCGGCGTGAGCCTGACCTGCGGTGGAAAGTTTGGAACCTGCTCGAGCGGCACCGCAGCGACGACCTGTGAGTGGCGGACGATCAGATGGCTCCGGCGGGGATCGTCGATTGGCAGGATCTGTCGAGGCTGAAATCGCTAAATTTTTTGACCGCAGATTACGCGGATGGCGCAGATGAAGAGGGAGACGAACGCCAGCGTCTGACTGGTTCCTTCAGAATTGGAGGCCGGGTTTGCAACCCGGCTTGGACGGCTTGTAAAGCCGTCCTCCGCTTAATCCGCCTTCTTCACCAGTGAGCTGGCCTTTGCGCACCTACGGAGATTTTGTCCGCGCTCTCCGGCAAAGGGGGGCTGCGTAGGGCGGAATGGGGGAGCGGCACCATCGCTCCGATCGGCAAACGCGTTCCGAGGAGAAACGATAAACAGGCTGGTCTGCTTCCTGCTTTAGACAGGTTCGCAGCCATCAATTCTCCATACCATTATGTCCATTCGCCTTAACCCACTCGTCTGCGGAGCCGCGGCATTGCTCATGGCAATGTCTTTTTCTCATGCGCAGGTCAGCCCCACCACCCCAGCATCCCCGTCCAGTCCGCTAGATACGACGGCTGCGGCGGCAACCGTCGCGGCTCCGGCCCCCGACGCTGCTGCTCCGGCACCCGCGTCCGCTCCGCCCTCTACGGCCAAGATGAGCGACGGTTCTTCGCTTATGATTGTGCAGGCTTCCACCGCTCCGGCGCCGACCACGGAGGCCGCTCCGGCGGCACCTGGAGCAGCAGTCGCTTCTCCAGACACAGCGCCGGCAGCGGACGCTGGGGGCGTAGCGGTTCGCGAATTTCAAGGGGACGAAGTCGGGCAGGTTCTGCGCCTTCTCGCTCGCCAAGCCAAAGTGAACATGGTGGTGAGCGAAGCAGTCGCCGGGACGGTCACGATGCGACTGGAAGATGTGACGGCGATGCAAGCCGTGGAGATCATCGCCAAATCCAAGGCGCTCTTCGTGGATAAGATTGATGGCGTTTACTACGTCAAAACAGCGGCGGAACGCACGGCCGAACCGACCGAAACCGACAACTATCAGTTCAGCTACGCCCGGGCCAAAGAGACCGAAGCGTTGCTCGCAGGGCAGCTTGCGAGCAAGCTCCCACCGCAGGTCGACGAACGGACGAACACGATCTTTTTCAGTGAGACGCGCAGCAACATCGACAATGTCCGGAAATTCCTGGCCCAAATCGACAAACCGACCAAGCAGGTCATGATCGAAGCTCGCCTCGTCGAAGTGAACGCGAACCCCAAGCAAAGTTACGGCATCAACTGGGCCGGTGTGGTGGGTAGTTCCGGCGCTCCGCAGACGGTCCGTTACGGTTCGACCAGCGGTTTAGTTAATCCCACGGGAGGGTTGGTAACCACCGAGCCGAACCTGGGCAATCCGAACAATTCGAATCTGTTCAATAGTAGCCTCGGGAGTTTGGCGGCGAGCCAATTCGCCATCCTAACCGTCCCCCAGTTGTCCGTGACCCTGCGGGCGCTCAACGAAGATGCTGATTCTGAATTTTTGGCCAATCCGCGAATCGTCACGGCGGACAATATGCAAGCCAAGATCGAAATCACCCGTAACCAGCCGGTCCCGCAGCTTAACTTCAATGAACAGACCGCGACTGCCGTCTTCGGCGGTTTCCAAGACAAAAAGTTTGGAAATACGCTGATCGTGAAGCCGCTCATCAATAAAGACGACTTTATCACGCTTTCGGTGAAGCCTGAGATCAGCAACAAGGTAGGGGATGCGACCTTTGTCTTCGCCGGCGCCACTGTGGCCAGTCCGGTTATTGACACTCGCTCCCTCGATTCGAACGTCTTGATCAAGAGTGGCGACACGCTTGCGATTGGAGGCCTGCTTCAAGATGAGCAGCAAAAGGCGCGCACCAAGGTGCCGGTCCTCGGCGACATTCCCGTTCTCGGTTACCTCTTCCAGGAAAAGCTCAACGCTCGCACGAAGCGGAATTTGCTCATCTTCGTGACTCCCACAATCATCGATCAGCATTACGGAACCGGTCTCGAAGATCAGGTGAGCGGCGTCCACCATAGCGGCGAAGAATACGCTGATCCGAACGGGTGGCGGAATAACGCCAAGGGCGCCGTGCGTATCGTGCCCACTTCCCATCGCCAACTGGCGGCCGATTATCCGAAACCCGGTATCCCGCCAGCCCCGGCCAAGACCGGTGGCAACAGTCGGGTTCGCTTCATGGCCGACGCGAAGGATCGCGAATACTAAGCAAAATTTGGGGTTGAGAGGGAGCGGGTTCTCGCAAGGGGGCCCGCTCCTTTAATGTTGGTTCTGCAGCGGCGTCGGTTTTAGCGCAGTAAAGGACTGCGTCTGCGCAATCTTCTCCGGATATCGAGCGAAGGCAGGTCCATCAGGTCGTGATGCGCGAGCCGCGCTTCTTCGCGTTCTCTCTGTAGCGGCGTGTCTATGACCGCCGAAGCGTCCATTGGCAGACCACGCGTCGGCGGTCATAGACGCGCCGCTACAATCGCTTCCTTTCTCGTGGCCAGCGGAATGGTGGTATCGAATCGAGCAACGTCAGCCGCCCAGATAAGCTTTCAGCCGCGCGCGCAACTCCCTCCGTGCGCGAAAAAGCAGGCTCTTCACGGCCGGGACGGTTTGATCCAGGATCTCGGCGATGTCTTCATAGCTCAGCTCTTCGTAACGCCGTAAGATCACCGCCATGCGTTGCGTTTTTGGCAGCGCCTGGATGGCGGATTCGATCGCGCCTTTGAGCTCGTTCTCCAGCAGCGCATCATCAGGCGTTTGGCCCCGCTCATCGCGCAGCGGCATTTCTTCGGCGCCCGGTTCGCCTGAAAGGGCCACCGTGATGTGGCGCGTTCTTCGCCGCAGTTCGTTGAAGACCAGATTGCGCGTAATTTTCAGCAACCACGTGGTGAACTTGGCCCTCGGGACGTATCGGCCGGCACTTTTCCAGACCCGCACGAAAACCTGCTGCGCAATATCTTCGACCTCGGAGTTATTGCCGAGCATCCGCGCCACGGTGCCAGCGACGAGCGCTTGATGCCGCTCTACCAATTGCTCGAAGGCCGCGGTATCGCCCGCGCCCGCCTGCGACATCAAACGGGCGTCGTCGCGATCGGCGGGCTCGTCCGCATTTGGTGAATCCCGGGCCGGCATCCTAGATGAGACGGTTCGCGGCACGGAGGTATTGCAAAGAAATCATCGCTCCGTGAGGACAGCTCATTGTTCTGTCGGCGCGGGTAATGTTCGGAAATCAGCCTTCGGCGCGGAGGCGCGCCGACTCCACTGTCGCCGACCGCCGTGGAGCCGGCCCGCCCTCGGGCCGAAGGCACTACCGACGCACCGTTTTCGGTCCGGCTTTAGGTTGCGCCATCCCTCGCAGTGCGTAATCATAGCGCTTCCATTTATCCGCCGTTTCCCGATGAATTATTCGCTCATTCCGACTGGCCTTCGCGGTCTCGCCGAAAAAATTGACGCGGGCACGCGCTTGACGGATGCGGACGCCTTAGAACTTTTCGCCGCGCAGGATCTTAATGCGCTCGCAATCATGGCCAGCACGGTGCGCGAGCGAAAGAACGGAAACGTCGCGACCTACATCCTGAATCGCTACGTCAACTACTCGAACGTTTGCATTCTTTCGTGCCAATTCTGCGCCTTCGCCGCGAAGAAGCGCGACGCGCATGCCTTCGAACTTGCGACTGGTGAAATCATTAACGCGGTGCGGGATGCGCTCGCGCTCGGCATCACCGAGGTGCACATGGTCGGCGGTTTGCACCCGACCTTGAAGAAGGAGTGGTATATCGATCTGCTTTCGCAGCTGCGAGCGCTTGATCCCGATCTCATCATCAAGGCGTTCACCGCAATCGAGATTCGTCACCTGGCTCAGCGTATTTTTAAACTTTCCATAGCCGACACGCTGGCGGAGTTGCGGGCCGCGGGACTCGGCGCTCTCACCGGCGGCGGCGCGGAAATTTTCGACGCTGGCGTGCGCGACGAACTTTGCCGCGGCAAGGAAACCGCCGCGGAGTGGATCGACGTCCATTGCACCTGGCATCAAATGGGCGGTCGCAGCACCGCGACGATGCTTTACGGACACATCGAAACGCTCGCGCAACGCGTCGATCACCTTCGCCAGTTGCGGGAATTGCAGGACGAAACCGGGGGATTTACCGGCTTCGTGCCCTTCGCCTTCGAGCCGCAAACAGAAATCCTTTCTCACGTCCTGCGCATTTCCGCGGTTGAACAATTGCGAACGCTCGCGGTGAGCCGGCTTTACCTGGATAATTTCGATCATCTCACCGCCTACTGGGTTTCGATGGGGCTGCCGTTGGCGCAGTTGTCCCTCAGCTACGGGGTGGACGATCTGCACGGCACCATCATGGAAGAGAAGATTTTCCACATGGCCGGGTCCAAGACGCCGCAGGAGCAGACGGTAGCGACACTGGAGAACGTCATTCGCGAAGCGGGACGCGAACCAGTGCAGCGGGACAGTTACTACCATCATCTGCGCGGGGCGAAATCTTCGACCACCGCGGCCAAGTCAGAGCCAGAATTGGCTTACGCGTGAGCGCCGGCAGCGCGGCCTCCGTGCGCCTTGGCTGCGTTAAATATCTAAACGCTCAACCGCTCATTCACGGTTGGGATGCGCCCGTGGTTTTCGATCATCCGGCCGCGTTGTGTCGGCAGTTGGCCGACGGCGAGTTGGATGTCGCTTTCGTCTCGTCATTCGAATTTCTGCGTGACCCGGTTTACACGATTGTCGATCGCGTCTGCGTCGCGGCTGACGGCCCCGTCCACAGTGTCTTTGTCGCTCATCATGGCCCGGTAGAGGATCTCGAAGAGATCAGTCTCGATCCGGCCTCGCGGACGTCGGTCAATCTCTTGCGCGTGCTGTTGGCTGAACTGGATTTGCGGCCACGCCTTTCGAGAGCTGAGCCTGGTTCGGAAGGAGCGCGTCTCTTGATTGGCGACCAGGCTCTGCGCTTTCGCGCAGAACATGGCGATCAGTTCGAATACTGGGATCTGGCGGCGGAGTGGAAGCGCCTAACGAGTTTGCCTTTCGTTTTTGCGCTTTGGCTCATCCGGCCCGAAACGCCGGGTGCGGAGGCCTTGGCGGAAAGGTTACGAGCCCGTCGGGATGCGAACCTGCAAGAACTCGACCAGGTGATCGCTGCCCAAGCCGGTTTCTCCGCGGAATTTTGTGACTTCTATTTTCGAGAGTGCCTGACCTTCGATTTTGCGAAGGTCGAAAAATCCGCTTTGCTCCACTTCCGATCTCTCTGCGAAAAGCACGGCATCCTGGACCCGAACGCCGCAGTCCTTCGGCTGGTGTAGCCACGTCCCTGCGGGACGTGCGGGATCGGCGAGACTAACAAATACTCTCTCCTTTCGGAAACCGCCCCCGCACGTCGCGCAGCGCCGTGGCTACATTTGTCATCTTTCGCGCGCGCGGATAAAATGCGCGGTGGAACGTCGCTGGATTATCTCCCCGCCGCTGGTATCGGCTGAGAACGGGATTGCGTGGGCGGAAATTTGCGATCTGCCCTGCATGGTGAGTCTTCTGCAGCGGAAGAATTTTAGCTGCGCGGATGAAGTTCATGCTTTCCTCCAGCCCCGCTTGCGCGCTCTCGGCGATCCGTTTCTGCTCCCGCAGATGGACATCGCCGTCGAGCGGATCCTGAAGGCGATCGACGATCGCGAGCGGATCGTCCTGTTCGGCGATTACGACGTCGACGGCGTCACCTCGCTCGCGTTACTCGCCGAGATGCTTCGCGCCTACGGCGCCGCGCCGGATCTTTTCTTGCCCTTGCGGATGGAAGAAGGCTACGGGCTCAGCCGCGAGAGCGTGGAACGTTGCTGGGCGACGCATCATCCTCAGCTCTTGATTGCGGTGGACTGCGGCACGTCGTCGCTCGCAGAAGCGGCGGAACTCAACCGGCGCGGCGCCGACGTCATTATTCTGGATCATCATGAACCAAAAGACGCGCTGCCAGATTGCGTCGCGCTCGTGAATCCCAAACTCTCCGCGAGCAGCGAGTTTCGATATCTCTGCACGGTCGGGATCGTCTTTAAAGTTTGCCACGCGCTCTTAAAGACTCGGCCTAACCAGAGCTTCGATTTGAAGGCCCATCTGGATCTGGTCGCGCTTGGCACCGTAGCCGACATCGTTCCGCTCGAAGGCGAGAACCGCACTTTCGTGCAACACGGCTTGCGACAACTGGCTCGCAGCGCGCGACCCGGCGTGCGTAAGCTGATTGAGGTCGCGGGAGTACGTGCACCGCTGCAAGCGGAGGACATCGGTTTCCGGCTCGGTCCGCGTTTGAACGCTGCCGGACGTTTGGCTACGGCGGAAAAGGCGCTGCGACTTCTGCTGACAAGCGATGAAGCCGAAGCTGCGGAGTTGGCTTCTTTGCTGGATGGGCAAAATCGCGAACGCCAAACTGTCGAAAAGGAGATCTTCGCCGTCGCAAACGAACAGGTGTCTGCGTCGTTCGATCCATCGCGTGATGCCGCTATTGTCGTTGGCGCGCGGGGTTGGCATCCAGGCGTCCTCGGCATCGTCGCGTCGCGACTCGCGCGGAAATATCATCGCCCAACGATCGTGATCGGTTTCGATTCGGACGGCTTGGGAAAAGGGAGTGGGCGGAGCGTCGAAGGGCTTTCGCTAGTCGAAGCGCTGGGTCGCTGCGCATCGTCGTTGGAAAAATTCGGCGGACATGAGATGGCGGCGGGCCTTTCCATGCGCGAGGAAAACCTGGCGGGATTCGCGGCCGATTTTCGACGTGCGGCGCGCGAGCTTATTGCCGATGAAGCTCTCGAGGCACGGCTTCATCTCGATCAAGAGTTGATGTTCCGCGACCTGAAATCAGATCTGCTCTATTGGATTGAAGCTCTGGCGCCATTCGGCAGCGGTAACGCCCAGCCGATCTTCTTTGCCCGCGGGGTGGAGCCGGTGGTGGCTCCGCGAGTCTTGAAAGAGAAACATCTGCTGCTGCGTTTGCGGCAGGAGAATCATCACGCGCGCGCCATTTACTTTGATGGCGCGAGCCAGCCACTGCCGGCGCCGCCGTGGGACGTGGCATTTCGCCTTCAAACCGACGATTACCTGGGAGAAAAGCGCCTGCAGATGCATGTGCAAGCACTCCGCGCGGCCAGCGCGCTCGACTGATGGAACTCTCGCAGGAACTCGCGGATTGTGATTGGGTGCCACGACCGCGGCTCGCGCCGCTGCGTCGGTTGGGCATCGCAACGATCGGCGATTTGCTCACGCATTTTCCGAGACGACACGAAGATCGACAGGAATTTTCCGGCTTTCCCCGCGACGAAAGCGACACGCCGCTGTGCATTTGTGGCGAAGTCACGAAGACCTCGCTGCGGCGCTTTGGCGGCTGGAAGAAGATCTTCGAGGTGACCCTGCAAGAAACAGACGCGAACGCGCTCAGCCAGCCGCTGGTGCTGCGCTGGTTCAATCTGCATTACGTGCAGAAGATGATCGCGACGGGTCAGCGACTCGTTGTTTTCGGCAAGCCACGCTTGCGTGCTCAGCGGATTTGCATGGAGCATCCGGACTTCGAAGTGATCGAGGACGATGAAGAGCAGTCGATTCACTTCCGCCGGATCACGCCGATCTATCCAGCGACCGAGGGCCTCTCGCAGCGCGTCTTTCGCGGGCTGATTTTCCACGCTTTGGAGAATCTGGTCGAAGACGAAGTGGAGACTTTGCTTCCCCGGAATCACGGCACGGGCTCGCGTCGGCGCGCGCTGCAGCAGATTCATTTTCCAGAATCGTGGGAAGCCTTGGCGGAAGCCCGCGAGCATTTGGTGTTCTCGGAATTTTTCGGCATGCAAATGATGATCGCATCGCGTCGCGCGCAAGCGGCGGGACGTCCTGGCGAAACGCACTGTGGGAGCGGGGAGATGCTGGAGCGTTTTCTGCGCGCCTTGCCGTTTGATCTTACCGACGCCCAGGCGCGCGTGCTGGATGAAATAAGGCGCGATCTTGGCTCGAAACAGCCGATGAATCGTTTGCTGCAGGGCGACGTCGGTTCCGGGAAAACGGTCGTCGCGATTGGCGCCATTTTGCTGGCGGTGGAAGCGGGATTCCAGGCGGCGTTGATGGCTCCGACGCAAATTTTAGCGGAGCAGCATTACGCGGTGTTGTGTCGGTGGCTGGAGCCTCTCGGGGTGCGGCTCGCGTTGCGGACTGGGAGCCGAAGTGAGGAGAATACGTTGCCGTTGTTCGCTGGGACGGAGATTCCGGGGAGCGCCCGCTTGCAGCGGACTGGCGATGGCATTCTGCCATCGCGAACTTCCTCCGCGACTGAGACAAAGGGAAGCGTGCTTTACTCGAAACGCCGGCTCCCTCATTTCGAAAAGCCGTGGGCGATCTACGCGATCACGCTCAGTACGATGAAGCGCCGTGCTCTGTCTCCTGCCGCCCGCACGGTCGTTCTCGATGCCTGGCGGCACTTTAACAATTCGCGCTACGAACTCTTCGCGCTCTGCGTGATGCCGGATCATGTGCATGCGCTTTTTCAACCTTGGCCCAAGGAACAGACCGATGAAAGCGAACCAGCTTTTTGGTCCCTCACGGAACTCCTCCGATCACTGAAATCATTTTCTGCGCGGGAGATTAATAAGCTGGAGAAGAAATCCGGCTCGGTTTGGGAAAAGGAGACCTTCGATCGCTACGTACGATCGGATCGGGATTTGGCGGAAAAATTTTCGTATATTGTGCGCAATCCCTGGGCGACGAAGACGGTGCGCGCAGGCGAGGATTATCCCTGGGTTTGGACGCCGGAGGATGAGGTGCGCCGTTTTGGAAGTTCGTCGCCGCAGAATGCGGCGACCAGCACGCTGCAAGCGTGCGCTCCCCAGATCATGGCGAGTACCACACCCCAAATCATCGTCGGCACGCATGCGTTGCTGTATGAAGGGGTGGCGTTCGAGAATTTGGGGCTGGTCGTGATCGATGAGCAGCACAAGTTTGGCGTTTCGCAGCGGGCGCTTTTGACCTCGCGGGAGCCGGCACCGGATGTGCTCGTGATGACGGCTACGCCGATTCCGCGGACTTTGACGATGACGGTTTATGGCGACCTCGATGTGTCGGTGATCGATGAGATGCCGGCGAATCGCGGCAAGATTATCACTGCGGTGCGCGATGATTCGAAGTTGAACGATGTGCTGGCGTTTTTGCGCACGCAGTTGGAGGCCGGGCGGCAGGCTTATGTGATTTACCCTTTGATCGAGGAAAGCGACAAGCTGGACGTGAAGGCGGCGGTGGCGGAGTTCGAGCTTTGGGGTGAACGGCTCCGGCCGTTTCGCTGCGATTTGTTGCACGGGCGCATTCCTGCGCCGGAGAAGCAGGAAATCATGGAACGCTTTCGTCGCGGGGAAACGAGTGTTCTCATCAGCACGACGGTGATCGAAGTGGGCGTGGACGTTCCGAATGCCACCATGATGCTGGTGGAAAACGCGGAGCGTTTCGGGTTGGCGCAGTTGCACCAACTGCGCGGGCGAATCGGACGCGGCGAGCATAAATCGTATTGCATCCTTATGAGCGCGGAGAAAACGGTCGAGGCGCGCGCGAAGCTCGCGGTGTTGGAAAAAACGAGCAACGGTTTCGAGGTGGCGGAAGCGGATTGGGACCAGCGGGGACCGGGCGATTTGCTAGGCACGGCGCAAAGTGGTTTGCCCGCGCTTAAGCTCGGGAACTTGAAAACGGACATGGATTTAATGAAACGCGCGCGGGCGGCCGCGACCGCGATTATGGAATGGGATCCGAAGCTGGAAGCAGCGGAGAATCAACGTTTCCGGCCTTTGGTTGTCGAAGAACAGGGACGGACGTTTTCCCACGTTAGCTGATGAAAAATCTTCTCAAATTTCTCCTCTTTGTTGGCCTGTTGGCTGCCGGAATTTCGGCGCTCTACGATTATCGTATAAAACATGGCGGACTCCGTTTAGCCGCGAAGCCGACGCCGGAAAAATACACGTTGGCTTCCAAGCCGAGCGTGGATCCAGATGCTGTCGGAACGCTCGACGCCATGAGCCGGGAACGGCGCGCGTTAGTCTCGAGCGTGATTCCGTCGGTGGTCAGTATCCGGACGTCGAAGCGCGTGCCGATTCGGCGGCAATACATGGACCCGTTCGAGTTTTTCTACCGGAATTCGCGTCAGTTCCGGAATCCGCGGGAAGAAGAATCGGTGCAGAATTCTCTCGGCTCCGGCGTGATCGTTTCCGAGGAAGGCCACATCATCACGAACAATCACGTGGTCGAGTCCGTGGACGAGATCGAGGTGCAACTGCACGACGGCCGAACGAAGAAAGCGCGTCTCGTGGGGTCGGATGCGAAAGTCGATCTGGCGGTGCTCAAAATTGACGAACCGGGTTTGAAGCCGCTTAAATTTGGCGACTCGGATGCGGTGCAGGCCGGCGATTTCGTCCTCGCGGTCGGCAACCCGTTTGGGTTCGAAGAGACGGTGACGGACGGTATTATCAGCTCGAAAGGCCGCCCGAATCGCGTGGATGGCTTCGGCGACTTCCTGCAGACGGACGCGGCCATCAACCCGGGCAACTCCGGCGGACCGCTGATTAACCTGCGCGGTGAAATCGTCGGAATTAACACCGCGATTATTTCCCGGAGCGGCGGGTCACAGGGCCTCGGGTTTGCCATTCCATCGAACTCAGTCAAAAACGCGCTCGAAAGCCTGCTCACGAAAGGCCGGATCATTCGTGGCTATCTCGGGATCCAAATGCGGACGTTGCCGCCGGGGACCAACGCTCAGGAGGAAGAAGGTGTGGTGGTGCAGGACGTGATCGCCGGTTCGCCCGCGGCCGATGCAAATTTGCAGCCGGGCGACGTGATCAAGAAATATGACGGCCGCGAAGTGAAGACGTTTCCCGAGCTGAGCAGATTGGTTTCGCAAACGGACTTGAACAAAAAGATCGAGCTGGAAGTGGAGCGGAACGGGAAGTCGATGAAAGTGGAAACACAGCTCCGCGAGCAGCCGATCAACTACCAATCCGCGCGCTCGATTCCGAGTCAGCCGCAGCCGGGAATTGTTCCGCGCGGTCCTCCTTCGCCGCAGAACCCGCCGGAAGATGATCTCCAGGATGAGGCCCCCTTGGCCGGCGTGCAGGTGGGCGAATTGACGCCCGAACTGGCGCAACGCCTGGATCTGCCAAATGGCGTGCGCGGCGTAGTGGTGACGAGCGTGGACGATCCTTCGGGCGAATTGCGGAAGGGCGATGTGATTGAAGAGGTGAATCAACAGCCGGTCGCGTCGGTGAAAGACTATCGACAGGTCGTCTCATCCCTCGATCCGAACGACACCCACATTCTCTCCGTTTGCCGTCGGCGGACCCGTTCGTTTGTGGTCCTGCGGGCACGGTAGAGCGACGTGACTCTTCCTTCGGGCAGATGCTGGCGCGGGCGACTATTGGTTGGGCGATCCCTGTAGCGGCGGTCTGTGACCGACAGCGTGATCTGCATTCCACGGTTTCGGCGGTCGCAGACCGCCGCTACAGAGTTTGTCTCCGGCACCTCAGCATCCGTCATTGGTTGCACTGTTCGACGGTGGGCGCTCCAAGATTGACTCCGAGGCGCGCAGCGGCGCACTGGGTCACGAATCATTTAGGTGAATAACCGCCGTGTTCCGGCGGTCCAACACCCCACAGCATCACTATTATGAAACGAATACTCTTAGCATTGGCGATCGTCGCTCTTGTCCTGCCCGCCACTCGGTCGGCGAAGGCAGCGGACGTCTCGGTCGATTTCTTTTACGACAACCTCAACACTGGCGGCAGCTGGGTGGACGCGGGCGATTATGGCTACGCCTGGCAACCAGAGATCGCGGTGAGCAATCGCAACTGGCGACCCTACACCGACGGCTATTGGGCCTACACGGACGTGGGCTGGACCTGGGTCTCGAACGAAGACTTCGGTTGGGCGACCTACCACTACGGCCGTTGGGCGCGCGTGCGCGATCACGGTTGGATCTGGGTTCCGGGGCGCGAATGGGGTCCGGCCTGGGTTTCCTGGAGAACAGGCGGCGATCATGTCGGCTGGGCTCCGCTTCCGCCGCGCCGCGGCTACACCAGTGGTGGCGAGGCCGTGTATGAAGGCCGTGCGATCAATGGCTACGTGGATATCGATTTCGATATCGGGCCGGCCTACTACAACTTCGTCGACATCCGCTACATCGGCGGGTCGGGATTGCGCCAGCGCATCCTCCCTTACAACGAGAACGTCACTTATGTGACCAGCACCGTGAACGTGACGAACATCACCTACAGCAACAACACCGTTTACAACTACGGCCCCGACTACAATCGGATGAGCGCCTACTCGACGCAGCCGATCCAGCGGTTGACCCTTCGCCGCGACGCGAATGCGGATTTGAGTGCGGCGATTCAAGCGGGCTCGGTGACCAAAGTCCAGGGCGATACCTTGCTGGTGGCAGCTCCTCAGCAATTCCAAGCGGCTCAGAAGAATGCTGCGCCGAAGGAAGTAAAGACGAAGATTGCCAAGACCGATTTGGAAACTGGTTGGTCTGACGTCTCGGATGAAAAGCAGAAAGAGCAGTTGCAGGCGCAGATGAAGAAGGAAGATCGGAAATCCATTCCTCCAACCAAGATTGAGCCGACGAATCCGGAGGCGTTGAAGGCTGCAGCGCAGGACGGCAATCCTGCTACAAGCGCAGCGCCTTCTGCCGCAGCCAGCCCCGCTGCTACTGTTGCGGCTTCGCCTGCTGCCAGTGTGGCGCCGTCGGCCGCACCAGCTGCGGATGAGAAAGGTAAAGGCAAGGGCCGCGGAAAAGATCGTGGCCAGCCGACTCCTGCAGCTTCCGCCGCGCCTGGCGCGGAATCCACCCCAGCGTCCGATGCCGTCGCGCCGAAGGTCGACAAGAAGAATGGCCGCGGCAAAGGCAAGAGCGCGGAAGATTCGTCAGCCGCGCCTGGCGCGGAATCCACCCCAGCGTCCGATGCTACCGCGCCGAAGGCTGACAAGAAGAATGGCCGCGGCAAAGGCAAGAACGCGGAAGATGCGTCAGCCGCGCCAGCCGCTGCCGCCCCCGATGCCACCGCAGCGCCGGCCGCGCAGGATAATTCCAGCAATGGCAAGAATGCGAAAAAAGATCGCAAAGGCAGAGATAAGAAAGCCGAAGCGACAGCCCCAGCGACTGCTGAGCCGAGCGCGGTAACACCTCCGCCGGAAGCAAAGCCTGCTCGCGGTGGCAAAGAAAAGGGCAAGAAGCCCGACATGAAAACAAGCGAGCGTCCGATCATGAACACTGAGCCAGCAAAGGCTCAGGAACCCGCTGCTGCAGAAGCTCCGAAGAGGGAGCCAGCCGCCGATGCGAACAGCAACGGTCGCGGACGTGGAAACAAGAAGAGCGCTCGTGAGGAATCACCGGCCCAGCCCGCTCCTCCAGAGGTCGCCCCGCAACGCGCGCCGCAGGCAGCCCCCCCGCAACAGCCGGGTGGCGGCCGTCCCGAAAAAGGCAAAGGCAAAGGGAAAGACAAGGAAAAGAAGGGCGAAGAGCCCGAGCCGGCACCGGAAGGCTAAATCGTAGCCACAGCGTCGAAAATCAACCTGCGGCCTCGGAGCGATCCGGGGCCGCTTTTTTTTGCTATAACAACTCTGCGATTTGCACGGCGTTAAGCGCCGCGCCTTTGAGTAACTGATCGCCGGAGACCCAGAGCGCGAGACCATTCTGTAGCGCGCAATCGAGCCGGAGCCGGCCAACCTGGCAGTTGTCTTTTCCGGCGGCAGCGAGCGGGGTCGGATAGAGATTACCCGCGGGCTCGTCTAACAAGTCGAGCCCCGGCGCACGCGCCAGCACCTCGCGCGCTTTTTCCAAATCCACCGGGCGTGCAAATTCAGCGCTGATGGCCACGGAGTGGGCGCGATAGACCGGCACCCGCACGCAGGTGACGGACGCTCGAAAATTCGGCAGATGCATAATGCGCCGACCTTCCGCTTGCATCTTCATCTCTTCTTTCGTGTAACCGTCGTCGAGAAATTTATCCACGTGTGGGAGGACGTTAAAGGCGATCGGATGAGGATAAACTTCCACCGTGGCCGCGCGGTTTTCGATCTCCTCAGTGACTTGTCGTTTTAGCTCGGAGATTGCGCGCGCGCCGCTGCCGGAGACGGCTTGATAGCTGGACGCGAAAACGCGCTCCAATCCGAACGCCTGATGCAGCGGATACAGCGCCATCAGCGCAACAGCGGTCGTGCAATTTGGGTTTGCGATGATCCCGCGGTGGTCAGCGACGTCCGGTCCATTAATTTCCGGAATCACCAGCGGCACGGTCGGATCCATCCGGAAGACGGAGGAATTATCGATTACCACCGCACCGGCAGCGACAGCGGCTGGCACAAATTTCCGCGAGAGGTCGCCGCCCGCGCTAAAGAACGCGAGGTCGATTCCAGCGAAAGAGTTCTCCGTCAGCTCCTCCACCGGAATCGCTTCATCGCGGAAATTCAGCTTCTTTCCCGCAGAGCGTACCGAGGCGAGCAGCTTGAGTTTGCCGACGGGGAACGCGCGACGTTTCAGCACGTCCAGCAGCTCCGCGCCCACCGCGCCGGTCGCGCCCACGATTGCGATGTTGTAGCTTTTTCCCACGGCGGCGGCATTCTATCGTCGCTCGAATCATGAAGCAAAGCGCTCCCACTCGCATTCATATTTCCGTCGCTCGCCAGAGGCTGAGCGTGAAGCATGGGCGCAAGACCGTCCGCAGTTTTCCGATTTCGACTTCGAAGTATGGACTTGGGGCAGAGGAGGGGAGTTTCAAGACACCGATTGGCCGCTTCCGCATTGCAGAAAAATTTGGGGACAGCTTGCCGACCGAAGTGGCTTTCAAATCGCGCCGGCCGCTGGTGCCCACACCGGAGATGTTGCAGGGCGACGATCTCGTCATGTCGCGAATTTTCTGGCTCGATGGATTGGAAGCTGGCAACGCGAATTCGTACGACCGATTTATTTACATTCACGGGACGAATCACGAAGAAGAGATTGGCCAGCCGGCGAGCCACGGTTGTATTCGGATGAAGAATGCCGATGTGGCCGAACTTTTTCATCTCGTCCCGGTTGAGACCGAGGTGGTAATCGCTGCTCCGCGAGCGCGACGGCGAGTCGCAAAAAAGGCTGAGAAAAGCATTGCGCGTAAGAGGCGATCCGCCTAAATGACGGCAGCAACTTGCTCAGAAAGGGGGCGAACAAATTACATGAAAATCCTGAAAGCAGTTATGATTCTGGCCATCGCGGCCAGCGCGTTGAGCCTGGGCGCTTGCGCACAGAAGAAAGAGACGATGGCGACCACGACCAGCGCCAGCACCTACTCGAAGTAGTTCGGTTCAGTTGTCCGCTCCGGATAGCTTTTTAAACTAAGGGCCAGGCCGTTTATCGGTCTGGCCTTTTTTTTGGAGAGGCGCCACTCTTGTCGCCGCGCGATGGAGCCGGCCCGCCCCCGGGCCGAATGTTGGTTCGGGAAAGATCCTTCGGCGCGAGGGCGCGCCGGCTCCAGCCGCTTCCCTTTCTCGCGCGTCTGATTATGATGCGCCGATGGAATTAGCTGGCCAGCCTCTTTCGCTCTCTGAAATCGCAAGCGTGGCGCTTCATGGTGTCTCGGTCGAGATCGCGGCTGCGGCGCACGATCGCATTCACGCGGCGCGACGTGTGGTCGAAGCGATCACTGCAGGCGACGCAGTCGTCTACGGAGTGAATACCGGTTTCGGAAAGCTTTCCGAAGTTCACATCGAGCGCGGCGATCTGCGCCAGTTGCAGTTGAATCTCGTGCGCAGTCACGCCTGCGGGGTGGGCGCGCCGCTTTCGGAACCGGAGGTGCGCGCGATGCTGACGCTGCGCGCCAATGTCCTCGCGCTCGGGTTTAGCGGCATCCGATTGGAAGTGCTGCAACTCATGGCGGAACTCTTAAATCGCGGGGTGCACCCTGTGATTCCCGAGAAAGGATCGGTCGGCGCGAGCGGCGATCTTGCTCCTCTCGCTCATCTCGCGCTCGTTCTCATTGGAGAAGGCGAAGCGTTTTTCAAAGGGGAACGGTTGTCTGGCGCAGAGGCCTTGGAGCGCGCCGGACTAAAGCCAGTGATATTGGAAGCGAAGGAAGGACTCGCACTTTTAAACGGCACTCAGGCGATGCACGCGGTTGGCGGGCTCGCGCTGTTGCGCGCGAAACGCCTCTCGCGCATCGCTGACGTGATTGGGGCGATGAGCCTCGAGGCTCTCAAAGGAACGCCCAGCGCTTTCGATGCGAGAATCCAGAACGCTCGGCCGCATGCGGGCCAGCAAGCTGCCGCGGCGCATCTGCGTTGGCTCTTGCGCGAGAGCGAAATTCGCGAATCGCACAAAACAGGCGACCCGCGCGTGCAGGATGCCTATAGCATGCGGTGCATGCCGCAGGTGCATGGCGCAGTGCGGGGCGTGCTGGTGCATTGTGAAGAGGTGCTGGCGGTGGAGGCCGGGAGCGCAACGGATAACCCTCTCGTGTTCACCGATAACGGCGACGTTCTGTCTGGCGGTAATTTCCACGGGGCGCCAGTAGCGTTTGCGCTCGATTACGCGGCCATCGCGGTGACGGATTTGATGAGCATCAGCGAACGGCGGACGGATCGATTGATCAATCCGGACACGAGCGAAGGCTTGCCCGCATTCCTGACCAGACGCGCCGGTATGGAATCCGGTTTCATGATTCCACATGTCGCCTCCGTCGCTCTTCTGACGGAAGCGAAGATTCTCGCGCATCCGGCGAGCGTCGATAATTTACCGACCTCGGGCGGGAAAGAAGATCACGTCTCGATGGGAATGACGGCGGCGCTCAAGCTGCGCACGATTGTGGAGAACGCGGAGCATCTCATGGCGATCGAACTGCTGGTGGCGGGGAGTGCGTTGGAATTTCGTCGGCCGTTGCAGGCCGGACTGGGAGTGGAAGCGGCGTTTGAGCAACTGCGCTCGATGGTGCCGGTGCTGGACGCCGATCGGACCATGTCGGCGGAGATCGCGCAGGTGGCGACCGCGATTCGCGAAGGAAAATTCGACAGCGAGATGGAAAAATTATGAGCGGAAAACGTGTGATCCGGGCACCGCGCGGCGCGGCGATGAGTTGCAAAGGCTGGCAGCAGGAAGCCGCGCTGCGGATGTTAATGAACAACCTCGATCCCGAAGTGGCGGAGGATCCAGATCGGCTGATCGTTTACGGCGGAACGGGCCGGGCGGCGCGCAGTTTGGAGGCTTTCGACGCAATTGTGAGTTCGCTGCGTGAACTCGAAAACGACGAGACGTTGCTCGTGCAATCTGGGAAACCCGTGGGCGTTTTTCGGACGCACGAAGATTCGCCCCGTGTGCTGATTGCGAACTCAAATCTGGTCGGGCAGTGGTCGAATTATCCGGAGTTCAATCGTCTGGAGAAACTCGGCCTAACGATGTACGGGCAGATGACTGCGGGCTCGTGGATTTACATCGGGAGCCAGGGCATCGTGCAGGGCACGTTCGAGACATTTAGCGCCGCTGCGGTGCGGCATTTTGGCGGCACGCTGGAAGGGAAGTTTGTCGTCTCCGGTGGCATGGGCGGGATGGGCGGCGCGCAGCCGCTCGCAGCCACGATGGCGGGCGCGGCCTTCCTCGGGATTGAGGTGGATCCGACGCGGATCGAGAAGCGACTAAAGAGCGGTTACTGCGATCGGATTGCGCATTCGCTCGATGAAGCGATGCAGCTCATCGACTCCGCGCGGGGTAAGAAAGAGGCACTCTCCGTCGGGTTGGTCGGCAACTGCGCTGACGTGCTGCCGGAAATGTTGCGGCGCGGAATCGTGCCCGACGTCCTGACGGATCAAACCAGCGCACACGATGCGCTCAATGGCTATGTGCCGAATGGAATGACGTTCGCGGAAGCGCTCGAGCTGCGTGCAGCCCAGCCTGATGAATATGTCGAGCGTTCGATGAAAACGATGGGTGCGCACATCGAAGCGATGCTCGCTTTGCAAAAGAAAGGCGCGATCACGTTCGACTACGGGAACAATCTGCGGACGCAGGCGAAGAAGGCGGGCGTAGAGGACGCGTTCGATATTCCGGGATTCGTGCCGGAATACATCCGACCGCTCTTTTGCGAAGGGAAGGGGCCGTTTCGTTGGGTGGCGTTGAGCGGTGATCCGGCGGATATCGCGCGGACTGATCGACTCGCACTCGAGATGTTTCCGGATAATGCCATCCTCAAGCGCTGGATGAAACTGGCGCAGGAGCGGATTCATTTCCAAGGATTGCCGGCGCGGATTTGCTGGCTCGGTTTCGGCGAACGCGCTGAATTCGGTATGGCGATGAACGACCTGGTGAAACGCGGTGAAGTGAAGGCACCGATCGTAATTGGGCGCGATCATCTCGACACTGGCTCGGTCGCTTCGCCGTACCGTGAGACCGAGGGGATGCTGGATGGAAGCGACGCGATTGCGGATTGGGCTTTGTTGAATGCGCTCGTGAACACCGCGGCAGGTGCATCGTGGATTTCAATTCACAATGGCGGCGGCGTTGGGATCGGCTATTCGCAGCACGCCGGAATGGTGGTGGTGGCAGATGGCAGCGAGAGCGCGCGCCGCCGACTGGAGCGCGTCCTAACGAGTGATCCGGGAATGGGTGTGATCCGCCATGCCGATGCCGGTTACACCCGCGCAATCGATTTTGCCACCAAAGAGGAAATCAAGCTTCCGATGACACCACAACCGCGGGATTGACCGGTCAGGATTTTGTCTTGCCGAAAATCTCGTCGAAGAAGATCTGCATCTGCTGCCAGGAACGTCGGGCCGCCGGCTCGTTATACGCGATCATCCCCGCCATGCCTTTTTCCTGCGCAATTTTGTCTGCGCCGGGATTGGTGAAAGCGTGGAGCGCGTGCGCGTAGTCGATGGATTGGTAATCGACCTGAGCTGTTTCCAATGACTGCTCAAGCGCGGCGCGCGCGTCTGGCGGGACCATTTTGTCGATCGCGCCGTTGAGAAGCAAAAACTTCGCCTGCACTTTTCCCTTGGCTGACTCGGGAGCGTTCACCGGTCCACCGTGAAAGCTGACGATGCCTTTGAGTGGCGCACCGGTATAGGCGAGCGCTTGCACAGCCGAGCCGCCAAAACAAAAACCGATTGCGGCGAGCTTTGATTTGTCGACAAGATCGATCTTCATCAATTGATCAAGACCGGCTTGGGCGCGTTCGGCCATGAGCGGGGTGCCTTCAAACGGCGCAGCCAACTCGCCCGCTTGCTTCGGGTCCTCTGTCACGACGCCTTTGCCATACATGTCGGCGGCGAAGGCCACGTAGCCGAGCTGCGCCAGCTCCTCGGTCCGACCTTTGGCGTAACCGTTCAGTCCCCACCACTCGGGCACCACGAGGATACCGACCGATTTGCCGGGCGACGTCTTCTCGTCGTCGTAGGCGAGGTAGCCTTCCAGCTTCACGCCGCCGTGTTCATAGGGAACGGCTTTCGTGACGAGCTTTGCGTGAGCCAGGTTTGTCACGAGGAGCGTGGAGGCGAGGCACAGGAAGATTCTCATGGCAGAAGATGGCGCAGGCACCGTCGAATTCCCAGTGAGGAGAACGATCCCGTGGTTTTTGTCGGCTCCTTCCAAAAGCGTGCGAGTTGATCGACATGAGCAAACAACACGGCGTACATCCGCGGATGGGGGCGACGGATGTTTGCCCGTTCATTCCGGTGAGGGACGTGAGCTGGGAGGAAGCGATCGAATGCCCCCGGCAGCTAAGTGGACGCCTCGACGCGCGACCTCGGTGGCATTCGATGTGCGCGAAAACGGCCGCGTGAAAACAGAGGATGGCACGCGGTAGGGGAAATTGCGTTTCTTCGACAAAGAGGGTAGAACTTTGACGTGAAGTTCGTTCGGATCACCGTAAGGCCGATGCAAATGGGCGGAGTGCCGTGCATTCGCGGACTGCGCATCCCAGTGGCGACGGTTGTAGGCATGATGGCGGACGGCATGACCGAGGCGGAGATTCTGGACGCCTACCCCGATTTGGAGAGCGGTGACCTTCGCGAGGCCTTGCGATTCGCGGCTGAATCGGTGCGCGAACGGGAACTGCCTTTGCTCGTCCCGGCCTGAACAACGCGCTCTCGTCGCCGCGCCCGCGGCGCGCTCTGCCCGTGAGCCGGCGGCGGAGGTCAGGCATCGACAAGGTCTTTTCAAGTATTAGACTACGCGGGCCATGAATTTGCTTCCCGATTCACTGCGAGACTCCCTTGCGAACGTCTGCAAGCGTTTTCGCGTGGAACGGCTTTATCTATTTGGTTCTGCCGTGGAGGAGCGCTTCGATGCTGAGCGCAGCGACTTGGATTTTTTGGTCACGCTGGAGGATCAATCGCCCGCGGAGTATGCGGATAACTATCTTGGGCTGGCTCAAGCCCTGGAAACGCTTTTTGGTCGGCCATCGGACTTGATAACCGAGCGCTCGATTCGCAACCCCTACTTCCGAGAAACCGTTTTTGCCGCCCGTCAGCTTCTCTATGACCGTCGAGACGAAAAAGCTGCTGCTTGACGTGCGCGAGGCGGGTGACAGCATCCTTCAACATACCGTCGGGAAGAGTCTGGATGAGTATTCCGGCGATCGCTTTTTCCGTCGTGCGGTGGAGCGCGAATTCGAGATTATCGGCGAGGCGTTAAGACGCCTTGAGTCTCTTGATTCGGCAACCGCAGCCCGCATCACCGACCTGCGTCTCATCATAGATTTTCGCAATCGAATCATTCATGGCTATGACACCGTGGACGACATGGTGGTGTGGGGAATTGTGGGAAAGCGTTTGCCGATCCTGACAGAAGAAGCTGCGGGCTTGCTCGACGCAGGTGGGGTCGCGGGTTGATCAGAAGCAACGAGCCTATGCAAAAAATTATCGAGTGCGTGCCGAATTTTTCCGAAGGGCGGGATCTGGGAGTCATCCGTCAGATCACGGCGGCAATCGAATCCGTGGACGGAATTTCACTCCTGAATGTGGACCCGGGCGCGAGCACGAATCGGACGGTTGTCACATTCGCCGGGAGTCCGGAGGCGGCGGTGGAGGCTGCATTTCGCGGAATCAAGAAAGCCTCGGAGTTGATCGATATGAGCAAGCAGACGGGAGCGCATCCGCGGATGGGCGCGACGGATGTTTGTCCGTTCATTCCGGTAGGCGATGTGAGCTGGGAGGAAGCGATCGAGTGCGCCCGGAAGCTCGGTCAGCGCGTGGGTGAGGAGCTTAAAATCCCGGTCTATCTCTACGAGAAGGCGGCGAAGGATACTGCGCGTTCGAATCTTTCCATCATCCGCGCCGGCGAATACGAGGGCTTCTTCGAGAAGATCAAGGAGCCGAAATGGAAACCGGATTTTGGGCCGGCCATTTTCAGCGAAAAATCGGGCGCCACGGTGATTGGGGCGCGTGAGTTTTTGGTCGCTTATAACGTGAACCTGAACACCCGGGCGACTCGACGCGCGACCTCGGTGGCGTTCGATGTGCGCGAAAACGGCCGCGTGAAAACGGAGGATGGAACACCGACCGGGAAGAAGGTGCTCGATGAGAGCGGGGAGCCGGTGCGCGTGCCGGGGATGCTGAGGCATGTGAAGGCGATCGGCTGGTTCGTCGAAGAATATGGGATGGCGCAGGTCTCGATGAACCTGACAAATCTCGACGAGACGCCGCTGCATGCCGCCTTCGATGCCTGCGTGGAGTCCGCGCACAATCGCGGTCTGCGCGTGACGGGTTCCGAGGTCGTCGGGATGTTGCCGAAGAAGTGCCTGGTCGAGGCGGGGAAACATTACCTGCGCAAACAGAAATGGTCGGAAGGTGCGGCGGAGGAAGAACTGATCGAGATGGCGATTCGCTCGATGGGTTTGAGCGAAGTGCAGCCGTTCGATCCGAAGGAGAAAATCATCGAGTTCAAGATGGCGGCCACTACCGAGATGTCGCTCGTGCAGATGAATCTGCGGCAGTTCTGCAACGAGACGCTGAGCGATTCTCCGGCGCCGGGTGGGGGATCGGTCGCGGCTTTGATGGGCGCGCTCGGGGTGTCGTTAGGCGGAATGGTCGCAAATCTTTCCGCCGGCAAGCGCGGATGGGACGATAAGCTCAGCTACTTCAGCGAGTGGGCCGTAAAAGGCCAGGCGTTGAAGGATGAACTGCTTTTTCTCGTGGACGAGGACACCGCGGCTTTCAATGAGGTGATGGCCGCGTTCGGTCTGCCGAAAGAATCCGCGGAAGAAAAGACAGCGCGCTCGGCCGCGATTCAATCGGCGAACCAATACGCGGCCGAGATTCCGCTGCGCGTGATGCAGACGGCGTTCAAGTCCTACGAAATCCTGGGGGCGATGGCCGAGCAGGGAAACCCAGCGTCGATTTCCGACGTGGGCGTGGGTTTGCTGGCCACGCGCGGGTGCATCGAGGGAGCGGGAATGAACGTGAGGATCAACCTGGGCAGTTTGAAGGACGAGACGGTGAAGTCCTTGCTGCGAGAATCGCACGAGAAGGTGGGCGCCGATTCCGAGGCGGAATTCCAGCGGATCAATCAGGTGGTGCGGCATAAACTGGGTTAAGGGAAAAAAGTGGACAGACAGAATTGAAACGGGCCCGGATTTGGCATCCATGCAGCTCGCTTCCATCCATGAAACCGCTTCCGCTTTACCTCGATAGTTCGGTCATCGGCGGATATTACGACGATGAGTTCCAAGAGGCCACGCGGACTCTCTGGAAGCAGATGGAAGAGGGGCGTTTTCGCTTTGTCGTTTCCGCGTTACTGCAGCAGGAAATCGAAGGCGCGCCCGCGCGGGTGCGCCGATTGATGGAGAGAACTTTTGCGCACGCTGAGTCCATCTTGCCGGTCACGGTCGAAGCTTTGTCGCTGGCGGCGGCTTACCTCGAAAACAAAGTAGTGCCGGCCACCTATGCCGACGATGCGCGGCATGTCTCGATTGCCGTTGTCCATGGAGTCACGGTGATCGCGAGTTGGAATTTCAGGCATCTCGTGAATCTGCGGCGCGAGGCCGGATTTAACAGCGTCAACATCTTGCTCGGCTATCCCAGCGTGCGTATCGTGAGTCCGCAGCAATTGATTTATGGGAGTGAAGAAGAAATTTGACGCAGTCGAAATGTCTCGCCGGTTACGCGCCGAGACAGGTCGCTTGCTCGCGTCGATGAAACCAGAAGAGCAGATTGCATTTCTCAATCGGCGGCTGGTTCATTCCAAGAAGACCAGTCGCCGTCAAAAGCTTGCTGCGCCCTGAATGTACGAATTAAGGTAGCTGAAAGGACGCGAAGGTGAGGGTTGGCTTGCCCTGTTTTTTCGGACAGGGGGAGGAAGCGGAAGGGTCGGTCCGTGCATATGGGCAAAAAAGGAAAACGCGGCCCTCGATTCAAGTCGTGCGTGCATCATGAAAAAAGGGTTTTCTGCACATATGCGCGGGCTGACCCCCGCGCACCCGCGCTCGCGAAGCAGAGCTTCGAGGTTAAGCCCGCACCAAGCTTGGTAACGAGCAAAAACGATGTTGCGGCAGCTACTTGGTGTGTGTGATACCTTTCGTCATGAAAACGTTGAGCGTCAACGAGGCCAGCAGCAACCTTTCCACCGTGTTGGAGCAAGCGATCGCTGGCGTGGAAATCGGCATCCGCAGTGACGATACCATTGTCGCACTGCGGCCTCTTCCCGTCTCGGCCAGCGCGACGGATGCCGGGCCGCTTGCTCCGCGTGAGGCTTTGCGGCGGCTGCAAGAAGAAGCGCGGCTCACACCCGCACCGGCTGAAAGCTACTTGAACGAAGTGCGTGCCCAGCGTCTCGCCACCGACGAACGCGGCGCGGCATGATTCATCTGGACACGAACTACCTCATCGGTCTGCTCCTTCGCGGTTCTCAACCGGCGACCGACAGCGATCAATGGCTGGCTGCCGGCGAATCGTTGACGGCAAGTTCTGTCGCCTGGAGCGAATTTCTCAATGGACCGGTCACCCCGCTGGAAGTGAGTCGTGTGGAAACCGTGCTCCAGTCACGAATTGTTCCCTTCGGAAAGCCCGAAGCTGCGCTCGCTGCCGATCTTTTCAACAGCACGGCCCGGGTTCGCGGTTCTCGCTTCGATTGTCTAATTGCAGCGACGGCCATTTTGAGCGAGGCGAGCCTGGCCACGGTCAATCAGTCCGATTTCAAACCATTCGTCGCGCACTGGTGACGCCAATATCTTTGAAGCTCCGCTTCGCCGGGGCTGATTGTGATGCGATGCCTGTCCCGCTGCCGCGCTCGCGCAGCAGAGCTTCGGGGACAAGGCCGTTGCCAGGCTGGAGCTGGAACTTCCTTGCTCCACGCCGCGCTGATGCTTAGATTTCGCCATGTGCCGACCATTCATCGGGAGAAGGGTTTCGCCTTTTACTTCTACGCGGAGGAAGGCAATGAACCACCGCATGTTCACGCTGACAAAGGCGACGGCACCGCAAAGTTTTGGCTCCGTCCCGTGCGGCTCGCCTAGGCGGAAAATCTGAAAGTAACCGAACTGCGCGATGCCGAAAAAATCGTCAAACAACACCAAACCAAGTTCCGCGGGAAATGGAATGAATTCTTCGCCCGCAAAGGTTAAGTCGGTCTCCGTGGATGCGGAACGGCTCACCGTTGGGTTGACCGACGGGCGCGCTATTCAAGCGCCGCTCTCGTGGTATCCCACTTTGTTTCACGCCACGAAAACGCAGCTGAAAACATGGAACCCCTGCGGCGCGGGACGCGGAATCCACTGGCCATTGATCGACTGCCATCTCAGCGTCGAAGGACTGCTGCGCGGCGCACGGGAAGCGGACGGCGTCACACGTCGAACGCTGGCTGAAGCGTGATGGAACGAGTGCTCGCGAAGCAGAGCTTCGAGGACAAGCCCGGAAAAATGATCATTGACCCACGCGACCGGCCACCGAACGACGACCCAGATACACCCGCATTTGCGACCCTTCGGAAAGTACATCGTGGGATGGGACGGATGCTGTCCGCACAATTCGGCGAAGAAATCCCGGCGCGGCACGCGGCTGACCCCAATCGCGTCCTCGAGCCCTACACCTTCAGTGTTTTTGGATTTTACCTCGAAATCAGCCTCGCTCTCCATAGCGACACCGCCGCGCTCCTCACTGCCGACATTTTCGTGGGTCGCCTTTACCGCGGCTATGGCAGAGCCTTGCGCTGGCTGGCTAATAACCGCGCCGGCCGCAGTGTCTCCATCGCGTTCGGGGATCAGCACGCGAAACGCTCGGAACTCTGGCTCTCCTGCGCCCGCGTCACGACCTCGGGCAATCGTGCGGGCCTGCGCGCTGCGCTCAAGGACATTCACGACGAACTGGCCATGGTCGATGCCGGCTTGCGGATGTGGTTTCCCCAGACTCTCCGGGGTGACGGGCTTACGGACTTGGAAAAGCTCGCGGAGGACGAAGAAGTCGTCCGCTTGATGCTCACATCGCCCCAAGGTTTCCTGGATCATGCGCATCAGCACTCGGACGAACAAATCTCGGCAGCCCTCATCCGTGACGTTTATGGCTGGCTTGGCCAGTGGGATGAGCAACTGCGCCATCTCGATCGTTTTGGATTAGACATGGCCGGAGACAGGAAGTCTTTCCTGTGGTGGAGGGCACGCGCGCTTTTTGAATTACGGCGTTACGAAGAACTCATCCGCGTCTGCCAGGAGCTGGAATCGCTGGCGGACGAACGCGAAAAACCCACCATCATCGGCGTCGTCGCACAGGCCTTTTACGAGAGAGGCGAGTTTGAGGAAGCGCTTGACGTGGCTCGCTCCGCAACTCACGAGAGTTCCTGGCGAGTCTGGTTCACCCGTTGCCTCGCACAAGCACGGCTTGGCCGTGGCACCGAGGCGATGGAATCATACTCGGGCTATGAGCGACTCGTGGGGAAGGACATCATAGCGGCTAAGATTGTCCGCGAGGTAATGGCTGAGTCACAAGGGACCGCTTTCGACCAGTCGGCATCGTTCGGCTCACTCATGGAGCGCCAGCCCGCCAGTCGCAACGGACCCCATCTAAGTTAGATCTATCTGAACGTGATTATCGCACCCTTCTTATGGGAATCACCGGTTCCCCGTTGCGACGAGCGCCGGCGTTTTGGTGCTCTGCCGCAAATTATCGGGCCTTCCCAGTAACGTGTTTCCATTACGCTCGATCCGGGGAACATAAGCAACTATGCGAACCCACTTCCAGCGAGGAAAGTATCGAGATGAGGACAGGATTATCGGCCCGTCGCTTGATGCTATGGAACGAGCATACGATGTGCTGCTGGCGCTTCCAGAATCTGACTCGGTAACATTTTTCAAACGTCATGAGCACCAGAAGGCTTTGGATAGCGGCGACCAACAAGCCGCATGCTGGCATTTATTCTGGGATGCTTACAATTGGCTAAAGTTGTTTTGTTACGTGAGTGCCTTTAAAGCACGCCAGTTAACCGCTGCGGTCGTCCACGCCTACAATACAGATAATTTTCTCGCCTGGACCATTCTCGGCCGTTCGACGTTAGAGTACGCGGCCGTCAGTTACTACTTCTTTAGGAAGATCAGCTTGCTTCAAATGAAAGGGCCACACTTCGCGGGCAGTCACCTCAAGGCGTTCGAGGAGTTGATGCTCCAGTTCGTGCACGGGACGCGGTTTAACTGGCCCGACCTCTTGGCTGGAGATCGGGATCGACTGTCGAAGGACTACCCCCCGAGTGGAAGCTCGAAAGCGGTCAATGTATTGACGGCTATCAAGCATCTAAGCCGTCGCGACGAGCGATACCATGATGTTGAGATTGCCTATGCAATGCTGTCAGATTTTGCGCATCCAAACATGGCGAGCCATGCAACGGTTATCACGATGCCCACGGGGCCGACCGACGGGCATGAGTCTGAAGTTGCGGCGAATCCAGGACCTTTACGTGGCGAGTTCATAATGGTAATTACCTTGCCGTGGGTGTCGACGGGGGTCGGCACGACTGTGGAATTGCTCATGCAGGCCTTTCCGCTTCTGGAGGCGTGGCTGGATTATGTCGAGCAGGGGGCCACGGTAACCATAGATTTCGGACAATGAGACACACTTTCGACATCGCAACGCCTACGCGTTGACACGATAAGCGCCTCTGAAGTAAGAAGACAACATGGCAGTTGACCACTTTGTCGGACGTCAAGATGCCGTCACGCACCTCGCGAGGGTTCTGAACGGCCTCGAACGGGCAGAAGGGAAGCTCAGTGTGCAGAGCATCGAAGGGCCGGGAGGGATTGGCAAGACATCCCTCTTCAATCATGTGATTGATACAACCGTTCTAGACAACCGAAACTATCTTACGCTAAAGATAGACGGTAACGTTGACCCTAAGGATCCGCGCGCGCAAAGCCTCGTAAGGTCTGTGGCACGGCTGGTGGATAGCGCTGAAGCGGACGCGATTCGCCATCAACCATCCGGGTTTTACTTTCAATCGGTAGGCCGCGTGAGTAAGGCCATCGAAATGATCCGTGGCGAGGCCGTCGCGGAATTCCAGAAGCAACATCCAGACAGTGATGACGGACGGGCTGCACTCGTGCGCTTCCTCGATTTGGCGTTCGAGGCCGGGAAACGCGTGAATGATGCAATTCCCATCACAAAGAAGCATGTCAACGTCCGGGAATTGGAAACGGCGAAACGGCTCGTGGTAGAGATCGTCCCAACACTGGTCAGCCTCCAAGAAGAAGGTGCGAGCTTTTTGGAACGGAAGTTCGCGAAGTTCAGTGCATCAAGAGCGCTACGGAACTCGATTAAGGAGAACGCCTGCAAAGCCCTCGCCGATGCTTTAGTGTCTGACCTATCGGCCATCCTCAAACACTACCGGTGGGCAGACAAACGAAAGGCTACTCATCGCAAGGTGGTGGGCATCGACCGCCTGTTACTGGTCCTCGACGACTACGAGAAGCTTCAAGAATCGCTCGATGAATTCTTGGTCGGCCACCTGCTCCCGGCCCTGCGATCGGCGAACTTCGAGTCGACCATATTTCTTCTGGTGCGAGACCAGTTGGAGGTGACTCATCCAGCATGGGACCAGCATCTGAAACCTAATCTGCTCAAGCGCGTGGCTCTCGACCATCTATCGCGCGCCGAAGTGGACCAGCTGGTCGACGCATCCGGCGTTCGATCCGCGGTAGAGAAGGAGCGTGCTTGGCGGGATACGCAGGGGTACCCGTTTTACGTGCAGCTTTGGATAGAGGAGGTCGAATCCGGCGGACGGGGCGCAGTTATGCTTAAGCGGTTTCATGACCGCACGACGCGTTGGATGGGTGAGCGCGAGAAGCACTGGCTCGAGCACACTCTCTTCTTAGACGCGGTGAATATTCGCTCATTGCGTGGGCTGCTGGGAAGTGACTCTGAGGCCCATGAAGCGTTCCGCTGGTTCGAGCGCAACGGGTCAGTCCGCGACACTGCCGGACCTTCCTTCCGGGTCAGAGAATACCTCCGGTCTCGTCTCATAGACTATCTCCGCGCCAGCGATCCAGACCGTTGTGAGGAATTGGAAACTCGCAGCCGGTTGGTAGTGATCTGACTCTCTGCGGCGTTGGCTATTTAAGGTTCGAGCCTTTACTGGCTTTCGTATTCAAGCGAATAGTCCTCCGTGTGATATTTGGCCTGAACGCATTCTACTGCTGGGTAATCTCGCCTCAATAAATCCAAAATAGAAATTCTTTGATCCGGGGCGTGGCGCGCTCCAAAATCAACTCTTTTGACCCAGTCTCGCTCAATCGTGATAAATTCGATCGGCTTATTACGGCCATTCATTTCAGCAATGCAGGAATCTGGATTAGTAATCAACCTGTGCTCCCTCTCGTAGGCCCATGCAGTGCTTTTCGTCTTAATCGCGAGGATCAACTGCTCTTGGATGATTGACGGCTCGCTGCTCAAGTCTATCTCCACGCGGGCTTTCTGATACCTAACAGGACTAATTTTGAACGGCCACGTTATACCCTTTGGAAAGCGAAAGCCGATTCTAACTCCTCTATGGCTGTCTGCGTAGTGCGACCACATGAGTATCTCATCGAGAGGCGTCGCTTCGGCTGCGGAAAAGCAGACCACTCTTAAAATCTGGTCCATCATGGCTTCTCTGTTTTCCTGGATTCCATCTTTGACCGATTCGTATTTTTGGACCAAAGCGCCAGCCGCCCTATTGGACTTTAGGTAACGCTGAACCGCTTTCTTTGTCTTTAGGTGCGGGGATGCATTCCCGATAAATGTGGGCGACTCGGACATGACGCGAAGCTGGTCTTTGGCTTTTGCTCGGGTCATATCACCCGTGATTCGATACATGCACTCGAACGGGTCATTGAAGGAACTAACACGCGCTACTTTTAGTCTGGCGTCACGCAGGCTTTCCAGTGCATGCGTCGAGAAATACCGGAAAAGGATCATGGTTTCCCCGTCCCGAACAATTACGACTCTCGCCGAGCCGCGAACTCTGTGGACAGGCGTTGCGCGTCATAAATGTCAGAACGAGACATCTTGCCTTCCAATTCGTCGCGTGACTTCGCTGCGTCATCCACACCCTGAGACGCTGCCAAGTTGAACCACTGATACGCTTTGACGAATGATTTTTGCGTTCCCCTGCCGTATTCGTAGGCGCAACCTAGAAAATTCTGCGCTTCAGCATTGCCCATCTCAGCGGACATACGCCACCACCGTGCGGCTTCTTGTTCGTCGTTTACGACACCAGTGCCCAAGACGTAACAAAGGCCGAGATCGCACTGTGCCTCTGCATGACCCTGCTCGGCCGCCTTGCGTAACCAGCGCACCGCCTCCTGCTCGTCTTTGGTGACACCTATGCCGAACTGATAACATTTGCCGAGATCGCACTGTGCCTCTGCATGACCCTGCTCGGCTGCCTTGCGAAACCAGCGCACCGCCTCTTTCTCGTCCTTCTCGAAACCCGTGCCAAAATAATAACAGTCACCGAGGTAGCGCTGCGCTTCCACATAGCCCTGTTCGGCTGCTTTACGATACCAACGCGCGGCCTCCTGCTCATCCTTGTCGACGCCTGAGCCATGTTCATAGCCGACACCAAGCTTGCACTGGGCGAGCGCGTCACCCTGCTCAGCGGCTTCGCGGAGCCAGCGCACCGCCTCTTTGTAATCCTTTTCTATTCCGATGCCCCTTGCGTAACAGAGACCAAGGTTGCATTGCGCGAACACATGGGTCTGGTCGGCAGCCTTGCGATACCAGCGAACCGCTTCTTGGTCGTCCTTTTCCACACCCAGTCCATTAGCATAGCAGACCCCGAGGTCAAACTGAGCCTGCGCTTCATCTCTCGTAGCGCGCTCCACTAGATCAGGTGAATGAGGTTCGCTGCCGGAAACATTTAAGGGATGAGATTTGCGTTCCTTTTTCATTTTCCTTCAATCCACCACTTCGCAGGTTTTTCTATTGTAGCGGACAAATCCGCAAGTCGCGACACAACGGAGCGAATAACCTGAGCAACCCATCGAATGTTAAAGTGAATAAGCCGGATGGTTCTCACGCTTATCTTCCTTTAGCGGCTCAACAAGATCCTTGGAATCTGCGAACGGGTTAATCCCAGCATCTTCAATAACTCGCGGCCAGCCTAACATCTGATTCGAATAACTCACACTGTGCGATCTTCGCGTCATCGACCTTTCATCAGCAAACTCGGTGAGATGAAACTCATGAACTAGACCGCAACGAACATGTTTATAAAACAGAGCCCCATAGGAAAAGCTACGGATAGTCTTCGTATCCAATTTGGAACAGACCTTGAGAACTTCATTTTCCGGCATGTCAGTTTCATCTCCGATAAGAACTTTAGTCGGGTAGCCCGTGCCAAACATCTTTGGCCGAGAGGCCTCAAGCTGTTCAGCTTTGATAAAATCCCCTTTCTCTCGCAAGTGCTGAACAACGAAAGCAATGCTTATCTTGTTGCTGCCTAATGCGGGGTCTGCGTAGGAAGACCAAAGCTCAACAAAGCGGTTTCGATCGCGATTTTCGCCGGGCCAGATATCGGCGGCAATGCCGCTGAACAAACTCGCCAAGATAATCGCAGCCTCACTGTATCCAGCACCGCAACCACCGGAGTAGAGCGCCAGCGAAACGTCAATTTTATTTCCGATGAAGGAAGCGTATGTCATTCTTTTCTCCTTTGCCCGGCGCGAACTGCATTTAGGCTGCGGTGACCCTCGGGCCGCGGCCGATCTTCGGCAACTCGCCGTTGCGTTCCATGCGGCGCAGTTCGTAATCGGCCTGGAGGTTGAGCCAGAACTGCGCGCTGTTGCCGACGTATTGCGAGAGCGCCATTCGGGTCAGTCCGTGCATATGTGCAGAATAGGATTGACACCGGTTGATTGAAGGAGCGAGACTGGCGTCATGCCTCGCAGTGTTCGGATGGAATATCCCGGCGCGGTCTATCACGTGTTGTGTCGGGGCGATCGGCGCGAAGCCATCTTTTTCAACGACGCGGATCGTGCCCTTTTCCTGGAGACCCTCGGGGAGATGTGTGGGCGCACTGGCATCCGGATTCACAGCTACGTCCTGATGAGTAATCACTATCACCTGCTCCTTGAGACGCCGGAACCCAACCTGGTGGTGGGGGGATGCAATGGTTTCAAGGCACCTACACACAACGCTTAAACGCGCGGCATCGGCTGAGCGGGCATCTTTTCCAAGGCCGTTACAAGGCGATTCCGGTCGAAGTGGAGCGCGCGGAGTATTTCCGTCTAGTCAGCCAATACATCCATCTTAATCCGGCGCGGGCGGGCCTGCTTCAAGCCGGGAAGCCCGATCTCATGCGGTATGCCTGGAGCAGTTTCCCGCGCTTTGTCGGGAAAGCGAGCTTGCCAGAGTGGCTGCGACGGGAGCGGGTGTTTGCCAGCGAGGAGCTGCCGGATGAGGGCGCGGCATCGCGTCGGCGCTACCGGGTGTGGCTGGCGCAGCGCGTGCGGGAAGTCCTCGACGTCGACGAAACGAGCGAAGAGGCAGCGCAATGGCGGATGCTGCGACGGGGATGGTATGTGGGGAGCGAGAGCTTTCGCGATCGTTTAATGGACAAAGCGGCTGGCCAGATCGCCGGGCGCAAACGCGCCTCGTATCGCGGCGAAGGCTTGCGGACCCACGATGAGCGCCAGGCGCGGCGCCTCCTGGCGGCAGGTTTGGTGCGACTGGGATTGACGCAGCGAGCGGCGGCGGCTTTGAAGCAGACGGATCCGAGAAAGCAGGCGCTGGCGTGGTTAATCAAGACCCAGACCGTGATGAGAGACGAGTGGCTGGGTCAGCATTTGTCCATGGGCCACCGCAGCAACATCAGCCGCGCGGTCTCCGTCTTTCGGAGCGCGAAGACTCGGGAGCACGAGCAACTGCGAAAGCTTTTGCACATATGCACGGACTGACCCGTATTTTTCGTATTTTTCCTACGGCCATGATGCTCTCGCGCTCCGAGGTCGGCATGGAGCCGTTGACGTGGACGGCATCGAAGCCGGAAAGATGGTTGCCGATTCCTTCCGAGCCATCGCCGGTGAAAGCCGCCGCGCTCGCGACGGAGCGGTGGAAGGTGAAGATTTTGCCGACACCGTGTTTTTCGAACGCGGCCTGGAGCGCGAGCTGGTTGGCGACGTGACGCGCTTTGACGGCGTCGCCTTTCACGATCACTTCGCCGTGGCGAAGCAGGTGGTTATTCACCATTTCGGAAGTGACGACGGAGATGATGACCTTGTAGTCGCAGATGACGCCGCGCCGTGCGGCTTTGGCAAAGGTGAGCTTGTGCGCAACCGGACCATAAATCTCCGGCACATCCATCGAATAGACGAGCCGGGCGTCGCCTTCCTTGTCGCGCTGGCGCACGTCGTAATGGCGCGGCGTGGCGGTGAGGAAGAGCCGTTTCTTGATCGCGAGATTCTTCTCGTTGAGAGCAAAGCCGAAGTGGATGCCTTCGCGCCCGGCGGTCTTGTGCGCTTCGTCAAAGATGGCGAGATCGAATGCCTCGCCTTTTTTCATTCCCGCGGCGACGACGTGCGCGGATTGGTAGGTGGAGAAGACGAGCTTTACGCCGCCGAATTTGGTGGCGAGGAATGCGCGAACCTGGTTGCTGTCGGTGGTGACGGGGAAATCGAGATCGGTCGCGCGGACAACAAGCTCGTCGTTGCCCGGTTTGGTCACGGTCGGATCGGAGCAGACGCAGAGATGGGCGACGCCTTGCCACGAAGTTTCACGCGCCCACTCGTGCAAGGTCTGGCGGAGCAGGGCAAGCGAAGGCACGAGGGCGAGGATGTTTTGCGCGCCCATCCGCTCGGCCACCCATAGCGCGACGAGGGTCTTGCCTGTGCCGCAAGCCATGAGCGCGGTGACCCGATCCTGTTCGCGCAACGCGGGAAGAATGTGGTCGAGAGCTTCGGCTTGATGCGGGAGCGGAGTCTTTGGTTGCCGCTCGATTTTCCGGCCCTTTAGCCACGAGCTAAGGACGGCGAAGTCCGCGGCATCGAGCTTGTCCAGATCAGTGCCGGTGATCGCGTAGAAGCCAGTGCGCGCATCGAGGACGTTGGAGAAGCGGTCGCAATTGGTGACGAGCAGGCGCTGGTCAACCCGGTCCGCCAAACCGATGAAGGTCGAAAGTTCGTCCCATGTGAGCGACGGACGTCCGGTGCGAAACTTCGCCTGATAGGCGTGGTATTGGCCGAGGTGCGTTTCAAGGACTCCGTCCACGCCTTTGTCGGAGGTGGGCAAAGCAAGTCGCTTGCGCAATGAGCCCGGGACGCGCGCACCGGCCCAGACCTGCTTTGCCTTCTCCACGGCGAGCGTCGCAAGGTAAGCCTCGACGAAAACTTCAAACGCGGCGCCACGTTCCTGTTTGGTCGCGAGTGCGCTAATGCGGGCTTCCAACTCGCGGAAGCTCTTCAGGCCATCAAAGATCCCGCGCTGCATGAAAAAGAATGCCCTTTCGCTTCCCGTTCTCAACTCCGGTTTGGGAATCAGTATCCCACGCGCTGCAATTCATCGGTTAAAGCGGAACGGCCTCGCGCCTCGAACGCTGTGGCCAGTGCGCGACAATACGAGAGCGTGCCGTCACGCCCGCCTTTGAAACGGCTCCAGACTTCCACGCCGGTTGTGGCAAGATCACTGAGGAGGCTGCGCGCGTTGTGCAGTTTATCCGACCGAGAAAATGAGCGGTGCAAATCCGTGCGCGCACGCTAGGCTGGCAGCATGGATCGCATCACCATCAACCCCAACCAATGCGGCGGGCGCCCGTGCATCCGCGGGATGCGCATCCGCGTGAAGGACGTGCTCGATATGCTTGCCGATAGTGCGACTCCGGAACAGATCCTGGCCGACTTTCCCGATCTGCAAGCTGAAGACATCCGCGCCTGCCTCGCCTACGCCGCCAACTACTTCGATCATCCGGTGCTCGTTGTCGCCTGAGCCATGCGCTTCCTGGTGGACGCGCAGTTGCCGCCCGCGCTCGCCAGTTGGCTGGGAGAAAAGGGATTTGCCGCCACGCCCGTGCGCGAAGTGGGACTGCGCGATTCTGATGATGGCAGCATCTGGAATTTCGCGATCTCCGGTGACTGGACAGTGCTGACCAAGGACGAGGATTTCGCCGCGCGCTGCCTCACCTCGCCCGGCGCGCCCGCGGCAGTCTGGCTGCGCATCGGCAATTGCACCAACCGCGTGCTTTTCGTGTGGCTCGAACCTCTGCTTCCGGGCATCGTCGAGCGCCTCGACGCGGGCGATCATCTCGTGGAAGTCCGGCGCGAACGGCCAAGGCCATAGGAAGCGGTCGCGAAGGGACTCGCCTCGAACGCCGTGACCAGTGCGCGATAATCCAGAGCGTGCCGTCACGCCCGCCTTTGCAGCGGCTCCAGACTTCCGCGCGGGCTGGGAAGATCCCTGGCCGAGTCTGCTGGGGTGCGACCTTCGGCGTTGAGTCCGGGAGAGATGGATGACATATTCGGGCCATGACCACGACGCTGGAAGAAATCCACCGCGATCCGGCAATCCTCGACCGGGCGATCTCGCGGCGGGAACGTCTCGACATTCTCGCCGGAGGCGAAGTGACTGCGACGCTGCTGCCGAAGGCGGCGGTGTCCGTGGCCGACGCTCGCCGAGTGATGCGCGAGCGGTTCGCCGCGCCGGATTGGGAGTTCACCGCGGGCGTGCCGATGAGCCGCGACGAGCGCAACGCGCGTGGCTGATTTCTTCCTCGATACGAACGTGCTGCTCTATGCGGTGAGCACGAACCCCGCGGAGGCGGACAAGACGAGCATCGCCCGCGGGCTGGTGCAGTCCGCGGCTTGGGGCGTGGTCGGCGCAGGTCGCGGCTGAATTTATCCGCGCCAGCACTTCGCCGCGCCAACTTGCGCCTCTGAGTCGCAGGGAAGCCCGGCGATGGGTGGAAATATGGTTGGCCTTTTCGATGGCAGCAGTCGATGGGGCGCTCGTCCTGGCCGCAACGCAGATCGCCGAGCGCTTCCAAACGTCCCATTTTGACGCGCAAATCCTCGCGGCAGCCAAACGAATGGGCTGCACCACGCTGTATTCCGAGGACCTGAATCACGGACAGGATTACGGCGGCGCGCGTGTGGTGAATCCTTTTCTGCCGGCTCCGTAATTTTTTCCTGAGTCGGAGAAGGCGAGCCTGATGTGAGAACCGCTAACTAAAACTAACGCGGAGCGGTCTCGCGCCTCAAATGCCGTGACCCGTGCGCGATAATGCGAGAGCGTGCTGTTACGCCCGCCTTTGAGGCGCCTCCAGACTTCCACGCCGACGGTGAGAAGATCGCCGAGGATGCTGCGCGTGTTGTGCAGTTTATCCGACGCCGATACCCAAAAGCATCAAGGGCGAAGCGCCGGGACTCGCATTGACGATAAACGCGCGGCGTTCTAGCCTGCCTGCATGACCGCTACCGTGGAACAGACCCAGGTCGATCTCGCGCGCATGCTGGAACTCGCGCGCCAGGGTGAAGAGGTGGTAATCACTCGGGCCGGTGAGCCGATTGCAAAGCTGACGGGCTTCTTAGCGATGCGTCCGGCGGGCTACTTCGCCGATTGCTATGACGCTGAGGAGATCAAAGAGTCGAATGAGCTGGCGCAGCGCTCGGTCCGAAGGATCGTCCAGTGAGGCAGTGGGACATCCTTCTCTTTCCGTTTCGTGAGGAGTTGCCGCATCCGGCGGTTGTCATCTCGAACGACGAACGGTGTGAGAACGCCGACTTCGAGGCGATCAACGCGCTGATTTGCACGACGGCGCGGTTGAATCGTCCTGATACGTGCTACAAAGGTGGTCGAGGCCGTGATACGCTTGAAGCGATGATTCTGACTCTTTCCATCGCGGATGGACTTGCCGCGACGTTCAAGGCGCAAGGACGGGATTTGGCGCGCAGCGCGTTCGAGGCGTTGGTGGCGCAAGGATTTCGCGAATGGCAGCTTTCGCGTGCTGAAGTGCAGGATGTGCTGGACCTGTCCTGGCACGAAACGGAGGCTTTCCTCGCGCGATACGGGTGCGATCGGCATTATTCGGAAGATGATCTGGCGCAAGATCGCCAAACGCTCAAGGAACTCTTTGGCTGATGATGCTGGTGTTTGCGGAAGGGCGCCCGCCGCATAAAGACGAATAGAGAGGCGCTTGATCTGAGCGGTAGCGCCCCGTCCTCGCTGCCCACGAGGGCGTTGCCGCTAACAAGCACAAATGTTGGCAATCGGCCGGCTCTGTCGTTAACGTTGTGGTCATGAGCCTGGGAGTTGCCACGATCGAGCAACACAAGAGCGATCTGGCGGAACAATGTCAGCGGTTCGGCGTGCAACGTCTCGAAATCTTCGGTTCGGCGACGCGCGACGACTTCGACTCTGCTACGAGCGACTTGGATTTTGTGGTGAGCTTTGCGGACAAGACACCGGGCACGTACGCTGATCGATACCTCGATTTTGCGAACGCGCTCGAAGATCTTTTCGGTCGCAAAGTCGATCTGGTCACAGAGCGCAGCATTCGTAATCGCTACTTCGAGGAGAAGATTGCCTCGGAACGGCGGGTTGTTTATGACCGACGAGATCAAGAAGCGGTTGCTTGATGTGGTGAACGCCTGTGAGGCGATCGCGGCTTTCACAGCGGGCAAGGATTTTGCAGCGTACGAGAGCGAGCACTTGCTCCGTTCCGCGGTCGAACGCCAATTCGAAATCATTGGCGAGGCGCTGAACCGTGGCGTCACGGCAGAACCGTCGCTCGCCAAGAGAATTCCCGATCTGCATCGCATCGTGGGGCTTCGTCACCGGCTCATTCACGGCTACGACAATGTCGACGACGAGATCCTTTGGGACGCCGTGCAGACGAAGCTCGAACCACTGAAGACCCAAGTCGCGGGTGTGTTGCGAGAAACGGGCGGGGCACCTTCGTGAAAACACTCGCGGTTCTTCACGCCGCGCAGCTCGTTACTCTTGTCGGGCCGACGCGACCACGGGTGGGAGCGGAAATGAGTGAGTTGGCCGTGATCGTCGATGGCGGGATTTTGGTGCGCGACGGTCGGATTGTCAGCACCGGGCCGTCCGACGAGATCCAAGCGGAATTGGGTGGCGATGCGGAAATCGTTGATGCCGCGGGACGCGTGGTGTTGCCGGGGTTTGTGGACGCGCATGCGCATCCGGTCTTCGGCGGCGACCGGGTGGAGGAATTTGAGATGCGCGCGCGCGGCGCTAGTTACGAGGAGATCGCGGCAGCGGGTGGGGGAATCCGGTCCACCGTGCGGAAGACGCGAGCGGCCAGCGAAGACGAGTTGAAGGCGCAAGCGCTGCGACACGCGCGGTGGTTTCTGCAATGCGGGACGACGACGGTGGAGGCGAAGTCTGGTTACGGTTTGTCGCTGGCCGATGAGTTGAAAATCTTGCGCGTGATCCGCGGTCTCGCGTCGGAGACGGCGCTGGAATTTGTGCCGACCTTTCTGGGCGCGCATGCGGTTCCAGAAGAATATCAGGCGGACCCGCAGGGGTACGTCGCGCTCGTGATCAACGAGATGCTGCCGGCGGTGGCGGCGGAAGGACTGGCCGAATTTTGCGACATCTTTTGCGAGCGTGGTTACTTCGATGTCGAGACGGCGCGTCGGGTTTTAGCTGCGGCGAAGGAACACGGGTTGGGGCTGCGTATGCATGTGGATCAGCTTTCGAATTCCGGAGGTGCGCGGCTGGCGGCAGAATTATCCGCAGCGACGGCGGATCATCTTGAGCAAACAGAGGATGATGGAATCGCGGCCTTACAAGCGGCAAAGGTGCAGCCGGTTCTTCTGCCGGGGAGCGTTTACGCTCTTGGTAAGACGCGCTACCCGAGGGCGCGGGCCATGATTGACGCGGGCTTGGCTGTGGTATTGGCGACGGATTTCAATCCCGGCTCTTCTCCGACGCCTTCCATGCCGATGATTTTGTCGCTCGCTGCGACGCAGATGAAGATGACTCCGGCGGAAGGTGTGACGGCGACCACGATTAACGCTGCTTGCAGCCTGGGGCGCGGCGATAAGGTCGGCTCGCTGGAGGTCGGCAAGCGGGCGAATTTCGCGATCTTCGACTGCAAAGATTATCGGGAGCTGGCTTACTTTTTTGGAATGCCGCAGACGCATTCCGTCTACGTGAAAGGCGAACGCGTTTTCTCGTCTCCGGGACTGTAGCCGCCTCGCTGCGTCGAGGCGCCGGGCCGGAACTCGCCGATAACGCTTGGAACGGCGACGCAGCGCCGTTGCTACAGCTCGTTTGCTGGCCGGCAGGGGCCCACTTCGTTTGCGTCGAGAGCGGCGCGCCGCTACCGTCGCTGCGCTCATGAAAGTTGAAGTAGAAACACAGCCGCATAGCACGGCTACGCTCCGAATTGAATTGCCTCCCGAGGAGGTGCGCACGGAATGGGATTCGATCGCCAATAACTACGCGCGTTATGCGCGCATCCCCGGATATCGCACCGGGAAAGCGCCGCGAGCGGTGATCGAACGGAAGTTTCGCAAGGAAATTCAGGACGAACTGACGAAGAAATTGGTTTCGAAGAGCTACCACGAAGCGATCGCGCAGCAGCAACTACGCGTTCTGTCCCTAACGAATTTGGACGACGTCGAGTTTGGTGATGATCGCTCGATGAGTTTTCGCGCGACGGTGGTTACGGCTCCGGAATTTGAATTGCCGGAATACAAAAACATCCCGGTCGAGCTGCCTTCGGCCGAGGTCACGACTGAGGAAGTGGATGCGGCCTTGGAACGACTCCGCGATCAATCGGCGGACTTCACGGATGTGGCCGGACGCGCACTGGCGTTGGAGGATTTTGCGGTGATCGACTTCGATGGTTCGATCGACGGCGTGGCGATCAGCGAGATCGTGCCGGAAGCGAGCAAGAATTTGCACGGCGGGAAGAAGTTTTGGCTCCGCGTAGCGGCCGATAATTTCCTGCCGCGTTTCGTCGAACAGGTCGTGGGGATGAACGCGGGCGATACCCGCAGCGTACAGGTGGAATTTCCTGAGGATTTTCCGGTGACGGAACTCGCAGGGAAGAAGGCGGATTACGCAGTCACGCTGAATGAGATCAAGCAGAAGGTGCTGCCGGAACTCGATGATGCTTTTGCCGGGAAGTTGATGAAGGACAAGACGCTGGCGGAACTGCGTCACTCCCTGGAGCACAATCTCGAGCACGAAAAAGAGCATGAGATCGAGCGCGAGAAGGAGGGGCAAATCGTGAAGTATTTGCAGGAGCACGTGACCTTCGATCTTCCGCCGACATTGCTGAAAGCGGAAACGCGGCGGGCTTTAAACGAACTCGTTCATCGCAATCGCGAGCGTGGTGTTCCGGACGAGATGTTGAAGGGGAAGGAAAAGGAATTGATCGAGGGCGCGGGATCGCTGGCGGCGCATCGGTTGAAAACGAATTTCATTCTGCATCGCATCGCCGAGCAGGAGAAGATCAAGGTCGAGCACGAAGAGGTGGATGAGCGCATCCGCGAGCAGGCCGCGCAATACCACATTCCTGTGGAAAAAATGCGCAAGGACCTGGAGGAACACGATCGCATTGATGGCCTCGCGGAGGAGATCCTGCTGGGCAAGACCCTTGATTTTCTGAAGTCGAATGTTACGATCACAACATCATTAAAGTCGTCCGGCGAGAGCGCCTCGACGGAACATCATCATGACCCTAACGAATCATAATTTCTCGCAAAATCTGTCGCAATCCGTCCTCGTTCCCATGGTGGTGGAGCAGACCGGACGCGGCGAGCGCAGCTACGACATTTACTCGCGGTTGCTGAAGGATCGGATCGTCTTCATCGGGACGGCGATCGACGATCACATCGCGAATCTGGTGATCGCACAACTGCTTTTCCTGCAGATGGAGGACGGCAAGAAGGATATCAGCGTTTACATCAATTCGCCCGGTGGCTCGGTCACGGCGGGGCTGGCGATTTACGACACAATGCAGTTCCTGACTTGCGATGTAACGACGTATTGCCTCGGCATGGCGGCGAGCATGGGCGCGGTGCTGCTGGCGGCGGGCACGAAAGGCAAGCGTTACGCGCTGCCGAATTCCGACATTATGATCCACCAGGTTTCCGGTGGCGCGCAGGGCCAGGCGAGCGATGTGGAGCGCACGGTGGAATACATGTTCAAGCTGAAGAAGCGTTTGATCCGGATTCTCGCGGCGCACACGGGGCAGCCCGAGGAGAAGGTGAAGCACGATTCGGATCGCGACTATTTCCTCTCAGCCGCTGAGGCCAAGGAATACGGCTTGGTGGACGAGGTCATTAAATCGCGGAAGGAAGCGAAATTACTTGAGGGGACGGCACCGGCTGGATCGACCGCAATCGCGGAGGCGGCACTGCCTCATAAGGTGGAGGAATAAGAACTGCTTTGCAGATGGAGTAATCCATGGCCCGCGCTTCCAATCTCACGATGTGTTCCTTCTGTGGCAAAAGCCACGCAGAGGTGCGTAAACTCATTGCCGGGCCGGGAGTCTACATTTGCGACAGTTGCATCAATGTCTGCAAAAGCATCCTCGATAAGGAACTGACCGAGGACGCGCGGCGGCAATCCTCCACCATTCGAGTGCCGAAACCGGTGGATATCCGGCGCGAACTCGACAGCTACGTGATCGGACAGGAAGTCGCGAAGAAGACCCTATCGGTCGCGGTGCATAATCATTTTAAGCGAGTAATGCAGGCACCGGCCTCGACGGATTCTTCGGCCGCTTTCCAGCCTGATCCATTTGCCGACGTGGAGATCGAGAAGAGTAACATCCTGCTCATCGGCCCGACCGGTTCTGGAAAGACGCTCCTTGCCAAGACGCTGGCCAAGATTCTCGACGTGCCATTTTGCATCGCGGATGCGACGACTTTGACGGAAGCCGGCTATGTAGGCGAGGACGTGGAAAACATTATCCTGCGTCTCCTCCAGAATGCCGACTATGACGTGAAGCGGGCCGAGATCGGGATCGTTTACATCGACGAAATCGACAAGATCGGGCGCAAGACGGACAACGTGAGCATCACGCGTGATGTCTCGGGCGAAGGCGTGCAACAGGCGCTCCTCAAGATTCTCGAAGGCAGCACGTGCAACGTCCCGCCACAGGGCGGGCGGAAGCATCCGCACCAGGAATACATCCAGGTAAACACGGAAAAAATTCTCTTTATCTGCGGCGGCGCATTTGTGGGTCTCGATAAGATCGTGCAGAAGCGCATCGGCAAACGCACGATGGGATTTAACAGTCCGGATCTGGAAGTGGAAGACGCGCTCGCCAAGGTCGCCGTGCAGCACACGGAGCCGGAGGATCTGCTCAGCTTTGGGATGATTCCGGAGTTCATCGGTCGTCTGCCGGTAGTGACGGCTTTGGATGCTCTCACCGAAGACGAAATGGTGATGATCCTGACTGAGACGAAGAACGCGATGATCAAGCAGTACACCAAGCTCTTCGCGATGGAGGGTGTGCGCTTGAGTGTGACGAAAGATGCGTTGCGGGCTTTGGCCGCGCAGGCGGTGACGAAGGGAACTGGCGCGCGAGCACTCCGGTCGATGCTGGAGCGGATCATGCTCGACATCATGTATGAAGTGCCGAGCCGCGAGGACATCGCGGAGGTCACGATCAATCGCGCGGTGGTGGAAGGAAAGAAGCTCCCGCTGATTCGGAAGAAGCAGGACAAAGACGCCGCTTAGGAGCGGAAGCGCGGCGCGCTTTAAACGTTCAACGCTCAATTCCGGGCATGGCGCGGCATCGGTCCTGTAGCGGCGGTCTGTGACCGCCGGAAAACGTGGATTGCAGGCGGCGCGTTCGGCGGTCATAGACCGCCGCTACAGCGCCCGCCGCTTGTAGTTCAAGGTTGGACGTTGGACGTTCTGCCTTCCTTCGCATGAACGTCGTCGTCCTGAATACCGGTTCCGAATTGCTTCTCGGCCATGTTCTCAACACTCACCTCACCTTTATTGCGCGTGAGATTTTTCCGCTCGGTCTGCGGGTAGAGCGGCAAATTACAGTGCCAGACGGTCCCGCGATCGGTGAGGCCCTGGCGGCTGCTTCTGTGGACGCCGACATCATCTTTGTCACGGGCGGATTAGGACCCACCACAGACGACATCACCCGCGAAGCAGCGGCGGAATTGTTGAAACTGCCGCTCCTCCAGGATCCGGTAGTTGCGGCCGCAATTACCGAGCGTTTGCGCAGCCGTGGTTTTCCGATGACGGACCGGATATTGCGCCAGGCCGATGTGCCGGAAGGGGCAACCGTGCTTCCGAACGCCAACGGCACGGCGCCGGGCTTGTATCTTGTGGGACGGAATGAGGCCGAACGGACGCCGCACTTGTTCCTGCTCCCGGGACCGCCGCGCGAGTTGCACCCGATGTTTCGGACTTCGGTGCTGCCTATTTTGCAGACCATTGTGCCGAAAAGTGAAGGGATGATCTGCCAGACTTTCCGGCTCGCAGGCGTGGGCGAATCCGTGGTGGAGGCGGCGGTGGGCGAGCGTTTGCTGTCGCTGCCGGAGGCAGAGATCGGCTATTGCGCCAGGTTGGGCGAGGTCGACGTGCGGGTGATCGGTCCGCAGGCGACCATCGACGCTGCGGAGGAACTCATTCGAGAAGCATTCCCGCTGCAGTTTTTCACAAAAGACGACGAGGAATTGGAGACCGCGGTCGTGCGCTTGCTACTCGACCGCAGCGCCACTTTGGCCGTCGCAGAATCTTGCACGGGCGGCTACCTTGCGCACCGGGTCACGAATGTTCCCGGAGCTTCGGCGGTTTTCATCGCGGGATTCGTAACCTACGCGAATGAGATGAAGACTGTCGTCGTAGACGTTCCCGAAAGTTTGCTCGCAGAGTTTGGCGCGGTCAGCGCGGAAGTTGCAGCGGCGATGGCCATTGGCTCGTTGCGAAAGGCGAACGCGACGTACGCGCTCGCGACGACAGGAATCGCTGGGCCCGATGGCGGCTCGGAGGCGAAACCGGTGGGGACGGTCTATATCGCGTTCGCCGCAGCCTCCGGGCAGTCGAAAGTTTTGCGTCGCCGGTTCCAAGCGGAACGCCAGGCGTTCAAGCACCTGGCCACGCAAGCCGCTCTCCAGCTTCTGCGCGAACAGATTCTCGCGGAAAGCACCGCCGAAGCGTCTACTGCGTGACCTCTACCGGCGTGCCGACCTTCACGCGCGCGTAAAACATCTCGGCGGCCTGCGGCGGCATCCGGATGCAGCCGTGCGATGCCGGATAACCCGGCAGAATTCCGATATGCATGCCGACGCCGTCGCCGGTGAGGCGCATGAACCACTTCATCGGAGCTCCGACGTAATGTGTGCCGCTGGGCGCCGAATCGATCTTAAGGCTCACGCCGCCTCGCACGGTGCGGCCGGAACGATCCACGAAATTACCGTAAACGCTGGAACGGTGATCCTTATCCTTTTCCATCACGGAAAAATGGCCCGTTGGCGTCATCCCCTGGCGTTTGCCAGAGGAAATGGGGCTGTCGATTGCGATGTCGTCGCCACGCAGGAGATAGGCGCGTTGCTTCGAAAGCGAAACGACGACGCGCGATTGGTCCGGCGAGAGGGATTCGTAGACGCTTTGATTGACGTTCACGGGTGGTTGTCGGCTGATCAACTCCGACGCCTTCTTCATCGGCTGCTTCAGCGGAGGAGTGGCGCGAGCGGTCGTGGTGGCAGGGGCGGTGCGCTTGGGCATACCGGGCCGCGAAATGGTTGGCCGAGGTTTCTGCGCGAGAGCCGTTTGCGCGAGCGCGCAAAGAACGAGGGCAAAGAGGAGGGGTGAGGTTTTGGCGATCACGACTTTTATTTTTGCGCGTAGCTGTTGACCCGCTGCAGCCAACCGGCCAGCCAGCGGGATTCTTTCCGTTCGGGCGGTGAATTTTTCACGCGTTGGGTGAGGACGCGTCTTGCCGAAGCGCTAAAGGCTTGGGCCGCAGCGGGACCATCTTCATTTCCGTTCATACCTTGGAGCACTTGCAGCAATCCCCATCCTTGCCCTTGATAGCGCTCGCTGTCGAGCACGCCTTCGCCTTTGAAGTTAACATAATCGACCAGCGCATAGCAGCCCTGTGGCGTGCTGGCCACGCGCTGGAACCGCTGTTGGATGTCCGATCGCTGGGCGGCGGGCGCTTCCGCGAGCATTTTGGGAAGGGCTTGCTGGAGGCGTTGCACGAGGAATTGCGTCTGCAAATCGACGGTGTCGGCGAGGAAGCGACGTAGCTCTTTCATCTCGGCGCCATCCTGGGCGGCGTTGAATTCGGCCCGGGTTTTCCATGGGCAACCGTCGCGATTCTGCAGAGCCGCCGCGGGTAATTTGGCGCCGCGTTTGGTGGCGAAGTGGACCAAATCGGGAAAGCTTTCCTCGAACGGGCCACGTTCGCCTTTCGGGTACCAAATAAAATGGCCGATGCCGAGGGAGGCAAAATTTTCGCCCGAATTCCACGAGGTCAAACCCGAGACCGTTCCTGCGCACTCGTTTTGCCAAATCTTTCGCCCGATCCGGGACGCATCAGGGCGCGACAACTCGATCGCGTGGGCCTTGCCGGCCACGGCGATGAGCAGGAAAACCGCGAAGACCACCCGCTGGCGCCGCCATCTTGACGGCAGAACTTTTCCCACTAGCGTGCTGACTTCCGCGGCCTGCCGTTGGTCGGACGCTGCGAACGCAAAATTGTTTATGAAAAAATCGATCATCTATCTCGCCCTGCTCGCCCTCACTTCCACCGGTTTTGCGCAAGGCACAACCGATCTGAAAACGGAAAAAGACAAAGTTAGTTACAGCATCGGGCTCGACATCGGTAGCACTTTTAAAAAGCAGGATATGGACATCAACCTCGATGTTCTGATGGCGGGATTGAAAGACGCGGTGGACGGCAAAAAGCCCGCGATGACCGATGATGAGGTTAAGGCGACGATGGCCGCCTATTCGAAAAGCATGATGGAAAAACAAGCTACGAAAGCGAAGGAAGAATCCGGGAAAAACAAAGCCGTGGGTGAGAAATTCCTGGCCGAGAACAAGACGAAAGAAGGCGTGAAAGTTTTGCCGGTGAAAGTGCCCGCGGAACCGGGTGATGCGGCGGCGGGCGAGAAGGAAAAGACCGTCGATCTACAGTATAAGGTCCTCAAGGAGGGCAGCGGCGCGTCGCCGAAAGAGACTGACACGGTGGTGGTGCAATACAAAGGGACGCTGATCGATGGGAAAGAGTTCGACAGTTCCTACAAGCGCAATGAGCCGGCCACCTTCCCAGTCAACCGCGTCATCAAGGGCTGGACCGAAGGTCTCCAACTGATGAAGCCGGGTGCGAAATATCAATTCTTCATTCCGTCCGAACTCGGCTATGGCGAACGTGGCGCTGGCCAGGATATCGGGCCGAACGAAACCCTAATCTTTGAAGTGGAACTCGTGAGCATTAAGGCGCCAGAGGCCGCCGCTCCGGCCCCCGGAATGCCTCCAGCAGGCAAACCCGCTCCGGGTGCCTCGCCAGCAGCGGCGTCCACTCCCAGCGCTTCGGCCAAGCCGGCAGCTACGGCCGCACCGGCTGCTTCGCCCAAGCCGACCACAAAATAGCGGCGGCCGGTTAAGGTTGCGGCTTGGGGGATTCCCAAGCCAGACGGGGAGCGTCGCTCCAGAGATCTTCCAGCGCGTAGAACTCTCGCTTCTCCGCGTGAAAAATGTGGACGATCACCTGCATGTAATCGATCACGATCCATTGGCTGGTGGGGAAGCCGTCGACGGCTGAGGGACGCACCTTGTGGTCCTTCTTGAGCTGCGCCTCGATCTCACCCGCGATTGCTTTCAACTGCGGCTCAGAAGCGGCGGAGCAGATCACGAAGAAATCCGTGAAGGTGGAAATTTCCCGCAGATCCAAAACCACGATGTCCTCCGCCTTCTTGTTCGAAGCCAGCTCGGCGCAGGTTTTCGCTAATTCTTCGGAGGTTATCTGTGGGAGTCCTGGTAAAGATGATGCCGCGCGATGATCTCTTCCACCGCTGGCGGTACGAGATAACGAATGGACCGCCCCTCCGCAACCCTCTTTCTGATTTCCGTCGACGAAATGTCGATCGAGCGGCGGATGGTGCGATAGGGCGAATCGGCCGTGATTCCGCTGCGATCGAGGACGACGAACTCGACCAGCTTTTCCAGATCGTTGAATCGATGCCAGGTGCGGAGCCGCGGCAAATTATCCGAGCCGATGAGGTAAACGAGCTTTTGCCCGGGGTGATCGCGCATGAGATCTTCGATCGTGTCGATCGCGAAGGAAGGAGGCGGGCGATGGAGTTCACGCTCGTCGATGGCGAAGCCAGCTTCCCCTTCGAGGGCAGCTTGAAGCATTGCCAAACGCGTGGTCACCGGCGTGTTGGAGGCATCGATTTTATACGGAGATTGCGCGGCCGGGACGAAGAGAATGCGATCGATATCCAGTCGCTCCATCGCCTCACGCGCGAGGATCAAATGCCCATGATGGATTGGGTCGAAAGTGCCGCCGTAGATGCCGATGCTGCTCACGTGCGGGACTTTCGACGAAGTAAGCGCGAGCGACAACCAAGGAGCGGCGCTCTCCAGGCCGCCGCGTTTCAGCGATGAACCGGGGCGACCTGGAGAGCGCCCCTCCTTGAAGCGACTTGGCCGCGCGCGTTCTCCTGTTTAGAGTCGCGACTCCATGAAGCCCGACCACCTTGGCCAATTGCTCCTCACTGGCGTGCCCGGCACGGAACTCGATTCCGCTGCCGCCGACCTCTTTCGCAAAGTGCAACCCGGAGGCTACATCCTCTTCGGCCGCAACATTACGAGCGCGGTGCAGTTACGGAAGTTGATCGATGATCTTCGGGATCTGAGCGACGTCGAGCCGATCATCACGATCGATCAAGAAGGCGGTCGCGTCTCGCGTCTGCGCTTGATCGGGAACGAGCCGCCCAACGCGCAACAGCTCCGCGAAAAAAACGATCTTGCGCTAGTGGAAGAGCACGGACGGATCACCGGCCAGCTCCTGCGCCTGTTCGGCTTCAATCTCGATCTCTGCCCCGTCCTCGACATTTCCTTCGATGACGACGCCGACAATTCGCTGCGTGGACGTTGCTACGGCACGAACGTCGCCCAAGTCGCGCGGCTGGCCGGCGCGTTTAACGACTCGTTACGCAAGGAGGGGATCGCGAGCTGCGGCAAACATTTCCCCGGCTACTCCGCCGCGGGAGTGGATGCGCATCACGATCTTCCTCGGATCAATCGCTCATCCGAGGAATTGGAGGAGCACGAACTGGCGGTCTTTCGTCAATTCGCGGCCCGCGTGGACAGCATGATGATCTGCCACGGTTGGTATCCCTGCTTCGAAACGGAAAAACTGCCCGCCTCATTTTCTCGCCGCATCGTGAAGGAACTCCTGCGCGAAGAGATGAAATTCGAGGGTCTGATCATGACCGACGATCTCGATATGGGCGCGATCTATAACGAATACAGTCTCGACGAAACCGTCCGGCGCGCGCTCGACGCGGGAAATGACCTGGCGATGATTTGCCACCGCGTAGACGCGATCGATCAGGCGCGTTCCGCGATCTCATCGGTCCCGGCAGCGGAGGTAGAACGAGCGCTCGAAAATGTCGCGTGCTTCAAAGAGAGAATGTCGCCACCGGAAGCCTTCTCCGAGGAAGCCTTCCGAGAACTCGATCACGAAGTTTGGAATTTGCGGGTGGCCGTTCTAGGCGCGGAGCGAGCGGCGGAGCGCAGTGCGGAGGACGGAAAACGTTCTCCCGTCGAGACCTATTGATGCGCGCACGAGCGTAATTGACGACCATCCGCGCAGCCCATAACCTTCGGGCTCGTGCAACCAGAACTGGAGCAGCTTCTCATCCTGCAGAATCGCGATCAGAAGATCCGCCAGATTCAGTTGGAGTTAAAAACGGTGCCCCAGC
>JBBSPM010000014.1:0-85658 GCA_038258815.1 Chthoniobacterales bacterium
GGGATTCGGGGTCAATTCGGGATTCGGGGTCAAAGCTTACTATCGTCAACTCGGCGATCTTGAAATCCGGGATTCGGGCATTCCACCTACGGCGAAGGTCGGCAGGCTACTCCAGGCGAGTATCTGCGGCGGCTCGCATGGTGTAATCTGCTGTTCGGCGATCAATTCCGTATTCTCGGCGTGGCGCGAGACGATGAGCAGCAAATCGAGATGTGCTCCGAGATGTGCTCCCAACCTTGGATCGACGCGCACCCGATTCGCTCGGTGCCATTCCAGAGCGAGATAAATTCTTACTTCGGGAGGTTTGGGTTCGAGCGAATGCCCGCGCAGCCGGACGCGCCGATGTTTTACCATTCGAAGTTAGGGCTCATCGCCGCCGACGCTCATGACACAAATATTCTTCGCGCTGCGGACGGGGATTTTGCCGCTATCGACGTGATCGTGGGTCCGCCGGGACCGTCTCTGTGCCGCGAGCTAGGATTGCCCGAAAATCCGGTACTCGTTGATTAAAGCAACAGGTGTGGATCGGTGTTTCAATCCGTATTGTCCGGACAACGGGACAATACTGAAATGGGACCTCGGTCGATTCTGTGAACCGGATCTTTCCCGAGTTCGACCTCTTGGTTGAAAGCGATGAACCCGGACCCGAAACAAGTTCTGACGGAATTGCTCGTCCTCACGGCCCAGGGTGGGAGCGAGAGGGCGTTTCGCGATTTGTATGAATTGTGGACCGGCGATCTTCGCCGGATGGCGCTGGTGCGGGTCGAACGGCCCGATGCCGCGGATGAAGTACTCGCGGAAGTCTGGCTGGCGATCGCGCGGGGACTGTCGCGTCTCGAAGATCCCGCCTGTTTTCCGCGCTGGGCTTTCCGCATCGTCGAGCGACGATCGGTCGATTGGATCCGCCGGACCGGTATAGAGCGGCGCCGCGAGGTCGTCGCACTCAACGCCGCCGCCGAACTCGCTCCCGCGCCAATCGCAGACCCGACCGCCAACGAGCCGCGCGATGAAGTTCTCGCGCTCCGAGGGGCGGTGGCCCGTTTGCCCGCCGAATCGCGCAACCTTCTTCACCTTTTCTACGAACTGGGGCGCTCGGTCGCTGAGATCGCCGAAATCCTCGGCATCCCTACCGGCACCGTGAAGTCCCGGCTATTTTCCCTCCGCGAAATCCTCAAACACCAACTCAAATCCATATGAACAACATCGATCAAAAAATCCAAGCCGCCCTGCGCCGCGATGGCGCCGGGCCCGACCTTCTCGAAGAACCGAACCTCGCCGAGGAAGCGCTCACCGCTTTCCGCGGCCGGAATCGTTTTATCTCCACCTTCGCCTTTGTCCTCAGCTTCGTCCTCTTCGGCGGTGCCGTTTGGGCGGGGTGGAAGTTTTACGGAGCAGAAACGCTCCAAACCCAGGTCCAATGGGGCGCGCTGGCGATGTTGTTGATGCTCATGGTCAGCTTCCTCAAGCTCTGGTTCTGGCTCGAGATGCACACCAACCGCGTCTTGCGCGAACTGAAGCGAGTGGAACTACTGCTCGTTACACGCCGCGGTGAGTAAGCAGGCCCCGCCGGTCTGCCGACAGCCTTCGTTTTGAAATAGGTGATCGTCGCTGCGGCAGCCCGCGCCGCGCTGTCGACTACGCGTTGCGCTTATCCGGCGCGCGGAGCGCAACCGCCAGCAGGAGGCACAGACCCGCGAGTTGGAAGGCAAATCGCACGGTGTGAATCCACCACCATTTGTCGGCCGCTACTCGCCACGCGGCCGGTGGAGAATTGAGGTTCCACGCCGCGATTTGATCGAGGATCGGAATGGCGCCGAACTTCGTCATAAGCACGGCCGTCACGTAGCACGCGCACGCCGCGAGCAGGAGCTTAAAGGCACCGCGATCCCTGCGCGCCAGCAATGCGGAGGCGATCGTCATCACCGCCGCGGCGCACAGCACCGAGAAGAGCGGGGTGCCAATCACCCGGATCGCGCGTTGCATTTTTTCCGTATAAAAAGCGGCCGACATATCGGCGGGGTTGTAGTCCCACCAGACGACATATTGACCGCCGGCGATGAGCGCGGCGAAGAGCAGCGCCGCGAATAGAACAAACTTTCGGGTCAAATCATCCTCCTGGTGGAGAAGTCACACCGTTTCTAACGAGCACACACCGCCGATACCAGCGAAGACTAACCCGTCGTCAAACCCACGCTTCGAACATCGTCCGCAATTCAGTTTTCGTGGGCGCGGCTCGGTGTTATAGCGAGGCCGTGGCAAAACCGAAGACTGCGGATAAACCCGAGCCGCGCTGGCAGGCCCTCTTCGCGCTGCTGGCGGTGGCGGGGATCAATCTGGCGCTCCCGTCCTGGCTCAACTTTGCGCCGCGCTGGGTTTTGCCCGTAGTGGTGCTGGTGCTTTTGATTCCGGCTCTGTGGACGCATCGGAGCGGGCGGCTGCGGGTGAATCATTACCTCGGGCTCGCCATCAGCGCCGTGATCACGATCGGCTTGATCGGCTCCGTGGTCTTGCTGATCGCGGGATTGGCGGCGCAGAAGGAGAAGGGGATGCCGCTCTTGATTTCGGGCGGCGAATTGTGGCTGAGCAATGTGCTCGTGTTTGCGCTCTGGTATTGGCGGCTGGATGGCGGCGGCCCAAATGAACGCCAGACGCGCGCCGGTTTCGGCAGCGGCAGCTTCGTCTTTCCGCAGATGCAGACCGAGAAAGCGGAACGGAGCCGCTTCGGGATCTCGGAGGAATGGCGTCCGCGGTTTGTCGATTACCTCTTCATCGCCATGATGCAGAGCGCCACCTTTGGCCCCACCGATGCGCCCGTGCTGGCGCGCTGGGCCAAGGCCTTGACGATGCTGCAGGTGGCGATCTCGCTCGTGCTGGTGGTTCTGCTCATCTCGCACGCCGTCGGCGCGCTTTGACGCTGTAGCCGCCCCGCTGCGTCGGGGCGTTTGCACCACTGCTAAACACGGTGACGCAGCGCCGTGGCTACGGTGTCAGCGTGCTTATGAGATCGCTTTTTAGCGACCTAACTGGATTGCGAACTCTCGTCCTGCGGCGCGACCGTTTGGCACTGCGACTGAATTTCGTGCAATCCCGCACTCAACAACCGCCTTCGGGAGGCTGCTGCAAGCCGAGCGCCGCGATGATTGCATCAGCGTCGCTAAAGGCGTGTACCGCCGGACGCTGAGGTCGAGGCTTACCCCTGCTCCTTTGTCGCGAACGGCTGGAACTGGATGTCCTCGAACAATTCGGCCGATCCGGCAAGATGCTTCCTGCACCAATCCGCCTGCTCCTCGTCAATATTGTCGATTGTGATGACAGGATTCAGCCTCGAAATGCGGATGTGTTCCAGCAGATCGCGCCGCTCTTTCTCCAAGCGTCTCGCAAACACCTGCACCTCCTCTTGACTCTGAAATTTGAGAATCACAATCTGGAGTCAGACTCGCTCTGCCACTTTTGCTCGTCAAATGCCCAGCGCGCTTGCGCAATCAATGATTCCGCGGCCGACGCAATTCCATCCGGCGTTCAGTGGTCTGCAAGTCGTTCGAACCCGGTCCCCTACCTGAGCGGGCGTCAAACTGGAGTCTTGTGCGAGCATGAGTGCCGCGAGACCAGCAACCTGCGGACAGGCACCACTCGTGCCCCACCAATCCATGTAGCGGTATCCGCACCCCCAAACGACTTCCCCATAAGTGGGCGCGACGCAATCCGGCTTCGGGAATTCATGGGCCCATTGGCCGGGACCACGGCTCGAGTTGGGATGCGGCGTGGAGGTGTCGGTATTCGACTCGTTTGCGTTCACCGTCCCGATGCTCAGAACCTGGTCGTGTGAATTGGCGCCCCAGATTGTATTGGGCTCACACGCGGCGGGGTCGTGCTTGCAGAGGACATCCCAATGATTGTTCCCCGCCGCGAACACGACCACGATGCCTTCTTGAATGGCCTGTAACACGACCTCCATATACGGGTGATTGTCGGGCAGCTCGGCTGGAGGGCTACACTGGTAGAGGCCGTAGCTATTGCTCGCCACCAGCGGGCCGATCTGGCCGCTACGCTTGAGCAAAACCAATTCTTCGTAGATGCGATAGATATCGGTCGAGAGAAGGGTTGTTCGAGCCGAAAGAACCGTTGCGTCAGGCGCCACGCCATTGAATCGTCCGCCGCTCGCATTGGAACCGCCAGCAATCACGGCGCACATCGACCCATGCCCCTTCGGATCGTTCCAGTGCGCTCCCTGGTAATGACTTGAGAGGTCGATGGAGGACCTCTTGTTGGCTGGGATGTCGGGCAGGGTTGGGCAAATTCCCGTGTCAATGATCGCGATAGTGACGCCCTCGCCGCGGCTGACCGCCCAAGCTTTCGGAGCGCGAATTTGATCGAGAACCTCATCGAGCCCACCACCGGCAGCCGGATGCGCCATCGTTGCGACCTCTGGGCCCGACTCCCAGTACCGCGAATGAGCCTCGGATGCCGGTTCGAAATGCTCGAACTCAAGGTCGCCAAAAACCTCGGCGCCTTCCTTGCGGGCGCGTTCTACCTGCTCGTCAGTGAGTTCGGCGATCATTACTTCGCCGGAGACTCGCGAGGATCGTGACATCTCGAAGTCCTCCATCGCGAGCATCGCCCGAGTTTCTCCCATCGGCATTGCGGCGGGCGTACGCGCAAAATATCTCCTGGTGGCCGCCACCGCTGGTTGCTTGGACGGCATTGGTGGACTTGCTGGGCTTGGCATATCCTTGCTCCTAGATTTAGCCACCGTTGTGGTTTTCCGATTTTAGCCGGATCAGTTGCAAAAACGAGCCTTTCTTCTGCTCATCTCGCACGCCGTCGGCGCGCTTTGACGCTGTAGCCGCCCGCCGTGGCTACAGTGCCTGCGTGCGTGAAATCCCGCACTCGGCGCGAGCCGCACGCGAGAGCAGCGTCAAAAGCATGACCGAGCAGACGGAAAGGAAGGGCACGTTGTAGAACTTGGAGCGAGACTCCGTGGGCGTGAACGTCTGCACTCCGTTGGCGGTCGTGGTGATTGTCATCTCCGGCGGTGCCAGCAAGAGGGCCCACGCGTTGTAAGCGACCAAGCCGCTCAGCAAAAGCAGCACGGCATACCACGCCCACGTCCGCCGGCAGAGCAGGCCGATGCCCGCCGCGAGCACCACCGGTGGCAGAACCACGATGCCGAGGAACCCGGTCAGCGTCCCCGACGCCGTGCCGTAGCTCTTGACCATAAACATCATGAGCGTGAGCCCGCTGATCGGAAGCATCAGCCCGCTCAGCACGATGATTGTCCACGCCAAAGCGGTAACCAGAAAAGACCTCCGGCGCGGAGTCTTGGGAAGGTTTGGGGGATTGGATTGGATGATGGGCGAGATCACGCATGCAGGGCATGGTTAGGCATTGGGCCACTACTCTTTGGCCCATTCGACCTTGCCGGTATCAAGATCATAAACGCCAGAAACGACGCGAACTTCCTTGGCGACTTCGCCAAAGCTGGCCTCCTTGCGAATCTGGGCGGCGACGAGGCGGGCGTTTTCGGCAATGGTCAGGTCCAGCATATTGCCTTCCTTGCCCTTGGTGGCTTTGACCGCAGGTTGGATGTCGCGAACCAAAGACTCCACATGGCCGGGAGCCGAATCGCTGGCCAAGGCGGCGGTGACGGCGCCGCACCGCTCGTGGCCGAGGACGATGATGAGGCGGACACCCAGATGGTCGACGGCGTATTCGATGCTCCCCAAGCCGTGGTCATCAACCAGGCTGCCAGCCGTGCGGACAACGAAAAGGTCGCCGATGTTCTGGTCGAAGACGAGTTCGGGTGCCGTGCGGGAGTCGGCGCAGGCGACGACAACGGCGAAGGGGTGTTGAGCCTGCGCAGTCTCGGCTCGTTTGGCGGCGGTAGGTTTCCCTTCGGAAACCGTGCTACTGGCGAAGCGGGCATTGCCTTCTTTGACTTTTGCGAGCGCGGCCTCGGAGTCGACAGAGGCAACGGGATGTTCGGCGGCCAAGACAAGCGCAGCGACGCTGAGTAGGCTGATGGACGTGATGAGCGTGAGTTTAGATGTGGTTTTCATATGGCTGTGGTTGGGTTGTGTGTTTTCGATATCGTGAAATTAGGGCGCTCCCGGAGAGAATCTTACAAGCGTATTCTTTGGCGAATTCTGCACACATGCGGAAGGGACGCCTTGGAAAGTGCAGTGGCGTGGCCGCCTCGCAGCAGGAAAACGTCTTACCTGTATGCGGGCACCGCTCTCGCACGTCCCCCAGGGACGCGGCTACAAATCGCGCACGAATATCGCTCGCCCTGAAGAATCGACACCCCGCTTGTTTCACGCTCCAATCCGCCCATCCCGTGAATATCTCCCATTGCCGACCCATCGCCGCCTTCGCTCTCGCCTTTCTCGCGGCCTTGCCGCTACCGGCCGCAGATGAGTCCCCAAAGCCGCAGACCCACTCCATCTCATCGCCTGATGGGAAGTGGGAATACCACTGCGACGACGGCTTCTGGTCCGCCATCTTCAAAGCGGGGACGAACGAGATGGTGCTCGACCTCTCGAACTCCGTGCAGGTTCCCTACTGCCGCACCGCCGATCTGCTCTGGGCGCCGGATTCGCAACGGTTCGTTTTCAATTACAGCCCGCCGCACCAGCCGCACACCACCTACGAGACGAGCGCCTTCTACCAGCTCCGCGACGAGAAATGGGTCGTGCTCCCGTCGCCCATCGATGCGGACAAGCCGGACTCTTTCGCCCACTTCGCGAAACACCTGCCGAAAGGCATGCGCACTCCGCGAGTCTGGAGGACCATCCAGCCGCGGTTCGTCTTCAAGGTCACGAAGTGGATCGACGCCCAGACCGCGATCATCTACGCCTACAGCTCTCCCGGGCCGGTCTCGAGCGCATCAGCCTTTCTCTTCACCGTAAAATTCGGAGCCGACGACAAATGGGAGATCACCACCAGCCGAGAGCTTAAGGGCAAGGAGATTGAGGAGGCTGGTGAAGAAGTGAGAGGTGAGAAGTCAGAAGGATGAAATGGAAGCTTCGACCCGCCTCAGGGAACGCTACGGCGTGGCGTGCGCAGCGAGGCGGCTACACAGGTTAGCGGCGGGCAGATTGATGTAGCCACGGCGCTGCGTCGCCGTGCTCTCCGGGAAGAGCCTCGATCCAGCGAAGTGGCTACATTTGGCGGAACGCCTTTCCCGCGGCTCGGCGCTTTAGAATTTAGCGATGATGTTTTTCACGAAGCCGGTGATTCCGCCTTCGTTGCTTTTGGTGGGCTTCCGCGCTTTTGGGCGGGTCGTTTTGCGGCCGGTGGCTTTCTTTGCCGCGGATTTTTTCTTCGTGGCGGTGGGCGTTTTTTTGGCACTGCTCTTTTTCGCGGCAGGAGTTTTGGCGGCTGCGCTTTTCTGCTTGGTGCTGGATTTCTTGGTGGGCATGGAGGGAGTTTTAGGTCTGAAGTTTTAGATTTTAAGTTGAATCGCGGAAGCGGAGTTTGGTGGACGGGCGGAAAAGCTGAAAACTAAATGGGTCGCGTGCGCCACCCGGAGGAGGGGCAGTGGGAAATAGCGGTGGGCGGAGAGAGGTAGAGAATTAGCCGGTATGCCGCTTACCCTGATTTATGATTCGGTTGGCCATTCGAAGGGCGGGTGTTAAATTTACCAGCTATGACGACGGCTCAATTGCCCATTGCAATCGATCTCGAGAGGATTGCCCGGTTTTGTCGGGAACGGGGTGTTACTTCCCTCTCACTCTTTGGATCGGTTCTACGGGAGGACTTTGATCCCGAACGAAGTGATCATCGACGTGCTGGCGGAGTTTGCGACCGGCGCACTCCGGGGCTTGGGTTTGGGCTATTTTGATTTCGCGGAGGAACTGGGCGCGATTTTGGGCGATCGAGTGGACTTCGCTTCGCAGCTCCATCCTTTGATTCGAGAACAAGTGAGACGGGAAGCGGTGAAGTTGTATGAGCAGGCGTGAGCCGGACCTGACATTCCGCCAGATAGTCGAGTTTGCAGATGAAGTTGCCGCTTTGGTGGCTGGTCGCGCGTCAGAAGAGCTGATGACCAACCGCGGGTTCCGCCGGGCGTTGGAGCGCTGCGTGGAGCTGATTGGCGAAGCGGCGACGAGACTTTCGGAGACTTGCCGCGCCGGGCACCCGGCGATTCCGTGGCGACAGATTATAGCGATGCGGAACGTGATGATTCGCGGATACGACGAGGTGATTGACCAAGAGCTTTGGGATGTGGCGACGAAAGATGTCCCGGATCTGCGCCGAGCCGTCGACGCGTTGTTGGGAACTCCGCTCGGAAGGTCGGGATGAGTCCGTGCTTCCGCAATTGCGCCCCACGTTTACACGACCGCTGTCTCCGCCTCTTCGATGACTTCGGGGGGCTTGGGTGTGCCGAAGAGGACGGAGAGGAGGACGCCGGCTACGACCAGTGCGATGCCGAGGACAGTCTGGAGGTTGTAACGTTCGCCGAAGATAAAGATGCCGAAGAGGAGGGCGTAGAGGAGGCCGATGTAATTGAGCACGGCGACCTGGGCGATGCGCTCGGATTGGAGGGACTTGGTAAGACAGACCTGGCCGATCTGGGTGAGGACTCCGCACATGAGGAGGCAGAACCATTCCCACGGCAGCGGGGCGACCCAATTGAAGGCGGTGAAAAGGAGCCCGGCGACGATGCCGACGAGCTGGAAGTGGAGGACGACGACGATGGTCTCTTCGCGTTCGCGGAGTCGGCGCACGAGGTTGTAGGCCATGGCAGAGCAGATGGCGGAGAGGATGCCGACGAGCAGATAGAAGGTGGAGATGTGGGAGTCGAAGCCTTTCAGGACGAAAACGCCGGCGAAGGCGATGCCGTAGAAGAGCCATTGGCGGCGCGGGACGATCTCGCGCAGGACGAAGACGCCGATGAGGGCAGTGAAGATGGGGGAGAGGTATTGGATGGTGACGGCGGTGGCGAGGCGCATGTGCTGGAGAGTGATGAAGAAGCAGAAAAGGGCCAGCGTGCCGAAGGTGCCGCGCGCGAGGAGGAGGGCGTGGTTGTTCCCTTTCCAATCGAAGCGCTGGCGGGCGATGACGGCGCCGCAGATGATGCCGGAGCCGAGGCAGCGGAAGAAGACGATCTCCATCGCTGGGATGCGATCGAGTTGCTTCACGAAGACGTTCATGGTGGCGAAGGCGAGCGTGGCGATGAGCATGTTGGCCACGGCGCCAGTGGGCCAGCGGGATTTGGTGGCGGTGGTGTCAGCGGACGAAGACATTCGGAAAGCGGCTAACGAGTGGGGAAAGTGCTGTGGTGATGGCGCGCGTCAAGGTGATGACGTGCCGGTGTCTGCGCGCGTCGCAGCGCGGCGTCCCTACCCGTGGCCGTTCGGGGACTCAGCATGGATTTGCGACCAACGCGTTCTTACGCGACAGAGCGAAACTTGATGGACAATTTAGTGTCGCATATGCGACATGAAATTGTCCTGCGCGGCGCTCCCACTCTGGGATTGGAGGGCGCTTGCGCAAGCGGGCGCGCTTGACTCTTTTGGTGAGGCCCGCGCGGGAACGACCGACTCAGGTTGGGATGCAGTCCTCCGCGCCGGATCGTGGGAAAGCGGCGCGCTTTCTTCACGCGCTAAACGCGCAGTTTCCCCTCGATGGAATCATCCATCGTCTTCTCGAGCGCGGCGCCGATCATCATCTTGATCCCGGCCACTGCCATACCGTGTTTCGTGTCCCAGTAGTAGCCTTCGCTTGGCGCGAATTTGATCACGGTGAGGCGCGGATCGTCCACGCCTTCGGTAAACCAAGTTTTGACGATCGGTTCCCAGAGTTCCTTGATCTTTTCCTTGTCGCGCGACGTGGTGGCGGTGCCGCGGAGCATGAGGAAATCGGAGTGCGCGGAGCCTTGGAAGAAGAGGCGCACGTTAGCGTCGAGCTTAAGTTCTTCGTTCCTGTGGCTGTCATCGGCACTGAGGAACCAGAGATTGCCGGCATCGTCCACTTTTTGGACGCTCATGGGGCGGGCACCGCTCGATTCGCTGGTAATGACCTCGGTGCAGAAGAAGCAGGTTTGCGCTTTCTCGACCAATTCCTTGATTTTGGCGACAGCGTCCCTGCGCGCTGAGGTTCTGTCGATTTTCTTCGGTCTGCTGGCGATTGATGGAGTCCATGAGGTGTGAGGGGTGCGGAGAGAATCGCTTTCCAACGCGCGGCTGGCCGCGATGTATGGGCGACCATTGCGTGGCCGTGGGGGAGGCGCGTGATGTTGCGAACTTCCTGCGGCGGGTTAGGAAGCTCGCGTGTATCGCGAATACGAGTGGACAGTATTTCTGATTCTTGAATGAGCGACGATCGCAGCACCCTCGATGAACGCAGTTTCCGGCAGCGTCTGCACCGGGCGACGTTCGCACTTTCGTGCGCGCTCGGTCTGCCGCTGCTGGCTCTGGTCGCGTTGGTGATCGTGCTTCTGCGTTCGGCGGACCGGGTGGAGCACTCCACTCAAGTCATCGCGCGGGCGAATGCGCTGCAAAGCAAGTTGCTCGCATTGCAGACGAGCTTTCGCGGCTATCGACTCTCGACCGATGAAAGCTATCTACAGGTTTTCGCCGAGGAACGCCGCAATCTGCCCGCGACTGCGGAAGCGCTTTCGAAATTGGTCTCTTACAATCCACCGCAGGTCGCGCAACTGGCCACGTTACGCGCTGAAACGGGCCGGTGGTTGGAATTCGTGGACGCGGAAGTGGAGCGGGTGCGAGGCGATCCCGGGCTGATCCGTGATCGCGCATTTCTCCTGGCGGGTGGCCCGAAGTTCCAAGCCACGCAGGATCGTTTGGAGAAATTCGTCGATGAAGAACGGCGGCTGCGCGTAGGTCGCGACAAATCACTGCGTCGTGCCGTCGTCGTTCTCTTAGCGACTCTCGGGCTCGCCGCAGTGGTGGGAGTGCCACTGTTGATCCTCTGGTTGCAACGGCTCTTGCGACGGATCAGCGCCTCGTACCAAGCCGGTCTGCGCGCATCCGAGATCCGCCTGGCGCAACTGCGCGTCACGCTGAATTCCATCGGCGATGCTGTTGTGGCCACGGACGAGCGCGGGCAGGTGAACTTTTTGAATCCCGCCGCGGAAGCGCTCATGGGCTGGAGCAGTGCGGAAGCGAACGGACGCGAGTTGACCGAAGTCTTTCCGATCTTCAACGAGCGCACACGCGAGACGGTGCCGAATCCGGTGGAGCGAGTGTTACGCGAGAAAAAGATCATCGGCCTGGCCAATCACACCGTTCTGCGGACGCGGGACGGACGCGAGGTGCCGATCGAGGATTCGGCGGCGCCCATCCGTGGTGACGACGGTGAAATCATGGGCGTGATCCTGGTCTTTCACGACGTGACCGAGAAACGGGCGGTCGAGCGCGACCTTCGTGCGAACGAAGCGCGGTTGGGTTTTCTCAATCAACTGGGCGAGGCGACGCGCGGCTTGACGCAGCCCTCCGAAATCGTGGCGACGACGACGCGGATGCTGGGCGAGCATCTGCATGTCTCGCGCTGCGCCTACGCAGAGGTGCAGGCGGATGGCAATCATTTCACCATCCTGGAAGATTTCACGGACGACTGTGCGAGCACGGTAGGCGAGTATGAACTCTCGCTTTTCGGGCCGCGCGCGATGGGGAAAATGCGGAGCGACGAGACGCTCGTGATCCGCGATTTGGACGCGGAGGTGGCGCCGGCTGAAGGCGCGGCCATGTTCGACGCGATCAGCGTAAAGGCGATCATCTGCTGCCCATTGGTGAAGCAAGACAGCCTGCGCGCCATGATGGCGGTGCATCAAACGACGCCGCGCAATTGGACCAGCGCGGAGATCGCGCTCGTGCAGGAAGTGGTGGAGCGCTCGTGGGCCACGAGCGAACGCAAACGGGCGGAGGCAGCGCTTTCGGCGAGCGAGAATCTGAAAACCGCCATTCTCGACACCTCGTTAGACGGGTTCATCCTGATGGATCACGAAGGCCGAATCGCGGACTGGAATTTTGCCGCGGAGCGGATCTTCGGTCACACACGCGCCGAGGTTTCGGGCAAGTCGCTGGGTGAAACCATCGTGCCGGAGCGTTTGCGCGAGGCGCATCGGCAAGGACTCGAACGTTACGTCTCGACCCGGGAAGCGCGCATTCTGGGGCGTCGATACGAGCTGCCGGCGCTGCGCAAGAATGGCGACGAATTTACCTGCGAAATTTCGATCACCCATATTCCGGGGACGGAACCGCCCCTCTTCGCCGGCTCCACGCGCGACATCTCCGCGCAGAAAGAAAACGAGGCCGCTCTGCAAACCGCGACGCGTGAAGCGGAGGCTGCCGCGCACGCGGTGGCGGAGTCGGCGGAGCGTTTCCGGCTGCTTTCCGAGGTGGTCTCGCTGCAAGTCTGGACGGCAGAGCCCGATGGCCAACTGGACTTCGCGAATGCGGAGTGTCTCGAATACTTCGGAGTAGGGGCGGACGAGGTGTTGGGAAATGCCTGGACGCAGTTTGTCCATCCGGAAGACCTGCCGCGAGCAGCGCGCGCGTGGGAAAAGTCGATCACCAGCGGCGCCCATTACGAAGTGGAATTTCGATTGCGCGCGGCGGGCGGAAATTACCGGTGGTTTCTGGTGCGCGCGGAAGCGATGCGCGGTCAGGGCGACCAGGTAGAGAAGTGGTTCGGGACGAATACGGACGTCGATGATCTCAAAGTGGCGCAAGCGGAAGCCGAACGCGCCAGTCGCGCGAAAGATAATTTTCTGGCGGTTCTATCCCACGAACTGCGGACGCCATTGACGCCGGTGCTCATGACGGCTTCCGCGTTGCATCAGGACGAGCGGCTGCCGGCGGACGTGCGCAGCCAGCTCGGAATGATGGAACGCAACATCGCGCTCGAAGCGCGGCTGATTGACGATCTGCTTGATCTCACCCGGATCACGCGCGGCAAGCTTCCGCTGCGGCCGCAGCTCTGCGACGCGCATTCCCTGATCGGCCTCGCGCTCGAAATCGTGCGCGACGAAGCGCAGGCCAAGGGCATCGTGCTGGAGCAGGAGTTTCACGCGGAACACAGCGGCCTGATGGCGGACCCATCGCGTTTCCAGCAGGTCATCTGGAATCTGCTGCGCAACGCGGTCAAGTTTACCCCGCAAGGAGGCAGCGTGCGGATCCGCACGCGGGACGTGGATGGGGAGGAAGGCGCGCCATGGCTTTCCATCGAAGTCAGCGACTCTGGCGTGGGCATCGATCCGGCGGCGATCGAACGAATTTTCCAGCCGTTCGAGCAGGCGGATCTATCTGGAGATCATCGCTTCGGTGGCGTTGGCCTGGGTCTGTCCATTGCGCGAGCCATCGTCGATCTGCACGGGGGCACCATCCGCGCGGAAAGTGGCGGGGCGGGGCAGGGAGCGCTCTTTATCGTCGAGTTGCCGGGCGCGACGCGTCCGCCGGTCGGAGCCGCGGAATTGCCGGATGACGCCAAACATTTCCTCCCCGGCAGCGGCACGCAGGAGAAGACGCCCGCGCCGGCAAACTCGCTGCGCTTGCTCGTGGTGGAGGATCACGATGCGACGTTGCAAGTGCTGACCCGGTTGCTCACGCGTGCGGGGCACCACGTGGTCCCCACCGCCTCCGTCGCCGCCGCGTTGGAAGCGGCCAGCCAGGGAACGTTCGACCTGGTGATGAGCGACCTTGGATTACCGGATGGAACAGGGAACAACCTGATGGAAAAGCTGCGCGACCTTTATCAACTGCGCGGCATCGCTCTCACCGGCTACGGGATGGAAGACGATCTGGAACGCTCGCGTCAATCGGGATTCATTACCCACTTGATCAAGCCGGTGGATTTTAATCAGCTACGGCGCGCCCTCGCACCTTTCGAAGCGGAAACGAAAAACGAAACGGCCTAACGAGACTGGGCGCCCGAGTGCTGCGGCGCGTGGTTTTGGTCGTCAGAGCTGAACGGTATCAGTTCAGCCTTCGGCGCGGGGGCGCGCCGGCTCCACGGCGACCGGCGAGATGGAGCCAGCCCGCCCTCGGGCCGAAGGATCACGGACTTCATCCCGCGATCCAAACTGACCACGGACTAACATTCGGAGTCGAGACAAAGGGAGACTTCCACCTGGTGAGGCGACCTGCTACGACCGACGTATGGAATCGCCGGTGGAGGATCGCTGGAGGTGGATCGGACTGTCTTTTTTTGGGTCTGCTGGCGCTGGCACCGCTGACGCTGGCGGGTGAGCGCGTGGATTCCAAATACACGAGCACGGCGCGGGCGAAGGCGATTTCATTCAAAGTCTTCGACGACGTGGAAGGAATGTCGGAGGGATTTGAAGGCGTCTTCGCGGGACTCGACGGCTATCAGTTGGTCCATTCGGCGGGCGACGAGCGCAGTTGGATCAATATTCGTTATCGCGGAAAAACGACCAACCTTTATGCGGAGACGATGAAAGCGGGCCCGGGCTCGTTCCCGCGCAAAGCCAATGATGTGGTGGAGTGGCGTGGCGTGTTGCAGGGCGCTCGGTTTACGCCCTACGCGATCATCTATCGGCTGGAGGGTAACGACGAGGAGACGCGGCACACGAAGACTTGCCTCATCGTGATCAAGCTGGAGGGCGAAAATTCTAGAATCATCGGCCACGCGCAGGGTGCGCATGAGGATGCGGAAGCAAAAGCGATTGCGGACAAGGTAAAGCCGCGCGCCGACTGACCGGCCGTCAGGGAGAGGCTGGACCGCCGCACTGATGTTTTATCGCCCCGAATGAGATCGCTCGCGCGAGTCGCCATTTGTCTCGCTGCCGTTCTCGCGGCCAGCCGGGCGTTTTCCTTTGAGACCGGTTTTTGGGTGTGGCAGCGCAATGATCCTCCGTCGCAAAGTGATCTGCGGGAACTTTCCAGCGAAGGAGTCCGGACGCTCTACTGGCAGCTTGGTCAGTTGGAAAATGTGGACGGTGTTTGGCGCTGGAAGGCGCGTTTCTCAGTGCCTTCGATTCCGGACCTGGACGTCGTGCCCGTCCTTCGATTGGAATCCCGAAGCCGCACTCCGTTTACGCCCGAAGCGACGCGATCGTTGCTGGACCTCATTACCGCAGCAGCCGCGGGCCGGAGCGCACTGCAGATCGACTACGATTGCCCGGATAGACTTCTGCTCGAATACGCGGGCGTGCTGAAACAGCTCCGCAAGCTCGTCCCGGGCCTGAGTATCACGGCGCTGCCGGGCTGGATACGGCAGCCGGCGCTGGCGGAACTGGGACGCAGCGTGACGGAGATGTTTCCGATGTTCTACGATTTCGAACCCGATCCCGTCGTGGCGGGTGCGAAGCCGGTTCCGGTCGTTGTTCCCGAAAAAGCCATCGCGTGGCTCGCGGAGTGGAATCGCTGCCCGACGCCATGGCGCGCTGGTGTGCCAAACTTTGCGCGTCTTACCGTGTTTAACCCCGACGGCAAATCGGCTGGACATGTGCGCGAATGGAGGTGGGATTCGGTCTGCTTTAACGATGCGCTTGTGCTTGAGCGAAACACGGATCTGGGTGTGACTTTGTTTCGGGCAAAGGCGAACACGCGGGTTGGAAACACGCCTGTGCGCGAGAAACAGCTTCTCGCCGTCAGATGGCCGGATCGCGCAGCGCTGGCCGCGTTGATCGCAGCCGCGCGAAAAACGTCGGCGCGCGGACTGGTCATCTTCAAGCTCCCGGATTCGACGCCGGCGAGTAGCTGGTCGCTGCGGCAGCTCCGCGACCTCAGCGCACTTCCGCGCCTGGTTTTGAAAAACACGGGCGAGACCGGCGCGTTGGCGTTGTCGAACGAAGGTGAGGGCGACCTGAGTCCTGTTTTTCTTAACGGGGACATGCCCGGCTACGTCTTGCAGGTCGAAGCCCAAACACCGGTTTTCCGCGAGGCTGACGAGGGCGATTTCTGGCGCGTCCGGGGCGAGGTCGAGCACGACGGGGAAACCCGCCCGGTGATGATTCCACTGGCCACCCGTCTCAGCTTTTCCTTCAGCCATTTGCCTGCGGGTCAGACCCTAAAGAGCGGACTGATTCAACTGGCGCCCGGAGCAAATTTTTCCCAGACTCGCTACCGCATCGTCAACCGACCCCAATCCCCATGGCAGTCATTCGAAGACTAGGCAGTGGTTGCAAGAGTCCTGTAGCGGCGGTCTATGACCGCCGAAAACGTCGATTGCAGGCTACACCTCGGCGGTCATAGACCGCCGCTACAGCGCCCAATCGACTTTTGAAACCACTTCTAATATTCCCGCTCCTGATCGCAGGGTTGGCCGCGTTCGTGCCGCACCATGCGCAAGCGACCGGCGGAGACGATCTGGATACCCCGGCGGTGACCATCGGCGAGTCGCTGGATTTTCTCCCGGGCAAGTCGTTAGGCGAAATCTTTCTGGAAACGGACGCGAAGCCGGCGGACGACAAAGCCGTCGATCTCGCGGACGAGATCCTGAAGATTTCCGCGCGATTGCGCACTGAAGCGCCCGCGCAACTTCTGCCGGCGGTCGACGATTTGCTTGCTCGCGCCCGCCAGCATTACTCGAGTAAGGGCGACTGGTGCAATTTGCTGCACGACGTGCATGACGTGCTGGCAGGCTCTGCAAACGACAGGAAGGCGGCCGCCGATTACATCACGTGGCGGGTGGAGAATAGGCAGCAGTTTTTCGCGATTTCAGCGGGGGGAGATTCCCCGGATGACGCTGCTTCTCCAGCGGCGGACCCGGATTTGGAGGGACGCGTGGCAACAGCTTCGGGTCCTCTCAAAGCGCACTGGATGTATCTGTGCGGTGCGCAGACCTACCGGTCCGGGGATCGCGAAGCATGCCGGAAGTGGTTTCAGCGCGTCGTAAAAGAATTCCCGAATCACCCCCGCGCGGAGATCGCGCTTTTCATGGATGCACGATGCGCCTTCTCGGAATCGCGCAAGGGCGTGGATGATTTTGATCCGGCGCCTCCGGACGCCGAGCGCCTGGGCGCGCAGAAACGCGCGGCCGATCTCTTCGAACGCTATCGGAAGCAATACCCGAAGGGCCCGTTCGTGGCCGATGCGCTCGGCTGGTTGGGCGCGCTGATGTTCGACGCGGGAAAGTATCTCGACGCCCTGGATTGCTACATCGCGCAGGCGGAAACGCCGGGACATCCGGAGACACTGAAATCCGCCATCTTCATGTGTGAGCGTTCCCTCGCCTCGGTCGCGGCGAAGCCGGACGGAGAAGCTGCGTTTGCCTTGATCGCGCGGCATCCGCGCATCGCGATGGGCTTCACCTACCTCGTCCTGAGCGCGCGAGAGGCGGATAACTACGACGGAAAATTCGATCGCCCCGCGGACGTCAAGAAATGGAGGCGCGCCGTCCTGCCCAGGATCGCCGCGGCGGTCACCCGGCAAAAGGACCGCTACAAATCCGGCGACTGGCAGCCCCGATATCTGGCAATGCTCGCGCAGGCCGCGAGTGCCAGCGGCAATCAGGACCAGGCGTTGCAGATCACGAATCTTTCGCCGGCGGATTTGGAGCGAAGCGATGACCTCCTACTCGTTCGCGCCATCGCATTCCAGCGCGCGGGAAAGATCGCGGACGCGATCGCTACTTATCGGCAGCTCTTGGCGGGTTTCCCGAATGTTCCCACGACGCCGGGCGTGCGCCTGCGGCTCGCACTTGCGTTGCAGGACAACCATGAAGCTGGCGCGGCGCTCGTGGAACTCACGGGTTTGCTTCCGAAGAGCGAAGCCGCCTCACGGGTCCCTGCGGAAGCGCAGGAAGAGGAATCCGGCGACGACGGCGCACCTGCTGGAACCGGAGACGCCGCTGAAGCCACCAGCGTGTCGCCGTACACTGCGGGGTCTTTATTTCCCCTCGATCTATCCTATTGGAGTCTCAAGGAAAGCGCGGTGTATCCGAACATCACGGGCGCCGATCTCGCGCAAGTGCGGGTGGCGATCGATACCCTACTGAACTTCGCGCCGCTGACGGAACTCGCGACCGCCCTGAGCAGCGCAGACTTCAACGAGGCTCGCAGGACGAAGCTGCGAGCAACCCTCGCGGAGCGCTACCTTGCGCAGGAAAATTTCGCCGAGGCGACGAAGTTCATCCCGCCGGGGCAGCTCAAACTCGCGGCGGAGAAGCTGGAGACATTAACGAAAGCCGCGGCCGGATCGGGGGCCGAAAAGGCGGATACGATGTCTCAACTCGGCGACGCCTGGGCGGAGGCGCGCGGGAAACTGTTGCGAGTGCCGCTCGATGTCCGGGGGAATTGGGAGGACTCGTTAGACCAGAATGCGATCACGCGGCGGCAAAATGGGCAATCGCTGCAATTCAAGGAGGTCGATACGGAACTGGAGCAGCGGGATGAGTTGCGCCATGCCGCCCGCTGGTGGCTGGCGGCGGCAATGGCTCGGCCCGGCACGCCTCTTTCGGCGCGCGCGCGTTGGAAAGCGTTGGAGACGATGCCAAAAATTGCTCGCGCATCCGAGTACGCCGAGGAGCGGGCACGCGAGATCAAGGGTAAAGCGATTTCGCGCGAAATTTACGAAAAACTGAGGGAGGAATCGCCCGACTCCGTAGAGGCGAGGCGCCTGGCCGCCTACTGGAGTTTTCCGCAGCCGTCCGATTTCGGGGATCAGGTGGTCGACGACGACTTTTCTGGTTTCAAACTGCGCGACGCGCACATCATGGGTTACCCCATTTACGATGCCGGAGGCTTCAAGTCCGCGGAGGGCGAGCCAGACCCGGACGAGGACGGAATCGAAAGAGATGTGCTGGAGCGCGTGGCCGTCTTGCCGGAGAAGGCGGAGTCGATGGAACCATCTCAGTTTGCGAGCGAGATCAAGCAGCTCGCCGATGCGGCCAGAAGCAAACTCGCCTCGCCCCGCGACGCCACCGTGATGAATTTTCTGGACGATCTCGCGCTATTTTCCTCCGAGCCAAATCTTTCGCGCGAGATGCTGAGAGCTTATGTTTCGATCCGATTCCAGGTCTTGCAAAGCAATGGCTGGGCTCGTCCCGGTCCGGAAGAACCCGCGGCGATCAGTGACGACGACATCCGCGCGAAAATCGACGAAGCGCTTCGCAATCCCGCCATGCAACCCATGGCCGATTATCTCGAATTTAGCCGGATTGGTTTGCTCGCCGGCGATCGCACGGATTTGGAAACCGACATCATCGATCCGAAGGACGATGGCGCTCCCGTCACCGTGAAGTCGAGGGACTACTCGGCGATGGAAAAGCTGGCGGGAGATTTTCTGAAAAAATATCCGCACAGCCGTAAGCGCGAGGCCGCCATGTTTGTTCTCACGCGCTCCGTGCAAGCGCTCTCGCGCCCGTACATTGTCCAGATCGGTGTTCCAATTCCCGGGACCGCTCCGGACGACCGGGTGTTCGACATGGCCGAGAAATCCTATCAGGCCGAGGCGTTCGACCCGAAGCGCGTGCTGGCGGCTTTGGACGCTTACGACCGCGAGTATCCGAAGGGCCGTTACGCTGCCGACGTGCGCAATTTTCGCGGAATGATCTCTTGGCGAACGCACGATTGGGGGCGGGCGCTTGACCTCACGATCGAGCAGTTGAATGACGATGCGAACCGGGATCTGCATGCGGAGGCCTCGATTCGATTGGTGAACATCTTCGCCGATCTCGAGCAGGCGGAACATCGCGCCGACTTGCTGGACGCGATCCGCGCCCGGCCGCTCGCGATCAAGTATCTAAAAGGGTTTCTGGACCGTGCCGCGAGCTCGCGGATCCACCCTCTACGGTATCTGCAGGCTTACTTGAGCGATCAGTTGAACCTGAAGGCGGTCGTTCAAAACTAGAGCGCGGTAGGGACAGCGCGCTGCGCCCGCAGCGCGGCGTCCCTACGGAGCAGGCTCACGGAACACGAGAAGCCGCACCATGAGCTCCAGGGTTGCTGATCGAACGAAGACGCTCAGGCGAAAGCGAATCGCCGAAAGATGCGCCCGCCGCCGGCTGAATGAGTGATCCGCCTCGCGCGCGTACTCTTTCGGGTAAAAGGGCTGTGTTTACGTTGCCGACGAAGCTGCCCTCAGCATCATCATTGGTAGGCCGGCCAATTAACAACCGATGGGTGGGTCGACGCGGCACCTTGCTTTTACTTCTTCTCTTCTTCGGTCGTTGAAGCACTGGGCTCGACGATTGCAGCATGCACTAATTCCCTTTGCTCGGCATGGTCCGGGCGCGCGGAAGCAAGTTCCCCGAAAAACGCGTAGGCAGCATTCTTACCCGAGATCTCGAGCCGCCAGTGGGTGAAGTCATCGGCATTATCGCAGCGATTGCCGCGGCCTTGAAAAACAAGCGAGTATCGCGCCGGGGCCGCAAAACTTTCCTTGAACATTCCATTGCCTGTCGTGCGGCCTTCCAGGCGCCACTCTTTGTAGAGGAGTGGTTCGCCCGCTTGGTTCGTTTCGCCGTTGTGAATGTCGGCCGCGAATTTCGCGACCGCCGCAGGCAGCGCCAAAATCAATTCACCGCTCTGGCCCTCTTCCGTCCGAAAGTTCAGGCGCCATGGCTTAGCTTCGGTCACCGCCGATAGCACATAACTGTCCGAGATACTAGCCAGCCCTTTGACCTGGTCTTCGGCCTCGGGCCCATCGATCAGAAAAAGCTGCGCGGTGGGTGCGAACTCCATGGCTTTTATCTGCTTCAGCACGTCGCCGGTAAGAGGCTCGTCAGGCATGAGGCTGCGCGTTCCCGGGTCCGCACAGCAGGCGCAGGCGCGTGTTTCCGTAGGAGCGGTGACGAGGAAGGCGGCGATCGCGATGAGCGAGTGGCAGCAGCGATTGGAAAATTTCATCCCGCTTCTTATCACTCGGGATAGCCGTGGGAGCGATCAAATTCCTCAGAATGCGGCCGGCGCGATCAACTCGAAAAGGCCGGCCCGTTCTGCCGCCGTGGGGGCGATTCAAGTCGCGATTCGCGACCGACGCGAACATCGCGCCACGCTTAAGAAGATCGTGAGGGAGGAGGGCCCCCACTAGCGGAGACTCAGCCCTCCGATGGAAGGAAGATTCGTTCGATCGTGGAATCGAACAATCGCGCGATCGAAAATGCGAGCGGCAGGCTGGGATCGTATTTTTCCACTTCGATGGCGTTGATGGTTTGGCGCGAGACGCCGAGACGGTTGGCCAGCTCGGCTTGCGACCAATCGCGCTCGGCGCGCAGGACTTTGAGGCGGTTTTTCAACGGTACCTCGCTTTCGCGATGATGACGCCAACGAAATAGAACAACCCGGCGAAGGGCCAAATGTGCCGGTAACTCCAATCGTCCATGGGCAGGCGCATGAAACGCTGGAGCGAGCCGAGCCCGATCAGGAGCAAGACGAAACCGGAGAAACCGAAGGCGACGGCTTCCAGTTGAATGCGGCGCTGGAGTTCATCGAGACAACGCAACGTGGCGACCTCTTCGAAAATGAACCAAGCGAAGCAAAGAACAGCCGCGACGGTGGCGGTAATGCCGGCCGCGACTCCCCAATGCATCCTGGCCGCCCAGGAAACCGCGCCGTATGAGAAGGCGAAGGCGAGCGAGGAGATATAGAGACGTGTTTTCATGGAAAATACTTTTAGCCACGCTCTTTTTGAAAGTCAAGCACGCTTTACATTTAGTAATGCAAAGCTGACATCTCCTGAGGGAGAGCGCCTACCGGAAAACGGCGATTGTTTAGATTTCAATCGTCTCGCCGACTTCCGGGAGGAGGAGTTCTTTTCCTCCGATGCCGAAGCAGTTGATGGCGGACTCACGATCAATCTTGATCGGCGGGAAGGTGTCGTAATGGACGCCGACGACCTTTTTCACGTTCACGAAGTCGGCCGCGCGGATGGCGTCGTCGATTCCCATGGTGAAGAAATCGCCGATTGGCAGGACGGCGAAACGCAGCTCGGTGGTCTCGCCGATTAACTTCATGTCTTGACGTTTATTTTTCCCGCGAACGGATTGGGAGAAATAAATGGATCGAAGAGGAGCGTCTTGCCGCCAGCTTCCACTGCGAAGCAGGCATGGCCGTAGTAGGTGAGCTTCATTAGAAGAATTAACCGCGGATTACGCGGATTTTTGAATCTCTTCATCCGCGCCATCCGCGCCATCCGCGCCATCCGCGCCATCCGCGCCATCCGCGTAATCTGCGGTTTAAAAAAGAAAATCGATTGCCGCTGGCGTGGTTCAACGGCTTAGTGGTGCGCGGACGTTCGCCCATGAATATTCACGAATACCAAGCGAAAGAATTGCTCCAGAAATTTGGAGTGGCGACCCCTGCCGGGAAGGCGGTTCGAACCGCCGATGAAGCGGAAGCTGCCGCTCGTGAACTCGGCACGGAGGATTTGGTAATCAAGGCGCAAGTGCACGCGGGCGGACGCGGCAAGGGAACTTTTACGAACGGTTTCAAGGGCGGCGTGCATCTTTGCAAATCGCCGGCGGAGGCGCGCGAGATCGCGTCGAAGATGCTGGGGCAGACGCTGGTCACGCATCAAACCGGAGCCGCCGGACGGGTGGTGAATACGGTGCTGGTGGCGAAGTCGGTTGAGATCGAGCGCGAGATTTATTTCGCCATCCTGATGGATCGCGCGACGGGCGGGCCAATGATCGTGGCGAGCACGGAAGGCGGAGTGGAGATCGAGGCGGTGGCGGAAAAATCGCCGGAGAAGATTTTGCGTGAGCCAGTGGATCGGCTGGCGGGATTGCAACCTTATCAGGCGCGGAAATTGGCCAAGCAGCTCGGGTTTACCTCCGCGCAGATCAAGCCGGCGGCGAAGTTGTTCGATGGGTTGTATCGCACTTTTCTGGCGCTCGATTGCTCGATGGTGGAAGTGAACCCGCTCGTCGTGACACGTGGAGGGACGCCCGCCGTGGCGTCCACTGAATCAGGGACGGGACAGCGCCCGTCCCTCCAGGAGCAAGGCGAAGTCCTGGCGCTGGACGCGAAGTTCAATTTCGACGACAACGCGCTTTATCGGCATCCGGAAGTCGCCGCGATGCGCGACACGGCAGAGGAAGATCCACGCGAAGTGGAGGCCTCGAAATCCGGTCTGAACTACATCGGGCTCGATGGCAACATCGCCTGTCTCGTGAACGGCGCCGGTCTCGCGATGGCGACGATGGACATCATTAAATTCTACGGTGGCAGTCCGGCGAACTTTCTCGATGTGGGCGGCGGCGCGACGGAGGAACAGGTGACGCAAGCCTTCAAGCTGCTCGTCTCGGATGAGAACGTGAAAGCGATCCTGGTAAACATTTTCGGCGGCATCATGAAGTGCGACGTGATCGCGCAAGGCATCGTGAATGCGGTCAAAGCCGTGCAGCTTCCCGTTCCACTGATCGTTAGGCTGGAAGGGACGAACGTGGATGCGGGCAAGAAAATCATCGCGGACTCGGGCTTACCCGTCACGACGGCCGACGATCTCGGCGATGCCGCGCAAAAAGCGGTGAAGGCTGCGGAGGGGAAATGAAGATCACAGAGATCGCATTCACCGGGATTCCGGTAACGGACATGAAGCGCGCGCGCGAATTTTACGAAGGTGTGCTCGGGTTGCAGCCGGATCCGGAGATGACGAACGAGATGTGGCTGGAATACCCAATCGGTTCGGGAACGCTGGCCATCGCGTGCATCGGCGAGATGTGGAAACCGTCGGACCAAGGCACCAGCGCGGCGCTCGAGGTGGAGAATCTGGAGGAAGCGATCACGCGGCTCGAAGAGAAGAAGATCGCATTCCATAAGTTCGATTCACCGGTTTGCCGGATGGCGGCGATCCAGGACCCGGATGGGAACAAGCTCGTCATTCACAAACGGAAAACGGACACAGAAAAGGGCACCGCCTCATGATCAAAGAAGTCGCTTTCGTGGCCATTGCCGTGACCGACGTCGAGCGGGCGCGAAAATTTTATCAGGAGACGCTGGAGTTGAAACCAGGCATGAGCGCGATGGAAGGCGCTTGGGTGGAGTATGAACTCGGCGGAACGACGATCGGTGTCGGTTGTCATCCGGCTTGGCAACCTTCGCGTGATGGAACGTCCATCGCTTTTGAAGTGGACGATATTGACGATACGATTGCGAAGCTGAAGGAGCGCGGCGTGGAATTCGAGATGGAGAAGACCGAGACGCCGGTTTGCTGGATGGCGCAGTTTCGCGATCCGGATGGAAACAAGCTCCTCGTGCACAAACGAAAAAATTAAATGGCTGTCCTCGTTGATAAGAACACGCGCCTGCTGGTGCAGGGTCTGACCGGAAAAACCGGCGGCTTCCATGCGAAGCAATGTATGGAGTACGGCACCAATGTGGTCGCAGGCGTGACGCCCGGCCGCGGTGGCGAGACTTTTGAAGGCAAGGTGCCGGTGTTCGACACGGTGGCCGAAGCGCGCAAGGAGACCGGCTGCGACGTGTCGGTTATTTTCGTGCCGGCAGCGGGTGCGGGGGATGCAATTCTTGAAGCGGTGGACGCTGGCGTGGAACTGGTCATTTGCATCACGGAAGGAATTCCGGTGATGGATATGATGCGGGTGAAGGCGCAGATGACTGGCAGGAAGAGCCGGCTCATCGGTCCCAATTGCCCGGGGATTATCACGCCGGGGCAATGCAAGATCGGCATCATGCCGGGCTACATTCATAAGCCCGGCAACGTCGGCGTGATCTCGCGCTCGGGCACTTTGACCTATGAAGCGGTCTGGCAATTGACCTCGCGCGGCCACGGCCAATCCACTTGCATCGGCATTGGCGGGGATCCGATTAATGGCATGTCACATCTCGATGCGGTGAAGCTTTTCAACGACGACCCCGAGACGCACGCGATGATTTTGATCGGCGAAATCGGTGGCAGCGCGGAAGAAGAAGCCGCGGAGTGGATTAAGGAAAATTGTAAGAAGCCGGTGGCGGCATTCATCGCGGGAGCGACGGCGCCTCCCGGCCGCCGGATGGGCCACGCGGGCGCGATCGTCTCCGGAGGGAAGGGGACGGCGGCGGGAAAGATCGAAGCACTGCAGGCAGCGGGCATCGCGGTAGCGGAAACGCCGGCCACGATGGCTGATACGTTGCTTCAACGGATGAAAGAGCGAGGGTAAGCCATGGCGGTTACGACAAAAGGTTTGGAAGGCGTCGTCGCAAATTCCACGCGCTTGAGCGACGTGATTGGCGACAAAGGGCAGCTTATTTACAGCGGCTACGACATCAACGAGCTGGCCGGCAAGGTCACTTACAAAGAGGTCGTATTCCTGCTCTGGCGGGGGCATTTGCCCAATAGCGCCGAGCTGGCGGACTTTACGCAGAAGCTGCGGGAGGAACGCGAACTACCTGGCGGCGTAGTCGATTTCATCAAGAACACGCCGAAAACCGCGGACCCGATGGACGTGATGCGCACCGCCATCTCCATGCTTGGTCTTTACGATGACGAGATGAAGGAGGAGGCGACGCGCGAGATCAACGAGCGTCGCGCGCGCAGCATCACCGCGAAAATTGGCGTCATCGCCGCGTATTTTCATCGCGCGCGTCAGGGCAAATCATTGCCGCCCATCCGCATGGATCTGACCGAGGCCGAGCATTTTCTTTACCTGATTAACGGCGAGTCGCAGCCCAAGGAGGCGTCGGATACCCTCGACGTGGCTTTCGTGCTGCACGCCGATCACGGCATGAACGCGTCCACTTTCAGCGCGCGCGTCACCATTTCCACGCTGACGGATTTTTATTCCGCCATCACCTCCGCGATTGGCACGCTCAAGGGGCCGCTGCACGGCGGTGCCAATGAAGGCGTCATCCACATGCTGGAGGAAATCGGAAGCGAAGACAAAGTCGACGCCTATGTCGACCGCATGCTGGCCGAGAAAAAGAAGATCATGGGCATCGGCCATCGCGTTTACAAAACACTCGACCCGCGTGCCCCGCATTTGCGCGAGATGGCGGTGAAACTGAGCGACAAGCTGGGCGATCCGAAGTGGATCAAGATGTCCGAGCGCATTGCCGCGCGGATGAAGGAAAAGAAGGACCTGAACGCGAACGTCGATTTCTATTCGGCGACGGTTTACTATTCGTTAGGGATTCCGACCGACCTCTTCACGCCGGTTTTCGCCATCGCGCGCTGCTCCGGCTGGTGCGCTCACGTGCTCGAGCAGTTGGAAGACAATCGTCTTTACCGCCCGCTCAGCGAATATGTGGGCGAGCCTGTCGGCAAGAAAGCGTTGCCGATCGATCAGCGCTAGTTTGCGTCGTCACTCGACGGGCCTGCCGGTCGGGCGTAGGTTTGTCCCATGATTGGACGCGCCATCATATCCCTGTTGTGTGCCGGAACGCTACTGCTCGGCGGTAGCATTTCTGCCGTCGGCCAGGTCAAACAGTCCGCGGCGGATATCCAGAAGTTCGGTGTTTATCCGATCGCTTATCGGGAACTCATCACCCGCTGGCTGGAAGACCAGCTCATCGATCCCGCCAGCGCGATATTCGAGTGGCCCTCGGAGCCGAAGCGGGTCGTGATCAAAGGGAGAGACGACAAGACTTTTGCCGTCTGGCGGGTTGATTTCAAAATCAATTCCCGGAACAAGTTCGGGACCTACACGGGGAAGCAGGCTCGGCACGTTTACATTCGGAACGCCGAGGTGTTCACGCTTCCGCAATAGTTGCCCGTAAACGTCTGCCCGTTTGAATGCGTAGGGCTCGGTCGAGAGACACCGGTGCCTGCTCTCCGGTCAGGAGCGGCGCCTCCTCGGCGAAGCGGAAGTGATTCGTTAGGCGGAGCGGAGCAGTTGATCGAGGCCGTCCAGGCAGATCTGGGACCAGCTTTCCAATTGCTCGCGACGCGCGCGCAGTTCGTCCGGGGTCAGAAACGCCAGATTCGTAATCATGGCCTCGCGCTTCTGCACCTTCGGCTCCGCCAATTTGAAGATGTGGACGATCCCCAAATGCACGCGGCCCACCTCGGTGGTGTCGTCGTTTAAGAGCGCCACGATGCGATCTTCGAAAGTGGTGTCGATTGTCAGTTCCTCATTTACCTCACGCTCGACGCCGACGCGGTAGGCCGTCTCGTCCCAAGCGAAGAGAGACTCATCGGTGTCATTCATGTGGCCGCCGATGCCGATTGAGCCCTTTGAGACAAGCCGCTGTTCGCCGGCTTTCTTCCCGCGGACGTAGTGCAAAACCGTGTCGCCATGAACGATCAACGCATAAGGGATGATCTGTTTATAGGACGGATCGTTTTCCGCTTCGCTCCGCGGCATAAAGAAATTGTTCCCTCGCGAAAGCAGGGCTTCGAGATATTTCTCCGGTTCGAATTTCAAACCGTGAAAGCTGCCCAGCTCGTCAAAGAGACTGCGCCGCACCACCAGGACGTTTTCTTCTGCAGCGGCCATGGCGAACGTGTCCTCCTCAGAAAGAGTAGGTGACGCCGATTTGTGGGCCGAACAAATTCAGGCTCGGGTTCGGATCCGTCTGGCCAGCGTTTGAGAGATGCTGGTAAAGCGCGCCCACGCTCACTTTCACGTGGTTGTTCACTCTGTAGGAAACGCCAACTGCCGTCAGAATATTAAAAGTGAAATCCTGGCCCTGCGCGCCAAAAACGTCAGCATGGCTGTCGATCCATCCCAGCCCCACGCCGCCAGAGATGTAAGGCTGGAGCCGACTGCCTGGCTGGACGAAATTGTAGCGGAAGCCAAGCGAGATGCCGTAGTAAAAGTTTTCCGGGCCGCGAAAGATCGGCTCCGCCATGGCGAGCGCGTAAACTTGATTGTAACCACGCATCCAGCCCTGCTCGATCGTGCCCCAGCGCCAGCGCGCGGTGATGAACTGCGCGCCCACTTCGTAGCTGTTCGGATTCGCGAGCGAGCCCCACAGATACGAAGTCTCCGCCGCCAATTCGAAAGATGGCGCGTCCAGTTCGCTCGGATCGCGCAAACGCGAGCTGACCGCTTCGCCGCCCGCGTGCGCAAAAGGCGCAAGCGGAAAGAGCAGCAGGAACGCGATGAGAAAGCGGCGTCCGTTCATATTCGGGCGCTACGATATGGCGGACGTGTGCGATTGCAATGCGACGGAGGCACTGTCAGGGTTTCGCCTATGAACCTCCGGACCTTGCTGCTCTTGCCTCTCTTTTTCGCCATCGCCGCAAAGACCCCGGCGCTGGAGGCCGACACGAAAGCGCAGCAGCTCGCGAAGGAAGTCTGGATCGCGAGCGGCGGCGAGAATTGGTCCGGGGTAAAGCAGATCCGCTTCACCTTCATCGTGGAAGAAGGTGGCAAGGAATTGGCGCACGCGGAGCATGATTGGAACGTGGCTGCTGGCACCGACCGCGTGCAGTGGAAGGGGAAGGACGTGACGGTGAATGTGTATGTGCCCGGCTCCGACGAAGAGGCGAAAGCCGCCTACGCGCGCTGGGTGAACGATTCCTACTGGCTGCTCGCGCCGCTGAAGGTGCTGGATAAAGGCGTGACGCTGACCGCGGAAGGCCAGAAAGAAAGCGACGGCGTGATGTGCGAAACCTTGCGCCTGAGTTTTGCCAGCGTCGGGCTGACGCCGGGCGACCAATATCTACTCTACATCGATCCACAGACCAAACTCGTTAGGGCCTGGGATTACGTGCCGAAACCCGAGAACGTCATGCACGGAACCTGGGATAAATACGAGCGATTTGGCGGCCTTACTCTCTCCACCGAGCACAATTTTGGTGGGAAAGTGATCCGCTTCGCGAACATCGAAGTTCGGTAAAGCACTCATGCCGGCAGCTCTGGGGGGCGCACGCTTGCGGCACGGTGCCATGGCATCATTGTGTTACCCATGTCCTGGCACCGTGCCGCAAGCGTGCGCTCCCCAGAAGTGCCCGCCCCTCGAACAACGCGATGCGGCTGGAAGTGGTAGCACGCGCGAATTGTTCCTTAGATGAAGAACGAGCACGCCCCAGCGAAGAAGAAATCCAACAAGAAGGATGTGGTTTCGCCCTTCCGAAATAAGCTTTGGGAGTTGTTCCGGGATTTGGCCAAGGGCATGGATGGCGCCGATGTGGTGATGGCGTTGAAGCAGGCCGGCGAGGAGGTCTGGGCCGTGGGAATCGATGGCACCTACAGCGATATGCCGTTGAGAGATCAGGCGCAGGAGCCGCTCGGCAATGCTTTCGATATCGCCTGGCTCACGGTGGTTTGCATCAAGTTGAAGGAGTTTCAGCAGGGGAAAAAGCCGAAGGTTCGGATTCGCGCCTGACGGGCGCCTGTAGTCACGTCACTGTGTGGACGGGCAATGGAAAACGCCTCTGCGACAGCGTGAGGCGGCTACACTGGCTGCTGTAGCTCGCGCATGAGGAAGCGGAGGCGGTGGTATTGATCCTCGTGGTTCTCGCCGCCAGTTTCGATCACGGCGAAGGGTTGTAACACTTCGGCCGGCGGGAAGGGATCGCCGGGATTCGGGAAACAGGCGGTGGCGGTGCGACGGATCCAGATTTCGTCGATCCGCGGGAGCTGAGCGGGCGAAGCGGGTGGCGTATCGACTGAGCGACCGAGGGATTCGACGCCGGATGCGGGGTGGCCGTGGCGATCTCGCGGCGGCTGCACCACGCAGACGCCGAGCGTTCCTTTGATGGCATTGACGACGAAGGTGCTGAGGAGCTCGGACTCGATGGTTTCCGTGACCACGAGGAGCGATTCGCCGGCGGCGACGACGGCTTCCATGAGCGGCAGCCAACTTGCGACGGGCTGTTGCGCGGCTTGATCGCATAGCACAACGCGGCAGTGCCGGAGCCGAACGCCCCATGGGATGTCCCAGGAAGTGGCGGTGGTATCGCGGAGGAAGTGCGGAGAAATGGCGCCGCCGAGGAGGAGACCGCGTCCTTGGACGAGACGGGACTCGAAGGTATCGGCGGCGCGGCACCAGATGTAGCGATCGTCGGCGACGATGCGGCGGGCGTTCGCGAGGTGAGCGAGGAGGTCTGGTGGGCGATCGTTCATAGCAGGTACCAGGGTGATCAGGAAACGCGCTAGGGGCAAGCTAGGCGTGACTTCCGCTGACGGACATGGCGCCTCTTCGAGAGGCCAGATTGATTCAGCGTCTTGGCCGACCAGTGCCGAAAGCGGTGTTCGGTTAGCGGACGCGCAGCAGGCAATGATTCAATTTGCCGCTGATTTCCCAGACGTAATACAGGGACGATCCCCCGCTCCCGTAGATATAAGTCTCGTCGGTGCCCGAATGTGAGATCCCTTTCTCTTTCCGGACATTTCGACGCCAGGCGCCATTAATCGAGACATCGAACGTCGTGACATCGTTGTCGTGTATCTTGATCCACACGCCTCCTCCCGGCATCGTAACGTAATAGTTTTGATCTAAAGGAATATGATGGTCGGTCCCGGCGGCGCGCTCTTCTTCGAGCTTTTTGCGTTTGTTTGCGGCGCGGATACTTTCTGTCTGGGCGGCTTGTTCGCGGGGTAGTTGATCTTGAGCTTGACGATCGCGCTCCAACCGTGCTACGAGGCTGGATTTGTCGGTGTTGTGCTGAGGTGCGGTCGTTCGCGGAGTGGACGGCAGCGATGCCACGACGGGCGCTTTGTTCCACGGGACGAATTGCGCTGGACTCGGCAACGCATGGCTACGAGTGCCTGAATTAGCTTTTCTAGAGACAGTAGTTGCTGCGAGCGGTTCGTGATTTTGCCGCATCGCGAAAATAAAGACCACGGTCAAGAAGCTCACCACCCCCGCCGCGAGAAGGATTGGCTTCCACGTCTCCAGGGGCGGCATCGTCGTATCGGGATGAAGCATTCCTGCAGTGGAATCGTACTTTAGTAGAGGGAAGATCTCGTCGATGGTCCGCCAGGAAGGGTTAGCGGTCAGCTTGCAAGGATGGTGGGGGTCGATCTGGCCAGCGTGAAAGAGTTCCGCAACCTGCTCGCGTGTCAGCGGCGTGTCGCAGCCTTTCAGCAAGACATCGTATAAAATCATACTCTGTGCAGAGCAAACCGAGTGCCGTTCTGCGAAGTCGATGAGCTGTGCATCGACGGCATTTCGTGGATCGGAGCAGGCGTCCGATGGTGGGAGAATGGATGCGTTTTACGGCCGGGAAAGGGCCGACCGATCTGACCTGCGCGCAAAACGCGGTGTATTTGAATCCCGCACTGAAAGGCACGGGCTCAAAGGCGGTGAAAGGAAAGAAGGCGGGGCGATTTGGATTTCGCTCCGTCGTGCTCCTGGCTGGACTGTTGGTCCTGCCAACGGTGGCGTTGTCGCGATTGCCTTTTGAACTCTGGATGGAAGTAGGCGGCGCTGCGTTCCTAAGCGGAGTGGCCATTCTGGTCAATGCTTCTGACAAGAAGAGGGCTCGCGCGTGCGAGTGGCGGATATCGGAGGCGACGCTGCATTTGCTGGAGCTTGCGGGTGGCTGGCCGGGAGCCTTTCTGGCGCATCGAGCGCTACCTCATAAATGCTCGAAGATGAGTTACCAGTTGATCTTCTGGATCATCGTGGCGCTGCATGAATTAGTCGCTTTGGATCTTTGCGAGATTGGGCGTTTGCTCGGGCGGTGTTGGCGGCGGTGCAGGCTGGACTCGTGGAATTTGGAGGACCATGATCGGTCATGAAAACACGCATGATCGTAGTGACGTTGATGGCGTTGATCTTATCAGGCGGACGGATTGTCGCTGCCGGTGAAGAAGCGACGGAAAAACTGTTAAAGTCCGAGAGCTTGGGTGGGTTGCGGCTCGACCTCCTGGAGAAGGAAGTGATTAAGCTCTTGGGCGAGCCGGCCAAACGCGGCGAGGTTACGCTGCAGGAGGCTGACGGCAATTACGTGCAGGATTGGGATTTTCCCGAGAAGGGAATCGAAATCTCGATGAGCGCGGGCGAGACGAAGACCGGGCCGAAGAAGATCTTTAGCTTCACGGCCTCGGTGCCTTGTAAGCTGGCAACGAAAGCGGGGATCACGATCGGCAGCGCGGAGAGCGCGGTGCGGGAGGCGTATGCTGGGCAGGTGGATCGGGACACGCCGGCCAGTCCGGAGAGCTTTATCGTGGGTTCGATCTACGGTGGGATCATCTTCAATCTTGAGGACGGGAAGGTGAGCCGAATTTTCTTCGGCGCGGCGGCGGAATAGCCGTGGGCACAGCGGGAATGGAGAGGGGCACCTGCGCGATTGCTACGAGAGCAGAGGCGGGCGACAGTGCGCGCATTATGGGAAACAGCCAAGGCAGAGATAATGTGAAGAAGCGTGCGCAGCGGCGGAAAAAGCATGATCGCCTTGCGCTGGCGGCAAAGGCAGCAAGCGCGCTAAAGCCAAGCCAGCGAAGAAGGCTGAGAAGTAACCCGACCGCAGCGGAGCGCTAAAGGGCGTGCCGCTTTCATTTGCACGTCCCATCGACTCGGCGACGTGCCCCGATGCCCCAAGCCGGAACGATGCAGTTGGGGAAGTGATTTTCAGATACTTTTGGTGCCTCAAGCGGCGCAAGAGGCCACGGCCTGCAGGCTTGGTGGAGCGATCAGTTTTTCGAGGATTAGGCGCCACCAAGCTCGCGCTTCGTCGGTTTGAACGGCGAGATGCAAACCGAAGGAGCTGCTGACTTGATGGACAATTTAGTGACGCATATGGGACATGAAATTGTCTCGCTCACTCCGGGGTGGCGGGACGGCTTGGCGCCCTCTGCGAGCGCGATGGTGGACAGGTCGAGCGTGCGCGCCGCCTCCGCTGGAGTGGCGGGGGTTTGCGGTTTACCGCCGTTGCCGCTGGCGCTGTCGGCGTTAGTGCTTTTGGCTCCGCAACCGGCGAGGAAGAACAGTGCGTCGGCGGTCAAGACCGCCGCCGAGATTCCGCGGAGAGAGGATAACTGTTCGACGCGATGAGTTTTCGGAGGACATCCCGCCGGCGTTAGCGGACGACGTAACGCGCGACTAGCTTTGTCGTCGAGCGAAAGAGTCGGTCGTTTTGTCCTCGCAAATATCGCGAGCGACTCCCCGCGCTTCTTCCTCAAGCGAGCCGATGCTGAAGTCGGCGGAGGTGTTGCGGTCGGAGAGATATTCCTTAACGAAGGAATCGAGGCCGCCACTGCGTTCGCATTGCGCCACATGGACAAGGCAATGGACGAGCAGGGTGCGATCCTGCCAGGAGCTGGCGCGGATCACGATTCCATGGCCCACGGCGATGCCTTGAGAGGCTTCGGTGATGATGTGGGACCGTCGCGCGGCGTCGGCCAGTTCGTCGTCTTCCGGCATGGGGATGCGATCGACCACCAGCACCCGAACGCGCTCGATTTCCTGAACGCCGGCGCGTTCGGCATCCTGTGCCTGCGCGGGGCTAAGAGGAGAGCCGAACTTGAGGATCAAGTCTTCCTGCGATTTCGCCCAGGCCAATGCCCGGGGGACCAAAAGGTCAAATTTGTCGTCGTCTATCATGGGGTTCGTGCGGGGAAGGTGCTCCTCGTATTAGCAAGGAGCGTGCAAAAAGCGGAAACAGATGCTTTTTATTGTAATTCGTCTGCCGCGTGGTTTTTGGAGGCATAAAGCGGGCACGCCGTTTCCCGATTGACGGATGCCAGGACGCGCAACCATCATCCGCGCAACCCCCTATGAAACATCCATCGCTTCCAATTCATTTTGCCTTTTTACTCGTGGGCGCCTCATTCCTTCCCGGCTCCTCAGTTTCCGCTGCAGAACCGACGGTCGCTTTCACCTTCCAAGGCGTGGACTACTTCCAGCGCTGGTCGCAGCAGGAGCAGCACGAATTCACGCCCGCAAAACAGGAGGACTTGGAGAAATGGACCGACATGATCACAGTGAACGGCTATCCGAGTGTGACCGATGGGGACGCTTTGGCGGCCACGGCGAATGGCATTCTGGAGAATTACAAGAATCATGGGGCGAACGTGCTGAACACTAATTCCACCCCGCGAACGCCCGAACGCCCGGCAGAGCATTTGATCGCCGTGGTTTTCGGGCGGCCGGAATTCATCGAAGTGGCCTTCGCGCGTCTTCGCATGCGGGATGGAACCGGTCACTCGATCGTCTATTCCCACCGCATGTACGGCGAAAAGATCGGCGACAAAATGAACGAGTGGCTGAAGGCGCACGGCAAGGAGACCGAAGACGCGCTGATGAAATGGGATTCGGCGCCATCGCCGCGATCGATCAGCGGGAAGGCGCCTTAGAGCGGGTCATGCCCTTTGGTTAGCTGCCGGCCGGCAGAGAACGCCGTAGCACAGGCGTCCCGCCTGTGGGGACAGCGGGCATCTTGCCCGGTGTTTCTCTCGTCGGCTTTGTCGATGCTTTTGCTTCACCGGGCGAGACGCCCGCTGTCTCCACAGGCAAGATGCCTGTGCTACGTAGCCTTCGGCCCGGCGAAAAAGTGCATGACACCATCTAGTCTAGACTCGTTAGCCTGCAGATTTCGTCTAACGACTCGACTCCAACTGGCTGCGCTGCGCCGGGGTGAGCCATTGCGCCGCCTTTGTCGGATCGACGCGGTAGAATGCGTTCAGCTTCGTCGCTTGTTCGGGCGTCAGCGCGAGCCGGGCGAGCGGAGTGCCTTCGAGCTGTTTCTTTTGATCGCTCGCCGGTGCGGGACGGTAGGAACGGTCGAGCGGCGCGCCTTCTTTCAAGCCGAGTGCGGTCTGCGCCGATTGCGCGCCCGCCGGGAAGTGGATGCGATCGGCCACGCCCGCGGCCTTCGCCTGGCGGACGAGATCTGAAAGCGAAATACTGGCCGGCAAATAATCGACCACCGTGACTTCGTGGCCATCCAGGAAGCCGGCTTCAGTCCGGACCACGCCGTCGATCTGACCGAGCTTCATTTCGCCTGTCCAAAAGCAATACTGGGAAAACGCGACGCGTTGCGTGGCGTTCTTCGATTCAGCGGAAGGTTTTTCGGCAGCGAGAACGGTCGTTGCCAGCACGAGGGAGAGAAGGATTGTTTTCATAGACGTTCGAAGACGTGCGAACGCCGACATCCGGCGTCGTGGTTTATGAGAGCACCCGGACGCGCTATTTATTCCGGCGGTCGCTGAACTGCCGCGCAGCGCGCAAATATTCGAGAGGCTTAGAGGCCCTTAATGCTCTTCACGATCTCTCCGACTTCTTCGGAGTGCTTGGCTTCGTCTGCGGTCGAGACCCAATAGGTGATGACGACCACTTTATCTTTCATCGTCACGAAGGTGATGCTGACCGCAGTCGGGCCGTCCTGATCCTTACCTTGGAAAAGCATCTCTTCGGCATCGAAGCCGCCGAGTTTGAATTTGTTCTCCTTCTTCGAAGATTGGTCCAATTCCACCTGGTGGTCCTTCAGCATGGCGAAGGTGTCTTCGATCTCGGCGTTCATGCCTTTCTCACTCGAGACGGCGACGACGGCCATGTAGATCGCGTCGTCATCACTCTGTCCGGAGACGCCGTTATCGATCTCTTCGGTCTGCCAGGAATCGGGGAACGTGATCGACGCGATGGCCGCGTCTTCGTCCGGTACTTTCATCGTTTTCGCGGAAGCGGAAACGGTGCTGAGGGTTGCGATGAGCAGGAACGAGAGGAGGTGTTTGAACATAGATGGAGACTGGATACCGGGCCTTGTATCCAGCCGGAATTACTGCGCAACTGATATTCTTACAGTTGCGCGTGGAAAGAGGGTGATCCCGCAAACGCGAGCCACCGAGCCGGTATTTGTCGGCTAACTACGGAGCCGCCAGCGCCTCGTCCACCGTCGGGTAGAGGTGGAAATATTGATCGAGGCGCGCGCTTTGCAGGATGGTGCGGACCGTTTCCTGAGCATCGGCGAGGCAGAAATCCCCGCCCTCGTGTTCCAGGCTTTGCATCGCGCCGATCAGCACCGCGAGACCTGAGCTATCGATGTATGGAACCTTCGCCAAATCGATCACGAGGCGCTTCGGCTTGTGATCGATCAGCTCGCGCAAGGAAGCGCGCAACTCGGGTGAGACGTGGAGATCGATCGCCCCCTCGGGCGCGAAGACTTTTTGCGAATCGGTTTTTGGCATTTCGTCAGAGATTGAGCACTTATCATGTCCATGGCGGTGCGGGCGGTCAATGGTCTTACTTGGCTGTTTCTCGGAATTTGGTGTTCGTCGCTAGAGCCGCCTGGCTTTTGCTCGCAGGTTAGCACTAGTTCTTCACTACTCTTCTGGCGTTCCTTTCAGCGCCTCGTCCACGGCCGATGGAAAAATGCTGGTGACCTCGCCCTCTAATCGCAGCGTGACGCACTCGACGTGATCGTGCTCGGTCTTGCCGCGATTGATGATGAGATACGGCGCTCCGCGTTCCGCCGCGAGGAGTGGAAACGACGCCGCTGGGTAAACGGAAAGGGTGGAGCCGAGCGCGATCACGAGATCGGCTCGCATCGCGGCGTGAGTGGCGCGTCCGAGTTCCTTCGGATCAAGCGTTTGCCCGAAACTGATCGTGGCCGGTTTTAGGAAACCGCCGCATCCGCAGAGAGGCGGTCGTCGGTGCTGCCGGAAGAACTCGAAATGCGGCTCGGGATCGGTGCGTTCATGGCAGCTCTGGCATTCGATCAGCGCATTGGTGCCATGAATTTCGACCAGCAATTCTTCGCTGGTGCCGGCGAGACGATGGAGGCCATCGATGTTTTGCGTGAGCACGGCGGTAACTTTTCCGGCGCGCTCCAGCCTAACGATTGCATCGTGGACGGCGTTTGGCCGGGCCTCGCGGAAGGCGTCGTGTCCTTCCAGTTTATAATCCCAATGCTCCAGCCGGGCCGCTTCCGAGGTCATGAAATCCTGGAAGTAAACTGGCTGTCGCTTCTTCCAGACACCGTTCGGTCCCCGGAAATCTGGGATGCCGCTGCCAGTGGAAATGCCCGCGCCAGTGAAGATGAGCGCGCGTTGCGAAGCGCGCAGGTAGTCGGCAAGATCAGGCATTCCCGGACGACATTTTATGAGAACAGCTTCGGCAGAATGTTGGCGACAAAGTCGACCAGAAAATGGCCGACCATGTTCGAGACCAGATCGCGCCGCCAGAGATAAAACAAGGCCAGGATGCCGCCGAGCACGAGAGCAATGAGGATGTTCGCCCAGCCGCCAGTCCAGTGCCCGACACCAAAAATAACGAGCGGCACGGCAGCCGCCAGCCAGCCGGGCAAGCCGAGCGCCTGCAAGCGCTCCATCGCGTAGCCGCGGTAACAAATTTCTTCGACTACACCCGCACGCGTCACGATCAGACTCAGGAGCCACAGCGGAAGTCGATCGAGTGTCTTTCCGTTCTCGCCACCGTTGTATCCGGTCAGCGTGACCAGAACTCCCGCCACGAGCAGGCAGATCACGGCGGTGACAAGACCCCACCAGATCGAACGCCACCAACGCGCGGCGCCCAGCCCGATCGAGCGGAGTGGCAAACCTTCGCAGCGCACGATGAAGAGGATGGCGGCAGCGACCAGCCACATCCCGGCTTCCCGCGCCAAGACCGCGGGCATGCTCGTAGCCGACCAAAAGCTGAGGACCAGTCGTCGCACCAGCAGCATCCCGAAAAGCGAGAGGAACAAGCCGAACCACGTTGCCGCGGAACGCTTGAAAGGAGGATTATCAGCACTCGTTGCCATAGTGAGATTAAGATGCAGCGGCGGGCGTGTTTGGATTCATGGCGTCACGATTTCTGCATACGATTTTGGGTTGGTCGCACCTTCTGTGATCAGGACCAGAACACGTGTTTTTTCGTTTACGCGGAGTGCGGCTCGATTGTTCTCGCGCTCAACGCCAGTCAAAAGCTCCAGCAAACCAGCGAGCCCCGCTGCGCCGGTTTCGCCGGCGATCACGCTGGCATCGCCTAACAAACGCATTGCCTCGCGCGCGCGATCGTCATCCACCGCGATGAATGCGTCGACGCCCTGCGAGACAATCGGCCACGCCACCACCGACGCGCGGCCGCAGTTCAAACCCGCCATGATCGAATCATGCGGGCCGGGCACGTTGACGATCTCGCCGGCTTCCATCGCCGCGAGCATGCAGGCGGCGCGTAGCGGTTCCACATTCACAATCGCCGGCTGCGGATCTCTCTTCGTTAGGCGGTAATGCTGCACCACCGCCGCCGCGAGCGCGCCGACCCCAGTTTGCACGGCCACCAGATCCGGTCCGCGTTCGTTTCGCCGTCCGAGTTCATCATCAATCTCCCAAAAAATGGTTGAGTAGCCTTCCATGACCCAGCGCGGCACTTCTTCGTAGCCCGGCCACGAGGTATCGGAGATGACGAGACAATGCTCACTGGCATCCTGCGCGGCGCGCGTGACCGCTTCATCGTAAGTGCCGTCGACGACCTCGACCTTCGCGCCTTCGCCAGCGATGGCATCGATCCGAGCTTGGGCGGTGTGCGCGGGCACGTAGATGCGTGCGGCCATTCCTAATCGAAGCGCCAGGTGCGCCACTGCGCGGCCGTGATTCCCATCGGTGGCGGTGACGAGCGCGGTCGGGCGAGGCAATGAAGCAGCGCGCGTCTCCAAGACTCGATGAATGGCCCAGGACGCGCCGAGAATTTTGAATGCGGGAAGACCGAGCCGTTGTGATTCCATTTTCAAGAGGACGCTGCCGACGCCGAGGACGCGCGCGATTTCTGGAGCGTCGAGTAGTGGCGTGGGCGCGTAGCCTTCGAGCGTTTGATGGAAGGCGAGCGGAGCGCGGTTGTGCGAACCGGATGGAGCGCTTTCGCGTCGCGCATGGTAGTAAATCCGTGCCGTCATTGCTCGCCGTTCATCGCGCCGGACAGGTTACCACTGTCGGCAAGCGTCCGTCGTTATCCTCCGTGTCGGTTGACCGCTTAACGCTTCTCCGCGAGAACCTGATTGTGAACCTCGAAACGATCATCCCTGTGTTGGCGGTGAGTGGCACGCTGCTCCTGGTGGTCACGAGTTTGCTCAATTTCTCGGTCTTTGTGAGGCAGCTCCGCGCGGGTCGCGAGCAATTGGAAACGACGCGTCGGTTGCTCGAGAGCGCGCGGCAGGGTCCGGAAATTCAGCTCGTGCAGCGGGCGATGCTGGAGACGTCGGATCATCTCGAACTGCTCGTGCAGCGACCTTATCTGCGGCCGTATTTTTACGAGAACAAGGCCTGGCGGGAAGGCGACCAAGCCAGCACCGACGAAGTGAAGGCAATGGCCGAGTTATTTCTGGATAATCTGGCCTCCGCCATTATTCACTCAGCCGCGTTTCCGCAATATCCGATCCGCGGCGTGGAACAGCACATCCGCTTCCATTTGCGGAATAGTCCCGCGCTACGCGATTTCTTAATGGATGCGTTCGATCGTTTTCCCCTCGCGGGGTTGGCGCTGCTTTCGTTGAAGAACGAGAGCAAAGGACAGATCGAGGAAGACTTGCGGCAACTGATCTCCGTGGCCGGTCTCGATGCCGCCGAGCGCGAACGCCGTGAGCGGCTTCTGCATCATCTGCAAACCACCGCGAAAACGGAGGCACTGGAGCTGGCGAAGTACAGCTACGATCGTGCGCAAATCAACGCGCTCGCGAAGTGCAGTGGGGTAGGGACATCGCGCTGCGATGTCCGGGACGCGTTGTAGGCTTTGGAGAGTATGGAACGATCCTCCCGCGTGTACCCCGACGAACCTCGCATTCCGGTTCCGCCACGGAAGACTTTGCCGCACCAGGCTCCGTGGTGGGTTGATCCAGCAAAGGAGATATATTTCATCACGATTTGCTGCCGGAAACGGGGGGTGAACCAACTCGCGATTCCCGAGATTGCAGAACCACTGCTCGGGACGATTAAGCATCGGAACGAGCGCGGTGATTGGTATGTCTATCTGGCGATGCTTATGCCTGATCACGCGCATTTGCTGGTTTCTTTCCCGCAGCAGACGCGGCTCCAAATCACGGTGAGCAAATGGAAGGAAAGGACCGCGAAGCAGTTGAAGATCAGTTGGCAGCGCGATTTCTTTGAGCACCGGTTGCGAAGGGAGGAAAGTTACCGGGAGAAAGCGGATTACCTCATGGCCAATCCTGTCCGTGCGGGCTTGGTGAAGAGCGCGGAAGAGTGGCCGTTTTGCTTTATCGCTGATCGACAGGCGGGGTAGGGACATCGCGCTGCGATGTCCGAGACGCGTGGTGCGCAGGAAGCTGGTCCGAGAGATCGGAAAGGAGTCCTCGCCACCTGGACGGCGCAGCGCGCCGTCCCTACCCGGCAATCGGCAATCGCGGTCGATTGGCGTATCGTCCCGGATGGATGGGAAAATTCTTTGGCGCGCCACTCGTTCGTTCTCCCTTCCTGCCAGTGTGGTTCCAGTTCTGCTTGGAACCGTTCTGGCGGCGCGCGGTTTCGCTGGCGGCGTGCCTCGCTTTGATCTTCCGCTCTTCGCCATCGTCTTGTTAGGCGCGATGCTGGCTCACGTGGGCGCCAACGTGCTGAACGACTATTTCGATTTTGTGAAGGGCGTTGACACCCGGCCCGAGCACGGGAGCGGCGTGCTCACGCGCGGCGAAATGGCGCCCCGCCAGGTGCTGACCTTTGCGCTGATTCTTTTCGCGGGCGCTGCGTTGTGCGGCTTGTTCTTGCTGCGCGCGAACGCTCGCGTGGTGGTTCCGCTGGCGCTCCTCGGGTTCGGCACCGCGGTGTTGTATCCGGCTTGGCTGAAGCGCTACGGGCTGGGCGATGTTCTGATTGTGATCGCGTTTGGCCTCGGCCTCACTCTGGGCGCCTACGCCGTGCAGGCGGGTGAACTTTCGGCTGCACAAGGAGTCCGCGTGGCCCTTTATTCCCTCCCGATCTGCCTTCTCGTGGACGCGATTCTGCACGCGAACAATCTGCGCGATGCGCCAGACGATCGCGCGGCGCATGTCCGCACTCTGGCCACGATGCTTTCGACGAGCGCGGCCAGAGGATTGCAACGCATCCTTCTTTTCGGCCCACTGGTGTTCGTGGTCGTAGCAGTGGCCTTTCGTTTTCTCCCGCTTTGGAGTTTGGCTACGTTCGCTGCGTTGCCTCTGCTTTTACGAGCTGACCGCACCGGGAGCGTGGAAGGAACTGCGCAAACGCACCTTGTCTTCGGCGTTCTCTACACGGCCGCGTTCTTGTTTCGCCCGGTATTCCTTTAGCGCGTCGTCGCGGGTGGACGCGGCTTTATTGTTCCTTCAACTTTGCCTAACCAATCAACGACACTCCGCAACGCCGGCAGAAGTTCGCCGCGCGGTCCGACTCCGAGGTGGAGCACTTGGGACAAAAGCGGGCTTCGCGATCTTTCGCAGCCTGCCGCAGTTCCATGGAAAAGATGCCGGTCGGCACCGCGATGATGCCGTAGCCCATGATCATGATGATACTGGCGAGGAAACGTCCGAGCGTCGTATGCGGCGCGATGTCGCCGTAGCCGACCGTGGTGAGGGTGACGATGGCCCAGTAAACGCCGTGCGGAATGCTGTCGAAGCCGTTGGCTTCGCCTTCGATTAGATACATCGCCGTGCCCATGATGGTGACGAGCGTGACGACGGTGAAAACGAAGACGAAAATCTTGCGTTGGCTGGAGCGGAGCGCGCGCATGAGCGTATCCGTCTCCTCCAGAAAATGCGCCAGCTTTAGCACGCGAAAGACGCGGAGAAGGCGGAGGACGCGGACGACCATGACGTAATTCGCGCCGGTAAAAAGGCTGATGAAGCTGGGCACCACCGCAATTAAATCGACCACGCCGTAGAAGCTCCAGGCGTAAGCGGCGGGGCGCCGAACGCAGAGCAGGCGGACCACATATTCGACCGCGAAGAGAATGGTGAACGTCCATTCCAAGACACGCAGCAAAGAACCATGCGCCGCGGCGATGGAATGCACGCTTTCGAGCATGACCACGATGACGCTGAGAAAAATCGCGATCAGCAGGGCGACGTCGAAAGCTTTGCCGGCAGGCGTGTCGCTCTCGAAAATGATGATGAAAAGCCTGCGCTTCCAGCCCTCCTCCGCGGCGGTGGGACCTTCTTTGGGAGCAGGGCGTGGATTCATCGAAGAAGACTGAATTTATCGTCTGATGAGCGTTGGCGCGAATGGAGCCGGCCCGCCCTCGGGCCGAAGACCTTTTACCGCGCAAACTTCGGCGCGAGGGCGCGCCGGCTCCAGTTACTCGACCGCGCGAACGATGTAAGTGCCGGCTTGTTTATCGGCGTCCAATTTCAGCAGTCCGCGCTTTTGCGCTTCGAGCAACAACTCGTTAAACGCGCGGAAACCGTGCGCGCGTTCGTTAAACCCGGGATTGCGCCGCTTGATCGTCTGCTTGATCAGCGATCCGCGAATTTCGTAATCCTCCCCGCGTTCCGCGCGGAGCGCGTCGAGCGTCTGGCTCACCATCTCGAGCGCGCGATCAGGGGAGGGACCCTCGCTCGGCGGTTCGCTCTGAGCTTCGCTTGCCGCAGGGGCGGGCGTCGTTTTGGCGGAAGCGCGGCGTCCTCTTGCGGGCGGCCGTTCCACCCGAACGAGGTCGTCGTAATAGAGGAATTCATCGCAGTTATTGATGAAGAGATCGGAGGTCGATTTCTTCACGCCCATGCCCACCACCGTCTTGTCGTTCTCGCGCAACTTGCTCACGAGCGGAGAGAAATCGGAATCGCCGCTGATGATGACGAAGGTATCGACGTGGCTCTTGGTATAACAAAGATCGAGCGCGTCCACGACCATTCGGATGTCGGCTGAATTTTTGCCCGATTGGCGCACGTGCGGGATCTCGATCAACTCGAAGGCCGCTTCGTGGAGGCCGCGTTTGAAATCCTTATAACGATCGAAATCGCAGTAAGCTTTCTTCACCACGATGTGGCCTTTGAGCAAAAGGCGCTCGAGCACTTTACGAATATCGAAGGCGGGAAACCGCGCCTCGCGCGCGCCGATCGCGATATTTTCCAAATCGAGGAAGACAGCCATGGTGGCATCGGCTTCGTGTGGGGTGGACATGGTGGGAAGCTAGCCTTATCCACCGCAGCGGACAGCGGAAAAGGTTTGCCCGCGCGCGGCCCGGCGTCGCATGCCATCTTGCGCCCCATGAAAGTCCTCGAAACCGAACGCTTGAGTCTGCGCTGGCTCACTCCCGACGACGCCCCTTTTTTTCTCGAGCTCATGAACGATCCGGCGTTTATCCGGAATGTGGCGGATCGCGGCCTGCGGACGGTGGAGGATGCGACGCGTTACATGGGGGAGAAAGTGTTTCCGAGTTACGAGAAGTTCGGCTTCGGTATGAATGTGGCGGAACTGAAAACGGAGGGCAGGCTCATCGGCTCGTGCGGCCTCTTAAAGCGCGAGACGATGGAGCACGTCGACATCGGCTACGCCTTTCTCCCCGCCTATTGTGGCCAGGGTTTTGCCTATGAAGCCGCCGCCGCCGTGATGCGTTACGGGCGCGAAGTCCTGAAAATCCCGAAGATCGTTGGCATGACTTCGCCCTCGAACGAGAGCTCGATGCGCCTCCTGGAGAAACTGGGCCTGCGCTTCGAGCGCATGATCCAGATGGAAGGCTATGAGGGAGAGAGCAAGCTCTTCGCGTAGGGCAAGGAGTGACGGCTTCCGAGCCGTCGCGTCTCAAACTTGGCGGCTCGGAAGCCGCCACTCCTTGGCATGGACCGTGCGATTTGTTAAAGCCACGACATGCGCAAAATAAATACACGCGACGCCGCCGATTACGATTGGGCGTCGCCTAAGGGCAAGTTTCGCGGTTCGAGCAAGAATCTTTCGGAAGAGCTGGGTCGCGAGCCAGCCTCGACCGACCTGATGAAACGGCATCCGTTCGATGTGGAATTGACCCGCATTCCCGCCGGCGCAACGCCGTGTCCGTATCATTCACATGCGGCGCAATGGGAATTTTATCACGTCCAGTCGGGCAAGGGCGCAGTGCGTCACAAGGACGGCACCACTGCGATCGAAGCCGGCGACGCCTTCCTCTTCCCACCGGACGAACCGCATCAGCTCATCAACGACAGTGAAGAGGATCTCCTTATCTTCGTCATCGCGGACAACCCGATCGGCGAATCGTGTTACTACCCGGATAGCAAGAAATGGCTGGTGCGTTCGCCGGAGCGCCGGCTTCTGCGCGGTGACGCGCTGGATTATTTCGATGGCGAAGAGTGATCCGAAGCCGCTCTTTTTCGCGACTCCGAAAGACTTTCGCGCCTGGCTGCGCGTGAATCACCGGAGCGCGGTCGAGCAGTGGGTGGGATTTTATCGCAAGGACTCCGGGCGGCCGAGCATCACTTGGCCCGAATCGGTGGATGAAGCCCTCTGTATCGGCTGGATCGATGGGGTGCGAAAAAGCGTCGATGCCTCGAGCTACATGGTTCGTTTCACACCGCGCAAAGCGACGAGCACTTGGAGCGCGGTGAACATCGCGCGCGTGGCCGAGCTGACCCGAGCGAAGCGGATGCGGCCCGCGGGATTGAAGGCATTCGAACAGCGCACGGAAGCGAAGTCTGGCATCTACGCCTACGAACAACGTCAGCACGCGGCGCTGAAGCCCGCTGCGGAAAAGATTTTTCGCACCGACGCGGCAGCGTGGGATTTCTTCCAAGCGCAGCCGGCCGGATATCGGAAGACGGCAACGTGGTGGGTCGTGAGCGCAAAGCGCGAAGAGACGCGCACGAAACGTCTCGCCACGCTGATGCAGGATTCAAAAGCGGGAGCCAGGCTCAAACAACTGCGGCGGGAGTAATAAGGCCCCCGAGGCGTCGCTGGTGGCGGTATTCCGCAATTCCATTGGTTGACGTCCGCCGCACATCCTGCAAGCCTGCGCGCATGAGAACCTTCCCCAAACTCCTGCTCGCCCTCATCCTCGCGGTCACGCCGATGATGTTGGCTCCGAATGCGCAAGCGCAAAGCCTCTCGATCTCGATCGGAGATCGCCCGTATTACAATCGTGGCCCTTCGTATCATGACGGCGGCTACGAATATTATTGGGTCGGCGGCCACCGTGGGAGGCATGGCCGTTGGACGCGCGGGCATTATGTGCGGCGCACCACGCCATTGCGCCAGCTCCACCGCGAGCATAAAAAACTGCACCGCGCCATCTTCGGCCGGTAAACGTCCTTCGAGCAGAATCTCGATCTTCTTCTAATCACAAAACCCCAAGCGCACACGCGCTTGGGGTTTTTGTTTATCGGAAGCGGGTGCTCGTCAGGTGCGGCGCGCGTTTACGCCGACGGCCCATGCTGTTAGCCTCTGGCGCAATGTGGACTCATTTCCGCGCGTGCCGCGCCGCATGAAGAAAACAAACAACAAGCGGAATGCCGACCGGATCCTTTGGATCGAGGCGATCGGATTTATTTTTCTGATCGTGCTCTCGTGGTTGGATGAACTGCTGGGTCTGCCTTACCTGCTCTTCGGCGGGGCGCACGAAATGGTCTGGCGCGAGAGTGCGATCGAGACGATCAGCATCGCCCTCGTCTGGCTCACCGTGGATATCTCCACCAGAAAAATCCTGCGCCGTTTCAAATACCTGGAGGATTTGCTGACCATGTGCGCGTGGTGCCGGAAACTCGAGCACGGCGGAGAATGGCTCTCGCTCGAAGATTACTGCAGCAAGGAACTCGACGTGGATATCTCGCATGGGATGTGCCCGCAATGCGGCCGGCAATTAATGGGAAAATCGGCGGACGAGAAGGCGTAGGCTGTGCGGCGACCACGGCATCATTTCGCTCCGAAACAAAAAACCCCAGGCACGAGTGCCTGGGGTTTTCGTTTTTATCGGGAGAGATGCTTACGCTTTCGGCGGCATCAGAACTTTGTCGATCACGTGGACCACGCCGTTCGAGGCTTTGACGTCGGCCTTCACGACCTTGGCGTCATTCACCATCACGGTGTCGCCCTTGACCTTGATGTCGAGTTCCGCGCCGTTGGCAGTCGGAGCCATCATCGTCTTCACGTCCTTGGCCATCACTTCGCCCTTCATCACGTGGTAGGCGAGGATCTTGCCGAGCTTCTCTTTGTTCTCTGGCTTGAGCAGATTTTCCACCGTGCCTTTTGGCAATGCGGCAAAGGCTTCATCCGTCGGAGCGAAGACCGTGTAAGGTCCTTTTTCTTCGAGCATCTCGGTTTTGCCGGCAGCGTCGAGCGCAGCCACGAGGGTCTTAAAGGTGCCGGTGCTTTTCGCAGTCTCGACAATGTTCTTGTCGGCGGCGGGAGCGGTAACGGCGAGCGCCAGAAGCGCAGTGCATACTAATGTGAGTTTCTTCATGTTTTTTTTTTTCTAAGCACAAGAGCCTGATTAACGAGCGCCTTGTGTGCTGGGTATTACGCAGACCTTTCCTTGGCAGATGCATTTCCTTTCCCAACTCCCTCGCCATTCCACTTGCCCGCGGGGCGGCGCTCGCTCCTATTGAACGCGCATGAGCGAGCTGAAGCTGGGCGTTAATATCGACCACGTGGCCACCCTGCGGCAGGCGCGTTACGCCAGCATGCCGGAGTCGAAGAATGCTGAGCCCGATCCGATCACGGTGGCCAGCATTTGCGAGCGCGCCGGCGCGTCTGGAATCACCGCGCATCTGCGGGCCGATCGGCGGCATATGCAGGATCGGGATCTCGAAAGATTGCGCGAGAACATCATGACGAAGCTCAATCTCGAGATGGGCAACACGCCGGAGATCGTCGATTTTGCCTTGCGCATCGTGCCGGATGAAGTCTGTCTCGTGCCCGAGAAACGCGAGGAAATCACCACGGAAGGCGGGCTCGACTTGATCGCCCATCGCAAGGCGCTCGCCTCCACCGTGAAGCGTTTGCAGGCGTCTGGCATCCGAGTCAGCATGTTCATCGATCCGATTCGCGAACAGATCGACGCGGCTGCCGAGCTAGGCGTGGAGATCGTGGAACTGCATACCGGAAAACTGGCCAACGCCTTTACCGAAAAAGTGGAAACGCAGGAGCTGGCGCGCCTCACGGAGGCCGCCATCCGCGCGGCGAATTTCAAGCTGCAGGTCAACGCCGGGCACGGCATCAACTACCGAAATATCGCGCTCATTCACAAAATTCCGAAACTGCGCGAGCTGAACATCGGACACTCCATCGTCGCCCGCGCCCTCTTCGTCGGCTTCGATGCGGCAGTACGCGAGATGCTGGCTGCGATGGAGAATTACAAGGGATGAATTCACCCAGAAGCCATCTCATAACAACCAAGCTCCTCGCGAAAGACGCTGTAGCCGCCCCGCTGCGTCGGGGCGTTGCCCGCAGAGACACGGCGACGCAGCGCCGTGGCTACAGCGGCTCCGTATTCATGGGTAGGACGAGAGAACCAGCAATGCGGGCACGCCGGTCATGAGCGTCCTCGGGATCGGCGTGGATATCGTGGAAACGCAGCGGATCGAGCATTCGCTGGAGCGTTTCGGTGAACGCTTTCTTCACCGCGTTTTTACCGAGGGCGAGATCGCCTATTGCCAATCGATGAAATACCCCGCGCGCCATTTTGCCGCTCGCTTCGCCGCGAAGGAAGCCGTCTCAAAGGCCTTCAGCACCGGCATTGGAAAAGCGATGGGCTGGAGGGATATCGACGTGCACCGCCACGAGGGCGGACAGCCGCACGTCGTGCTCGAAGGCGGGGCCAAAGAACTCGCCGCGGCGCGCGGTGTTGCCAAAGTTTGGATTACGCTCAGCCATACCGATCATCACGCGGTCGCGATGATTGTGCTGGAAAAATAGCCGACAAAGCAGGCGCGCCGCCGCGCCCGCCAGACCCCCAGGCAGTCCCAAACCACCGGCCAGAGCGAGCAAGCTCACCGTCGTTGGCTCCGGCACCGCGAGAAAACCGCGAGGGAAAATCCGCCGCGAGGTCTCGCGCGAGGTCGGGATTTAGCTTCTTCTCGCGGCAAATGTTGATTACTGAAAAGCCATGCCGAGCGCGGTTCGCCCTCACATCCGCCGCGACTGGCCCGGCTTCCGCCAGCGCGGCCTCGAAGTCACGCGCCTCGAAGGATTCAGCGATGCCGTCTTCGGGTTCGCGCTCACTCTTCTCGTGGTCGCGCTCGATGTGCCGAAGAATTTCGAAGATCTCGTCGCGACTATGCGCGGTTTTCCGTCGTTCGCCGTTTGTTTTCTCCTGCTCGCGCTCATTTGGAATGCGCACTACCAATTCTGCCGCCGCTATGGTCTCGATGATGGCATGACGCGCTTTCTCACCTGCGTCTTGCTCTTCCTCGTCCTCTTCTACGTGTATCCGTTGAAGTTTCTCTTTAACCTCAGTGTCAACCAGATGGTCTTTGGTGTGCCAGCCGATGCCCTTCACCTGAAGGTGGCGCAGATTTCCACCCTTCTCGTTATTTACGGATTCGGCTTTGCCGCCGTCTATCTCGCGCTTTTTTTTCTTTATCTGCACGCCTGGCGCCTGCGCGACGCTCTGGAGTTGACCGCTCTCGAAAAAGCCGACACCCGCCATCAACTCGTCAAGATGCTCCTCTTTGTCGCGCTTGGTTTGATCGCGGCTGCGCTCTCCTCCAGCCGGCGCACGCTTTCCTGGGGCGGCCTGCCTTACCTGCTCATTTTTCCCATCATGCGCTCGCATGCGTTCATCCATCGCCGTCGGCGAGCGCCCCTGCTCAGAGACGCGTCGCCTCGTTAGGCGCGGGCGCGGTTGCGTCGCGCGACCTGCTCCCTCAAATATCAGCCAGCCCCATGCCCAAAACTTTCTTTATCACCACCGCGATCGATTACACCAACGGCGCCCCGCACATCGGCCACGCCTACGAGAAAGTGCTGGCCGATGTCATCGCCCGCTATCATCGGCTGAAGGGCGAGAAGGTGTTCTATCTCACCGGCGTCGATCAACACGGCCAGAAGGTCCAGCAATCGGCCGAGAAAGCCGGCGTCCCGCCGCAGCAATTCGTCGATGAGATCACCGTGAAATTCATTGCCCTCTGGGAGAAACTCGACGTCCGCTACGATCGCTGGGCCGCCACCACCGATCCGATCCACCAGACCTGCGTCCAGCGAATCCTGCAGCGTCTCTACGACGAAAAGCAGATCTACAAAGACAAACAGGACGGCTACTACAGCATCCGCCAGGAACAATTCCTGACCGACAAAGAGCGCGGCCCTGATGGCGAATTCGGGCCCGAGTGGGGCCAGGTCGAGCATCGCGAAGAAGAGAATTACTACTTCAAAATCGAGCAGCACAAACAGTGGCTCCTTGATTATCTCAAATCGTCCGATCACCAGGATTGCGTCACCCCGGATTTTCGTCAGAAGGAGCTCATTAACGCCGTCGAAAAACTCAGCGGCGACCTTTGCATCTCGCGCCCGAAAAAGCGCCTCAGTTGGGGCATCGAGTTGCCCTTCGATCCCGACTTCGTCACCTACGTCTGGTTCGACGCCCTCACGAATTACATCAGCTTCATCGACTACGACCCCGCCGCGAAAGATTTCGCCGACCAGCCCGTCGAGTTCCGCGAGAAATGGCCCGGCCTGCACATCATCGGCAAAGACATCCTCATCCCCGCGCACGGCATCTATTGGCCCATCATGCTCCACGCCCTCGGTTTCCCCGACGAGCAAATGCCGAAGTTCCTCGTCCACGGCTGGTGGAACATCAGCGGCGCCAAGATGAGTAAATCGTTAGGCAACGTCATCGACCCCGATCAATTAGCCGCCAAATACGGCGCGGAAGCGCTCCGGTATTATTTAATGAGCGATATTGCGACGGGGAAGGATTCGGATTTTTCAGAGGAACGGCTGGTCGAGGGATTCAATAGCAGTCTAGCGAATAATTTGGGCAATCTATTGAATCGGACGCTGAGCATGCTGGCGAGATACCGGGATCGTAAACTCGTGAAAGCCTCAGGAACTTTCACCGCGCCGTCGAGCGAACCAAACCACCCAGACCTGGATGTTGCCGAGGATGTTAGAAGGCATCTTCGCCTGCACGAAGCTGTCGCGTATTCCGCCGTCAGCGATTGGCTGATGTTTTCAGTAACAATCGCCTCTGGGATGAACTTCTATATTGAGGTTGCTGCGCCGTGGAAAATGGCAAAAGACCCGGCGCAGGTCGGGCAACTGGACTCACTGCTCTACGTTCTTGCCGAAGCCCTCCGCATCATCGCCATCCTGATCTCGCCCGTCCTCCCGAAAGCCGCGCACGGTATTTTCGATCAGCTCAATTGGAAGATGGAATTGAGCGGGAAAGAAGAGCGCTTCGCGCTCGCCGACGCGGAATGGGGGAGGCTGCCCGATGGCCACGTCGTCGGCCAACCGACGCCGCTTTTCCCGCGCATCGAAGCGCCGGAGACGTAGACCGCCTGGCAGGCGAGGACATCCCTCGTTCCCAAACTCCGTTTGGGAACGCAAGAGGCTCCGGAAACTCCGTTTCCTCTCCTCAAACCTGCGGCCAAGGATCACACCGCAACGCCGGCGCACTCCCCGCCAGCCACTCATGCGCCGACGAGTAACGCCAATGCTCCGGCGCCGTCACCAGTCCGCGCTTCACCGAATTGTTATGCAAATACTCCAGCTTCTGCAGCATCACGGCATCGCTCCGGATCGATCGCGGATGCACCCCTTCCTGCCAGACCTGATGCGTGCTGGCCGTCTTGTGCCGAGCGCGGAAGTATTCCAACTGTCGGAGCAGCCAATCGCGCCCTTCGCTCGGCAACTGCGCCAGCAGCTCACGCGCAGTGAACTTCTTCAAGTCGCCGATCGTGCTGGCCAGGTTCGGCCCGGCCATGATCGCGTGAAAATGATTGCCTAGAATGACCCACCCATAAACGCGGAGCGCCTTCTTCTCGCGAGAGCACGCCAGCGATTGCACGAGGATGTCGCAACAGGCGCCGCTCGTAAAAATGGGGAGCCACTCCACCACGGTCGCGGTGATGAAGTGCGGCAGGTCCGGGTCATTGATCCGATAGCGGCTCCGCATCTTCGCTCAGATTCGGGAAACAGAGTTGGAAAGCCCGGCCTCGCCTGCGGCTGCATTACGGCCAAAGCAAGTCCGTTCCCAAAGGGACTTTGGGAACGAGGGGGATTAGCGCTCGCCGACGCCGCGCAGGGCACTTTGATCAATTCACGGCCATCGGTTCTTAAATAAGGTAGCGCAGAAGGAGGCCACGAACGCAGGACAACGCCACGACCGGATGAGACGGGTCCAAGCCAGAGTAGCGGCTACCGTGACACGCGGAGCCGTCGCTGCAGCGCATGGCTAGGCCGTTGGTTGTCTGGCGAAATAACGCACCTTCGGAAGGTCTTTGAAGTGCTCGTCCTGCGTCCAGAGAGTTGCTTCGTGGCGCATCGCCGTCGCGTAAATGATGCTGTCTGCCAGCGGCAGTGGATGGCGCGCAGCCTCCAGTGCCAACGCACCGTCGAGGTCGATAAGTTGGCCGCCCTGCATCATGCTGGCGACTTGGAGCGCGTCATCCTCGCCGCGCTTTCGAAGAACCTTCTTGAAGACCTCGTAAATGGAAATGACCGGCACGAAAAGGTTCTCGGCGTCCTCAATGGCGGAGGCGAACAACGGGGCGCGGTCGCTGTCCGTGAAGTATTCGAGCCAGCCGGATGAATCGACGACGTTGGCTGCGCTCACAAACGGTCATCCTCCCGTTCGATACTTGTGTCCATGCCACGGAGGAAGCCGCGCATCTGCTGAATCGGGCGAACGGGAATGAATTCTACTCTGTCGGCGTAGCGCAAAACACGGAGTTTCTCGCCTGCCGTGAGATGCAGAGCCTCGCGAATGGCCTGAGGAATGACGACTTGAAATTTGGGTGAAAGGGTGACGGTATCCATATCGATGCATGCATCGTAGGACGATTCCCCCATCGATACAAGCGTGCGAATCGGCCTGCTTGGGCGCCACCGCAGCACGGTGGCGCGAGAACTGAAGCGCCACGCCGCGCCCTACGACGGCTAGTATCGCGCGCGGCGGGCGCAGCCCGGCGTTATCGGTCGCGGCGCAACAGCCAGTTTCAAGCCGGACCGATGCCGTTGGAAAGACGTAGCGCGCGCCGCCTCCGCCATTGTTTCGGAGCTTCGTCATTTTCCTTCGGCCACTGGTTCTGAGGAGGAACCGACGCGCTTGGGTTTAGGCGGCGCGTTGGTGCTCAAGCTGAGCGGTGAAACTGCCGGCCGCCTTGAGCGAGGCGCTATGTCGGGCGAGTTCCATTTCGAAGGCCGGGCCGGGCGGACATTCGGGACACCAGTGACGGCTGGTGCTGGCCAGTCGTTGCCGGAAACTGCAGTTGGGACAGAGGAATATTTCGGTTCTTGTGGTGCGCGGCCTCAAATTTTCTCTCCTGGCTGGGCGGTGTGGTCCCGCAGGCTGCCCATGGGGTGCGAGGTGTCGAGTTGGCCGAAGTTTACCCTCCATTTTTCCAGGATAGTGGAGGAGCGTGTGGGCGGCGAGGATGCGAGAGGTGGGAAGGGCAGGGGCGCGGCGGCGAGAAAGACACGACCGGCTTGGGTGATGCGATCGATGATGGTGAAGGAATTCTTCGTGCTGTCGCGCGGGGTGGCTTCGAGGAAGCCTGCGTTCGACATGAGCTGCACTTGTTTTTCGGCAGTAGGCGCCGCGGATTTCGAGCGCCGGGTGCGGTGTGCCATCCGTCCGAAGCAACAATCCGCGGGCGTAAGTCAGATTAATATTCATTTTTCCCTTTCATCCCCGAGGGCGATGCGGATCGGCCCTACCACTGCGCTCACCTTGTCGCCTACGCCGTAAGGTAACACGGTTGAGAGCGCTCCCTAACGATATCGCAGTTTATTATTCTCGGCCGGGCGCGCGGGAGAGCTTTCGTTAGGGAAATAACTGAAGCATGCGACAGGTGAAGGTGATGATGCATAAATTCCTCGCGGCCAACCGGCTGGATCTGGTCGAGCGCTGCCGGTTAAAGGTGGCCCGGCGACCTGCGCGCGGAACCTCCGATAAGGAATTAAACTTCGGCATAAGCTACTTTCTGGACCAACTGATCGAGACGCTGCAATTGGAAGAAATGAGCGCCGATTCGGATCGAAGCCGCGCCATCTCCGGGCGCTCAGGCGGCCAGAAACCGGAGCACTCGGATATGGGCGTCGGCGCTAGCAGACATGGCTGGGAGTTATCGCAGCGGGGCTTCACGGTGGATCAGGTGGTCCACGATTACGGCGATCTCTGCCAGGCCGTGACCGAACTTGCGATCGAGCGGGGGATTCGTTTCACGACGGAGGAATTCCGGACCCTGAATCGCTGCCTGGATAACGTGATCGCGGACGCGGTGACGGAGTTCATGTATCACCGGGATTTCGCCGCAGCGGATCGGGAAGCCGACGCAGTGAACCACCGGCTGGGGGCGTTCGCGCATGAATTGCGGAACCTGCTCAATTCCGCGGGTCTCGCCCTCATTGCGATCCGGGACGGACATGTGGGCATCAAGGGCGCGACGGGGGCGGTGCTGGACCGGAGCCTGGTGGAATGCGCCAGTTGATTGATCACTCGCTTTCTGATGTGCGCCTGACGGCGGGAATGCCGCTGCGGCATCAGGTATTCTCACTTTCGAGCTTTATCGAAGAGGTGAAGCTTTCCGCTGCGCTCGAGGCCGCGGTGGTAGGGTGCCCGTTCACCGTCTCGCGCGTGGATGAATCTCTCGCGGTGGATGGCGACCGCGCGCTGCTTTCCTCCGCGGTGGGCAACCTTTTGCAAAATGCGTTTAAATTCACCGAGCCGCGGACGGCCGTAAGCCTGACCGCGTACGCAGCGGGCGATCGGATTCTGATTGCGGTGGAAGACCATTGCGGCGGTCTGTTGCCCAGCGAAGCGGAAACGATGTTTCTTCCCTTTACCCAGAGCGGTGAAAACAGGACCGGCCTCGGCCTGGGACTCTCCATCTCCCGGCGCAGCGTGGAGGCCCATAAAGGGACGCTGATGGTGCGGGATATTCCGGGCTCGGGCTGCGTCTTCACGATCGATCTGCCGCGGCACCAACTCGCCGTCCCGTCGCTCAACTAGCGACGCCCGCGCGGCAATACGTTGCCGGTCTACTGGGCTGGGAAATCGATGCTGCTCGGCGATCCGATCTCGCCGGCGAGGGCGAGGATGACGTCGGTTTTGGAGATGCTGCCGAGGAGGCCCATGGGCTCGGAACTTTGCACCACGGGTAGGCGGTTGCCGTCGTGGCCGCGAAACTGTTCCAGCGCTTCGCGGAGTGTGAACTCCGGATGCACGATGGGGAAGGGGGTGCGGAGGAGGTCACCGGCGATGACCACTTTGGCCAGCTCGGGGACGTTGAGATAATTTTTGATGTCGTGCAGGGAGACGGCGCCGATGAAGCGCTGGCCTTCCGTGACGTAGAGATAATTGAAGCGGGTGGCGATGAAGGTCTCGGCGATCTCGGCAAAGGGGGCGCGAGTGGAGACGGCGAGCGGAGCGGCTTTCATCAAGTCGCGCACGTGCAGCTCGGTGAGTTGGCGGCGGTAATCGCCTGCGCCTTTGCGCCGGAGCGCTTCGGCGTAGATGGAGTGCTTCTCGATTCCCGCGGAAGTGTAATAGGCCACGACGGAGGCGAGCATGAGTGGGAGGATGATTTGGTAATCGAGGGTCAACTCGAAGATCATTATGATGGCCATGAGCGGAGCGTGCGTGGCGGCGGCGAGGAAGGCGCCCATGCCGACGAGGGCGAAGGCGGCGGGGTCGACGGCGAAGTGGAAGCCTTGCAGCCCATTACCGAAGAGGAAGCCAAGGCTGGCGCCGATGAAGAGTGTGGGCGTGAAGACACCGCCGACCGCGCCGGAGCCGAAAGTGGCGGAGGTGGCGACGACCTTGAAGACAAGGATGACGGCCAGGGTTTGCCAGACCCATTCGCCGCGCAGGATGGAGTTCACCGCGCTGTAACCGTTCCCGCAGACTTCCGGATGGAATACGGCGAGCGTGCCCACGATTAAACCGCCGAGACACATCTTGAGGTAAACCGGCAGGCGGAGACGACCGGCGGCGCGTTCGCTGGCGCGCAGGAGGCGGATGAACCAGGGCGCGATCAGCCCGGCCGCGATCCCGAGAAACAGATAGGGGACGATCTCCCAGTTCCCGTGCATGCGGAACGGCGGGATGCGGTAAAGCGGATCGCCGCCGCTGAAGGCGCGCACGGTGAGCGTGGCGATGACGGAGGACAAGACGAGCGGCCCGAAGATTTCCATCGCGACGGAGCCGAGCACGATCTCGGCGACGAAAAGCGCGCCGGCGATCGGCGCGTTATAAGCGGAGGCAATGCCGGCTGCGGCGCCGCATCCGACCAGCAAACGCAGCCGCGGGATGGACCACTTCCGCCATCGGCCCGCGAGGGAGGCGAGCAGGGAGGAGAGTTGCACGAGCGGACCTTCCCGCCCGATGGAGCCGCCGGAGGCGATCGTGAAAAGGGCGGACGCGCATTTCACGAGGCTGCGCGTGGCGGAGATTTTGCCGTCGCCGAGCACGACGGCCTCCATGTAATCGGTGGTGGTGGTTTGGCTGCGCCAACGTCCGCCTAACCACATGATTAAGCCCGCCGCGAGACCGCCGGCCGCCGGCGTGATGACGCGCGCCGTGGGCGAAAGATGGCTAAAGCTTTCGACCAGCCCTGGGCCGCCGCTGCCTGTGATGAGCTTGTGCACGACGCCGGTCACATATCGGAACGCGATCGAGGAGAGTGCGCCAGCGCAGCCGATCAAGCCGGCCCAGACCAAGGTGATCTGAAGATCGGTCGGGCGCACACGCTCGCTCACCCAGACGAGCAGCTTCAGGCGGCGCAGGGTGCCGACGGCGGTGACGAGGGCTGGCGTCGGTTTTTCCTTCGTAGCGGCCACTGCCATGCAATCAGCGGGGCGATGCGGGCGCGGTCAAGCTGGCGACTCTGGCGCTGGTGGCGCGGCGCACGCGAGGTGTTATAAACGATGGATTGGCAACCGGTCGGAGTCTGTTGATGATGGAATGATGAACGATCCGTCCGTCACCTTGCCGCTTCGCTCGCTGGCCGAAATTCTGCGAAGCGATTTCGGCGTTAGCGAAGATTACCGGTACGGGCCGAAATGGGTGGAACCACGTGACGCGGTCGAGGTCGATGGCGCGGTCTTGAAGTGGTATGCGCTGGCCTCGGCGGAGTTGCCGGTGCCGGACGCGATCGAGCAGGTGGCGCGCACGTTTTTGACGCAGACGAAGCTCGAAGCGAAGGGGCTCGGTTTTGTGATCTTGCACCGCTGCGGGCCGGATTTCTATTTTCTCATCGTCAGCACCTGGCGGGGGAATAACGAGGTCTGGGAATCGGTGTATTACAAGGATGGCGACGCGATGGGGGACTTCGCGCTCTGGCCGCGCGAGGGTGCGCACAAGCCGACCTTCTGCGTGTGGGAACTCGCCGCGGTCTGCCACGAGGTGAAGGCGTGGGGGCGCTTTCTCACGTCTGCGCGCGACGAAGCCGCTGCGCAAGCATGGGCGCGCGATCGCTACGAAGGCGCGGCGTGAGGCGTCACCGCGGTGAGGCAAATCACTCCTGATCGGGGATCTCGGCTTCGACCAATTTCTCCAGTAAGACGAGCGATTCCTGCCAGCCGAGATAGCACATCTCGACCGGGATGACGGACGGAAGGCCTTCCTGGGTGATGCTCACTTCCGTGCCGCAGAGCACTTCCTTGAGTGAGACGGTGACCTGTATCTCGCCGGGCAGATTTTCGTCGTCGAACTTGTCGTTATACCGAATGAGCACGTGCGGCTTCAACTCGAGATAGGTGCCGCCAAAGGAGTGGCTCTTCCCGGTGGTGAAGTTGGTGAACGACATCTTGTGCGTGCCGCCGACTTTCGCGTCCATCTGGTGGACTTTTCCGGTGAAGCCATTTGGCGGCAACCATTTCACCATCGCGTCGGGATCGAGGAAGGCGCGATAGACTCTCTCCGGGGTGGAGCGGAGGACACGGTGAAGGCGGACGGTGTTGGTGGTCATATGGATTTCAGATTTCTGGTTCCAACACGGCGACGAATCAAGAAATCGATTTCGGACATTTGATTGACACGGAGATTCACTTCTGAGAAGCACGAGCCATGAAACTCGCACGTCGCACCCTCGGCATCAGCACACTCGGGATCATCCTGATCATCCTTTTGATCCTCGCCCTCGGCGGCGGCGCATGGGGTGGCGGTGGGATGTATTACGGCCCGGGCGGGTTGCTGGTCTTGATTCTGATCATCCTGCTGGTGATGGGCAAACTCTAGCCAGCGCGCAGGCGGAGGCATCGTTAGACCGCGACCGCGCGGTTGCGCACGGGTAATCTTTTCGCCAATGAGCGACGCGTCGTCTCCGGCGAATGCATTGTCCGAAGGAATTGCGGAACGCGTGCTGGCGCGGCTGGGACTTTCGCGACGCCCCGAGCCTACGCTGGAAGGGCTGGGCGCGCTTTACGGCGGGTGGTGTCAGGCCGTGCCGTTCGATAATGTCCGCAAGTTGATCCATGCGCGCGCGGGTCTCGATGAACCCTTCCCCGGCGGCACGGCGGCGGATTTCTTCGCGGCTTGGTTGAAGCACGGGACGGGTGGCACGTGCTGGGCGGGCGCGGGTGCATTCCACGCGCTGCTCTCCTCGTTAGGCTTCGATGCCGAACGGGGGATCGGGACGATGCTGGTCACGCCGGAGTTGCCGCCGAATCACGGCACCGTGCGCGTCCGGTTTGATGATGCGTATTATCTGGTGGATTGCTCGAATCTTCACGGCGAGCCACTCCCACTTCACCATGGTGCCGAGACCAGAGTGACGCATCCTGCCTGGGGTGTGCGGTGCGCTCAGCGCGCGGGGCACTGGTATGTGCACTGGCGTCCGCTGCAGCAAGTGGGCGGGCTCGACTGTCGCCTGGAGAGCTTTGGCGCGTCGCAGCAAGAGTATTTGCAGCGCTACGAGAAAACGCGCACCTGGAGTCCGTTTAACTATCAGGTCACCGCGCGCCTGAATCGCGGCGATCGCGTCACCGGCCTGGCCTTCGGTCAAGCCGTCACTCTTGCATCCGATGGCACCGCGCAGGAACGACCCGTCACTCACGAAGAACGCCTGCGCGTGCTCATCGATGAGATCGGAGTGAGCGAAGAAATGGCGAGCCAACTTCCTGAGGACACGCCCACGCCGCCTCCGCCTTGGTCGCGGGCTGCGAAGGACGGCAGCGCATCCTAGTGGCAACAAGCTCGCGGCTGTCCACGCCGGAAGAACTAAGGTGTGAAGACCGCCGGCTCGCTCGTATAGAGCGCTGGATTCTGTTGAAAGAAGCGCTCCAACTCCGCGTATAACTTCGGACGCGCCTGCCGCAGCGCATGCGGGCGTTCGAAAAACGCCTCCGTCGCCACCGCGAAAAACTCCGCCGGATTGGTCGCGCCATAGCCGTCCAGTAGCGTCGCGATGCCCGTCTCGTCCGATGCCCGCAAGCTGGCAAATTCGATCCGCATCACCTCCGCCCAAGAACGCCGATCCTCGCGCGAGCTGAGCACCGGCGCGCCGTCCGCCGCGAAATCCTCAAAGTCGAGCTGATGCGCGAATTCATGGAGCACCAGATTCTTCCCGTCTGAAGGATCGAGCGCGCCGCCACGCGCGGCATCCCACGCCAGCACGAGAGAGCCCATCCGCTGCCCGGTCTCGCCCAGGCGCGCCTCGCGTCCCTCCTGCCAGATGTCACCGCTCACCGGCTGGCTTTGATCCACCACGAACCCGGAGGGATAAACCAGGATCGTGAGGAGGCGAGGATAATAATCCGTCTTCCGATGCAACAGGAGCAGGCAGGCCTGCGTGGCGATCGTCACCCGCATTTCCTCCGTCAATTCCAGACCCGCACAGCCCTCAAATCGCTTCTCGGCCAGAAACACCTGCACCTGCCCGAGCAACTCCTCTTTGTCCGATTCCGCGAGTCGGGCAAAGAACGGCAGGTTCCGCGCGATGATGGCGCGCCACTCCTCCGGCACCGCCTGCGCGCGCAGACTCTTCCGTCGGCGTTCTTTCAAGAGATGGAACATGGAGAGCGAGTTTACCAGCGCGTCGCACTCGCCCCAAACAATTCTTCTGGCGAAGCGCGGAACGACGGGTTCGATCTCAGGCTTTCGCGCCAACTTCCGCTCCCGGTCTGGATTGACCCGCCCGTGGATCGGGTGTGGAGTTGGCCCGATGAGAACGAACCGAATTATTGGGATGACAATGGCGCTCTGGCTGGCCGCAGCCTCGGCCGTTTGCGCTCAGGGGAATGGTCATTTGGGGAGATGGCACCTGCTCGGGGCGAAATCGCTATTCGCCGAGGGGATGGGACGGGAATCCACCCTCATCTACGAACTGGCTGGCGATAAGGTGAAACTCACGATCGACGGCGTGGATCAGAACGCGACCGAGAACCGGGGCGTGTGGGTGGGAAAGTTCGACGGGAAGTTTTACCCGGTGAAAGGCAACCTGCTTTTTGACGCGATGAGCCTCGAGGCCTCGAATGATCGGATGAACAAGGTCGCGGTCCGGAGAGGCGAGCGGGTTTTGTGGACCGGAAAAAGCGCCGTCTCGCGCAACGGCAAAACCCTGATGATCACCGTGAGCGGCAAGAATCCCGCCGGAAAGAAATTCAAGAGTAAAGCGGTTTACAAGCGACCGTAGCCGGAGACTTAAGCCGGCCCGACAGAAAGCCGCCAGACTGCTCAAACATCGTCCTGACGAGACTTGCTGCCTTCGACGCGAGGAGCTGCTGACGCCAAAGAGATAAGGCCTAGGGTCGCGCGGCGGTGATCAGGTCCACGTGGTCCTGATATTCCGGTTTGGCTTTGACGGCGGATTCCGCGAGAGGGCGGGCGGCTTCGGGCTGGCCGGTCTCGGAGGCGAAGACGGCGGCGCGCCAGTTGCGGTCGGCGGCGTCGGGGGCGCTGGGCTGGAAGACGGAGAGGGAGATCTGGAGGAGCAGTTTGGCGGGGACTTTTCTCCAATCGAGCGGCGCGGTGCCGAAGGGGAGACGGAAGGTGATCTCGGAGTCGTTGGCTTTGGCGGCGCCGGTGTATTTGATACCTCCGATTTCGACCGGGGCGCGGAAGTGGCCGGCGTTCAGGTCGGCGATGAGCTGCTCTTTCCAGGTGATGAGCCATTCCATTTTTTTGCGCTCATTGGCCTGTGCTTCGGCGAGAGAGGGTTCGGTGACCTGGGCGCCATTAATGGTTTCGAGCGCGGTGGGGAATTCGTAGAGCGTGACCTTACCCCGGGCGTCGGCCAGGGCTTTCTCCCAGGCGGGCGATTCGGCGGCGAGGAGTTGCTGGCGTTTTGCTTCCTCGGCTTTTTTCTCGGTGGCGGCTTTGGCGACGGCCTGTTTTTTTGCTTCGCGTTCGCGCTCCACGGCGGCGTCGCGGGGCGTGGAACTGGGGACTTGAGTCGGAGCAACGGTGGATTTCGGGGAAGGGGACGACGGGACGATATCGGCGGACGCGGCCGGCTGTGCGCGCTGGAAGTAGACGACGCCTGCAATGGCGGCTGCCACCGCGAACAGGCCCAAGGTGATGAAGAGAAGGGGGCGGGCTTTTGCCCCGCTGGCGGGTTCGAGTTCGCCGCCGGCAGCGGCGCTTTCCAAGTCATGGATGAGATCGGCGTAGGAGGCGAAGCGTTGGCCAGGCTCGGGCGCGATCATCTGCATGATGATGCGCGCGGTGGGGCGGGAGATTTCGGGGTTAATGCTGCGGAGGTCGGGCGGATGGCTTTTCAGTTTCCGCAATTCGCTGGCGGAGGTGGTCTCACCTTCGATCGGCGGCTGGCCGGCGAGGGCGTGGAAGAGGGTGGCGCCGAGGCTGTAGATATCGCTGCGGAAATCTTCGGGCTCGTTGTTCAATCGCTCGGGCGCGACGTAGTAGGGCGTGCCCCAGATTTCCCGCGCGGTTTCTGCATGCTGGCCGGCGGTGACGGCGAGCCCGAAGTCGCCGATCTTCGCCGTTTCGGCGTTGGCGAAGAGGATGTTGGCCGGTTTCACATCGCGGTGAACGAGGCCTTTTTCGTGCGCGGCTTGCAAACCTTTCGCGACCTGGATGCCGGCGCGGAGGACATCAGCCTCGGGAACGCGCGGGTGCTGGGCCATGAGGTCGTCGAGGCTGCCGTGCTCGACCAATTCCATCACGAGGTAGATTTGATCGTGGGCGTGGCCGGTGGAGTAAACCTGAATGACGTGGGGGTGATTAACGGCGGCGGTGAGGCGGGCTTCCTGTTCGAGACGGGCGGCTTCCTCGGGATTCGCGCTGAGTTCTTTGCGCAAAAGTTTGAGGGCAACGAAGCGATCGAGCCGGGTATCGCGTGCTTTGTAAACGGAACCCATGCCGCCAACACCGAGGGTTTCGACGAGGAGAAAGTGATCGAAGGATTTCTGGGCACGGAGTTTCTCGCCGCACTTCGGACAGACGACGGTGGCGAGCGGTTCAGCCGCCGACGTGTCAACGAGGGTGCCGCAGGCGGGGCAGACTTGAGGCGGCGCGTCGTCGGGCATCGGGGTCACGGTAGCACCCGCAATTTTTGTGGGAAAGCGGAACGCGCGGGCGGGGCGAAAATTTTGTCATGATCGAGCGCGAAGTGAACACGGAGGGCGCTGGGTTGCGCGGGTTGCGGCTGGACCGCTTTCGTTAATTCCTACCGGCTCACTCTTCCCGCAGGAGTTTGGATGGATCGACGGCCAGCGCGCGCAGGGCTGGAAGAGCGGACGCCGCAAGGCCCAGCAGCGCCATCGTGAGGACCGCGCCGAGCACGACCACTGGATCGCGCGTGTTTGCCTGATAGACGATCTGGCCGAGAAGTCGGCTGGCGAAGACGCATAGGAGCAGGCCCGCGAACGACCCGATTCCGAGCAGCACGATCGGCTTCCCCACCGCTGTGCCGACCACATGTTTTGTGCGCGCACCCAAGGCCACGCGGATACCGATCTCCTTCATCCGGCGGCTCACGTTGTAGGCTGCCATGCCGAAGATGCCCGTCACGGCCAGCATCGCCGCCAGCAGGCCCATGACTCCGAGCCCGGTGGCCGCCGCGTAGGACGGGAAGAGCGCTCCCGCCATCGCGTCGGGCCAGCTCTGCACCGTGATTGACGCAGCATCGGGCGCGAAGCCACCTAGAGTGTGTTCGAGCGCTGCCGCCATCTCATTCTGCGCCCGGTGCGACCGCACCACGAAAATCATGTTGGACTGCTCGTTTTGCGCCAACGGCAGATAGAAAGCCGGCAGTGGCGACTCGCCGATTTCATTATACTTGCCGTCCTCAATGACGCCCACCACTTCCCGCAAATGCTCCAAGACGATGAAGTGTTGTCCGAGCGCTGGTGTGTTGCCCCACATCTTTCGCGCGAAGGCTACGTTAACTACTGCCACATACGGCGTCTCGGCGGTGTCATGCGGTGAAACATCGCGCCCACTCAGAAGCCGGGTGCTGGCAGCCTCAAAGTATCCGGGGGAAATCGTTAGCCCATACGGCTCCAGCACAGAATTGTTCAGGGTGAAGTCTGTCGTCTCGGGAGGGAAAACCGGAATACCCCGCAACCCGCCAGTGAAGGGCAGTTTGCTCACCGTCCCCGCCGCCGTCACGCCAGGGATGTTCCGCACCGTCTCGATCATCGCCTCCTTTTTTTCCAGCGGCACCTCGCCTTCTCCGCTCAGGTCGATCTCGGCCACGATTGCGCCCTTTGGCTGGAATCCCAGCGGAGCCTGCAGCATGCGCACCATCCCGCGGACCGCCACGAATGACGCGATGACCAGGAGCGTGCAGATGGCAATTTGAGCGCTGACCAAGAGGTCGCGCAGCGAAAACCGGCGCAGGGGCGTGGTGTCAACCGGTCCGCTCTTCATCGCCTGCAACGGACTACTCTGCCAGACCTGCCGCGCCGGGATCATCCCGAAGAGCAGCCCGCTGATGAGGCTTAAGGTTAGAGCGGCTAGGTAGACAAGCGTATCGACACTGACTGCTACATGGCCATAGGGCGACGGCCACCGATTTAGCGCACCTAGCAGTAGGCTTGCGGTCACCAGCGCCGCAGCCCCTCCCAGTAACGACAACACCATCGCCTCGGTCATCAATTGCCGCATCAGCCGCCACCGGCTCGCTCCCAGGGCGACACGAAGCGCCAGTTCGCGGCTGCGATCAGCCGCGCGCGCCGCAAACAGGCTGGCCAGATTCGCGCACGCGGCCACTAGCACGAGCAGAGCGAGTCCGGTCACACCATATAGAAACCCGCGAATGACGTCGCCGGTATCCGCGTAGAGTCCCGGACGGACCAGCCGCAGCGGGACTCCGGTGTCTGTCTTTGGATACTCCTTCGCCAACTGTGCTGCGATGGCACTCAGGTCTTCCGCAGCCTGCTCGGGGGTTACGCCCGGTTTGGGCCGGCCAAGCACCGTCAAAGGTATGCCCTTTCGGTCCTGCAGATACTCCGCGCTGAAGCCATTCGCGACGGGTATCCAGTAATCTGGCCAGACAAATCGCTCCGTGCCGTGGAAAAGCGCCGGTGCCACGCCCACCACGGTGAAAGGATATTTTCCCAGCCGCACCTTGGTCCCGACGACGCCGGGATCGGCGTTAAATACGGTTCGCCAAAGACTATCGCTCAGCACCATATAGGGTGCGGAGTTCGGCCCGCGATCGTCCGCCGAATGGATCAGTCGGCCTAGCTGCGGCTGCACTCCCAAGAAATCGAAATAGTCGCCGGTGACCGAATAACCCGAGACACTTTTTGCCGTGTCACCCCAGCGCAGTCTCCCGCCCGAATATCCGTAGAAGCCGGCCAAGGCGTTAAAGGTAGTGTTTCGCTGCCGGTAGTCCTCGAACGCAGGATATGAGGTCGTAAGTGCTTTAAAGCTCCTCCACGGCTGGAGACGAATCTGGTAGAGGTTGTGCGGGTCGCTCACCTCGAGAGGGCGCAGCAGGACCGCATTCACTACTCCAAAGACGACCACGTTTGCCCCGATGCCCAGCGCCAGGGTGAGGGTGGCTACGACCGTGAACACGGGGGATTTCCACAGCCCGCGCAGCGCGTAACGAACATCCATGAACAAGTCTTCCAGGAACGGCACGCCCTCCTCGGCGCGATAGTCTTGTCGCATCGCTTCAACCGGTCCGAATGCGATGCCGGCCTGTCGCCGAGCCTCTGCGGGCGTCATGCCGGCGCGGATGTTTTCTTCCGTTTGGGCGGTCAGATGCGCTTCCATTTCTTCCCGGAGGCGCTCGCCGCCGCGTCGCCTGGTGACGAAGTTTCGCAAGCGGGTGGCGAAACGATGGAGCGGTCTCAAGCCAGTTCCTCGGCTGTCACCTCGAAGAAGCGCGCGATGATCGTCGCTCGCTTTTCCCAGGCGCGCTTCTCGGTGCCCAGGAGTTTGCGGCCCGGAGGCGTCAGCCGATAGAAGCGCGCTCGGCGGTTGTTTTCGGATGGGGCCCATTCCGATTCGACCGCACCTTCCTGTTCCAGCCGGAGCAGGACCGGGTAAAGCGTGCCCTGATTCACCGAAAGGAGATCGCCGCTGATCTGCTCAATGCGTCGGGCGATCCCATAACCGTGCAGCGGTCCCAACACATCGAGTGTCTTCAGGACCATCAGGGCCAAGGTTCCTTGTTGGACATCTTTGTTCGGTTTCATTGGCTTACCCACAGGAGAGTGTCTTGTTTCCATTGGGAAAGCAACAGGTAATCGCGATCACGTCGGCGATTGCCCTTTCCGGCCGCCGCACGTAGGAAGGCCCAGACGCGCAGGTAGCTTCGTCCAGGATTAGCCGGCGGAGCAGGCGAGCGCCCCGTTACAGGGCCTTGAGCTTGTCGCAGCGGCTCGGAGCGCCAAACGCGGAATTCCTCATCGCCCTGGTCGCCGCGCTGGACGACCGCGCGAAGCCGCCCGACCTCGACCGCTTTCCCGAATGGCGCGACCAGCCACCCGTCTCGTCGACGCCTCTTGGCCTGATTGAATTCGATCACAGGCGCCGCGGTCGCCCCCGACTACGGGATCGGCACTTCTATTGCCTTCAACCCAGGCACATCCTGAAAGTCCTTCGCGTTCGCTGTCAGGAGCGTGAACCCGCGCTGGACGGCCTGAGCGGCGAGCCAGAGATCCTGGATGCGGAAGTCCGCGCCGCGACCGGCGAGTTCCAGCTTGGCGGCGAGGTCGCCGAAGACTTCGGCGGTTTCGCCGGTGATTCGGAGCAGCGGCTTGCGGCGCAGGCGGCGGAGCATGGCTGCGGCCCGTTGCTTTTTGCGCGCGTCCGTCATCAGCCCGATCCCAAAACGCAGTTCGGCGATGTTAACGGGTGAGAGATAGACAGCGTGCTGCTGGGTGATGGCGTGGATATCCGCGGCGCCAAATCGGCCGCGTTCGACGGCAATCCAAAGGTTCGTATCGATCAGGAACCCCATGGATTTCGCAGGTCGCGAAGCGTTTCCCCGGCCCGTTTTCCGCGGGCGACCGCGCCGGCGAGCGCATCCGCCGTCTCATCGTCGAGCGTGCGGAAGAGGTCGCCAAAAACTTCCAACGCGGTCTGCGCTGCCGGTTCCGGGACGAGCCGGGCGACGGGCTTGTGATTGCGCGTAAGGATGATTTCCTCCTGCCCCGTTTCCACGCGGTCCATGACAGCACTGAAGTTGCGGGCGACCTCGGTAACATTGAGCGTCTTCATTTGCAGGAACGTATCAGATGCCATCTGATGAGCAATGGATTTCGCGCGCTGAGTGGACCCGGAGGAGCGACCAGGCACATTCTTTCCGGTGGTGTCGCGCCCATCTACATCGGTGAGGTGCCGGGGTTGCCCGGCGAGAGCGGCAAGCCCCTGGCCGCGTCGCGTGCGGTCTGCGGATCGCGCGAGTGGATGCGCGCGCCTTTTCCGCACCGAGCATGAGACACACGCGAGGGCGAGGTTTTTTAACCGGCAATATTCGCAGCGATGCTTTGCGCGCGCTTCACCGCCACCCCAGCGCGGTCTTCCGCTCGAAAATCCGTAGGAGGCGGCGAGGGAGCTATTCGCCGAGGTGGCAGAGTTCACGGCAGAGCCTCGCCTTCGTTGTTTAATCACTCGGGCGCGACATAATGCAGCGTGCATTGGATTTGGAGGTGTGACGTTTCTTTATGATTGAGCGCGAAGTGTTGGCGGGAAGTGCGGGGCAGCGGCTGGATCGGTTTCTGGCGCTGGAGCTGCCGGATTTTTCGCGCTCGCGTTTGCAGGCGTTGATCACGGACGGGTGCGTGAAGTTAAACGGTGCGGTGCCGCGGACGCGGGAACTGGTGAAGGTGGGCGATGTGGTGCAACTGGAGGTGCCGGCGCTGGAGAAAATAGAGGCGGCGCCGGAGGAGATCGCGTTCCCGATTCTCTTCGAGGACGAGGATTTGATCGTGATCGATAAGCCGGCCGGATTGGTGGTGCATCCCGGCGCGGGGAATGAGGACGGGACGCTGGTGAATGCGCTGCTGCACCATTGCCAGACGCTTTCGGGGATTGGCGGGAAAGAGCGGCCGGGGATCGTGCATCGGCTGGATAAGGAGACGAGCGGTTGTCTGGTCGTGGCGAAGAACGACACGGCGCATCGGGAGCTTTCGAAGCAGTTTGCCGCGCGGACGTTGAAGAAAATCTACCTCGCGCTGGTGGCGGGGCAATTGAAGAAAGCGTCCGGCACGATCGATGCGCCGATCGCGCGGCATCCGGTGCATCGGCAGCGAATGAGTGTTTCGCGCACCTCGCGCGGGCGTTCCGCGATGACGGAATACCGCGTGGTGCGCGCCGGACTCGAAATGAGCTTGGTGGAGTGCGCGCTGCACAGCGGCAGGACGCATCAGATCCGCGTGCATCTGCATCACCTGGGGAATCCGGTGCTGGGGGACAAGCTCTATGCGGCGAAGGCAGCGAAGGGGTTTCCGCGGCAGATGTTGCATGCCTGGCGGCTGGGCTTTACGCATCCGCGGAGCGGGGAGTGGAAGGAGTTCGAGGCGCCGTTGCCGGAGGATTTTGCGCAAGCATTGGCGAAGCTGGCGTAGCCGTTGGACCGGCGGAAGGCGCCGCCGGACATCATTATTTTTGTTCTATTCAAATTTTTTTGCATCCGCTGCTGTTTGCCGCTCGTATGCCTCCCAACGAGCCGCAAGTTCGTTCTCCCGAATTCGTCACGCGCGTGACGGCGGGGGAACAGATGAGCGTGTCAGAAACCAGAAAAGTTCCCTAACCAAATGATCAAAAACAAATTCATCCTGACTCTCGCTGCGGGTCTCTGCTTCCTTGGGTTGCAAGAAGTCCGTGCGAACCATATCGATTTCACCCAAGATGGCGCATTTACGCAGACTGGCCCTGGTAGCCAGTCGGTGATGGGTGCCGCAACTAACATCCTCGGCGCTGCTCGTTTTGTCACCGTCGCGGGCCTGAATGCCGCGGCGTCTTCGACCGCTGCCGGTCCTCTCACGTTCATGTCCGGCGCCAGCGGTGGTTCTTTGACGCTCGGCTACGGGACGCTCTACGGCGGTGGTGCTTATAGTGCGAACTACATCAACCCAGGGACGAATAATTGGGACTCGATTCGCGTCAGTCTGGGTAGTGTGACCGCGGGAGCGACCGGCTTGGTGGGACTGTCGGTGCAAGATAGCACCGGAGCGACCTTCACTTTCGCCTCGCAAGCTCTGACCGGTGCAGGAAATTACATTTTCTTGCACAGCGCCGCTCCGGGAATCAATTTCCTGGCGATCACCGGCACGCAGTTGACGCTTTCTGGCGTGAGTGCAAACGCCACAGTCAATTTTGTGGTCGGTAACGGTCCTGCCGCAGGCCCTGGTGGCATCACGCGTTTCACGGCCGTTCCGGAGCCTGGCACGGTCGCTCTCAGTGTGATCGGCGGGCTCGGAATGCTCGGGCTCCTTCGCCGTCGTCGGTTGTCCTAACGATAAAGTTAGTTGGTTTTGCTGCGGGGCGATCTGGGAACAGATCGCCCCGTTTGCGTTTCGGGCAGAAGCGTTGCGCGCCAAAGGCTGGCGCTGGACGATCGGTTAGGCGGCTATGGCCTCGGAGGAATCTTCTTTCGGCATGAGGAAGGCCAACGCGGCGACCACCGGTGGGAGCATGATAATGCCGCGCAGCCAAAGCTCCGAGTGCCACGGGAGAAGGAAGAGGCGCTCGTTCCAGAAGAGGAAATAAGCGAAAATCGTGACGGAGAGAACCTGCCAGGGTTGCGCGCGGCGCCAGGCGGCGAAGGGAAGAATCCAGGTGAGATACCATGGATGCAGCACCGGCGAGAGGATGATCGCTGTGGCCAGCACCCAAAGCATTCCGCGTTTCCAATTGCGAAAGAACAGAAGCGAGACGGCGCCGACGGAGATGAGGATGACGACGTTGTAGTGGTAATTTTTCTGGCGCGGATTGGGCCAGACGGTTTCTTCGATGATCCACCAGAAGAGATCGTTCAGGCGGGTGACGGAAGCGAAGCTGCGGAGCGAATCCCAGATGGGAATCTGCGGCCAGCCGTAGATGAGGCTGAGGGCGCCGGGAATGGCGAGGGCCAGAGCGAGCGCGAAGGCGCGCCGGCGCAGGGCGAAGGCGCAGAGGGGCAGGAGGAGGATGGGGATGAGCTTGATCGAGATGGCAATGCCGAAGAGCGCGGAGGCGGCGAGGGCAAGGAGCCATTTCGTGCGCGAGGCGGTGGCGGCTTCGAAGCGCGTGAGCAGCACGACGCCGCCGACCATGGGCAGGACCATGAGGCTGTCGAAGTGCGCGGAACCGGCGAAGCAGTAAACGACGAGCGGATTCCACGCGTACCAGGCAGCGTTGGCGTAACGAGAAGCTGCGGGCAAAAGAAGCAGGAGAAGGCCGGCGGTGGCGAGGTCGGCGGCGGCGAAGAGAAGTTTGTAGAGAAGAGGGCTTTCCGAGATCGGGCTGAGCGCGGCGAAGATCAGTTCGGCGCCGGGCGGATAGATCGCCTGCGAGTTGCGGTGATTGATCTTGTACCAATTCGGGAACTGATCGCGCACGCCGGCGAGCGCTTCGTCATCCGGCGCTTGCACGTAGGGATTGAAACCGGCGTGCTGGATTTTTCCTTCCCATTGATAGCGCCAGAAGTCGTCGCCGGGTTCGATCGGAAGCGCGATGAGCCGTAATGTGACCGCGATGCCCCAAAAGAGAACCGCTTGTTTGCGGCGCGAAATCCATGCGGGAAAATTTGAGACCGCGAGGAGGAACGCGAACCCACAGAGCAGAGCACAGCCGACAAAGCGGACGGGCATTTCCGCCAATGTCCAATCGTCGTAAAGATTGAGCGCGGCGCAGAGCGCCAGCTCCAGCGCTAGATAAACGAAGAAGCGGACGAGCTGCACAATGCGCATGGACGATGCAGCGCCTATCCGACTTCCGGGGCGACTTCGCTGACAGCAGGCGCGACCGGCGTGGCACCGGCGCGTCCGATCCATTGCAGGCCAGCGCGATATGCCGCGAGATCGACGAGCTCCGCGACGCGTCGCTTCAAGAGGCGGGCGCGGAAGGCAAGAAAGCCCAGAAAGACGACGTAGGCGGTCATAATAGCAAGGTCAGCCCGGCCAGTGTTGAGCACATGATATGTGAGCAGGGTCAGCATCACGAGATTGATAATCACGGTCGTGGTGACGAAGCGATGGCGCAGCGCCACGCGGGTAAGGCATTTCGGGCCGCCGTGGTATTCGGTGACGGTCTGCAACGCGATGCTCCACCAGAAGTTCCCGTAAATCTGGATGTCCCACTCGTTCCAACCGGTGTCGGTGGAATAACGCCAACCCTCCTCATCCAAGAGCCCGAGGATGGAGGTGAGAAGTTGATGACGCTCCTTGCCTTCCTCGCTCCAGTAACTGCGGCGCGTAAGAGTGCCGCGAAGATCGGCGGTGGGAGGGAGGAGTTCGTGAGTGGAGATGACGGAACGCGGGGTGCGCTTGAACTGCAGCCAGGTGAAATAGCGGGACCAACCGCGCACGAGCGGTTGCGAAAAGGCCAGCGCCATCACCAGTAAACGCGCCGGGATAGTATCGAACTTCGGCTCGATCCGCGCCCGTAACATGTAGGAAAGCGCGACGCAGAGCGTGCCGCCAAACATGAGATACGGCACGATGCGCACTTCCGGCACGAAGATGCCGATCCCGGACAGGAAGACGGTGAGCGCGAACCATTCCACGCTGCTTAGGTAGTTGGCGATTTCGGATTGCGGGGTGGGGTAGATGGACTGGAAGAAGCCTTCTCCGAAGACGCCGTGGTAGACGATGGGCCGATTGATAAACCAACTGAAACGCGGCGTGCCGTAAATCTGGCCCCGCCATTTCGCGCTTCCGGTAGGACCGAAAAAGATCAAGTGTTTGAAGCGCAGGAGCGATTCCGCTTCGCCATACCCTTCCTGCTGTTTGCGAAAGGCGGTGAGGGTGAAACGTCGGTAATGCCAGACGATGGCAGTGGGGCTAAAGGCGATTTGGTGGCCGGCCTGCTGGATGCGCCAACAGAAGTCCACGTCGTCTCCGGCTTTGTGATATTCGACATCGAAACCGCCTACGTTTTCGAAGGCCCAGCGATACCAGGCCATGTTACATCCGGGGATGTGTTCCGCGATGGTGTCGGTGAGAAGAACGTGGCTCGGGCCGCCTGGCGCGGCTGCGACGCAGGCTTGGACCCAATTCTGCGCCGGGGGCGAAATGTTTGGCCCGCCCACTCCGGCGTAGTCGCCGCTGCGCAGTGTGCCGATGAGGTAACGCAGCCAATCTTTGTCCGCCATGCAGTCGGAATCGGTGTAGGCAAACACTTCGCCGCGCGCGGCTGCGGCCCCGGTGTTGCGCGCGTAACTGAGGCCGTGATTGGTTTGGTGCAGGTAGCGAATTTGCGGAAAGCGCGCCGCGATCTCCGCGGTGTTATCGGTGGAGCCGTCGTCCACCAGGATGACTTCGTAGGCGGGATACTCGATCCGCCCTAACGAGTCGAGACACGCTTCGAGGGTCTTGGCGCCATTGTAGGAACAGACGATGACGGAGACGAATGGTGGATCGACCAAGGCGGGGTGGGGGAACTCCGAGTTGTTCTGTCCGAGCTTGTCGTGCAGGTGGTGGAAGACCTTCTTTGGTTCACGGTCGCGAGTGACGAGGCCGAAAGCCCAATCGGTGATTTCCTGCCCACCGGTGAACCATTCATCCGTCCACGCGAAAAATATCGTCCCGGCCAGACCGCAGCGCGCCACGCTTTCCACGTGCCAGCCGAGCATTTCCGCCTGCTCGTCTTCGGAGTGGCGGATGGTGTCCATGCCGAATTCGCCGAGGATCAGGGGGCGATCTTCGGCGAGGTTTTGCAGCCGCAAGAGGTAGCGCTCAAACTCATCCTGGTGGTGCAGGTAAACATTGAAGCAGAGGAAATCGACGTTCTGCGGGAGGAGGAATTCTGTCGGCGGAAAACTCGCGTAGGAGAAAAGGACGTTAGGGTTGGCCGCGCGCGCGACACGGATGAGATGCTCGAGAAACTCGGTGACACGCCGAACGCCCAGCCAGCGCACCATGGTGCTGGAGATTTCGTTGCCGACGAGATAACCGAAGATGGCGGGATGGCCAGCGTGCTCGGCGACGGCGCTGCGGACTGATTCCACGATCTCATTGCGCGCTTTTTTTTCGCGCAAAAATTCGACGTGTTTGGCCCACGGTAAAGTGATGAGAACTCGCATCCCGCCAGCGGCGCAGCGATCGAGAAACCACAACGGTGGAGAATGATAAATGCGCAGGACGTTGATGCCGAGGACGCGCATTTGAGCGAGATCGCGGTCGAGTTGTTCCGGTGGGCCGAGGTAATATCCGGCGGCGTCCGGCCGGAATGGTCCGTAGGTGACGCCCTTGACATAGAATTTCTCGGTACCTTCGAAGAAGAACTTGGCCACGGCGCTGACGCGCCCCAGCGACGGGGGACTCACAGCCGGTTTCCTAGTGCAAGCGCCGGATGGACGCAAAGGTTTTGCATTTGCGGGGTTACGCCGATTTATCCCGCGCACGCCACTGCGATCGCTGCCGAGACGACTTCTCCGGTGCGCGCGAGGTCGCTGGAGGTATGCGCTGTGGAGAGGAAGCCGGTCTCAAATTGGGAAGGAGCGAAGTAAATTCCGTGATCCAGACAGTAGCGAAAGAAACGCGCGAAGGCTGCGCGATCACTGTGTTTTGCGGAGGCGAGGTCTGTTATTGGGCCAGCCGCGAAGAAGAGGCAAAACATGGAGCCGATGCGGTGAAATGTAAGTGGCTGGCTCGTTAGGCGCATCGTTTCTCGGGTCGCGTCTTCGAGTTGGGCTCCCAATTTTTCCAGCGCACTCCAGCCATCGATTCGCTCAAGTTCGCGCAACTGGGCAAGGCCGGCGGCCATGGCGAGGGGATTGCCGGAGAGCGTGCCGGCCTGATAGACCGGGCCGTCGGGCGAAAGGTGATCCATGATTTCGGCCCGCCCTCCGAATGCGCCCACCGGGAGCCCGCCGCCAATCACTTTCCCGAGCGCGGTGAGGTCCGGGCGGACTCCGTAAATTTCCTGAGCGCCGCCGCGTGCGACGCGGAAGCCAGTCATGACTTCGTCGAAGATGAGGAGGGCACCGTGGCGCGTGCATTCGTCGCGCAGTTGTTGCAGGAAATTCTCTTTTGGGAGGTAAAGACCGGCGTTGGCTGGGATGGGCTCCAGAATGATGGCAGCGATCGATTTCGCATTTTCGCGGAACGCAGCGCGAACGGCTTCGATGTCGTTAAACGGGAGTGAGATCGTAAGTTCAGCGAACGCTGCGGGAACGCCCGCGCTGTCTGGGCGGCCGTGCGTCAATGCACCGCTGCCGGCATTCACTAACAAAGAGTCGACATGGCCGTGATAGCAGCCTTCGAATTTGATGATTTTGTCGCGCCCAGTGAACCCACGCGCGAGGCGAACGCACGACATCGTGGCTTCGGTGCCGCTGTTTACCATGCGCACCTTCTCGATCGAGGGCACCCAGCGGCAGAGCAGTTCTGCCATGTCCACTTCCAAGGGATTTGGGATTCCGAAACTCACACCGCGGGCGGCGGCCGCTTGAACGGCGTCTACGACAACTCTCGGGGCGTGGCCCAAAATCGCCGGCCCCCAAGTGCCGACGTAATCAATGTATTCGTTGCCGTCGACGTCCCAGATTCTCGCGCCGGCCGCGCGCTCGACGAAGAATGGCTCGCGCTCGAGACCACGGAAGGCGCGGACCGGGGAATTTACGCCGCCCGGGATGGAGCGCTGGGCGGCGGCGAAGAACGCGGAAGAGCGGGTGGGCATCGGAGTTCGGAAGCGTGCAATGTCCAACCCGCCTTCGCAAGGCTACGGCGGGCAGGCGTTTCAATAAAGAGTGGGTGCGTTGACAGTTTCTCGCGTCGCCCATACGCTCCGGTCGCGCAAAGGGCGGGGTAGCCAAGTGGTAAGGTCGGGGTCTGCAAAACCTCTATTCGCGGGTTCGATTCCCGCCCCCGCCTCGCACGCACCGCGCCGGTTTGGAAGACATATGAAGGCTCGAGCGAATCCTGCCTACGCAATTTTCCGGAAGCGCCTCGCCGCGCAAAGGGATCTTCTTCGCCCGTGGAAAGGTGCGGGCTATCGGGTGACGACACTCGATTATCCGCAGCCGGCGAGCATTCTGTCGGGCGAGGGGAGCTTCCGCTATGGGGGCCGCTGGAATGCGCCGGGCTCTTTTCGCGCGGTTTATGGGAGCACCGTCGATGCGGTGGCGGTGGCCGAGTCCCGCGCTAATGCGGAATACGCGAGGATGCCTTATCCATTGCCGACGCCGCGTTTGCTGGTCACGATCGAATTTGATTTGAGGGACGTGCTCGATCTTTCGGAAGAGGGTGCGGCGGCTCGGCTTGGTCTGGATTGGGACGAGCTTGCGCGCGAAGACTGGCGGCAACGGCAGGCGACCGACTACGAGAGCGAAACACAAGCGATCGGTCGGGCTCTTTTTGATTCTGGCGCGAATGCTCTCCTGGCTCCATCAGCGCGGGTGCCGGACGGGATCAACATTGTTTACTTTCCGGAAAATCGCTGGAGAGAAGGGGAGGCGCGGGTTTGCGAACCCGAGGCGCTTGGGCGAATCCGTGGCCGTGGAGAATAATGCATATTTGCATGTAAAAGAGCTTGTAAATGTGCTTGGAGGGTGACACCATGATGGTGTGAAAACGAAGAAACACAATACTCGCGAGCGTGCTACCCCTCGGGTTAAGGAAGCTACGGCTCTTTATGGGACGGCCTTTGAAACGTCTCCGGTCTTGGGCTTGCTCGAGATGGCAGAAAAATTCGGGCTCCGCCAGGAAACGCTGAGCCGCATGACAGGGTTTTCTCTGCGGGCGGTCGCAGGCTGGGCGAGCGGAAAGCAGCCATCAGCGCCCGTGCAACGCGCACTGACGGAGATGGATCGTTTACTCGACGCACTGGGCCGGCTCATGAAACCGAAGGAAGTCGGGCGTTGGTTGAAGGAGCCCAATCCGGCTTTTGATGGTTCCACTCCGGTGCAGGTGATCGAGCGCGGGCAGACGGATCGTATCTGGCGGATGCTCTATTTTGTGGAATCCGGCGAGCCCGGTTAGAGCGAAACCCGGAGCCGTTCGCACGGCCTCGTGGCTCGTCTCTTGCTCGGGTGGACTGAGATGCGACGCGCCATTTTTGCCCTTTTCGTTCTGCACGGCCTCTGCTCATTGGCACTGGGGAAATTGTCACCCCTCACGGTCAAAGACGTTAGCCTGATGCTGCGCAGCGGCTATGCGGTGGCGGCGATCGAGAAAGACCTGGCGGCACGGCATTTCCTGGGACCGATCGATGCACTGGGTGAGAAACAGCTCACGCAAGCTGGAGCCACTGGCGCGCTCATCACCGATTTAAAGAGCACGCGATATGCCGTGCCGGCGGAAGAGGTTTTGGCCGCGCAGCAGGAGATGGAAGCGAGAGCACTTCGGAGTGCGGCCATCGCGGAAGAAGCAAAAAAGACGGACAAAGCCTATCTGGAACAGGTGGCCCGCAGCCGCGCCGAAGCATCGGTGCCCGTCGTCAGTGGAAATATCGTCGCAAGCACGGTGAAAGGCGATTTGGTCACTTCTCAAAACGGAACTTTACACGCTTACGACGATCAGGCGCTGGAGCGCAAAAAGCTGATCTGTCTCTACTTCTCTGCGAAATGGTGTGGACCCTGTCGGAAATTTACCCCGGATTTGGTCGCCTACTACAATCGCGTCGTCGCGGTGCATCCAGAATTTGAAATTGTCTTCGTGAGCAATGATCGCTCCGCGCCTGCGATGGAGGCTTACATGCGGGAGATGCAGATGCCGTGGCCAGCGGTGAAGTTTGAGAAGATCGCCGCGCATGAAGATTTGCAGCAATACGCTGGGAACGGGATTCCGTGCCTGGTCGTGATCGACGCGCGAGGGAAAGTCGTTTCTCACAGCTACGATGGGGAAAACTATCGCGGGCCGCAGGCCGTGCTCGGGGATCTGGACAAAATCTTCGCCAGCAATGCCCCAGCGGCCGTTGCCCAAACTCGTTAGGCGGTTTTAGCCGCGCGCGGCAGCGCTGGCTAGTTTCTCCAGCTCGCCCCAGCGCGCATAGAGAGAGGCCACCTTCTTGCGCGCGGCTCCGAGTTCGGCCTCGACGGTCGTCCACTCCTCTTTTGGGCGTAGAAAAAGTTCGGGATCCGCGAATACGGTCTCCAGCCGTGACGCTTCCTGCTCCGCTGCCAGAATGTCGGCCTCGATTGTTTCCAGTTCGCGCGCCTCCTTGTATTTCAGTTTCCGCGGCTTCGGCGCTGCCGTGGTTGAAGTCTGACCGCCCTTCGCGGCCAACGTTTCCGGAGCCGGCGTGGCGCGCATTTCCAGATAGCGATCGTAATTCCCGACGTGATATCGCACCGAGCCATCCTCTTCGAAGGCGAGAATGGAAGTGCAGACGCGATTCAAAAAATAGCGGTCGTGACTAACGACCAGAACGCAGCCGCCGAAGGCGACGAGCGCTTCCTCGAGCAGACGCAGAGTGCCCAAATCGAGGTCGTTGGTCGGCTCGTCGAGCATGAGAACGTTGCCGCCGCGCTTGAGGATTTTCGCGAGCAGCACGCGGCTGCGCTCTCCGCCACTCAACTGCGCGATGCGGGTGTTGATGCGATCTTCGCTAAAGAGGAACCGCCGCAAATATCCACGCAGCGTGATCGTTTCTTCGCCAAGTTTTACGGCCTCGCTGCCGTCACTCACTTCGTCCCAAACCGTCTTCTCTTCGTCTAGCAGCATGCGGTTTTGATCGACGTAATTGATCTCGGTGCGTGCGCCGATTTCCACTTCGCCGTGCGCCGGTTCGAGCTGACCGAGCATCAGCTTGAGCAAAGAAGATTTCCCGAGGCCGTTGCGTCCGACAATGCCGAGACGTTCGCGGTGTTGCAGTTGCAAGCTGAGGTTGCGGAACAACGTCCGGCCGGCCATGTCCAGCGTTACGTCGCGCAGCTCTATCACGCGATTCGCGAGCTTCGGCGCGGGCGGGATAATGAGATCGACATCGAGCTCGGGTTCGGGCGCTTCCTGCGCTGCCAGCTCGAAGTAACGATCAATCCGATCGACCGATTTCGTGCGCCGCGCACGCGGCCCGCGTCGCACCCACTCCAACTCACGTTTCAGGAATTTTTGTCGCTTCTTTTCCTGCATTTCCTCGACCGACAGGCGTTGCGCGCGCGCGAGGAGATAGTCGGTGTAGGTGCCTTCGTAATTTGCGAACTGACCGCGCGAGAGTTCCACAATGCGAGTCGCGACGCGATCGAGAAAATAGCGATCGTGGGTGACGAAGAGGCAGGTGCCGTTGTAGCGTGCGAGAAAATCCTCCAACCACTCGATTGAGCCGGTATCGAGATGGTTGGTCGGCTCGTCCAGAAGGAGAAAATCGGGGCGGGGGAGAAGTGCGCGGCAAAGCGCGACGCGCCTCTTTTCACCGCCAGAAAGCGTGCCGACGATGCGCTCTTCCTCCGGCGCGTGCAGATTGGTGATGAGCGACTTGATCCGATGCTCCAGGCTCCATCCGTCCGCGTGCTGGATCTGCTCGAGCAGCAAGCCGCTCTGCGCGCTCTCCGGCGGCGTATTTTCGTATTCATCGAGGAGATCGAGAATGCGCTGAGCGCCGCTCATGATGTTTTCGTGGACGGTGCGTTCGTCATCGAGGTCGAACACCTGCGGCATGTAGCCGCTCACCAAATCACGCCGCAACGCGACATCGCCCGAGTCCGGTTGCGTGGCGCCGGAGGCGATTTGCAGGAAAGTGGACTTTCCCGACCCGTTGCGACCCACGAGGCCGACGCGCTCGCCTTCCAGGATCGTGAGGGTGGCGCCGTCGAGCACGGTCTGCGTCCCATGACGGACGACGAGATTGTTAACACTGGCGACTGCGATTTTGACGGCCTCGGACATAAAAGAGTCTTGTCTGCTAATCCGACACCGCGTGGCCGTTTCCTTCGTCGAAATATTCGGTCGCGCCCACTTTCGAGACGCGCAGATATTGCCGCCAATTCCCCGTGGTCGCGTCTTCGGTGGTTTTGGAAGTGGTCGCTGCAGTCTCGGAAAATGCTTCGGTGAGGACTCTGCCATCGAGGTGATGTTCCGTCTTTAAACCGAGGAGGTGCATGATCGAAGCCGCCACATCGAGATTACTCGAAGGCAAATCGCTCTCCGTTCCTGTTCGAAAATCTGGACCCGCGGCGATGAAGAGATTGTGCACGTCGAACGGACTGAGCGTGCCGTGTGTCCCCTTCGCATCGCCTTTCCCATTCGCATCGATCATCCCGGCGGTATCGTAAGCATTACGCCGATCGCTCCAGCGGAAAGCCATGACCACATCCGGACCTCCCGGTTTGTCCAAATGCACGCGGGCGAGCGGAAACGTGCCCTCAACCGCAACGCGCGAAAAAATTACGCCGGTAAAGTCTCGCGTTTGCAGCCAGTGGATGAGACCCGCATTCGTTTCTGCGTTGTGATCTTCGATGTAGAAGAAAATCGATCCGCCGTTGCCGATCACACGGATGGCTCCCGGTTTCTCCTCTTTTCGATCGGCTTCGATAACGGGAAAACCATCCGCCACGAGGAGGCCGGCTAAGTTTAGTGAACGCGCGATCGTCGAGAAGCCGTGGTCGGAGGCGACGAGCACATCGGTTTGGCTGCGGACACCTTTTTCCTCCAAAGCCTTCAGCACCATGGCCAGGTTAGCGTCCGTCGATTTGATCGCGGCCAGCGCCTTTTCGCTCCCCGGAGCATCCGCGTGTTCGGAGCGATCTGGATCGCCCATCCAGAGCACCGAGAATTCGGGCACGCCTTCTTTCCAGAGCACCTCCGTGAGCGCCCGCGTGGTCCACCGATCCTGCGCGACACTGGGCAACTCCTCCGTCTGTGGATAACGACCAAGCGTTTTCTCGATTTTCGCCTGCGCGGAAGTCGGCAGCGCAACGCCCTCAACGAGCGTGACCGAGTTTCCTTTTCGGTTGCCGTTTTTCCGGTCGAACAAAAGCGGCGCGCTTTTCGTCCCCGCCACGGCCGTTGTTCCACCGCGTGCTTGCACCAGTTCAGCGATCGTCGGCACGGCGAAAAATCTTCCGCCGCTCAATTTATCCGCCGCGCGCACCATTTCTCCACCGTCCATGCGCGCTGGCTTATCCTTGGATATCCCCGGCAAATATTCGTAGTTCCCAATCGGCCCGCTGCGACCCGGGAAAACGCCTGTCGCCAGCGCAGCCGCATTCACAGTTGTAAGGGTCGGATAAACCGAATGGTGATTACGAAAGGTCACCCCGCCTCGAGCGAGCTTCCAGAGAGCGGGCGCATTCTTCTCCGTCGCAAAATCGGGTCGCATGCCGTCCCACACGACTAGGACCACATGCGCAGCTTTTCCGCGCGCCGGTTCCGCGTTCACTGAAGCGGCACCAGCAAGCAGCGCGCAGAGAGCGAAGCGCGCGATAATCATGCGCTCACGAATCAGTTGCCGCTCGTCGCTGTCGGCACGGTGCCCGCTTTGATCACCGTCATCTCTTGCGGTCGTAAATGCGCTTTAATCGCTGCGTTCACTTCGGCCAAGGTGAGCGCCTGCACGCGTTTCGGATATTCATCGAGCCAGTTCACGCTGTAGCCGCGGTGGATGGCGTTGAGCAGCGCGCTCGCCATCCCGTCGGTGGTGGCGAGGCCGACCTTGAACGTCCCGATCAGATTCGTCTTCACTCGCTCCAACTCCGCCGCCGTCACGCCGTCTTTGTACCAGGCATCGAGCTGTTTTTGCGTGGACGCCATTCCTTTTTCGAGCAGATCAGGCGCAAAATTTGCCGAGATGCGCCACTCACCGTCAGTGAATGCGTCATTCGCCATGCCGGCGCCAATTCCGTAGGTCAGGCCTTCCTTGTCCCGCACATTTGCCATCAGGCGTCCGGTGAATCCCGAGCCCAGAACGGCAGTTCCCACGCGCAGCGCCAGCGCATCCTGGTCCGAGTAACGCAGGTGATCCGCCTGGCCCATCACCAATGTGACGTTCGGCTTGTCCGCCATTTGGATGGTTTGCGCGCGAGTCTTTGGCACCGGTTCCGCTCGCGGGAGATTGCGCGCGGGCTTGCCACCAGTCCAACCCTCAAATCCTTTCGCCAACTCGCGCTTCAGCTCCTCCAGATCGAAGTCGCCCACGACCACAAAGGTGGATTGCGCGGGACCGTAGTAGTTCGTGTGAAACGTCTTCACATCGGCGAGGTCCGCCTTCTCGATCGCGGCCATGAATTCCTTCACCGGCGGCGCATAGTTCGGGTGGCCCGGGAGGAAAATCGCTTCGGCAAACGCCTGGTTGGCGCGATAACTCGTGCTTTCCTGCGCGCGCCGCAGATCGCCAATGAGCTGCTTCTTTAATTTCGCGAATTCTTCCTCCGCAAAAGCGGGCGTACGAATTTGCTCGGCCAGGAGTCCGATCACCGTGGCGAGATCTTTCCGCAGACATTTTCCTCGGAACTCCGCCATCACTCCGTCGACCGAGAAATCGATCGTGGCCCCGATTTCATCGAGTTTCTGCGCGATGGCGAATTTGTCCTGCTTCGTCGTTCCCTTATCGAGCATCTCACCCACGAGGGTGGGAATCGCGACGTTATTCTTCGGTGCGAAACAATCGCCCGCCGGGAGCGAACCGCGGAAGGTTACGACCTCGTGCACGTCGGTTTTGCAGGCGACGAGGTCGAAGCCTCCAATTTGCGAGCGGTTCACTTTGGCGGCGATTTGAGCGGACGCGGAGCCCGCCAGCGCGACGAGGAGGAGAGCGGAAAAGGAAATGGATTTCATGCTTTTGATCAGGTGAATTTCGGATCCTTAAGGAATTGGTGGGACCGGGATAGGGGATGGTGAAGGTGACGCTTCTGGTTCGTCCTTCTCCGCGCTCGGCGCGGCACTGGCCGGCGGGGCCGTCGTATTCGGGATGAACCAACCAGTCGTCCGCTGGTTCTCCACCAGATATTTATTGGCAACGCGTTTCACGTCCTCCGGTTTCACATTTTTCAGCGCGCCGTCCGCGTTGACGTAAAGCGTCCAATCACCCGCGGCGATGAACTCGTTCAGCTTGCTCGCGATCGCGAAAGAGCCATCCCGCGCATAGGAAGAAGCAGCCACCATTCGCGCGACCGCCGCCGACACTTCAGCAGCAGTGACGCCTTCCTTTTTCACCCGTTCCAGCTCGTCCAGCAGGATCTTCTCCACCTGCTCATGCGTGCTTCCGGGAGCAAGACTGGCGTAGAGAAGGTAGAGCGAGGGGTCGTGGAAAAATCCCACATCTCCCGTCACATCGGTGGTGAGATTCTTGTCGGTTAACGCGCGATAGCCGCGGCTATTTTTTCCGACCGTGAGGATGACGTCGAGCACGCGCAAGGCGGCCTGGTCTTTATCAACGGCCGCGGGAATTTTGTGCGCGATCGCCAGCACGCCCAGCTCTCCGGCGCGCTTCAAGGTCACGCGGCGCGGTCCGGTCTGTTCCGGCTCTTGGGTGTAAACGGTCGGGATCGGCTTCGGCGCTTTCGGGATGGAGCCGTAGTTTTTCTTGATCAACTCGAGCGCCTTCGCGGGATCAAAATCGCCGATGACGGAGACCGTGGCGTTGTCTGGCCAGTAAAAGGTATTGTAAAATTCCTGGAGCTTTTCGATCGGCACTTTCTCGATGTCGCTCCGCCATCCGATCGTGGAATGATGATAGGGATGGGCGAGAAAAGCGGACGCGTAGATTTCCTTTTCCAGGGCCTGGGTGGGATCGTTTTCGCCGATCTCAAACTCGTTTCGCACCACCGTCATCTCCGGCTTCCGATCCTCTTCGCGCAGCCAGAGATTCCGCATCCGGTCGGCTTCGATCGCCATGTAACTGTCCAGATTTTCGCTTCCGATGTTGGCGTAGTAATTGGTCCGATCGAGCCAGGTGGTGGCGTTGTAGATACCGCCGACACGCTCCAGCAACTGATCGACGCTCGTGCCCTTTTCGCGATTGAACTTCGGCGTGCCCTTGAACATCAAATGCTCCAGCAAATGCGTCGCGCCCGTGGTGCCGGTCACTTCATTCCGAGAGCCCACCCGATAGGTGACCATGAACGTCAGCGTCGGACTCGAATGTTCCTCTAGGAGCAAAACCTGGAGGCCGTTCTTGTCCAAAGTGTATTCCGAGATCGGCCCCACCGTTTTCACAAACGTAAATCCGGGAACCTTGGCCGGCGGCGCAGGCTCCGCGGCAACCGCGGGAGTGATAGCAACGAGAGAGGCAAGCAGGAGAAGTCGAACTTTCATGATTGAGAACCCTAAGGGAGGCTGGGAGAGGGTGATTGTCCATCGCGAAGAGTGAGGCACATAAGCCTTGGGCTGTGCGTGGTCGGCGGCCAGAAGGGCGCGCTGGCTCGGCTTTTGCTCATCGCTTGGGCATGCCCCCAATCCGATGGCTGTTTGTCACCCTGTCTGTCCTTGTCACCGCAGCCGAGGCGGCTCCTGTGGCTGAAAATCCGCCCATCGCCAACGAACAGACCTGGATCGTAAACGAGATCGTTCGCGATTTGGCAGAAGTGATCTTCTTCGGGTCCAAACCCGAGGCTCCGTCCGATCAATTGCGAGTCCATCTGGCGAACATAGCATCCAGATCGCCAACGTTTCGGATTTCGATCGAAGCGCCGTCCCTGCACCTGGAGCGCAGCTTCGAATTGAAGCACCACATCTGGTCGGCCGAGACCTACGCACCGATCGCGGCGGAGATGCTCGCCAACCTAAAGAGCGGTGATAGCAAACGGCAACCGCCCGATCCAGCCCTCCTAAAAGCTCTGACCGATGGCAAGACGACCACGATTATTCGAAATAGCCGGCGTGTTTCAGATCAGTTAGCGGAGCGTCCGCTCGATCCCGATTTGCATGAGCAGGCCGCGTTGCTCATCGGAGCGCTGGCACTGCGTGAGGCAACCGGCGATTTTGCCGACACACGCGGATTGCTTTGCCGAATGGCCACACACCTGAGCCTGGCGCGTGCGCTGCGTCCGGCGGAAGGGGACGCGGGCCGATTGGCGCGCATCATTACCCTGTGCCTGGTGGATCGAGAAGCCGAAGCACTGGAAGTGATAAAAGCCCTCGGACCAGAACAATCTCGATGGGCGAACGCGCTCAAACTCCGCGCCACCAGTGATTGGCGCAGTTTGAAGAATCCAGAGAAGTCCAGCGCACTCGAACAGATGGAGCTGTTCCGCGCTTTACGAGTGACGGGATTGGATAGTCGCGCGCTTTCCTTGCTGAAAGAAATTGGCGCACGCAGTGAGCCGGAGTGGAGCCGGGTGGCAATCGGAGGGCATTTCTCCGTCCAGGAAGGCCACGCCTTTGCCTCGGCCAGCGTCCCCTTGGAGATCATAGCGACGGTGGCAGACTGGGGAGCCTTCACGACTGCGGAGCTGAAAGATGAGCAAATCGTGGAGGTCCTGAATCGACCGGCGACACGGTGCGTAAGCCGGACGATCGAGGGTCGAGCGCAGCTGGAAGTTTTAGGATGGGGGCAGCTTGCCGCCTTTCATCAACGCCAGCTCGCACAAGCGATCGAGAAAACCTTCTCATTCCTAGACGCACAACTGGGCGTTCCGGAAGACGCGCATGCCTTTAGGAAACAGATCGCCAAACAATCAGAGCGAATGCATCTCCTTTTTGGAGCGACATTCTGTTTGGCGAGTGAGGCCGCTCCTATGATCCGCTTTTGATCGAGCGGCGATATCCCACATCGCGTCGAGGTGAAAATCCTTGAGCACCCCCGCTGCGGCCGAAGCCTGCGCCGCCGTGAATCCAGCACCAAACTTCGCAGCGACAGACGCGCGGACGACCGTCCAATCATACGGGGCAAGCGCGGCCTCCGCCGCTTCCGGAAACATCTTGTTCTCCACCAGATATTTCCCGAGCGCGATAAAGTGGTCTGGCTCCAGCGCACAGAATGGACGCATCGCGGCACTCAAAGCCAATGCGCGCGGTTTCCGCTTACCGCACCAGGATACTCTTCTTCCTCGGCCACCTCGAGATGCGCCCTGCAGCCCAGGCGCAATCATGAAATCCCCCGCTAAATCATGAAGAGGCTAACTGGTGCCTCACCCAGAATGCGTCGTGTAGCAGGTTAGGAGATTGAGCTGTGCTACCAGTGGCTTCCGACGCCCGCGGTCGCACTCGCGCCGGTCCACGGGTCCGGACGCATTGGAACCGCCTACTCCACACCACCTCTCAGCTAATCGTGAAGCCCGGGTGGGTGGCGAAGGCATTATCGATCACAACATTCGCGCGTTGACGAGCGGCTTCGCGCAAAGCCGGAGTTGATCGGCGTCCATCGGCGTAAAACCACCAAAGGTAGAGCGCGCCAAACATCCACGCGCCCTGGTAATCCCAGGTCGAATCCGCCCCACTCTTGCCCGCGCCGAAAACGGAGCCGGTCGGGAAATTTGCATTGTGCGGTTTGCCACCACGATGGCGGGATTCATGCACCAACGTCTCCGCCCGCCCCGCGCAGTCCTTCTTGTAGAAGAATCCGAGATAAACTTCGTGCCGGCTGCCGATGCTAGCGGCGATCGCGGAACCGTCGCCGCACTTTGCGCGCAGGTCGTCGATTTGTTCGCGAACGTAACGTCGGCCCCAGTGCAGGATGTTGTTGCTCCAATCCTCGTTGTTGTAGTCGTCCGCGGAGTAATTCAGCAGCCACATTCCGTTCAAGGTCCGCGCGACGGGTAGGTCGGTATTGCAGGGATCTTCATAGCCGAAGCCGTCGTCCCAATAAGCGTTTTTGAAGCCGTGCGCGGCCCAGGCCCAGTCGACGAAAGGTTGATCGCAGCTGCGAGGGCCGTACAGATTATCACCGGAAGCGTCTTTGTTAGGGATCGTCGGAACAGTGCAGGTGGCCATAGGATTTATTTGTCTGTGCGGGGTCCGGATTCGTCGTCGTTTTCTGCGCAGGGGTCCTCGCCGGAGAAATCCGGCGGCGCCGGCGCGGCCCGGTGTCTGGTTTTGCACAATTGCCGCTCGGGATTCTTGATCTGCGGCACCTCGCGCACATCTACCGCTTTGAGATCGAGCAGGAATCGATGTTCCTCCGGCAGAAGCGCGGCGATTTTCTTGCGCGTGAAAGCGTCGCGTCGCACCGCCAGTAATGACTGGATCGCCGCTCGTCGCATCGAAAGCGACGGCTGCTTGAGAAATTCGAAAAGCGCGTCGAGCGCTTCGCGATTTTCCTTTGCCATTCGCCCCACCCCTTCGATCGCTCTGGTGCGGAGGATCGTCTCTTCCGCCACGCTCGAAAAGGAATGCGGATCGGACGATCGCTCCGCCGGGAGCGGCGTCAGCACGAGATTGATGAGAAATGGAAGCGTCGCCGGATGTTTCATCTCGGCAGCGGCATGGATGAGCGCAAACCGGGTTTGATAATCATCCTCGTGGCAGCATCGCTCGCCGCGCGCGATTTCGATCACGACTTCGGCCGGCCGTTCGCGCAAGCGTTTCAAAGCGGTTTTGTAGTTCGTGTCCGCATCGTCCCCAGCCTGATACATGGCCGAAATTAAATTAGCCAAATGCGTAGCAGCTGGGCTGCCGGGCATTGGCTCGTGAGCGCGGCGCTCGAAACGCAAGGCGTCGGCTGTGCGTGGCGCTGAGGTTTGTTCGTCATGCTCGGCCATAAAAAATCCTCGGTTGGTAGGTTCTTCGCCTCCGGAAAACCCGAATCTGAGAAATATCAGCTGACGCGTCAATCATTTTCGATCCTCACGATCTCGGATGCGCCTAGTAACTACTTAATAATGTCAGCGTATTTTCTGGCGAATGATTTCGGTCAGACGTCGATCTTGGTCCAAAGGAAGGGAGCGGCAGTTTGGTTATAAGCGCTGACGTGGTTTTCCCCCGAAAAAGCGGACAGTAAAAGCGCAGCGTTTGGTTGTTAGTTTAGGCTGGGAGTTTGGTTTGGAAGTAACGATTGAGGAAGTTGTGCGGGCTGAGATAGCCGAGGGAACTGTGGAGGCGCTTTTCGATTATAGAAGGTTTTTAGGTAGTCGAAGATGGCGGTGGCAGCGGCGGCTTTAGAGGGAAAGACTTGGCCCTCGGCGCGGGCGAGGATTCAAGGAAAGCAGGCCGGCCGGTGGTGGAACATCGAAGCCGCGCGCAGCAGTCGGGTCGTGGAGTCACATCTTCAAGCATTTTACATTTTTATCGAAACGAAACTTCCATGCGCTTCGGCGATGTCGCTCATGCGGCCCGTGGTTCGACGACTACGTGCTCTTTAGATGGCTGAATTGTGTAGAGTAGGCAGGAAGCGACGGATTGAGAGGCCGTAGCCAATGACCGTCTGCTTCCCGCCCCTCATCAAACCGGACGGGCGGTTTTCCCGCATCCGGCTTTCCGAGTTCCATCTCCGGGTCGCGATCGCTCGCTTTCCGAGACAGCGTGCTTTGCAGTTGCCGGAC
>JBBSPM010000015.1:0-82669 GCA_038258815.1 Chthoniobacterales bacterium
CCCCGGCGCGAGCAACTTCGAGAGGTTGGTCCATGTTCCCATTCCCAACCGCTGCGCGACGGCCTGCAGCGTCAGCGTGGTCTCAGCACGGAGTCGCCGGGCGATTCGCACTTTCTCCGGCGCCCCTTTGCGCCGAGCCCAGAGATCGGCCTCGGACAGGCCCAACTGCGTCAGCATTTCCGCCACGATTCGCTCCCCTTTCGCCTCGGCGGTTTCACGCCGCTCGCGCGCGTGATGATTGGCGTTCGGTTTCCCTTCGATCCGGTCGAGCAGGCGGGCCAGGAATTCCTCGCCGCCGAAACGCCAGCCGCGCCGGAGAAGCGCGTCGCTCGGACGTGGATCGTTCACGCGCTGGCGGGCGCTCTCCATTCGTCGAGAGAATTCCAGACGGGCCGGGCGATCGTCGGCCGCGACACCGTGCTCTCCGAGCAGGCGATCGGTCCGAAGCCAGGCGAGACGCTGGACCGGCCGGCGCAGGTAGGCGGGGTAGCTGCTCCAAGCATAGTCTTGCAGGGATTGGTCTGGCCTCAAAAGGCCGGCGCGCTCGGGATTGAGATGCACATAATCGCAAGCGACGCGCATGTAGGAGGTATCGGAATCGTCGACCAGGAGGGATTTGTATCGTCCGGCGAAGAGGTGGCCGCGCAGGCGATGGCGGGCATTGAAGCGGATGGTGTAGGTGCCGAGGAACCATTTCATGCCGCCGACGAGATTGGCCAGTGGAGTTTCGAGGACGAGGTGAAAGTGGTTGTCCATCAGGCAATAGGCATGCACTTGCCAATCGCACTTAACGCAGGCTTCTCCGAGGGTCCTGAGCCAGAGTTCGCGATCCGCGACGTCGGTCACGATGTCTTCGCGGCGGTCGCCCCGACTCATCAGGTGATAGATGGCACCTTCGTACTCAAGGCGGAGTTGGCGCGGCACCCATTCATCTTGGCAAACGGGGATGGCGGTGTCAATCCTGAGGACTGACCCCTTCCGACCCCCTCGACCTTCCGGACCCCTTCCGACCTTCCGACCTTCCTAGCAGCTGCTCCCCCTTTCGACCTTTTCGCTTCACCGGGGCCAACAGGACGACGGCGAAATCGACCAGCTTCTGCCGCAGGTCTCGCGCTTTGGCCTTTTTGATTCTCTTTTCTCGGGCGGAAGAGTTGATTCGCTGACGCATCCGTTCGAAGAAATTGGACAAGCACGAACGCCGGGAATAGGCTCTGTCGCGATGGCAGCTTCCCTAAAAACGGTCGATGCGATAGTCGAGGCAGATGGCACGGTGCGTCTGCGCCAGCCGATGCGTCTAACTGCGCCGGCCCAGGCTGTCGTTACACTTATCGTCCAGGAGGACGAACCGAATCAAGCGACACGCGCGGCGATCGAAGAGCCGATCGATGGGTTGCCCCGTTTTAACGACGTCGATACCTTAGTCCGGGAACTGGAAAGCTGACCGGGACGAGGTAAATGCGAGCCCTCATTCGCAAGAGCCAGTTCAAGAGAGACTTCAAGAAACTACGCTCGTCTCAGCGACCGATCGACGTTCTTAAAAGCACCATTGGGAAATTGGCCGCAGGCGATGAGCTTCCCGCCAGTTTTCGCGATCACGCTCTCAGCGGCAAATACGCCCAGTGCCGCGAATGCCATCTGGGAGGTGACTGGCTGCTGATCTACGAGCGAAATGCGCAGGAGTTGATTCTTATCCGAACCGGCTCCCACAGCGAACTCTTCGAGTAACCGAAGTGCCCAGCTAAAGGAAAGGCGCAAGTTGAGACTCTGCACATATGCACGGACTGACCCGAATAGCGCTCTTCGGCCCCATTGACCCCTTTCGACCCTTTTAAAATGGTTGATCTTCACCAGACACCGTGTGCCATCTGATCTCCTGCCGGATCCTTTGGCCCTCCGACTCCGTCAGTTCCCGGCCGCCGAGCGCCAGTATCCACGCGTCTATTTGCTCCACACTGGCGCCGACTCCCGGCGCGGCCACCCCATTAGGGGCTGAGGAAATGTCGTCTGATCTCTTCATGGTCCTGGCGGAATTTTTGGATCGCGAGCTGGAACACTTCGCGTCCGCTGATTTCATCATACCAAATCTTCTCGATCAATCCAGCCCGCAAACCAAGCACGTCTTCCTGGGGCAGACCATGGGCGGAATCAAAGCGGCCAATGTCAATCCACTCCCGCTCCACCAAGGCCAACAGGACAACGGCGAAATCGACCAGTCGTCCTCCCCGAGTTTCGCGCCGGATCAAGAGGCGAGTGACCGCGTCGAGCCAGATTTCGAACTCCTTTTGTGGCATCGCTTAATTTCATAGCGTCCAAGCGGGCAAGAGCGCAAAGCGAAACGACCAAAACTCGATCGATTCTCGTGGGTAATAGCCAATAGTTAGGACTGACCCCGTCCGGATTTATCGGACTCGCTTCGGAAAGCGAGTTGTGGCAATGTCTGCTCGTGAGTCTGAGCGAAATTATCGAAACGCTGCCGACACTCTCCCATCAGGAAAGGCGGGAACTGTGCCGCCGTGTGATCGACTTGGAATCAGAGACCGAGGATATCTCCCTCTGTGACCACGTGGCCCGAAACGGTTTCGTCACCTTGGACCAGCTCGAAGCGGAGGAGCAGGCCTGTGACCAAAGCGCAACGCGGTGAGATCTGGTTGGTGGACATGGGCATGGCCGGGAAGGTCCGCCCCTGTTTGCTGCTGACGGATTATCCGTTGGACGACGAACTGGCGATGGTAACGGTGCTCCCGCACACAACGGCGGTCCGCGGCGGGCGTTGGGAGATGTCAATCCCGAAGCCGTTCTAAAAGCAGGCGCCTTCCCTCTGCAGCAAATTCAGTCTGTTAGCATTGCCCATCTCATGCGCCGACTCGGAAGCTTGGCCGATGACGAATTGAACCAAGTCGCCGCGCGACTGAAGGATCGCTTGGGCGGTTAACCAAGGAATTCAAGAAAAAAGGACTGACCCCTTTTGACCTTTCCGGAAGACGGAAGGCGGATTCGATTTCCTGCCGTCCTTCAGGCGCAACTCTCAATCCTGAGGACTGACCCCTTTCGCTTTCCCCCTGAGGACTGACCCCTTTCGCTTTCCCCCTTTCGCTTTCCTCATCTTGGCAAACGGGGATGGCGGGGTCAATCCTGAGGACTGACCCCTTCGGGACCTCGACCCCTTCGGGACCTCCCCGTCCGGATTGACCCCGTCAGGATTCTCCATGCCGCCGACGAGATTGGCCAGTGGAGTTTCGAGGACGAGGTGAAAGTGATTGTCCATCAGGCAATAGGCATGCACTTGCCAATCGCACTTAACGCAGGCTTCTCCGAGGGTCCTGAGTCAGAGTTCGCGATCGGCTACGTCGGTCACGATGTCTTCGCGGCGGTCGCCCCGACTCATCAGGTGATAGATGGCACCTTCGTACTCAAGGCAGAGTTGGCGCGGCACCCATTGATCTTGGCAAACGGGGATGGCGGTGTCAATCCTGAGGACTGACCCCTTTCGCCTCCCGATTTCCTGCCGTCCTTCAGGCGCAACTCTCAATCCTGAGGACTGACCCCTTTCGCTCCCTCGACCCCTTTTGAGGACTCCTGCCGTCCTTCAGGCGCAACTCTCAATCCTGAGGACTGACCCCTTTTGAGGACCCTTTTGAGGAGACCAATCCTGAGGACTGACCCCTTTTGAGGACTCCCTCTCAATCCTGAGGACTGACCCCTTTTGAGGACTCCCTTTTGAGGACTGTTGACCCCTTTTGAGGACTGTTCGATTCTCCTACCGCCTTGCCTTGAAGCGCCGACGCTGTGTGTAGCCAAGCGCAAACAGCGTGAGAATTCCCGCCGCCCATGTGCTGGGCTCGGGGACAGGAGTGAAGCTGATGTTATAATCGGTGCCCGTGTAATTAAACATCGCAGCGTAGTTCGAGGTGTCGTAGCCGGTCACTGTCCCGAAGCTTCCGGTCTGACTGCTTGCACCGCTAAAGAGTGTGTATGTGTTGGCGTAGCTGAACCCCGCGCCGAGATTCAATGCCAGCGTTCCCCCGCCAAGCGTGAGGCCGGTGGAGGTCAAAGCAACGAGGTCTTTCGTCGTCCCAAGGTCAAACATTAGCGTTGACGTCGACGCGAGAGTCAGAGCGCCCACTCCCGCGCTGGAGGCCAGATTGATGGTCCCCGGGTTACTCGCAGCTGCGGCTGCTCCCGGGGAAAGAGTTCCATTTATCGTAATCGCGTTCGCTCCCGAATTGATAAAGCCAGTCCCAGAGAGAGTGCCCGAACCGTTCACGATCACCGCCCCAGTTCCTGTCCCCGAGCCCGTCGTATTTGCAACAATCAGCGTGCCTGCACTGACAGTGGTCCCGCCGGAGTATGTGTTTGCCCCAGCCACGACCATCGTTCCAGTTCCAGTTGCTTTGGTGAGACTGTAGCCATTTCCGGCATCACCGATTACACCGCCGACTGTGAAGGTGCTACTTAAGCCGCTCACGTTGATCGTTCTGTTGCCAGACAAATTGACGGTCCCATTGCCAAGATTAAGATCACTTGTTCCAGAACCAACTCCTGCCGTGAAGTTTCCAGCCCACGTCTGCGCGTTGTTGGCCACCGTCACAGCAGCGCCACTGGTGTTCGTGATCGTCCCTCCGCTGATCGTGAAGGTTCCTGTTCCCAGCGCCGAGTTGTTATTGATCCCAAGAGTCCCCGTGGAAAGTGTCAGGCCACCACCGTAAGTGTTCGCCCCGGAAAGGTTGAGTGTCCCCGCGCCGGTTTGTGTAATCTGATAGTTAGCCCCCCCGTCTGATATAACCGAGCTAACGTTAATTGTGCCCGCAGCGTTAAAATTTCCACTCTGGCCCAAGATAATGTTCAAAACGCCCGAGCCGGTACTTCCATTGGGTCCAATCAGAGCCAACGTGCTCCCCGTCGCAGCATAAAGTAGATCTGATGACGTTCCAGACACGCTGTTCCCCAAGTTGCCTACGCCGCCTAATGTTATACTGGCATTTGTAGCACTAGAGGTATTATTGCGTATCGAATAAGTGCCTGATGTCGCCGTTACATTGAGCGAGCCAACCGTTAGCGGACTCCCGACGGTTGCGCCGCCGCCGAAATTTTTAATTCCTGAATTCGAGGTAGTCGAAAAAACTGCGTCCTCGGTAATTGTCGGAACATGGCCAAGACTCCAGTTACTTCCAGTCGTGACATTGCCTGTACCGGAGCCAGAATAAGTGTTCTGGGCGTTCTGTCCGAGTGCCCCGGCGCTTCCCAGCAGCGCGATGGTCGCTAAGCACAGGTGCAGTAGTCTTTTCAACAGGAAGCGGGAAACTCGAAAAGGGTCAGTCCTCACTTTTGACATTCGACTCGGATTCGGGGATCGCATGATCATAAAAAATTCAGGTTGGTGTGTCGCTGGACGGTCGCTTGAGCTGTTCCACTCCGCAGGCAATGCGACTTCTTTCGGGGAGAGTGGGGAAAATTTCGGCATTGAGCAAACTATTTCTCGAATTTTTCGCGGCGCGGCGAATTTGGGCGGGGAATGGGGATTCAAAAGCTGAAAACTGCCGTAGCGGATGCGCAGCAACTCCGAACGGTTTCGCGAGCAGGCTGGCCGGGCTTTCCAACGCTGAAAATCTGGGAAGAGCCGGAAGGGGTCAGTCCTCAGGATTGGGAAGAGCCGGAAGGGGTCAGTCCTCAGGATTGGGAAGAGCCGGAAGGGGTCAGTCCTCAGGATTGAAAGCGCCTTACTACTTATCGCCCTGCGCGAGCAACTTCGAGAGGTCGGATATGGACAAAAAGCAATACTTCGATCAATTTGGACATGGTGATGTTTGAATGGGACGAGAAAAAGCAGATCGCGAACGTCGCCAAGCACGGTGTTGATTTTTCCCTGGCAGAAGAGGCGTTTCTCGATCCGCGCCGGGTTGTTGCGGTGGACGAGGGGCACAGCGAAAAGGAGCCGCGTCTCTTTTGTATCGGGCGGGTGAGTCGGGGTGGCATTCTCATGGTGCGTTTCACGCGACGGGGCAATCGGGTGCGAATCCTGGGTGCCGGGTATTGGAGGAAAGGCAAAAAATTGGATGAAAAAACGAACGGTTAAATATACCGATGACCAAGGGGAGATCGTGGGCGAGCTGCGTGCCGTGGTGGACGAGCTCCCGTCGCTCGAAGAACTGGCGGGGGAGACGGGGAAACAGACGAAGGTGACGCTGGCGTTGGATGACGACGCGCTGGCGTTCTTCAAAATGGAAGCGAGTCGGAGGAAGACCGGCTACCAGCGAATGATTCGCAACCTGGTGAAGTCCTACGCCGAAACGCAGCGCTCGAGGAAATAGGGGCGCGCGGCTGCCTGCGCGTCCGAAAGGCTGAGACGCGTCCGAAATGCTGAAACGCGGAAATTGCACGGGGCGAAAAGGGGTCGGTCCTTTTTCTTGCATTGCTTGGCCTGCGAGAAAGAGCGCCAGTCGCGGCTCCGGCTTCAGTTTATTCAAACTTCGATCGCCAACCAATGATTTGACCGCTCGAATCCCCTCTTCCATCAGCGATATCTGCGCAATCTGCGGTTAAAATTCTTCCTTTCATTTTTTTACCGCGGATTGCGCAGATGACGCGGATGGGGAGAGCAGACCGGACAAGAAAATCCGGCTCCCATTATCGTGCGCGGTAGCATTCTCTTCTGTTTTGCCTGGGCTGCACGGGCTGAAGGCCAGGCTGGACACCGGTCTCCATTATCCGCGAGATCTGCGTACCTTACGGGTAGAGTCTTCCTCTCATTTTTTACCGCAGATTACGCAGATGGGGAGACCCCAAACATCCCGTCGACCCCAATTTCTTCATCTGCGCTATCTGCAATGCTATCGGCGGAAATCATCGTGTTCTGCGAAGATTTTTTCGAGGTTACTATGCAAGTCATTCAATAACGGCAGATTATCGGTATGGGAATTCGACCAACTCCGTCCCGTCGCAGTCATTCTCTGTGGTCGTCTTTTCCCATCCGCGTTATCAGCGTCATCCGTGGTCAAAACCTCGGTTGCGGCTGCGCCGCGCTGGGTAATCTGCGGGCAAAATTGCTTTCTTGGTGGGACGGCGACGCTTGCGGTGGAGGGGGCTTCCTGTTAATCGACAATGCCCAACCAATCACCCGCTCCGCGCCCCCGGAGCGGGGAGCGCCTTGAAAACCAAACCCGACATCGTTGCCAACTGGCTGCCGCGTTATACCGGGACGCCGTTAAAGGAGTTCTCGAAGTATGTGCTGTTGGTTAATTTTACCGACTATGTGAAGCGGTTTGCGGAGGCGGCGGGGGTGGAGGTGCGGGGGCTGGATCGGCCGATGCCGAACGCGACGGCGGACGGGATTACGATCCTGAATTTCGGGATGGGGAGCGCGAGCGCGGCGACGGTGATGGATCTTTTGATGGCGATCGGGCCGCGGGCGGTGTTGTTCCTGGGGAAGTGCGGGGGGTTGAAGCGGAAGAACAAGCTGGGCGATCTGATTTTGCCGATCGCGGCGATTCGGGGGGAAGGGACTTCGTCGGATTATTTCCCGCCGGAGGTGCCGGCGCTCCCGGCGTTTTCATTGCAGAAGGCGATCTCGACCACGATCCGGAATCATCAGCGCGATTACTGGACGGGGACGGTTTACACGACGAATCGGCGGGTGTGGGAGCATGATGAGGCGTTTAAGAAATATCTGCGGCGGATCCGTTGCATGGGGATCGATATGGAGACGGCGACGATTTTCATCACCGGGTTTCATAACAAGATTCCCACCGGCGCGCTGCTGCTGGTCTCGGATCAGCCGATGGTGCCGGAGGGTGTGAAGACGGCGGCGAGCGACGATATCGTGAGCACGCGGTTCCTGGATTTGCACCTGCGGATCGGGATCGATTCGTTAACGGAGCTGATCAATCACGGGCTGACGGTGAAGCATCTGCGGTTCGAGGACGAGAGGTAGGGGAAATGCGGAAGGCGGAGCCGCGTCCCTTGCGGGACGTGTGAGGGACAGCGTCATTTTCGCGCACGCTTCAAAGGCTTGCCACGTCGCTCTCGCACGGCCCACAGGGCGCGTGGCTACATGGCGTGCGACGCCGCTACCAGAAGCCCCACTGTTTCGTGTAGACGATCCACCCGCCTAACAAGAGGTTTGTGACGGCGTGGGCGAGGACGCAGGAGGCGAGGCTGCGGGTGCGGTAGGCGACGAGGTTGTAGAGGACGCCGGTAATGGCGGCAGCAGGCCAGTCGGGCATGGAGTGCGCGAGGGTGAAGGCGATGGTGACGGCACCGAAGGAGAGCCAGGAGAATTTACCGAAGGGGACGGTGGTGAATTTCTCGTCGATGAGGTAGCGGAGGAGGAAGCCGCGCCAAAAAATTTCTTCGACCAACGGGACGACGATGACGAGACGGAGAAAACGGAAAACCATGGTGGCCCAGTAGGCGCCGGAGCCGACGGTGAAGATCTCGGGGTTGAAGCCATCCCGGCGAGCGGCGGCGCCGAAGAAGGTTTGCGGCGAAATCCAGAGGACAAAGACGAGGGTCGCAATGGCGAGGGTGAAGAGGACCTTTTTCAGGCCGTGGAATTCGTATTCGCGCCAGTAGTAAGCGAGGAGGCCGGCGCAGATGAGGGTCTGGAGCGGGTAGACCCAGAACTCGGGATTTCGCAGCCAGAAGGCGTCGCCCAACTGGTGGAAAAACGAGATGGGCGCCATCAGGACGAGGAAGACCGGCAGCGGGAGCGCGTACGCTGCCAGCTTGCGTCGGGGAGAAGTGTTCGCTAGAGAATCCATGTATTGGGTGCCGGGAGGCTCCTGTTTTGAATGAACCCTGACGACGATCTCAAGCCTATTCCGCAGAACCCGGCCGAAATCGAGCGGATGCTCGAGATCGAGCTGATGCAGAAACGTCTGCAGTGGCAGCAAACGAAGGCGCGGCGCGGCACGCTGCGCATCCTGAGTTTCGCTTTTCTTTTCCTCGTGATCCTGATCGGGATGCTGGTGTTTTTCTGGGCGGTGTCGTCGGATCGGCTCCACGAAATGAAGACGACGCCGGGCGAGGCCCCGTCTCCCGTCGCCACTCCGTAGTTGGTGGCGCGGAGTAAAAAAATATCGCCGGGTGGAAGGCTGCGCGGGCGATTTGAAATGACGTGGGAGTAGAATGGAGCGAAGTCTTGACTGTGTCTGATTCTGAAACCACGGCGCTCCGCGCGCAGGCGGAACTGCTGGAGCTGGCTCGTGATGGCGTGATTTTGGTCGATCACGCGGGCGTGATTCTCTCGTGGAATCGTGGCGCCGAGCGCATCTATGGCTGGACGCGGGAGGACGCGGTGGGGAAGAAGGTGCATGAGCTTCTGCAAACGCAATTCCCCGAGAAGGACATGACGATTGCGGCGAAGCTGCGGGAGCATTCCCACTGGGAAGGCGAGTTGCAGCAGGTGCGCAGGGATGGCTCGGAGCTGTGGCTGAGCAGTCATTGGACGTCGCAGCGCGGGGTGGCGGAGCCGCTCCAGCTTCAGATCAATATCGACATCAGCGCGCGGAAGAAGGTGGAGCACACACTGCGTCACAGTGAGGAGCGTTACCGGCGTTTCGTGGATGAGGATTTGACGGGGAACCTGATCATTCGCGCGGATGGATCGATCCTGACCTGCAACGCGGCTTTCGTGCGCGCGTTCGGTTTTGAATCGGTGGAGGAGGCGCTAGCCGTGAACTTCACCACGCTGCTGCGGCACCGGCGGGATTGGACGGTGCTCTTCCAGGAGGTGAGCAAGCACGGCGCGGTGGAACGGCACGATCTGGAGATGCGGCAGCCGCAGGGTGAGCCGGTGTATGTGGCGGCGCGGATGGTGGGAGCCTTTGATGAGGAGGGCGCGATCAACGATCTGCAGGTCTATCTTTTTAACGATACGAAACGGAAGCGGCTGGAGGAGCAACTGATCCAGGCGCAGAAGATGGAGGGGCTGGGGACTTTGGCCGGCGGGATCGCGCACGATTTTAACAACATCCTGGCCATCATCCTAGGTTACGCGTCGCAACTGGAAGGGCGGCAGTACAAGCCGGACCAGGTGCCGGGCGCGGTGAAGGTGATCAAGGAAGCGGTGGAACGCGGGGCGGCGCTGGTGCAACAACTCCTGACCTCAGCGCGCCAGGCGGAAGCGCGGTTATCCTCCGTGGATCTGAATGCGCTCTTGCAGGAGGTGGAGCGGATGTTGCAGGCCACTTTCCCGAAGATGATCAGCTTCAAAACAGACCTGGCGCCGAATCTGCCGCTGATCACGGCGGACCGCAGCCAGGTGCATCAGGTGTTGCTCAACCTCTGCGTGAACGCGCGCGATGCGATGCCGAACGGCGGCACGATCCGGCTGGAGAGTTCGATCGTGAACGGGGAAGAAGTGAGCCGGATTTTTACGGGCGCCGAGGCCGAGCGCTATGTGTGCATGAGTGTAAACGATGACGGAGCCGGGATGACGCCGGAAGTGAAGGCGCACATTTTTGAGCCGTTCTATACGACAAAGGAACGAGCCAAGGGAACGGGGCTCGGGCTCTCGGTCGTTTATGGGGTGGTGAATAATCACCACGGCTTCGTGCAGGTGGAGAGCACGCCGGGGGAAGGTACCACTTTCCATGTCTTCCTACCTCTGAACCTCGCGACGGAACAAGCCGCGAATGGCGCGACGCAAACTGGCCAGCGCAAGACGAGCCAGCCGCAAACCATCTTGTTAGTGGAAGACGAGGAGATGCTGCGCGAATTGGGCGTGGAGATTCTCTCTTCGGAGGGTTATCGCGTGCTGACGGCGCGAGACGGCGTGGAAGCGGTGGAGATGTTCTCCACGCATCGCGACGATATCGGCCTGGTGGTGTGCGATCTCGGCCTGCCGCGGATGGGCGGTTACGACGCTTTCATGAAGATGAAGGAGATCCGGTCGGACGTGCGCGCGATCGTGGCCAGTGGTTATCTCGAGCCGTCAATGCGGTCGGAGATTCTGAAAGCCGGCGTGATCGATACGCTGCAGAAGCCGTATGATTTCAACGAAATGCTGGAGCGCATTCGCGCCATCATCGGGACGGCGCATAGCGAAGACGATCATCCGCAACTGTTTTGATGGAGTGGTGGGGTAATGGAGTAATACCACTCCACCACTCCACCACTCCCGCCTTTACCGCGGCACGATTTCCGCCGACGGCTTCGTCGCCTGCACCAGCGGTGAGCGATTCTTGCGCTGGTTCATGACGAAGGTGTTGTTGTCCCCGTAACGCGACCACGGGCCGCGCGGGACGTCTTCGAATTCAACGAATTTCCAGTCGGTCACATCGGTGTCCTGGAGGCCGAGGAAATCGCGCACCGCGGGTGAAACATCGAGGCCCGCGCCGTGGTTCAGGTTCGGTTTCGGGCGTTCGTTGCCGAAGACGTATTGCCAGTGATCGGTGCGGAATGGACCGGCATCCTCCCACTGCGCATAAACGGTGCGCGTGCCTTTTTTGATCGCGACCCAGCGTCCCTTGCAGGTCGAAATGCCGGGGCCCTTGTAGGCTTCCTTGAACCACGGCACTACCTTCGGCGCCTCGGGACGATGGCCTTCACGCGCTTTGTCGTTATACGGGAGCGCAATGTAGAAAGGATTTTGCCGGGGCGTAAAATTCACCGGGATCAAGTCGTGCCGGGTGGAGGGGTTCGGGTCGTCGTAACCGCCGTAGTTTTTCGCCCAATCCTTATCCCAGGAACTGGCGTGATTCGGCACCGGATTATTCGCGGTCGGCTTTTCGCCAATCCAGAACACCGTTGTGACGATATTGTTCTTCCAGGCGTACTGCTGCTTCTGCCCCGGCGGAGGTGGCGGCGGAGTCATGCTCATCGTGGGTGTGAATACCAGTGGCCCTCCGCCCTTACCGTCCGAGGCTTTCTCGGATTTCTTGCTCAGTTTCGATTTCGCAAACGGCATTTGGATCGGGACCGACTGCGAGAAAACAGAGGTCACCGAAGAGATTAGGACTGCGAGAGTGTGAGTGAGGGTTCCGGGCTTCATCAATAAGTTGAGGGGGGCATGCTCCGATCATCGGACCGGGCCATGAGATGTGTGCTCTGGATTCGTAATTGGACGGCTAATTGCGTGCCGATTGGCCGAATTACTGGCCGGGTGACGCGACGAAAGCGCGTCGTATCCAAGAGCGGTTTTTGTCTTCCGGCACTAGGCCACGAATCGGCGCGAAGTCAACTGTCGGAAGAATCGAGCAAAAGGCTCGACCTTGCGCAAAAACGAGCCGTGAGAAATCCCTGGAAAGCGCAGATCTGTGTTCCCACGAGGCGTCGGTTTCCGCTATTCATTCTGGATGAATCGCTCCCGCGCTCCCCTCGCCTTGGGCCTGCTTTATGTCCTCTTCGGTATTGCCGCTCTGGCGCAGTCCTCGTCGCCGGGCCGGGCTGCTGCTCCTGACGCCAGCGCGCTCGGCAGCGACCGTTTACGGGTCGGCTTTTGGAACATCAAATGGTTCCCCGGAGGCCGGCCGAATGCCTACAAAGGCGAAGAGGTGCGCCAGACCAATTCCGTCCACGCGGATATCACGAAGCTGGCCGCGGACGTCATCGGGGTCGAGGAAGTGCGCGATTGGGATAGCATCGCGCTGGCGGTCCAGCCGCTGGCGGGTTTCAAAGTGGACGTCTGTTCGAACTTTCCCGCGCGCGAAGGCCAGGCCGTTTCGCAGCAGGTGGGAATCGCAAGTCGTCTGCAACCATTGAGCGCGTGGGCGGAAGAATGGAAAGCCGGTGGCGCGATCAAACCGCCCCGCGGTTTCGCCTTCGCCGCCTACGAACTCGCGCCGCGGCAGATCCTGATGTTTTACGCCGTGCATCTGAAGAGCAATCGCGGCGAGCTGGTCGAGAACGTGGCCATCCGCGAGGAATCCACCCGTCAGCTCATCGCCCACATGAAAGACATGGAAGCCGTCTACGGAAAACTGGGCACGCTCATCTGGGTGGTCGGCGGGGACTTCAACACCGCGCCGGACGATCCCCGTTTCAAAGCCGAAAAAACGACGACCACGCTAAATCGGAACGGCTTGCTCTGGTGTTGGGACGGTATGCCGTTGGATCAGCGCATTACGATGCCGCCGGACGCGCGATTCCCGGCGGCGTGCTTCGATCACATCTTCTACCGCGGCGCAACTTTGGAAAAAGCGGAAGTCCTCGCGACCAGCGATGTCTCCAGCGATCACCGCGCGATTCGGGCCGAACTTATTCTTCCGCCCGCTCGTTAGGCTGGAGTTCTTTACTCGACGAATTTTCCGGGATTCAGAATCCCGTCCGGATCGAGCGCGTGCTTGAAGCGGCGATGGAGATCGCGTGCGACCTCGCTCGTAGCTTGTGGCCACCAACGTTTCTTGGCCAGGCCGATGCCATGTTCGCCCGTGATCACGCCGCCCCACGCCAACACCTGTGCGAAGAGTTCGTCCAGCGCCACTTCCACTCGATCGCGCACCTCGGCGTCGCGATTGTAGCGATCGGCCATGATGTTGACGTGAATATTGCCGTCGCCGGCGTGACCGAACGCCGCCACCGGAAATCCGTGTTTCTTTTGCAGCGCTTCCGCGAATTCCACCAGATCGACGAGCCGACCGCGCGGCACCACGATGTCCTGATTTAGTTTCGTTAGGCCGGTGGCGCGGAGCGAGTTGCTGAACTCACGCCGGAGCGACCACAACCGCTCCGAATCTTCCTCCATCGTGGCGACCGAGATCGCGTTCGGCTTTTTCGCGGCCACCAGTTCGCGCAGCTTCGCCATTTCCAATTTCACCGTTTCCGCCTGCCCATCCAGATCGACCAACAAATGCGCATTACCCGGCGCAACAATGTCCGCCCCGAGATCGCGCCGCGCCGCCTCGAGGGTGAAATGATCCGCAATCTCCAGCGAGGATGGCAGAAATCCTTGCGCGAAAATCTCTTGTACCGCCGCGGCCGCACTCGACATCTTTTCGAACGAAGCGGACAGCGTCGCACGCGCCGGCGGGAGCGGCAGAAGCTTGACCGTGATCTCCGTCACGACTCCGAGCATTCCTTCCGAGCCGACAAAAATGCCGATGAGATCGAAGCCCGTCTTGTTCTTGTGCACCCGGCCGCCGGTGCGCAGCACTTCCCCGCTCGCGAGCACCACTTCCAGGCCGGCCACGTAATTGCGCGTAACCCCGTACTTCAAGCAACGCGGTCCACCCGCATTCGTGGCCACGTTCCCGCCCATGCTGCAATGCGCCAGACTCGCGGGATCGGGCGGGTAAAACAGCTTCTGCGCTTTTGCCTGTGCCTGCAGTTCGCCCGTGATCACTCCCGGCTCCACGATGGCGACTGCATCGGCAAAGCTGATTTCCTTGATCCGATTCATCCGCGCCAGAGAAAGCGCGATCCCTGCGTGCATCGGGACACAACCGCCGACGTAACCGTAGCCTGCCCCGCGCGCTGTCACCGGAATCTTGTGTTCCGATGCGAACCGCAAGAGGGCGCTCACCTGCTCCGTCGTCTCCGCGAAGACGACCACTTCCGGCAAGTGCGCGGCAAACCATTTGTCCCCACCATGCGCGGCGAGCGTCTCCGCGTCGTCCGCGACAACGGAGTCGCCTAACAAGTCACGGAGCTCAGCCGCGATGCTCACATTCCCATGATCTGATAGCCGCCGTCCACGTACAGCACCTGCCCCGTGATCGCGCCCGCGCCGTCGCTCGCGAGAAACACGCCAGTCTCTCCCAGTTCCGCAGCCGAACAGCTCCGCTTCAGCGGTGCGTGCTCCTCGTAATGCTTCAACATCGCGGTGAATCCCGAAATCCCGCGTGCCGCCAGCGTATTCATCGGCCCCGCGGAAATGCAATTCACGCGAATCTTCTTCGCGCCCAGATCGTAGGCCAGATAACGCGTGCTCGCTTCCAGCGATGCCTTCGCCACGCCCATCACGTTATAGTGCGGCACCACCTTCTCCGCGCCGTAATAACTCATCGCCACAATGCTGCCGCCGTTCGTCATCAACGGCGCCGCCTCCCGCGCCAGCGCGACTAACGAGTAAGCGCTGATATCGTGCGCGGTCCGGAAAGCCTCCCGCGTCGTGCTCACAAAATCTCCCTCCAGCGCCTCCTTCGGCGCGAAGGCCACCGAGTGCAGCATGAGATCCAGCCGATCCGTCTGTCCCCTCACCTTCCCGAAAAATTCCGCGATCTCCTCATCCTTCGAGACATCGCAGGGATGCAAAAGCGTGTCCTCGCCAAACTCGCTCACCAGATCCTCCACATTATCCTTCAGGCGCTCGCCCTGATAATTGAAGATCAACTTCGCGCCCGCCGCCGCCCACGCCTGCGCAATCGCCCACGCGATGCTGCGCTTGTTTGCCACGCCAAAAACCACGCCGATTTTTCCTGCGAGAGGTTGGTCCGTCATAGCGTCCTACGATACGCAGCTTCCGAAGCGCGCCAATCCGCACCTGCCCAAGCGGGCGCGAATTCCCTAACGTCGGGGGGATACAGAGGCGCGGCGACTCGCGAGTTTGACCGCAAGCGCTATCAGGTGCCTAACAAGCGATCGCGTGACGCTGGCAGACGCCGGAGAGCAAATTCCAGAGCGCGTGCAGCACGCGGTCGACCGAGGCGGTCACGGAGGACGCGTTGTCGTCCGTGACGTGCTGGCTCAGCATTTCGCGTTCGGCGGCGGCGTGTTCGCGATCGGCTTCCACGTGGACGCTGAAGTATTCGTAGCCCTTCGGATTCTCGAAGCCGTAGTGCTTTTTCAAGCCGTCGATCTTCGATTCCGAGACGGTGGGGATTTGGCTTTCGTAAGCGTAAAGCGCGGCCAAGCCATCGGCGGTCGGCTGTTCGCCGCAGACGGCGCGGAAGGTGTCGATGAGCGCGGCCGTTTCCGGCTGCTTCGCGGTTGCGCGAACGTCATCGCGCGAAACGCCGAGCGATTCGGCGAATTGCAGCCAGAGCTCGGGATGGTTGGGATTGCCGGCTTCTTCGTCGATCAGGTTTTTCAGAATTTCTTTGCGCGTTGGCTGGTCGTCGCACTTCGCGTGGACGGCGGAGAGATAGGTCGGGAACGCGGCCACGTGATGGTAATACTGCTTCGCGTAATCGGTCAGCGCTTCCTTGCTCAATTCGCCCCGCGTCCACGCGAGGTAGAAGGGATGGGTGAGCAAATGTTTGGCGGCGATTTGTTGATCGAGGGTGTCGAGATGGTTGTTCATGGCGAGAGCACACATTGTAGGGCGTCGCGTCGAAATGCCATTCAATTTTTGGCGTTCTTGCCGTCATCGGGCACGCGCTGGATTTGGCACGGCTTCATGATTTTTGAGTTAACAACTCCTCCCTCCCGGGTGTCACATACTTTTGAGTCGACAAGAGGCACCTCGCCGGGTTGGACAACGCGGACGTTCCAGCGTTTGTTCTTCGATGCTCAAGTTCATTTCCCTCGTCGTCGTCAGTCTCTTCGGCGCGTTGACCTTGCAGGCTCAATCGGAGCCGCAATCCAAGAAACTGCTCGGCAAACCCACGCCGCCACCGCAGGTCCAAAAGCCTTCCAAGCCACCGACCGGCGATAAAATCCCGCCTCCCGTCACCATTCCCGATGAAAAGGGCGACACAGACAAAGGAGCCAAACCACCGGAAAAAAATCCACCTGCTTTCGATGTCCAGAACATGGATAAATCGGTGAAGCCATCGGAGGATTTTTACACCTACGCGAACGGTACTTGGTTGAAGAAAAATCCCATTCCGGCCGAAGAATCGCGCTGGGGCAGTTTCAACATCCTGCTGGAGCGGAACAATGCCGCGATGAAAATCGCCGCCGAAGACGCGGCCAAAAAGACGGACTCCGCCGCGGACCCGGCGGTGCAGAAGGTGGGCGATTATTACACCAGCGGGATGGACGAGAAGTCGATCAATGAGGCGAAAGCCAAGCCGCTCGCGGACGAGTTCAAGAAGATCGAAGACGTCCAGGATCCCGAAGGGCTGCTAAAAGAGATCGCGCATCTGCACAAGATGGGCGTGCCGGCTTTCTACGGGTTCACCTCCGGCCAGGACGACAAGAACAGCACCATGGTGATCGCGCAGGCCTTCCAAGGCGGCCTCGGTATGCCGGACCGCGATTACTACACGAAGGACGACGATGCTTCGAAAAAGCTGCGCGAGGCCTACGTCGCGCACGTAACGAAGATGCTCACTCTGCTCGGCGATCCTGCGGCGAAGGCGGGCGAATCGGCGAAGAAGATTCTCGCGCTGGAGACAGAGCTGGCGAAGCCCGCTCGCACCCGCGTGGAGCTGCGCGATCCGCAAAAGAATTACAACAAGATGTCGATCAACGATCTGCAGGCGTTGATGCCGAATTGGAATTGGCCCGTTTATTTCCGTGAGATCGGTCTCGAAAATCCGGGCGATATCAATGTCGGCCAGCCCGATTTCTTTAAGGCCGGGAACGAGCTGCTGAAGAGCGCGTCGCTCGACGACTGGAAGACCTACTTGCGCTGGCACCTCGTTCACGCTGCCGCCGATGAACTTTCGAACGATTTCGTGAACGAAAACTTCAAGTTCTTCGGCACCACTCTGACCGGCGCGAAGCAACTGAAGCCGCGTTGGAAGCGGGTCATCGCTTCGACCGACGACGCGCTCGGCGAAGCGCTCGGGAAACTCTACGTGGCCGACAATTTCCCCCCGGAATCCAAGGCCCGCATGATCGAACTGGTGAAGAACATCCAGTCCGCCATGTCCGACAGCATCAAGTCGCGCGATTGGATGGACGACAAGACGAAGGAAGAGGCGCTGAAAAAGCTGGCCGCTTTCTCGGTGAAAATTGGTTACCCGGATGAGTGGCGCGATTATTCCCCGCTCCAGATCGATCGCGGGCCTTACGTCTTGAATGCAGCGCGCGCAGCCGAGTTCGAGTCCGCCCGCCAATTGGCGAAAATCGGCAAGCCCGTGGACCGCAAGGAATGGGGCATGACGCCGCCGACCGTGAACGCCTACTACAACCCGAACATGAACGAGATCGTGTTCCCGGCGGGCATTTTGCAGCCGCCGTTCTTCAATGCGAACGCGGACGATGCGATCAACTACGGCGGCATCGGCGCGGTCATCGCGCATGAGATCAGCCACGGCTTTGACGACCAGGGCCGCCAGTACGACGCGGAAGGCAATTTGCGCGATTGGTGGACGCCGGAGTCCGCCGCGAAATATAAAGAGCGCGCCGACAAGATCGTGAAGCAGTATTCGGAATACGAGCCGATCAAAGGCATGCACATCAACGGCGAGCTGACACAGGGCGAAAACATTGCCGACGATGGCGGCGTGAAACTCGCGTTCGCTGCGTTGCAGAAAGCGCTGAAGGACAAACCGCAGGACAAGATCGACGGTTTCACGCCGGAGCAGCGCTTCTTCCTCGGCTGGGCGCAAGTCTGGCGCGCGAACATCCGCGACGAAGCGCTCAAACTGCGCCTCAACACCGATCCGCACTCGCCCACCAAATACCGTTGCAACGGCCCAGTCTCGAACTCGCCCGACTTCAAGAAGGCGTTCGATCTGCCGGACAATTGCCCGATGGTCCGCCCGGCGGATGAGATCGTGAGCATCTGGTAAGGCGCTCACGCCAGGCTGAAATTAACCAAACCGCCGCTCGATGTGCTCAGGCACGCGAGCGGCGGTTTTGCGTTGGAGCTGGCACGCCCCCGCGCCGAAGGGCGTTACTACTTGTTAGACTTCGGCCCGAGGGCGGGCCGGCTCCATCCCTAAATCCCGCGGCCGCGCGTCCCGAATTGCGACCGCGGGCTAAATACGCGATGACATTTTAACTATAATTTCCATAACTTGAGCACGGCGTCTGCTCCTATCCGACGAAATTCAACGCCTTCGATCTCGGTACCATTCCGGGTCTCTCCTGCTGGCGCGCAAACAAGCTCCCTCCCAAGGGATTTACTACCCAATGAAAAAATATTCCATCGTCGCCATCGCTTTACTCACCTGCCTCGCGGGTGCCACCGCCTCCGCCCAAAACTACATCGTTACCGACCTCGGAGCGCTCTCGAAAAAGAACAGCAGCCCCGCTGCGCTCAATAATCAAGGGCAGGTCGCTGGGACCTTCTTCACGACGGCGGACGACCAGTCCGCTTTCCGTTACACCTACGAGAAAGGCGCGCTCGAAGATCTCGGTGCGAACGTTTCAGACAGCGCCAATCGCGCTTTCGCCATCAACGCATCCGCGCAAGTCGTGGGAGATTCCACTTTCGGAGGCGCGGCTTTCCGTGCTGACGGCCCCTCTCCTTTCAGTCACGCAGCGCTTTTCGTGGGGGATAACGCTTACGACCTTGGCTCTCTCCGGGTGGGTGAGTTCAGCCGCGCCACCGGCATCAACGCCAAGGGCCAAGTGGTCGGATTCTCCGGCCCTGATGCAGAGGGCGCAAAGTCTCTTGCTTTCGTTTGGAGTTCCGGTTCGGGCATGTCGGACATCGGCACGCTCGGCGGACAACACGCTCGTGCGGTAGCGATCAACGACGCGGGATACATCACCGGCGACTCGGCGACAGCAACCGGCCTGCCGGGCGAAGCGCACGCTTTCCTTTACGAGTTGAATCCTTCCGGCATCTCCGCCGAGATGGCCATGGCCGACCTTGGGACGCTCGGCGGTTCATCCAGCTATGGCACCGCTATTAATGCTTCCAACCACGTGGTCGGCTACTCCAGCACGGCGGACGGCAGCATTCGCGCCTTTCTCCATGATGGGGTCTCGATGAAAAACCTCGGCTCTCTCGGCGGGAAAGAACCGGCCATCGATATGAGCTGTGCATTGGGCATCAACCAGGGCGATCAAGTGGTCGGGTATTCCTATCTGCCTCTCGATCGCGCCGGCTACGGTTCACCGTTGAACAGCGTGAAGGCGCCGCAGCCGGTGGCTTTCCTTTACCAAAATGGCGTCATGACCGATCTGAATGAATTGATCGGAAGCGCTGCGAAGAGCTATCGCCTCTATTCCGCCACCGCGATCAACGATAAAGGACAGATCACGGTTAACGCACTCGACGCGGAGTCGAACACCTTCCACGCTGTTCTGCTCACGCCGCTCCCGACCGATCCTCCGATTCGTAAAGCCGCGCGCTAAACACGATCCTGGCGCCCATCGTTGGCGCTCTTCATCCGCCGCTCGTCGTCTTGAGACGCGAGCGGCGGTTTTGCGTGGAGCCGGCGCGCCCCCGCGCCGAAGGGTGTTCGCACTTGTTAGACTTCGGCCCGGGGGCGGGCCGGCTCCACGACGCGTCTCCCCTACTCTTTCGCGATCTTCCCGCCCCAACTCAGAATCTTCGCCTTCGTCCCGGCGGCTTCGGCTTCCTTGATGTCGCCATTGCGATTGTAGAAAAGCGAAAGGCTCGTCCAGCCGATCTGGTCGTTAGGCCGGAGCTCGGTCGCGCGCTGGCCGGCTGCGATCGCTTCCGGGAAGCGGCCCACTTTCATCAGCGCCATGCCGAGGGCATGCCAGCCGTCGAAGAACGCCGGATCGACCTCCACGCAAAGCCGATACTTCTCGATCGCGCTCTCGAGTTCGCCGATCGCAAGATCGCCGTTCGCGTCGTCAAAGATGTCGTCCAGGTTTTCCATCCGCTGGATGGTCGCAATCCTTTAGCCCTGCTCCACCGGAACGTCCGATGGTTCGACCGGCGTCTGCACGCCAGCCTCGCGCCGCCGTTCGCGCAGCCATTCGTAGAAAGCGATTTCCTTCTTCCCGCCCGACATCCGAGTGGTGAATTCTGCTCGCGTCGTCTCGTAGTTTGCCGGGTCCGGCTGTTCGCGTTTTTCCAGGACCACCACGGCGCCGCCCGTAGGCGTCGGCAGGAAATTCGAAACTTCGCCCGCTTTCAGCTCGCTGGCCGCGCTCTTGATCGCCTGCAAGTCAGGTGCGTCCGGTTGCGGCGGCTTGCCCGGCTCCGTCGCCTTCGGGATCGGAGGATCGGCTAACGCGAACGGCGGAATTTTTTCCATCGGCAATCCGGTTGCTTGCAAGGCGGCCTCCAGCGGCGTGCCCGCTTTCATCGCCTCGCGCAGACTTTGCGCGGCCTCTGCACCTTTCATGGACACCATCTCGGTCACGCGTTGTTTCTTCAGCGTCTCAGCAATTTTCGGCTTCGCCTCTTCCAGCGAAAGCGGGCGCGGCGGTTCCGTCCCCATCAAGTGCAGCACATAAAAACCATCGCCTACCTGAATTGCATCGCTGTTTGGTTCTTCGGTCTTCAATTGGAAGGCTGGCTCCAACAGTTGTGGCTGCGCACTGAGTTTCGGGTCCGGCTGGCTCTTCGCGAACATCTCGGTCGTCTCAATCGGAAGCTGAGACTTCGCCGCCACCTGCTCGAACTGCGCGCCCTTTTCCAAGAGCGCCTGATTGAAATCGTTCGCGCGATCAGCCAGTTTTTGCAGCGCAGGCACACGGTCTTTGCCGGTGAGCTTCTTCTGCTCGTCATCCAGACTGAAGGAAACGAAGCCAACCTTCCGTTTCTCTTCGCTCATCAAATCCGCTTTGTGCGCCTCGAAATATTTCGCGATGTCTTCATCGGAAATTTGCACGCCCTTCTCGATCTCCTCAGCTTTCACCCGGACCACCGCGACGGTCAGTTTCCCGTAGGCCCGCTCGTAGTTTTCCTTTAGCTCCGCTTCCGGCACCGTGGCCCCTGCGCTCACGAGGGTTTTCAGTTTCTCCAGGATTAGTTGATCGGAGGCCAACTCTTCGATCTGCGCCTCGCCAAATCCCATCGAGGGCAAAACGTTTTCCGTGAACTCGTTGTATTTCTTGATCTCAAAACCGTTCGCGCCCTGGAAGGCCGTGAACTTCTTCACCGCCGGCGCAATCTCTTCGGCGGTGGAGACAATTCCGAGCCGCTCGGCTTCGTGGTGCAGGATGAGGTGATTCCAGACGAAATCGGTCTGCGCCGCGTTCTCCGATTGCGCGCCCGCGATCATTCCCTGTAGGAACGAATACATCCCCAAGTAACGCGCCAGATTGAAAAGGCGCAGGCCACGCTGGAACTCGAGTTGGGTGACGGTGTGACCGTAGAAATGGCCGAAGTCGTCCTTTCGGATCTTTGCGATATCCGATTTGCTGAAGTAGAAAACGAACGGGATGCAAAGGAGACCGATGACGATCCAGAGTCCTTTTTGATTTTTGCGAAGGATATTGATCATGGAAAAAGCGCGCCGGGGTGTGGCCGGGACGCAGGTGCGGAAGTTACGCAGCGAGTTTGGAACAGCCAATCTCTTTTTCGCGTTGGCGTGGAGCCGGCCCGCCCTCGGGCCGAAGTCTCACAAGGACGAACACCCTTCGGCGCGGGGGCGCGCCGGCTCCAACGACAAAACCGACGCTCGCACCTAATCGCCGAACGAGATCTCGACGTCGCGGGCAGTCTGGATCATTTCGCCATCCGGCGGGACCAAGCGCAGACGGTTAACGGCGTCCGCGATGGGGACGTGGCGGACCTGGTAATTTTGGTAGCTGACCATGGAACCAAATTGCTTCTCCGCGACGAGACGAACGGCTTTGACTCCAAAACGCGTCCCGAGGATGCGATCCAAAGTGGTGGGTGCGCCCCCGCGCTGCAGATGCCCCAGCACGGTGCAGCGCGTTTCTTTATCCGTGCGCGCCGCGATCTCCGCCGCGACCACGCCGCCGATTCCGCCGAAGCGATCTTCTCCCGCCTCGGCACGACGCTTAACCGCCTGGCCGTCCGCGGGACACGCGCCTTCCGCCACCACGACTAACGAGTAGATGCTGCCCTTCTCTTCGCGCGCCCGCAGGGCTTGGACGATCCGATCGTAGTGAAACGGAATTTCCGGAATCAGAATGATGTGCGCGCCGCCAGCGATGCCGCCGTGCAGCGCGATCCAACCCGCGTGCCGCCCCATCACTTCGAGAATCATGACCCGCTTGTGACTCGTGGCGGTGGTATGCAGGCGATCAAGCGCATCCGTCACAGAAGCGACGGCGGAGTCGAAACCGAACGTCATCGCGGTGGCCGCCAGGTCGTTATCGATCGTCTTCGGCACCCCGATGCAATCGATGCCTGCTTCTTGTAACTGCAGCGCGGTTGTCATGGAGCCATCGCCACCCACGATAATCAAGCCTTCCACGCACTGCTCTTCCAGCACCGCTTGCGCACCAGCAATCACGTTTGCAGGGATGATGGTCTTTTCTCCCGCGCCCACTTTGGCCACGAAATGGCCGCGATTGGTGGTGCCAATCATGGTGCCGCCGCGCGGCATGATCCCACTGGTGCTGCGCCGGTCGAGAACTACGAAATCACCCGGCGGAAGCAGCCCCTCGAAGCCATCGAGAAACCCGAGGACCTCGAAGCCAAATTTCTCGCCCGCCAGCGCCACGCCACGCAGGACAGCATTTAGCCCAGGGCAATCGCCGCCGCTGGTCAGAACTCCGATGCGGGGCTTCATCGCCAGGCCCTCGACACGGTTCAGAGGACCTTCTTCGGTTCGACCACGCGACCGGCAGCGGCCCATTGATCGTAAAGTTGCCAGCCCTGCGCGAGCAACCCGCGGCCTTCGCCGAAGCGGTCCGAGCTTCCGAGAAGCACGACGATGATGTGACGAGGAATGACGGTGGTGGAAGTCGGCCCGTTTTTGATCACTTCGGCTTCGCGCTGCGCGGAAAGGATGAGGCAATCACCGGCGCGCGCGGTCCGCCCGGTCTTCACCCCTTCCACCCCGTCCATGCCGAGGAGCTCGTTGGTATTGCGCAGCTTGTATTCTCTTTGCTTGCCGCCGCTGTTGAAGGAAATCTGGCGCTCCTTTTGCGAAACGTAGAAGCGGAAGCCAGCCTGGTTCATGGCGTGGCGAGAGAGCCGCGCCATATCGGTCGCGGTGGAATACGGCATCGGTTTCACGTTGGTGTCGATGCCAGTCGGATTAGAGAACAGCGTGTGCTCCATCCCGAGGGTCTTGGCCAGCGCGTTCATCTGCCCGACAAAAAGGTCCACTGCGGAGCCGTTCCCCGCATCGGACATAGTGGAACGCAGCGCTTGCCCGACATGATTCGCGAGCGTGAAGGCGGCGACATTATCGGACTGCACCAGCGCCGCATAGAGAAGGTCGCGCAAGGTCGCGGTGTCTCCGGGTTGGAAGCCAACCAGGTTTTCGGCCGCCCCGACCAACGCTTCCGGTGGAATGGTGGCCGTCTGGCCAAGATTGCCGCCCATTTTGTCGGCCCAATCGAGCACCACCATGGCCGTCGCGACCTTCGTCAGGCTGCCCACCTGGCGTTTCTTCCGCGAATTATCCTCCTGGAGAATGTAGCCGGTTTTTGAATCGACAATGATGAACGCCTGCGCGGCATAAACGGCGTTGGTGCTCGCCAAAAGCGCTGCGAACACGAGGCAAATGAGGGAAAAACGGGTGGAAGCAGTCACGATTTTTAGAGTCGAACCACCTTAAGCGCCGAGGTTTCCTTCGCAACCCTGCAAACGAAAAGGCGACGCGTTGCCGCGCCGCCTTTGTTCGCAACAGCCCCAAGAGGAGCCGCAGGTTGATTGAATGGTGTTAACGGAGCGCGAGGCTCGACCGCGTCCCGTAGCGATGAACGTTCGGCGAGAGCGCGAGATAGATGCGTTCGGCCGCGTTCACGAGATCGAAGGGAATGGCCTTGCCGAGTCCGCTGGCGCGAATCGTGCCGGCCGGGCCCTGAAGCCGACTCCCACCCGCAAGGTCAAATTCATAGACCACAACGCCCTTGTCGACGTCGGTAATTTTTACGTGCATGGAAAGGAACGACCGTCCCGCCCCGAAGTGACCGGCAAAAAAGCGGCCGACCGGGCTGCCGCCGTCCACGAGCTGAAATTCACCTTCCACGAGCCAGCCGGTGCGCGGGGTCTCGTCGTCTTCGAGGATGCGAGCGGGCGCCATCTTTTCCAATGACTCTTTCAAACTGCCAGCGAAGGAAACGGGCACGAGCGCTTTGCGGATCGGCATTTCGCCCAGAGAAGCGGCCTGATCGCCGACGAAGGTCGCGTTATCGATGCAGAAAGGACGGATGTAGATCGCTTTGGGATTGGCCGCGCCCACGCCGCAGGTGGTCATGCGAATGCCGGAGCCAAAGTCTTTGCTATCGATGGCGGCAACGCCGCCGGCCGTGGCCACGTCCGTTTTGTAGACATAGGTGTCGGCGCACGAGCAAAGCAGCAGGCTGCTGGAGAGGAGGGCAAAAATGGATTTCATAGTCGGGTATCTGATCTCCGCACCGGCCCGCCCCTACGGCGCGCCAGACGAATAGTTACCCAGTTTGTGATGCAACTCTCGTGCCGCGGCTGGCGGAAATTTTCAGCGCGGCCCGTGCCGTGTGAACACTTACCCGGCAGGCTCAGGCAGCGCTTTCGCTCAATCCGCTTTCCTGGCCACGTAAACCGTGCTCGCGGAATCGCTTTCCAGAATTGGATTCGTAAACGTGACCACGTGGGCTCTCACCGTTTCGAAGGCAGAGCTGATGACCTGCATGAAGTCTTCATCCGGCTCCTCATCCGACCACATAGCGAAGATGCCTCGGGGACGGATCTTGGAGGCCAGCGCCTTCAGGCCCGTGGGCGTGTAAAAGGTCGCGTTACTCTGCTTGAGCAAATCACGTGGCGAATGATCGATATCGAGCAGGATGGCGTCGAAGAGCCGGCCGGGTTGCTCTCGATCAAACCCTTCCGGCGATTCCGCGAGCGCGAAAAAATCACCCTCCACCAATCGGCAACGCGGATCGCCGGTCAGTTGTGAACCCAGCGGCACCAGCCCTCGCTCATGCCAGCCAATCACCGCCGGCAGCGCATCCACCACTCGCAGCGAACGCAATTCCGAATGTTCCAACGCCGCCACTGCCGTGTAACCGAGCCCCAACCCGCCGACGACCACCTCCCAATCCGCGCCCTCCAATTCTCCGAGACCGAGATGCGAAAGCGCCACCTCCACTTCGTGGAACAAACTCGACATCAAAAACGCATCGCCCAGCTTCACTTCGTAAACGACGATGTCGTCTAACGAGTGCATGACCCGCCGGCGCAGGATCAATTCGCCGAGCGCGGTCTTTTGGTAATCGAGTTCCTCAAAGTCGCGGCTCACGCGCCACTCTCGCACGCTGAGGAGACGCTGGCGTCGCGAGATCGAATCCCCTGCCCCCCAATCGGAGCCGCGACTTTTTCGTCGAGAGTTCGAGGGTCCGCCGGTGACCGCGAGTGCGAACAGCGGGTCTTCGTTCGGGGATCGCCGAATGCTCGGGCATCTGGACGATGCCAGGCCGGACAAACTGCACGTAGGGGCGCGCGGCCTCGTCGATCGGATCAAAGTCGAGCCCAGCGGTTTCGCAGGCGGCGCGCAAGGTGCTCCGGTCCATTTGCGAGCCAGGCATCCAGACGTCGAGGTCAAGACTGCTACGGCCGGGCATGCCGGCATCAATGACTGGCCAGGCGCCGATGACTTCGAGAGAGGCCTCCGAACCAAGGGCACTCAACGCGGCCCCGAGCGCGGCAAGTCTCTCCTCCCATTGTTCGCGGTTGAGACCTTCCGTCATTTGGAAAAGGTGGCCAGCTGCTGGAAATAGCCGTGATAGCCGCGCAAAATAATCTCGGTGCGGAGGCGCGCCAATTTGCGGTAGCGCGCCGGATCCGTCATGGCGAGCTCGGGCGCGACGTCGGCGGCGACGAGTTGAGCAATATATCGCAGGACGACGCGGTCTTCGGGGGCATCGCTCCGGATGAGAGGCGGAAGACCGCCCCCGGCTTCGCGAGCCTCCGCTTCGAGCGCCTGGAGGGCACGAATCTCGATTTCGCGCGGGTGCGACGCCAATTCGACTGGAAGGGAGGGCATGCCCACAATCTAGCGGGCCGGAGCGCCAGTGAAAAGCCCGCGCGGAGCGTGCCCGCTATTCTACGACTTCCAAACCCATTTGCCGCGCGGTGCCAGCAATGATCTTGAAGCCGGCTTCGTCGTCGCGCGAGTTCAGGTCTTTGCCCTTCAGCTTCACGATGTCCATGATCTGTTTGCGCGTGACTTTGCCGACTTTGGTCTTGTTCGGTTCCTTCGAACCGGCGGCAATGTTTGCGGCTTTCTTCAAAAGAATTGCCGCGGGCGGGCTCTTCGTGATGAAGGTGAACGATTTGTCTTTGAAGACCGTGATGACAACCGGGAGAATATCGCCAGCCTGCTTCTGCGTGGCCGCATTAAATTCTTTGCAGAACGCCATGATGTTGACGCCCCGAGGCCCGAGAGCAGTACCGACGGGAGGTGCGGGATTCGCCTGCCCGGCAGGAATCTGCAGTTTGATGTGAGCGATGATTTCTTTGGCCATAAAAAAGGGTTCAGGTTTCCGGGTTCAGGTTTCAGGTCCATGGCTCTTTTCTGAACCCTGACCCCGGAAGCCCTGGACCGTCTTTAAAAAAATTATCCGCGTTCGACCTGCCAGTACTCGAGTTCGACCGGCGTGGCGCGACCGAAGATCGTGACCGAGACGCGCAGCTTGCCGCGATCCGGATCGATCTCTTCGACGATGCCGTTTTGATTTTGGAAAGGACCATCGGCCACCTTGACGGTTTCGCCGACTTCGAAGCTGACCTTCGGTTTTACGTTTTCCTCACGCTCACGCATCTGCGCGAGCATGTTGTCGACTTCCGATTGCCGCATCGGGATCGGTTTGTCTTTGGTGCCGGCAAATCCGATCACGCCGGGCGTGTCGCGGATGAAATACCAGGTGCGGCCGACGAGCTGATTGTCCTCATCGAGCAAATGCATGTTCGCGATCAAATAGCCGGGAAAAAACTTCCGCGTCGTCTCGCTTTTCTTGCCCTTCTTGATCTCGGAGACGCGCTCTGTGGGCACAAGAACTTCAAAAACGACATCGCCCATTTCCTCGGTCTTGACGCGCTTGGTGATGTTGTCGCGCACTTTGTTCTCCTGACCGGAGAGGACATGCACCACAAACCACTGATCTTTCGCTGCGAGTTGAGCCATATCAGTGCAGACGAGTGAAAAATTGAATGACGTTCACGAGAATGAAATCGAAGGCCGCCACATAACCGCCGAGGAGCAGCATGGCGATAATCACGACGAGCGTGGAATCGGTCAGCTCCTTGTAGCGCTTCATCCCTTTTTCCTTGGGATCCCAAGGCCAGGACGCCTTCTGCAGCTCGACTTTCACTTCATTGATGAAGCTTTTTGTCTTCGTGATCATTCTGTTCGGAAAATGGGTTCAACAGGCCAGGAGGGACTCGAACCCCCAACCGACGGTTTTGGAGACCGCAACTCTACCAATTGAGCTACTGACCTATTTGTTTCGTGCTCGTGATGCGCTCCCGCCCGATCGGACGGGCGGGAGCCAGAGCACGAAATTAACTTAGTCTAAAATATCGCCAACGCGACCCGCGCCAACGGTCTTGCCGCCTTCGCGGATGGCGAAGCGGATCGTTTTCTCCATCGCGATCGGAGTGATCAGCTCGACTTCGACCGAGACGTTGTCGCCCGGCATCACCATCTCGACGCCTTCCGGCAGTTTGACGGTTCCGGTCACATCTGTAGTGCGGAAGTAAAATTGAGGACGGTAGTTCGTGAAGAACGGCGTGTGACGGCCGCCCTCGTCTTTGCTCAAGACGTAAACTTCCGCTTTGAATTTCTTGTGCGGCTTGATCGAGCCCGGCTTCGCGATGACCTGACCGCGGAAGATGTCGTCTTTCTTCGTGCCACGGAGGAGGAGGCCGACGTTGTCGCCAGCGCGGGCTTCGTCGAGCAGTTTCCGGAACATTTCGATGTCGGTGCAGGTCGTCTTCGCCGTATCGGTGATGCCGACGATTTCGACTTCCTCCATCTTCTTCAGGATGCCGCGCTCGACCCGACCGGTCGCGACGGTGCCGCGGCCTTCAATGTTGAACACGTCTTCCACCGGCATCAGGAACGGCTGATCGATCGCACGCTCCGGAATCGGAATGTAATCATCCACCGCCGCCACGAGCGCGAGGATCTGCGCTTCCTGTTCGGCATCGCCGTTCAGCGCCTTGAGCGCGCTGCCTTTGACGATCGGAATCTGGTCGCCTGGGAATTCATATTGCGTGAGCAAATCGCGCACTTCCATCTCCACGAGATCGAGAAGTTCCGGATCGTCCACCATGTCCACTTTGTTCAGGAACACGACGACCGAAGGCACGCCGACCTGACGCGCGAGCAGGATGTGCTCACGAGTTTGTGGCATCGGACCGTCCGCCGCGGAAACGACGAGAATCGCGCCGTCCATCTGCGCTGCGCCGGTGATCATGTTTTTCACATAATCGGCGTGGCCGGGGCAATCGACGTGCGCGTAGTGGCGCTTGTCGCTCTGGTATTCCACGTGCGCAGTCGAAATCGTGATGCCGCGCTCTTTTTCTTCTGGGGCGGCGTCGATCGAATCGTAGGCCCGAGCGGTCGCGAAACCCTTCTTTGCCAGCACGGTGGTGATTGCTGCCGTCAACGTGGTCTTGCCGTGATCGACGTGACCGATTGTGCCGACGTTCACGTGCGGCTTTGTCCGTTCAAATTTGTCCTTAGCCATCTCGATTCTCCTTTTTTACTAAACTGCGTCTTTGTGGGTTTGATTTAACTGGCCGATCGCGAGCTCCAACATGGAGCCCACAATCGGGATTGAACCGATGACCTCGTCCTTACCAAGGACGTGCTCTACCAACTGAGCTATGTGGGCCGCGTTTCGTCATCTCGCTGCTCAGTGCGATCTCCCTCAAACGGAGCGACACACCGAACCGGTTTTGCCTCCACCAGAAGATAAAAGTCCCAGAGCCGCGTCAAACTTCGCAATTTGAACGACCTTGGGACGATTTCGTTCCAGCAAAAAGCGTCGGCAAGCTAACAGCGCGCTTGCGGGTGTCAAAGCAATTTCCAGCACCGCCACTTCGGCAGGCGCTCGCGTCGGCAAACACGGAAACAGTCTCGGAATTTCTCCATTTAGCCTCCTGGCGACGGCGCCAAACTCGAGGCCGGCGATCCAGCAGGCGGCGGCGGAGCGGCGGCCGGCGTAACGCCACCGGCCGGAGCCGCGCCAGCTCCCGGCGCCGGTGAACTCGCGGCCTTCGCTGCCTTGTTTTCCAAAACTTTCAAACGCGCAGCCGCATCGGCGTCACCCGGCTTCAATTTCACCGCCTTCTTGAAGTCCTCCACTGCCTTCTCGCTGTCACCGTTCAGGCTGTAGGCGTATCCACGGCGCTTGTACCCCTCCGCGTCCTTCGGCGATGCCTCGATCAGCTTCGTAAAATCCTCAATCGCCTCGGAGTATTTCTTCAGGCTGCGATAAGCGAATCCCCGGCGTTCCAAGGCCGCTGCATCTCCTTTTTTCGCCTCCAGCACCGAGGAGTAATCCTCGATCGCCTTCTCGTATTCTTCCTTCGAGACGTAGGCAAACGCGCGAAATCGGAACGAATCCACATCGTCCTCATCCAGCTCGATCGCCTTCGTCAGATCCTCGATGCCCTCATCATATTTCTTTTGCGAGACTTTTACCTTCCCGCGTTCGCTGTACGCGTCCGCATTCTTTTCCTCCAGCTCGATCACCTTCGTAAAATCCTCTTCCGCCTCGGCTAATTTTCCCGCCGCCCGATACGCTTTCCCGCGGTTGCTGTAATGCTTTGCCGTCTTCGGGCTGGCCTTGATCGCCAGAGAAAATTGCTCCACCGCGCCGTCGTAGTCCTTCTTTTTCGCCAACTCGACCGCTTTCCGTGCGTAGTCCGAGTCGTCTGTTGCGAATACGTTGCCCACAGGTGCCAATACGAATAGCGCCATTGCGGCCCCTCCAAATAATGCAGCTTTTTTGTAAGTCATAGCGTTGCCCATAAATAAACTTCGCACCACGGCACGCAACCACGTGCCCCGATAAACCAAAAAGACGATCGCCTAATTCTTCCGGCCCATCGCCATTTTGGTAATGATGATCACGATGACGAAGACGACCAAGAGCGCTCCCAGCGCAATGAACACGTTGGTCCGCGTCAACAACTTCATCGGAGGCGGCGTCGGCGTCGGCGTCGGTGGCGCAGCCGTCGCGGCCGGGGGCGGGTTTAATTTCGCCTCCACGAAACGCAGACGCTCTTCCGCATTAAAATCCTCCGGCCGAATTTTCATGTAGGCCTGCAGATCGGCCTTCGCCGGCTCATACTGCTGCAGCGCCACATAGGCATCCGCGCGCCGGGTCAGCGCGAGCGTGCTCTCCGGAGACTTCTCCAGCGCCTTGGTGTAATCGGCCAACGCCAGGTCGAACTGACGCTGCTTGTAGTAAACAAACCCCCGCCGCTCCAATGCGCGCGGCTCCTCCGGCTTCAACTCGAGCGCCTTGTTCAAATCCGCCAGTGCCTCATCCAGTTGCTTCAATTCCGCCCGCGCCGCCCCGCGCAGCGAGTAGCCCTCATACTCTTTCGGCGCGAGTTCGATCGCTTTGCTAAAATCCTCTGCCGCTTCGGCAAAACGCTGGGTCGATAAATAAACACGGCCACGGTCATTATAGAGCCGCGAGTCCTTCGGACGGCCCTCGATCACCTTCGTAAAGATCTTGATCGCCTCGTCCGGGGCTCCCTGGTTAGCCAGTTCCACCGCACGCGCCGCCTCCGCCATGGCCTCTTTATCGCCGCCGCCTTTCTTCTGCGCCCAGCTCGTTTCGCCCAAGGCCACGCATAAAAATGTTACAAACATCCAACTTTTCATTGTCCTCATAAATCTCGTCTCCTCTGTTTCCTACGTTTTTGCGCGAGGATTCGTTTGCAGGCCAGAACAAAAAGCCGCCACGCGACGAAAGACGCTTTTCCATTGCCATCCCCGATCGAAGTTTCCACAGTCCGGTACGAATGGAGTTGAAAGAATATTTAAGCGCCCGCCGCGCCGAAGTGGATCGTGCGCTCGACCACTTTCTCCCGTCCGCGAACACGCGTCCCGCTACGATCCACAAGGCGATGCGCTACAGCCTTTTCGCCGGTGGGAAACGGCTCCGTCCCGTCCTTTGCCTCGCGGCGGCAGAAGCGTGCGGCGGGAACGCGAAGGCCGCCATTCCCCTCGCCTGCGCGCTCGAATGCATCCACACCTATTCGCTCGTACACGACGACCTGCCGAGCATGGACAACGATGACTTCCGGCGCGGTCGGCCGACTTGCCACAAAGCGTTCGGCGAAGGTATCGCAGTCCTCGCTGGCGATGCCCTGCTCACCATCGCGTTCGAAATTGCGACGACGGCCGAGCTGAGGCGTCGGTATTCCCTGCGGGACATTCTCCACGAACTGGCTACCGGCGCCGGCAGCCGCAAACTCATCGCCGGCCAGGTCGCGGATCTTGAAGGGGAAGGCCAGCTCGCCACCCGCGCACAACTGCGCTACATCCACGAAAACAAGACCGCCGCGCTCCTCACGACCACCGTGCGTTTGGGCGCGATGAGTGCCAACGCTACTGCGCCACAGCTCGTGGCGATCACAAAATTCGGCCGCTCGCTCGGCCTCGCTTTTCAAGTCATCGACGACATTCTCGACGTCACGCAAACGAGCGAAAAGCTGGGCAAGAGCGCGGGCAAAGACGTAGCCGCCCAAAAGGCGACGTATCCCGCAGTGATCGGCCTCGATAGATCACGCGCCGAGGCGAAACGCCTAACGAAACAAGCCCACTCCACTCTTAAGATTTTCGGCAAAAAAGCCGACACCCTGCGCGGCCTCGCGAACTATCTCCTCGAACGCGATTATTGAGAAACCAGCGTCAGGTTCGGATCAATCTCGTCCGCGACATTCGAGACGAAACCGGTCTCAAATCGCAGTGCAGCGGCGAATGCGATCATGACTGCGTTATCGGTCGAGAGCGACGGCGCCGCCGCGAGAAACTCGAGACCCGCCGCCTTGCAGGCCGTTTGCATCTGCGCCCGCAAGGCACCGTTGCAACTCACCCCTCCGCTCAGCGTGACGAGCGACAACCCAGTCTCCGCTGCGGCGCGAATCGTCTTCCGCACCAAAACATCGATCGCCGCCGCTTGAAACGACGCACAAATATCGTTCGCGCCCTGCTCGTCTAACGACACCTTTGGCAACAGATACCGCACCGCCGTCTTCAACCCACTGAAGCTGAAATTATGGTCGCCCGAATCGAGCATGCTCCGCGGAAAAGCGAACCGCTTCGGATTGCCATTCTTCGCCCGTTGCTCGATCTCAGGACCGCCGGGATACGCCAGTCCCAGCAATTTCGCCACCTTATCGAACGCTTCGCCCGCCGCGTCGTCCACCGTCCGGCCGAGGATGCGATAATCCTGCACCCCGCGAACTTCCACGAGCAAGGTGTGCCCACCGCTCACGATCAACGCAACATTCGGCGCCACCCCGCTTTCCGGTCCAAAAAAAGGCGACAGCAGATGGCCCTCCAAATGATTGACGGCGAGATAAGGCTTCCCGAAACCGAGCGCCAATCCTTTCGCCATCGACGCTCCAATCATCAGCGACGTGGCCAGGCCAGGCCCGGCCGTGGCCGCAAAAGCATCCACTTCCGAGAGCGCGAGACCCGCCTTTAGCACGGCTGCCGACAGCAGGCGCGGCGCTTGCACGAGATGATTGCGAGATGCCACTTCCGGCACCACTCCACCGTATTGTTGGTGGAGCTTCGTCTGCGAGGCGACTTCGCCCGCAAGTAATTCGCGGCCCCGCAAAATCGCGACCGCCGTCTCATCGCAGGACGTCTCCAGCGCGAGGAGGAGCGGGGCAGGAGTGATGGAGTCGTGGAGTGGTGGAGTGATGTTTACCAATACTCCATCACTCCATTGCTCCATCACTCCGACCCAAACTACTTCTTCACCGCTTCAACCTTCGGCGCCGCCTCTGCCGCGTAAATCATCACGCCCTTGAGTGCGTCGATCGCACGCATCATTTGCGTGTCTTTCGTCTTGATCAACGCCTTCTCTTCATCCGGCTTCAAGTTTTCGCTGCTCCGCGCGGAGAAAAGCGCTCGCTCCTGATCGGCCGTCAGCGGCACGCGGATATTCGGGGTCACACCCTGCGCGTGGATGACTTGTTTGCTCGGCGTGTAATATTTTGCCGTCGTAATCCGCAGCGCCGATCCGTCGGGCAACTGCATCACGTTCTGCACGGAGCCTTTTCCAAACGTCGTTTCACCCACGAGAATAGCGCGGTTCAAATCCTTCAACGCACCCGCCACGATCTCCGCTCCGCTCGCGCTCCCTTCGTTCACCAGCACCGTCATCGGAAAACGCGGACGTTGCTTCGAGGTGCTCGATGTCGAATATTCGCTCTGTTGCGAAGCAGCGCGGCCTTGCGTGGAAACCACCGTCGTTCCCGGCGGAACAAACTGCGCGCAAACATCCACCGCGCTGTTCAGCAGGCCTCCCGGATTATTGCGCAAATCCAGGATCAGCGCCTGCATCCCCTGCTTCTGCAATTCGTCCAGCGCCTTCTCCAGTTCATTCGCCGTCGGTTCGTTGAATTGAATCAGCCGCACGTAGCCGATTTTGAACGCGCCCGTCAGATCGCTATCCAGGATTCGCGCACCTTTCACGCTCTGCACTTTGATCTCCGCACGCTCGAGGTCGTAGTCTTTGATCTCCTTCGTCGTCGGCCGCAAAATCGTCAGCGTCACCTTCTGGCCCGGCACGCCACGGAGCACATTCACCGCGTCCTGCAGTTCCATCCTTTCCGTCGAGTTCCCGTTGATCCGCAGAATCTGATCGCCCGACAAAATGCCCGCCTTCGCCGCCGGCGTATCCTCCATCGGCGTGATCACAGTGAGCAATCCGCTCTTCACCGAGACCTCGATCCCGAGCCCGTTGAAGCGACTCCGAGTATCGTCCTGCATGTCCTTGAAGTCGTCCGGATCCATGAACTGACTGTGCGGATCCAACGACGCCAGCATGCCTTTCATGGCCGCGTAAATCAGATCGTGATAGCTGATCTTCTGCCCGTCCACGTAATCCTGCCGGATGAGCTGGACGGCCCGCGCGAAGACGGAAATCTGCGCGTAACCAGTATCCTCTTCCTGCGCCGCCGCCTGCGCGGAATAGCTCCGGAACCCCAGAAATACTCCGAGAAAAACGACAATCGCAACAGTGCTGATTAGGAGATGGCGCTTCATCGGATAGTGGGAGCGAACGGAAACAGCCCCGAGCATCGCCCAGCCGGAATTTTTTGGCAACGGGCAAACCCTTCGCTAGGTTCGCGCTCTCGCTTCGGGCTCTCTGCTATGAAAATTCTTCTCGTCGTCGCCTTCGCTCTTCTTTGCCTCCAGCTTCCCGCCGTCCTCGCCGCCGACGACGACGAAAAGCAGGACGCCGAGTTCAAAAAAGTCGCCGAGGAATACGTCAAAGGCTGGCTCGCCGCGCACCCGCTCAATGCCACCTCGTTAGGCATTCACGAATACGACGGCCGCATCAGCGACTTCACGCGGCTCGCAATCGACGCCGAACTGTCGCGTCTCCATCGCTTCGACGAACGCTTGAAGAAATTCGAGATCGAGAAGATGAAGCCCGCCTCGGCCGTCGATCTTCGCATCCTCCAGGCCGCGATCGAAAAGGACCTCTTCGCCATTCAGGACATGGGCGACTACGAGAACAACCCGATGACTTACGCGCAGGCGCTCGACGTCAGCGTTTACATCAAGCGCAATTTTTCGTCGCTCGAAGATCGCGTCCGCAGCATCATCACGATCGAAAACCAGACGCCCAACATCGTCATCGCGGCGAAGACAAATCTGACGACGGAAATGCCGAAGCCATACGTCGAGTTGGCCATCCAGATCGCCCGCGGCTCCGCGGATTTCTTGAAGAAGGACTTGGTCGCCGCGCTGAAAGATTTGAAAGACGAGCGGATCATCGGCGCTTTCCAACTGTCGAATCGGAAGGCCTCCATGGCGCTGATCGATTACGCCAATTGGCTGGAAAAAGACAAGCTGCCCAAAGCGACCGGAAACTGGGCCTTAGGCGAGGAGAAGTATCAGCGCATGCTCGCGAAAACGGAGTTGGTGGATTTGCCGCCCGCCAAAGTGCTCGAGATCGGTCTCGCCGAATTGAAGCGCGAGCAGGACGCCTTCGCCGAAGCCGCGAAAATCGTCAACCCGGACAAGCCGCCAATTGAAGTCTTCAAAGATGTCCAGAAAGAACATCCCACGCCAGAAACCCTGATTGCCGACACCGCAAAAAACCTCGACGCCATCCGGAAGTTCCTCGTCGATCGCGAGATCATCACCCTGCCGTCGAAGGTCAAAGCCGAGGTGAAGGAGACACCGCAATTCGCGCGAGCCACGTCGTTCGCATCCATGGATACGCCGGGGCCATTCGAGAAGAAAGCGTCGGAAGCTTATTACTACGTCACGCCGACCGAGCCAGAGTGGCCGCCCGAGCAAAAAGAGGAATGGCTCTCGGCCTTCAATTACTTCACCACCGATGTCGTCTCCATCCACGAGTGCTACCCCGGCCATTACGTCCAGTTCCTGCATCTGAACGCCTCCGAAGCCTCGCGGGTCGCGAAGATTTTCGGCAGCTACGCCTTCATCGAAGGCTGGGCCCATTACACCGAAAAAATGATGCTCGATGAAGGATTCGGCCAACCCAAAGGCGACTCCCCGAGCGAGGAAGAAATCAAACGCGCCGCCAAATATCGCCTCGCCCAATCCGATGAAGCGCTTCTCCGTATTTGCCGTCTCGTCGCCTCGATCAAGATGCACACGCAGGGCATGACCGTGGACGAAGCGACGAAATTCTTCGTGGAAAATTGCTACTACGAAGAAAAGCCCGCCCGCCAGGAAGCGATGCGCGGCACCTTCGATCCCGGCTATCTCAACTACACGTTAGGCAAATTGCAGATCCTGAAATTGCGCGAAGACTACAAAGCACAGGAAGGCGACAAATTCTCGCTCAAGAAATTCCACGACGAGATGCTGAAGCACGGCATGCCACCCATTCGCCTGCTCCGCGAGATCATGCTCAAGGACAAGGAAAAGTGGGGCGAGGTCTTGCCGGTGACGAGCGCTCCTCCCACCGGTTAGCGGGGCGCGGCTTGGAGGGCAATGCTCCCGTCACTGCCATGTCGGGCCTGAGAAACGACGGAGCATTGCCCTCCAGCGGCGCTCCTCGTCTCGCCTGTCCGCTGGTTAAAGCCGCTCAAGGACGAGGAAACGTCCAGAAAAGCGTGCCTTGTTGGAGCCGGCGCGCCCTCGCGCCGAAGTCTCGTCCGCTGCACCCTTCGGCCCGAGGGCGGGCCGGCTCCACGCTAAGCCGCTACCACGGCAACGGCTCGCCCAAGTGCAGATAGGCACCCGAAGGCCCATCCTCGTCCAGCGTCGCCAGCGCCACGCTCGTCCTGGCACCATCCTGCAATTCCATCGGCGCTTCTTTGCCGCCCATCTCCGTCTTCACCCAGCCGGGGTGCGCCGCGTTCACCTTGATCTTCGTCCCCTTCAACTCATGCGCGAGGTGGACGGTGTAGGAGTTTACCGCGGATTTCGAAACATTGTACGCGGGAACAATCGCGTCATACACCGGCGAACCCGGCGTCGCGTGATAGGTGATCGATCCGAGGATGCTGGAGAGATTCACGATCCGGCCCGCCTCGCTCTTGCGCAGCAAAGGCAGGAACGCCTGCGTGGTGGCGACCAGTCCGAAAAAATTCGTCGCGAACGTGTCCCGCCACATCTCGATCGGCATCTCGGCGATCTTCGTGTCGTAGCTGTCCAGCATGATGCCCGCGTTGTTGATCAGGATATCGAGATGGCCAAACTCCCTCTCGATCTGCTTCGCCGCTTTTCGAATCCTGGCGTCGTCCGCCACATCAATCTCGATCACGCGCGCGTCGAGGTTTTCTTTCTTTAACTTGGCGACAGCCTCCTCGCCTTTCGTCGCATCGCGTGCGCCGATGAGCACCGTGATCCCTTGCTGACTCAGTTGCCGCGCGGTCTCCAGTCCGATGCCCTTATTGGCACCCGTGATTAATGCAATTTTGTTCATAATGACTCCTCGTTCCCCTCTAGCTTCAGCGTTTCCGACTGCGTCGCACCATTCCCCTGCTCCGATTCCAAGACCAACTCCGGCGCTTGCAGATCGCGCGCGATTTGTTCCACTTGCGGCAACTCCTCGATCTCCATCCCGATTGGCGCCACTCCGAGATCGCGAAACTTTCGCGCCGTAACCAGGACGCGGCTTTCGATATTTCCGGCCACTTTATTGAACGCCTCCACCGAGCTGTTCAGACTCTTGCCCAGCCGTCCAAAGTGCGCCGACATGTCGGCGAAGCGCTTGTACAACTCGCTTCCGAGTTGGCTGATTTCGCGCGCATTTTGCGCCAATTTTTCCTGTCTCCAACCATAACCGACAGCGCGGAGAAGCGCGATCAACGTCGTCGGCGTTGCGAGAATAATTTTCTTCTCTGCGCCGAATTCGATCAACATCGGATCGCGTTCCAGCGCCGCGCTGAAGAACATTTCGCCCGGCAAAAACAAGATCACAAAATCCGGTGCGCTCTCGAACTGCTCCCAATAAGCCTTCCGCGAAAGTTTATCGATGTGCGACCGCACCTGCACCGCGTGTTGCTGCAAACGATTCACGCGCGCTTCATCGTTGGGCGCCTCCAGCGCCTCGAGGTACGCATTCAACGAAGCTTTCGCGTCCACCACGATCGTTTTCCCCGCGGGCAATTTCACGATCATGTCCGGGCGTAACCGTCCCTCCTCCGTCTGCACGCTGGTTTGCTCCACGAAATCGCAATGATTCACCATCCCCGCCAACTCCACCACGCGGCGAAGTTGGATTTCCCCCCAACGTCCGCGCACGATCGGTGAGCGCAGCGCCCGCACCAGATTACTGGTCTCGGTTCGTAGATAATTTTGCGTCTCCGCCAACGTGCCCACCTGCGTCGTTAGGGCTTCGTAGGCGCCGAGGCGCGCCTTCTCCAGATCGTTGATCTTCGCGTCCACTTTTTCGAGCGACTCGCGCATCGGTTTAACGAGCGCATCGATCGCGCCCTGCCGTTTCTCCAGGTCGCCGCGCGCGCCTTCCTGCGTTTTTTCCAAAGTCGATTTAGCCAGCTCCAGAAACGAGGTGTTGTTATGCCGCAGCGCTTCAGACGAGAGCGCCTTGAACGCATCCGAAAAACGCGTCTGCGCCTCGTCCAGCACGGAGAGCTTTTGCGCCGTCGTCCGCCGTTCTTCTTCCAGTTGCGCTTCGAGCGCCGCGATCCGCGCACCAGCCTTGGCTTGTTGCTCGCGATAAGCACGCGCTTCCTGCGACGACGCCCCAAGCGACATTTCCAGCTCCGGCACACGCGAGTTCTTCTCCTGCGCGGTGGCGAGCGATTGCGACAGTTCGGACATCTGCGCCTGCAACACCGCTTCGCGATCTGCCAGCGCGAGGGCGCGCCGTTGCCGCATAAAGATCCACGTCAGCAGCCAGCCAACGAGGAAGGCGCCGAGGCCGGTCGCGATCAGAATAAGCGTTTCGTTTGCGGGCATGAATCAGAGGCGGTTGCGACCAGCAATCTAGCACAGCAGCTCCGCGCCCCGCCAGTTTACCAAGCCACCTGCACGCCGCCATAAGCGCCCCGCCCGAGCGCAGGGAAACCAAAAACCTCGGCGTATTTCTCGTCCGTTAGATTGTTGATCCGAGCGAAAACCGAGAGGTGACGGTTCACCTCATACTCCGCCGCCAGATTCACGAAGGCATAATCCTCGATGTCGAAATTCGGACCGCCGAAGTTCAATTCCTCCCGCGCGTTCACAAACTTCCCTTCTGCCGTCGTGCGCAATTTCCCGAACCAAAGATACGAACCCGAGATGTATCCTTCGTTCCGCGGACGGCGCGGCAAGCGGGCGCCAGGCAGTTGGTTGATATCGACGGAGGACGTCTTCTCGGCCTCGAGATACGTGTAGTTGGCGGTGAGCACGAGATCCTTCACCGGGCGAACCTCTAGCTCTACTTCCACGCCCTGGGTGCGCGCCGCGCCTAGATTCAAGGTGTCGAATTGCCCGTTAAAGCCGATCAAATTCGAGAGCCGGTTGTGGAAATATGTCGCGCCAATCTTGACCCGCCGTTCCCAAAGTCTTTGCTCCACGCCCACGTCCCAGCCGCGATTCCGCTCGGGCTCCAACCCGAAATTATTGCCGAAAATTTTGTCCTGACTGCTTGGTGGACTGAATCCCGTGGCGAAATTCGCGTGCAACGCCGTATCCGTTCGCTTCAAGAGGTAACTCCCGGCTACGCGATAGGTCCAGATATCGCCGAATTGGTTGAAATGATCGAAGCGGCCGCCCGCGACCAGATGCAAATTTTCCACCGGAGTGACACTCACCTGCGCGAAGCCCGAGGTCTGCTCCGTCTCGTCGCTGATGAAAGTCGGGAGCGGACCAAAATCCTGCGCAACAAATGGACGTTCCTGGCCAGCGTCAACGTGCTGATAGAACGCCCCCGTCGTGAGCGTCAGCCAGGATGTTGGCGCGAGGTTATTTTGATAGTCGAGCGTGAAACGCTTGAAGAGCGCCCGCGTCGCATCAACGAACGTCGTGCCCGGAAAAAAACCGTCCTCATTCGGGTCGTTCACCTGCCGCTCGTGATCGTAGGCCAAGACCAGTTGATGACTCCACCAATCGACCGGCGTGAAATCAATCCGCGGTCCAAGCAGCCAGCGCTCCGTCAGAAAATTATCGAATGGTTTCGGGTTCGAGATTGCGTTCGGATTCCCGGTGTCGGCTAACGAGTAGGTAAACAAACTCCCGATCCGCAGCCGCTCGCCTGCCACGCCGTAGCCTGGCGAAGACGGGTTCGGCGACCAGCCCACGTTCGCCACGCCACTGCTGAGCCGGTATTGGTTGTTAGGCCGCTCGTTGTCCGTATCGAGCCGGCTCAAGCCGATGGAAAAGTCGAAACCCTTCCCGCCGCCCGAACTGTGCAAGGTCTCCCGCGCGGTCCCGAACGAACCCGCTTCCGCGCTAACGTTTCCAGTGAACGGGCCGCTCCCACGCTTGGTAAAGATCTGGATCACCCCCGCCAACGCCCGCGGACCGTAGAGCGTGCTTTGCGGCCCCCGCACGACCTCGATGCGATCGATGTCGTCTACGCTCAGATCTGCAAAATTAAACAATCCCGCGAGCCCTTGATTAATCGGAATGCCGTCGAGCAAGACCTGCGTGTGCTCACTGCGAAGCCCGCGCGTGAACACGGAAGTCAACTGCCCCGGCGCGCCCGATTGCGCGACCGTGAGGCCCGGCACTTCACGCAGCGCATCGGCCACGCGGCGCACCTGGCGTTCCTCCAGTTCCTCCGTCGTGACGACAGTCACGCTCGCGGGCGTTTCGATCTCAGGGATCGGCAAACGTGTCGCGCTGACCACGATTTGTTCGGTCAGTGCATCTTGCGCCATGGAGACGCCGCCCATGCACAACCAAAGAGCGAACGCTAAAAGCTCCGGGGAGCGCGGGCGCCTCGCCCGCACTTTTTGGCGCCCCGCCAAAAAGTCGAACGGCCAAAAGACGAATCTTTCCTTGCGACCAAACCGAAGAGTGTCCCGCGAGGCGCGTGACACAGCGGGCGAGGCGCCCGCGCTCCCCAGAACTCGAGTTCCCGCCCGACCAACAATAGTATCCGACATATCCAATTCCTCCATTTCTTGAGAAGCGGAGGACACACGTCGGAACGACAGCGGTCGCGCTCTCATTCTTCTTTTTTGCGAAGAAGTTTTGCCGTGGGGCGTGTCTGCAGAGATTCGGCGGTCATAGACCGCCGCTACAGAGCGCGCGCCACGAATGAGGTGAAGCGGACGAATATTCTGGCTCCTGGCTTCCAGGGGATTTGAAATCTCAAATTTGAAATTTCAAATTCTCCCAATCTTCTTCCCGCCTTCACCCCCGAACGCATCCGGGGATTGGCCAATGGGAAGTCGTATCCAGTTACAGCAGCGCTACTGCTCCCGATTTTAACGGGATTTCTCGCGCCGATTCACACTGATCAAACTCGCAAAGAACTACGGCGAGAAGTAGCGGCTGGCGCCGACCAGCTCAAGAATTAATTGCAGCCCTCGCCTCACGCCCCCAAGGAGCGGCGTTTTCCAAAACGCCGCCGGTCGAAGATCTCGCTTCCCCGACAGTTGCAGCCTTGCACTTCGCTTCTCAGGAATTATCTGTCTGAACCCAAGTCGCGCGCAGCCTCCGTGCCGGCGGCGTTTTGGAAAACGCCGCTCCTTGATCGTGACCTCCAAATCTCCAGCTTCGCTCAACCTGCTCGTCACCGGCGGCGCCGGCTTCATTGGTTCGAATCTTGTCCTCGAATTGCAGGAGCAGTTTCCGAATTCACGCCTGACGGTGATCGACGATTTCCGTTCTGGCGATTTTAAGAATCTCGCCGGCTATAGAGGAGATTTCATCGCGCAAAATCTGGCGACGATGGATTGGCAGCGGCAATTCGGAGAAGAAAAGTTCGACGGCATTTTCCATCTCGCTTCCATCACCGACACTACGAATCACGACCAGTTCGAGCAGACACACGACAATGTGGAAAGCTTCCGCCGCTTGCTGCAATTCGCGGGTCCAAACCAGACGCGTGTCGTCTTCGCTTCTTCCGCCTCGACCTATGGTTCGACTCGTGAAGCGAGCAGTGAAAATAGCGACGCCGCACCCACGAACGTTTACGCGTTCTCGAAAGCGATCATGGATAATCTCGCGCGCCGCGCCGCCGCGGAGGATGCTGATTGGGTTATCGTGGGGCTGCGGTTCTTCAACGTCTACGGCCCGCGCGAGGCGCACAAAGGCGTGCCTGCGAGCATGATTTACCATCTCTCGCAGCAAATGACGGCCGGCCAGCGTCCGCGCATTTTCAAGCACGGCGAGCAGCAGCGCGATTTCGTTTACGTGAAGGATATCGTGCAGGGATGTCTGCGCGGCTTCGAAGCGCTCAAGAGCGGTATCTACAATCTCGGTGCCGGCCAAGCGCGCTCGTTTAACGAGTTGGTGCAGATCCTAAACGGCGCGCTGGGGACGAACTTCGAGCCGGAATACATCGAGAACCCGCACGCGCACTACCAGAATTTCACGCAGGCCGATTTGTCGGCGGTGCGCGACGCTCTGCGATACGAGCCGCGCTATCCGTTGGAAGCAGGCGTGGCGGATTACATGAAATGGTGGTATCCCGCCTGACCAAAATTTCCCCCAGCAATGAAAGCAAAACGACGCTCCAAAAGCCCGGAAGAGATCAACGCCGACCTCGCGGCGAAAAAAGGTCCCATCTCGAAATTCATCGCGCAGAATTATCGCCACTTTAACGCCGCCGCGTTACTCGACGCCGCCAAGGGATATGAGCAACACCTCGCCGCCGGCGGCAAGATGTTGGTCACGCTGGCGGGAGCAATGTCGAGCGCCGAACTTGGCATTTCGTTGGCGGAGATGATCCGTCGCGACAAGGTGCACCTGATCGTCTGTACCGGCGCGAATCTCGAAGAAGATATTTTTAATCTCGTCGCGCACGACCATTACGAGCGAGTGCCGCACTACCGGGAGCTGACGCCAAAGGACGAGGAGAAACTGCTCGCCCGCCACATGAATCGCGTGACCGACACCTGCATCCCTGAAATGGAGGCCATGAGGCGGATCGAGAAAGTGGTGCTGGCAGAGTGGATCGCAGCCGACCGCGCCGGGGAGCATTATTTCCCGCACGAGTTCATCTACAAGATCCTTCGCAGCGGAAAGCTGAAGAAGAGCTACCAGATCGATCCGAAAAATTCCTGGATGATCGCGGCCTGCGAAAAGAATCTGCCGATCATCGTGCCCGGCTGGGAGGATGCGACACTCGGGAACATGTATGCGGCGGCGGTGATCCGCGGTGACGTGAAAAACGTGCATACCGTGCGCACGGGCATCGAATACATGACCTGGCTGGCAGAGCACTACACAAAAAACGCGAAGCGGCTGCGCAACCGAGAGGGCTCCATCGGCTTCTTCCAAATCGGCGGCGGGATTGCCGGCGATTTTCCGATCTGCGTCGTGCCCATGCTGCACCAGGATCTCGAACGCACCGGGGTGCCGCTCTGGGGATATTTCTGCCAAATCAGCGATTCGACGACGAGCTACGGAAGCTACTCCGGCGCCGTGCCGAACGAGAAAATCACTTGGGGCAAGCTCGCGCCCTCGACTCCGAAGTTCATCGTCGAAAGCGATGCTACAATTTGCGCGCCGCTGATTTTTGCCTGGGTGCTTGGGCAGTAGGAAACCGAGCCCTTCGCAGCTACGACCGCGTAGCACAGGCATCCTGCGCATCCTGCCTGTGGGGACATCGGGCGTCTCGCCCGGTAGATCAAGCCGCACCAAACACCGCGCTGGAAACGCGGTGTCCTCACACGCAGGATGCCGGTGCTACCACCGCCGCGTTACCCCTCCCAAAAAAACGCCGTCGGCCGCTCTAACTCCGGCGGCAAACTCTGATGCACTGGGCAATTCAGCGCCGCCTGCTCCAACACCTCGCGCTGCGGTGTGTTCGCAGGCAATGGAATATGCACCTCGGAAGGCAAGGCCACGATCCGTCGCGGTACGTCTTTCGACATTTCCTTGCTCACCTTCACGGTCATTCCTTTCACATCGAGGCCGTTCTTCTCCGCCGTCATTGCGAGAATGGTCGACATGCAAGTACCCAGCGCGGTTGCGACCAAGTCAGTGGGCGAAAACGATTCGCCCTTCCCGTTGTTATCGACCGGCGCGTCGGTCGCCAGTTCGCTTTTTGAAGGCTCGTGCGTGGCGGTGCAGTGGAGTTCGCCGTTGTAGCTGATCGAGATGTTGACCATGGCGAAGTATGGGACGCGTTTCGTCCACTGTCATCCCGAGCCGCGAAGACGGTCGAGGGATCTCGCCAAGGGGAATTCGCGACCCGACTCGGGTAAGTGTAATCATCAGCGAGTCGGCGAGATCCCTCGACCGCGCTTCGCCGGCTCGAGATGACGGAATAGCGCGTTTCGCACAATCCCACACGAAAAAGAAACAGGCGGACCCCGCCACGCGCGATCCGCCTGTGAAATGCCGACGAGCGAACTCGCTCGCCGTGCCTAGCTCGACTTCCGCGCGTCGCGCAGTGCCTTGACCTTATCGTGCGCAGCCTTCACGTCAGTCGACTGCCCCGAAACAATGCTGCGCACATCGGCCGGCAGTTCGGCTTCCGCCGCCTTCTTGTATTCCGCCACGGCGGAATCTTCGCCCCGCTCGCACTCGGCGAGGATGGCGTGATCGTCCTGACTCGTGATCGCGGATTTCAGATTGATCCAGGCGCGATGGAGGGCGCCGGCTGTGCTGCTGGAATCTTCGGGTTTGGGTTCACCGAGTTGCACGACCTGGCCCTGCAGTTCGCCGGCGAACTTGGAACGCTGCATCGACAACTCGTTGAAGAGAGATTTGAGCTGCGAATCCTTCACAGCCTCGGAGGCCTGGCGGAAGCCCTCTTGTCCGTCCTTCAAGGTTTCGATCAAGCTGTTCAACGTGGAGATGACTTCTTTGTTTTGACTCATAGTTAAAAGGAATACGCATCCCGGCGGCTCACGGGCTGCTCCTCATTGCGAAAATCTTCGCCGGTTTGCCGTTCCGCTGGTGGGGGCCTAACGTCGATGCATGAACAATGATCAAACCGGCAAGGATTTAACGAAGGAAGCCCCGCGCAGTCCGAAAACGCGGGTGGGAGGCTACGTTATTCTCGGGCGCACCTACGATAAATGCCGCGCACATCTCTGGGGGAACCTGGGCGAATATCATTTCGATTGCCCGCTCGATAATATGCTCTTCGGTTTCAAGAACGTGAAGGGCGACGACTTCAAGGCCGAGGTGGAAAAAGGCACGAGCGACGAGGAGATGGCGAAGTGGCTCGACACCCATGGCGACAACAAATCGCCCGACGAAGTGAAGGCGTGGAGCGACGAAATGATGAAGGCCAATCCCTACGAAAATCCAGAGAAACGCGAGTGGTTTGTCGAGCAGGTGAGCGTTTACAATCTCGATCCGAAAACAACCACGCTCTTCGATTGGCTGGACGTGGACGACAAAGAGACTTTCGCCACCGCGAAAGTCTAACCTTTGCGCGGCCAGACAGGCCGCCAAATCCGTTATTTAGATGCCGGCTGCGCATACGTGCGGCCGGCATCTTTCCATTTATGGGCATCTCGCTAAATCCGCAGCATCTCAATCGCTATCGTCAGATTGCCTGGCTGCTGGTGAAGTACGGCCGTTCCGATCTCGTGAAAGAGAGCGGCCTGGATGAGACGTTGGCGGCCGAGCAACGCGCCACGCCGGCGGAAACCGCCAAGGCCGAGGAGCTGGCCGAAGATTTGGAAAAGCTCGGCCCGACTTTCGTAAAACTCGGGCAACTCCTCTCCACCCGCGTGGAAATGATGCCGAAGGCTTACATCGAAGCCCTCACGCGGCTGCAGGATAAAGTGGAGCCGTTCGGCTTCGACGAAGTGGAAAAGATCGTCGCCACCGAATTGGGCGTGCGCTTGTCGAAAGCATTCTCGGAATTCGAGTCCACCCCCATCGCCGCAGCGTCCCTCGGCCAGGTCCACAGAGCGCGCTTGCGAAATGGCCGGCAGGTCGCGGTGAAAGTGCAACGTCCCAATATCCGCGAGCGCATGACCGAGGATCTCGACGCGCTCGAAGAGATCGCGGAGTTCCTCGATCAGCACACGGAATTCGGGAAACGCTACGAGTTCGGCGAGATGCTGGATCAATTCCGCAAAAGCTTGCTCCGCGAACTCGATTACCGCCAGGAGGCGAACAATCTAATCACGCTGCACGAGCAGTTGAAAAATTTCGAGCGCATCGTCGTCCCGCAGCCCATCGCCGATTACAGCAACTCGCGCGTGCTCACGATGGAATATGTGCACGGCCGCAAGATCACCGACGTGAGCGCACTCGGACGGATGGACTTCGATGGCGCGGCGCTCGCGGAAGAAGTTTTCCGCGCTTACCTCGAGCAAATTTTGGTGCATGGCTTCTTCCACGCCGATCCGCATCCCGGAAATGTTTTCCTGACAGACGAATACCGCATCGCCTTGATCGATCTCGGAATGGTCGGTCGCATTATGCCGAATTTGCAGGAGCAACTGCTCCAGCTTTTGCTCGCGATCGCGGAAGGCCGCGGCGACGACGCCAGCGATATCGCCATTAAAGTAGGCACCAAAAAGGACGACTTCGACGAGACGCAATTCCGCCGGCAGATCAGCGACATCGTCGTGCGCCAGCAGGGTTCGACAGTGGGCCAAATGGAAGTCGGGCGTCTCGTGCTCGAAGTCACGCAAGCCTGTGGCGAGAATGGCATCCGCGTTCCTTCCGAACTCACCATGCTGGGCAAGACGTTGCTTAATCTTGATCAAGTCGGACGCACCATCGCTCCAGACTTCGATCCGAACGCGTCCATTCGCCGTAACGCCGCTCAAATCATGCAGCAGCGATTAATGAAAAGCCTCTCGCCGGGGAATCTCTTCAGCGGCGTCCTCGAGCTAAAAGATCTTCTGCAACGCCTCCCTGCGCGGATCAACAAAATCCTCGATGCCGTCGCGAACAACGAACTCAAAGTAACTGTCGATGCGATCGACGAAAAAACGCTCATCGTCGGATTCCAAAAAGTAGCGAACCGCATCACCGTCGGCCTCATTATCGCGGCACTCATCGTCGGCGCGGCGATGATGATGCGCGTGGAGACGACCTTCCAAATCTGGGGTTACCCCGGCCTCGCGATCCTGCTCTTTCTCGGCGCCGCCGCTGCCGGCATCACCTTAATGGTGAACATTTTCTTCTACGATAAATCGGACAAAGACTAGCGGCGCTTCAGGTCCGGGGAGCGCACGGCTCCAGCCGTGCTGGTTTCGGCATTCTGCCGAAACAGGCTTCCGACAACCGCGGCGCCCAGAAAAATCCCCCCTTCTAGAAGAGTTCGTTTTCGCAGAATGCGAAAACCAGCCCGCTGCAAGCGGGCGCTCCCCGGTTTCCGCTCCCGTAACTCTCGTGCTAATCCGGCTTAATCACCGGCGGCACGATTGCTTCCGTGTCTCCAGTGTCGATTCCGTGCTGCAGCCGGCTATGGCCCGCGCCGTAGAAGAAATAAATCAGCAGCCCAAGCGCAAGCCAGACGAAGAACCGCACCCAAGTTTCGATCGGCAGGCTGAGCATTAATGCCACGCAAAACAGCACGCCCAGGATCGGGAAGAGCGGAACGAACGGAACCCGAAACGGACGCGGCCGATCCTTGTCCGTTCTGCGCAAAACGATCACGCCGATGCACACCAGCGCGAACGCGAAGAGCGTCCCGATATTGGTCAAATCCGCCAGCGAACCGATGTCGGTAAACATTGCCACGCCGCCGACTACCAAGCCCGTCCAAATCGTCGTGATATAGGGCGTGCGAAAGCGTGGATGGATCCGCGCAAAATAACGCGGCAAGAGGCCATCCCGCGCCATCGCCATGAAGATGCGCGGCTGCCCTAGTTGGAAGACCAGCAGAACGGAAGTCAACCCCGCCAGCGCACCCGCGCTGATCAAAGCCTGCGCCCACGGTTTGGCTGCGAATGCCGTCGCCACTGCCGCAGAGTCGCCCAGGTAGGAGGTGTATTTTTTCATCCCGGTCAGGACGAATGACATCAGCACGTAAAGAATCGTGCAGATGATCAGGCTCGCGATCATGCCGATCGGCAGATCGCGCCGAGGATTTTTCGTTTCCTCCGCGGTGGTCGAGATGGCGTCGAACCCGATAAAGGCAAAGAAGACGATCGCCGCCCCGCTCATCACGCCTCCAAAACCGCTCGGCATAAACGGATGCCAATTTTCCGGCGCCACCATGAACGAGCCAAACGCGATCACAAAAACAACCACCGCCACTTTGATGATGACGATCACGCTATTGGCGGTCGCGCTTTCGCGAATTCCGTAAATCAGCAGCATCGTCACCGCCGCCACGATCAGGAACGCAGGCAGATTGATCGCGATCGGATGGCCGGCAATCATCGGGAGCGTCGTCGACGAGTAATCGCTCAGCGCCGCGCCGCCTTTCTCGATAATCGTCTGCGCGGTCGTATGATCGCTCACCAGCCACAGCGGAAATCGTAAATGCAATCCGAAGGGCAAATTCCCCAAAAGCTGCACGAAATATCCCGACCAGCCGACCGCTACCGCCATGTTCCCGACCGCGTATTCGAGAATCAAATCCCAACCAATGATCCAGGCCACGATCTCACCCAGCGTCGCGTAGGAATAAGTGTAAGCCGACCCCGAAACCGGAATCATCGACGCCAGTTCGCTGTAACAGAGAGCCGCAAAACCGCAGGCCACCGCTGCCACCACGAACGACAACGCCACCGCCGGCCCGGCCGCTGGCCGGCCGAAGACTAGATCCGAGCCTTGCATCCACGAGATGATGAAATTGAGCACCGGCGTCTTGATGATGGAATCGCCCACTCGCGCCGATTCGCCCGCCGCCGCCGTCCCCGCGAGCGCGAAAATGCCTGCGCCGATGATTGCGCCGATCCCGAGACAGGTCAGATCAAATGCGGTCAGCGAACGTTTCATCAGCCGCTCCGGCGCTTCGGATTCGCGGATGAGAAGTTCCGGGCTTTTGGTTCTGAATAATTGAGATGCCATAATTGGGTTGGCCGCGGGGGGAGTCGGGCGAGAACGCCGCGAATCGTGTCACCCTCGCGTGCTCTCGGTCAATCCTTTCCTCGTCGCGCCCCCTTCTGATGATCCTTCGGCCCGCGGGCGGACCGGCTCCAGGGCAAGCATGGAGCCGGCGCGCCCCCGCGCCGAAGGCTGATTGCTGATTACTGGGAGCACCCGTGGCGCGGCACTAGCTCCTCAAGGCGCCATGCCCACCTTCACCGGCGCCCAACTTTTCTCGGGACTCCTCTTCAGTTCGGTCGGTTTCGTAGCCATGGTTTACGGCAAAAAAATGCACGCCTGGAAGCCGATGTTCATCGGCTTAATCCTCATGGCTTACACCTATTTCGTCGAAAGCACTGCCTTGCTCGTAGGGATCGGTCTGGCCCTGACCGGCGCGCTCTTCCTCTTTCGCGAGTGATCTAGGCCGTGGTGCAAGTTTCCAACTTGCACTCTTGAAACTGCAACTTGGAAAGTTGCACCACGATGCCCGCTCTTGTGACCTGCGCGACCGCGTGCTAAACCCGCTGCATGGGTCGCCAATGGTTGCATGCAAAGCGGGAAGTCGCCGGGTTAAAAAAGGGCCAGGTCACCGGCAAACTCGTGAAGGAAATGATGGTCGCCGCGAAGATGGGCGGCGCGGATCCTAACGGCAACGCCCGTCTTTTCGCGGCGGTGGAGAAAGCCCGGCGCGCCAGCGTCTCGCGGGATGTGATCGAGCGCGCGATCAAAAAGGGCGCTGGCATTGGCGGCGAAAAACTGGTCATTGATCACGTCGTCTTCGAGGGCTACGCGCCGCATAAGGTGCCGATCGTGATCGAGATCCTGACCGATAACAACAACCGGACCGCGCCCGAGATTCGCGTGCTTTTCAAAAAGGGCGGCCAGCTCGGCGCGCCGGGCAGCAACAAATTCCTCTTCGATCACGTCGGCCTCGTCGAAGCGCATCATTCCGACGCGGCGACCGACATCGAGGAAGCAGCGATCGAAGCCGGTGCGCAGAACGTTGAGCCCCTCTCGCACGCCGAAAGCGAAGACATTCCCGAAGGCGTGACCGGCGCTCAATTCACGACCGAGCGCACCGACCTTCATGCCGTGTCGCAATGGCTGACCGCGAACGGCTGGACTGTCGTCACGAGCGAACTCGGCTACGTCGCGAAAAGCAAAGTTTCGTTATCCGACATTGAGCGCGAAGAAACCGGGGAGTTCCTGCAAAAATTGGAAGATCACGAAGACGTGCATCGCGTCTGGGCGGCTCTGTAACCGCCCATCCCGCGAATCGCTGCAGCGGTTTGTTCCTTGAATTTCCTCTGCAGTCGAGAGCATTGTCGGACCTGAGCCATGCCCGACGAGACCACAGAATTCATTATCGCTGACTCTGCGATGGACGCGGTTTCGCAACGCTCACGCCGGCGACGATGGTTCCGCGGCTCCGAACCCGAAAGAACGCTGACCCACTGCGAAAACTGCGAGGCACCGCTCAACGGCCCGTATTGCTCGCAATGCGGCCAACACGCCATCGATTACCGCCGTTCGCTCATGCAGGTCATGATCGATGCCGCGGATTCGTTCTTCGATTGGGACACAAAGTTTCTCCGCTCGCTCGGCGTCCTGCTCATCCGGCCCGGTCGCATAACGAATGATTTCAATGCCGGTCGCCGCGTCCGCTACATGCATCCGCTCCGGCTCTACTTCCTTGCCAGCATCGCGTTTTTCCTCATGGCGAAACTGATCAATCTGGCGCCGTCTTCCGGCAGCCCGATCCAGATGAGCGTAGAGGATCGCGCCGAGATCGATGCCGCCTTGAGCAAACTGACCGCCCCAGATTCCGTCCTCAATCCCGAGCAACGCGCGAAAATCGAAGAAGCTCGCTCTCGTTTCACTCTGCCAGATACGTCCATAGACGCGAAAGAGCGGGAGAAGTTCGACCAGATCCTCTCCCGGCTCCCCCGCTACGCGGAAAAGAAAGACCTAAAGCCGAAAGATGTCATCAAACTCGACGCCCTCCTCGCTCGCATCCCGGGTGCCATGCCGTCGCCGGTGCCTGAGCCCGGCGGAAATCCTGCCGCTGCCGTGCCTCCTCCGCCGCCCCCGAACGCCTCTCCCACTCCGGCGGCTTCTCCAGAAGGTTTTTCCGTCAAGTTTGATGGAAAAGAACAGGACAGTGAGTTTGGCAAATGGCTGGAGGGCCGGATCAAAGAAAAGGTGGGTGAAGATGGAACGAAGGGGCAGCTCTTCCTCGACACCCTGCGGAGCAACATCCCGACCATGATGCTGTTTTGCGTCCCGATCTTCGCCATGATCCTGAAGCTTCTCTACGTCTTCCGTCGGCGTTACTACATCGAGCATCTCGTTTACGCGCTGAACATTCACGCCTTTGCCTACATGGCGGCAGTGGTCATCACGCTCATCGGGATGGGCGCGTTGCGCGTCATACCCAGCTTTCAGCCGCTGCTCGTCGTCGTGCTTTCCCTCATCGCCACGGCGCAGGTCTTCATCTCCATTCGCCGCGTTTACGGGCAGGGCTGGTTTTTCACCACCTTCAAATTCTTCCTCGGCGCCGTCATCTACCTCGTCGTGCTCTCACTCGGGATCGGCGCCACCGCGATGATCACGCTCCTGCTGCCTGGCTGACCTTCTAGTCAGCTTTTTTCCGCAATCAACTCACGCGCTTTGGCCAGCGCGTCCGCGATTTTGCCTGGGTCTTTGCCCGCTCCGCGCGCACCGTCCGGACGTCCCCCACCCTTGCCGCCGACGATCGGCGCGATCTGTTGGATAATCCCGTTCGCGGGCAACTTCGCGGCCAGCTCTTTCGGCACGCTCGCGATCAAATCCACCCGTCCCTCCGTCGACCCGGCCAGCACGATTGGCCCAGCGAATCTCGACTTCAGCGAGTCGGCTATTTGCTGCAACAGCGCACCATCCGCATCGGGCACTTCCGTCACCAGCGAACTCGCACCGGAGTGAGCGAGCGCCAGCTCATTCGCGATCGTCGTCGCACGATTGCGCAATTCCACCTCCGCCGCCTTGGCCTGCTGCTTCTCCCAATCATGCACCTCGGTCTCGAGTTGCTTTAAATGCGTCGCGCGGTTTTCGATCGCCTGCACCGCCGCCGCATAATCCGTCTTCGCAAACGCAGGCAACATCGAGAGGCCCGCCTTCTTCTTAGTTAACGCCTCGAATTTCTCCTGTTGTCGCGTCGACTCCGCCTCGGTCCAACCCATGACCTCGTCGCCCGCCACCGCCTCGATCCGGCGGATGCCCGCCGCGATCGCCGATTCACTCAAAATCTTGAACCACCCGATGTCGCCCGTCGCGCGCACATGCGTGCCGCCACACAATTCCATCGAGAAGCCATTCAACTCGTTAGGCTGTCCGCCGATCTGCACCACGCGCACCAGATCGCCATATTTGTCGCCAAAAAATTGCTGGATATCGGAACGCTGCTTCGCCTCGCCGTACGGAATTTCCGTCCACGAAACCGACGCGTTCGCGGCGATCCGCTCGTTCACCAAACGCTCCACCTCGCGCACCTGCTCCGGCTTCAACGCCGCGCTCGAGAAATCGAAAGTCAGCTTCTCCGGTCCCACATAACTCCCTTTCTGCACGGCTTCCTTCGAGACAATTTCGTGCAACGCCCAATGCAACAAATGCGTCACCGAATGATGGCGTTGGATGGCCGCGCGGCGCTCCGCATCGTAGCGCACCGTGACATGATCTCCCGGTGCCGGCGCATCTTCGCCTTCGAGCAAATGGACAAAAGTGTTCCCAGTCTTCCGCGTGTCGGTAATGGCCCAGCGGCGTCCGTCCCCTTCGATTTCCCCGCGATCCCCCACCTGTCCACCCATCTCCGCGTAGCAAACCGAATTGTTCAGGACGACACCCGCGCGTCCCCTCACCGACGTAATTTCCTCCACATCCGCGCCCGTATGATCGTGCTCGTAACCAAGAAAATTCGTCGCCGAGCGCGAGTCGCTCTCCGCCAATTCGACGATCGTTTTCTTCTGCGCCTTCCGCGCGCGATCGCGCTGCTCCTCCATCAACTTCTCAAAGCCCACGGTATCGACTGAAAGCCCGCGCTCCCGTGCCATCAGTTCCGTCAGATCAAGCGGAAACCCCTGTTCATCGTACAAACGAAACGCAAACTCCCCAGAAATCGTGGAGCTAGAGGGTGGCGTTCCCCCTCCGGGGAGCGCGGGCGCCCCGCCCGCCGTGTCCGGCGCCTCGCCTGACACCCGAGCGTGCTCCGACGTCCAAAGCCAGCGATAATCCTCATCCGGCTTCATCGCCCCGGAATCCCAAGGATTGCGACAGATATAATGAAACTTCTCCTCTAAATCGCGCTCCGACCGGATCACGCGATCGAACGATTCGTTCTCCCACACGCGTGCGCCCTTCGTTCCTCCGACTTTGTTAATCCGATGCGATGAAACGCTCTTCAACGTCTGTAAAATGCCCTCTAACGCGAAAAACACCGGCTTGCCCTCTTCGTCGTCTTTCTCAATCTGCGGCTCAATGAGAACGTGGACATGATCCGACATGACACAGGCAGCGTAGAGCTCGTACTTTTTTCCGGCGTCGTGCAGAATGGTTTGCAGAACGAGATCGCGCTCCGCGGGCGCAAGCGCATGCCGTTCGTGTGTACTCCACGCCACCGCATACTTTGCCCAAGGGCGCTCGAAATGCGGGAGGCGACGTTTGTGGTATTGGGCGCCGGGGGAGTGGGACGTCGGACGACTGTCAGGCGAGGCGCCTGACAGTGCGGGCGGGGCGCCCGCGCTCCCCGGAGTTGTAGTCGACACGTCTCTCACTAGCCGCGCCACTTCCGCCTCGAAGAGCGCGATACCTTTATCGAGCGTGCGGTTAAAGGATTCTTCTTCGCGCTTCAGCGTCTCCTCGATCGTTCCCTTCTTTTCGCGCAGCTCCGGAAAAACTCCGCCCATTGAGCGCACAAGGACGTCGACGAGCTGGTAGAAGAACGGCTCATCAAAACCGAGAATGCGACCGTAACGGACCGCCCGGCGCAGGATGCGTCGCAGGACATATCCCCGCCCTTCGTTGCTCGGCTGGATGCCGTCGGCAATCGCGAAACTGAGGGTGCGAATGTGATCGGCGATGACGCGGAAGGCGATATCGACCTGCGCCTGGGGAGCGCGACCGCCTCGGTCGCTCTGCGGTGCGCCTCGCGCCGCAGTTTCTTCTTTCGACGATGACAGCTCAGGGGAATTGCCCGGCGAGGCGCCAGGCAAAGCGGGCGCGGGCGCCCGCGCTCCCCAATCCGGGGAAGGTAACGTGCTCGTGTATTTTTTGCCGCTCAGCTTCTCGATCTCATCGAAAATTGGACGGAAGACGTCCGTCTCGTAGTTCGAGATCAAACGTGAAAAATCGGTGAAGTTTTTCGTCCCCTGAATCATCGCTGTAGCGCGCTCGAACCCCATTCCGGTATCAACGTGCCGCTGCGGCAGCGGCACGAAGCTGCCATCCGCATTCGCGTTGAACTGGATGAAAACCAGATTCCAAATCTCGATGCAGCGCGCATCGCCCGCATTGACGAGCGAACCGTTAGTGTCGCCGTTCGGCGTGAGATCGATGTGCAACTCGGAGCACGGTCCGCACGGGCCGGTGTCGCCCATCATCCAGAAGTTGTCCTTCTTATTGCCGTTAACGATTTGCACCGCGGGATCGAGTCCGGCCTTGGTGAAGAGGCGCGCCCAGTGATCAAACGCTTCCTGGTCGAACTCGCTCGGGTCGCCCGGGTCGGGTTTGTAAACCGTGGCGTAAAGCCGTTGCGGCGGCAGGCCCCAACGTTCGACGACTAATTCCCACGCCCACTCGATCGCTTCCTTCTTGAAATAATCGCCGAAACTCCAGTTCCCCAGCATCTCGAAAAACGTGTGGTGATACGTATCGAGCCCGACATCATCGAGGTCGTTATGCTTGCCGCCAGCGCGGATGCATTTTTGCGTGTCGGCTGTGCGCGGCGGCTGCCAGGTGGCGCTTTGTTGCCCGAGGAAAATAGGCACGAACTGATTCATGCCCGCGTTCGTGAAAAGCAGATTCGGCGAGTCCGGCAGGAGCGACGACGAAGGCACGATGGTGTGCTGTTTCTCGCGAAAGAAATCGAGGAAGGATTGGCGGATTTGCGCGGAGGTCATCATGTCTAATCTCGGATTTTCCGGTAGCGCCACGGGGAAAATCCCGAGGACTCGAGTTCGGCGACGGCGTATTCCTTCGCCCGGACTTTGCTGAAAGGCGCGGCCTCGTAAAAAAGCGCGCGCGTTTTTGGCCCATCGACCCAGCGTGCGAAAAGCAAGACGTGACCACCGGCCTGGTTCATGATGTCGGCGGGCCTCAATTCGGAGACGGAAGCCAGCTTGCGCGAGATCTCAGTGAGCGAGTCGGTCGAATGCTTGCTCTGCAATTTCCAGCAGCGCGAAACGAATCCCGAGCAATCGACCCCGACTGCGCCGGAGCTGACGGCCGCCCCGCCCTGCCGGCGCTTTTCCTGGGTATAAACATCACCGGCCGCTTTACCCGCACGCACGCCGGTATCGAAAGTCGCGAGCGAATCGAAGCCGCCCCATTTGTAGGCCATCCCGACATTTGGCTGATCAACCAGCCACAACTCCTCCATCGGGCTGCCGACTGCGCCGGCACGATCCGGCGTCTGCACTTCCACGCCATCCTCATCTTTCCCGTGGCGCAGGTTTTTCATCGTCGGCTGCCAGCGATGCGAGAGAAAGGATTCGGCCACGGCCAACGCGTCCGTTCGGCTGAGCGCTTGCGCCCGAAGCTGGCTCGTTAGGCCAGAAAAAAGCAAGACCGCAAGAAGCAGGAAGCGGAAGCTTCCCGGCATTTTGCCTCTTTGGTTGTGGTGGGACGCAGCGTTCATCGTTCGAGCCGTGACGGTAGCGCGATTCAAAAACTTTTCATCAGGCGGCGGCTCCGCCGGCTGCAAAAGTTGTTCACGTTGACGAACGATTCTCTGCGCTCAGGATTCCTACCATGACGGACTCGCTCGTCTCCGATATCCAGCGGCTCTATCCGCAAATATACCTCGCCTGCCACGTGGACCACGTGCGCGCGCGCTCGACGGAGTGGCGACTCTCCGCGCGCGACTCCAGCATGCTCGCGCATCTCGATCGCAAGATCGCGCTCAGCCCGCGCACGCTGGCGGCGCATCTGGGTGTGGCGCCTTCCACGCTCTCGGCCGCGATCGCGCGCCTCGCCGAACTCGGTTATTTGAAGAGCGACGCGCCCACCTCCGATAAGCGACAGCGCGAACTCCGCCTCACAAGCCTGGGCGAAGAAGCGATGGCGGCCACGTCCGTCCTGGATCGCGACCGCGTCGGCGCGCTCGTCTCCCAGCTCACACCTACCGAACGCAAAGTCGCAGCCCGCGGACTGGCTCTGCTCGCGCGCGCGGCGCGGCAACTGGAGAAAAAAATATGAAAATCGCCCTCATCATCCTCGCCGTTTTTCTGGCTGTGGTCGCCTGCGTCCTGATCATCGGCGCGCTCCTGCCACGGCAGCATCGCGTCTCCCGTTCGATCTCACTCCATCGTTCGCCGCACGAGGTTTATTCCGTGGTCCGCGATTTCGCGTCTGCGCCAGAGTGGCGACCGAATTTGCTCAGAGTCGAACCGCTCGAACCCTTCGATGGACGGCTTCGTTTCCGCGAAATCGCGAAAGACGGCAGCATCACCTACGAAGTAATGGAGGAAATGGCGGACGAAAACTTGGTCACGCGCATCGTCGATCGCGATCTTGGTTACTCTGGTTCGTGGACCTACGAGTTCTCCGACGTCCCGAGTGGAACGCTCGTGCGCATCACCGAAAATGGTGAGGTCTCCAATATCCTGTTTCGCTTCCTGTCACGGTTTGTCTTCGGTCACACGAGCACGATGGACGCCTACCTCACCGCGCTGGGCGGAAAGTTTGGCGAGAAGGTGACCCCAGAATAGCCGCCGGGGGGAGAGAACGTGCGGCGAATCGTTCTTCGTATTTCTGATCTGAGCGGAGACGGGCTCTACTACTGGGGCGACGAACGCTGGCGGTCGTGGTGGGTCGGACGCCGGAGCCGGACGCGGGGAGGAGTGCGGGAATCGCCGCGCGAGCGACCGCGATGCGAGTTCTTCATCTGGGGAGCGCGGGCGCCCTCGCCCGCTGTTTTTTGCGCCTCGCAAAAAACTCTTCGACAGACGCAGCGTCGAAATGTGCGGGCCTGATTCACGTTCCGGTGTCGCGCGAGGCGCACGACACTGCGGGCGAGGCGCCCGCGCTCCCCGGACGGGAGAACGGAGCCGCCTACTTTTTGTCTTCGTCGAGCTTCGCTTTGACTGCGACCTCGATCTCTTCGTAGAGCGCTCGATCGTTCTTTAGAACTTCTTTTGCGGCGTCGCGACCTTGCGCGAGCTGGCTACCCTTATAGCTCAACCACGAGCCTCGTTTTTCCACGATCTGCTTTTCGAGCGCGAGATCGAGCAGGGCGCCGGTGTTGGAAATGCCCTCGTTATACATGATGTCGAACTCGGCTTCCGTGAACGGCGGCGCGACTTTGTTCTTCACCACTTTCACGCGGGTGCGATTGCCGGTGACGACGCCATCGGTCTGCTTGATCGCTCCAATGCGACGAATATCGATGCGCACGCTGGCGTAAAATTTGAGCGCCTTGCCGCCGGGTGTGGTTTCCGGATTGCCGAACATGACGCCGATCTTCTCGCGGATCTGGTTGGTGAAAATGCAGCACGTCCGCGCTTTCGAAATCAGCGAGGTGAGCTTACGCATGGCGGCGCTCATGAGGCGCGCCTGAGCACCGACGGTGGAATCGCCGATTTCGCCTTCAAGTTCCTGCTTGGTCACGAGCGCCGCGACGGAATCGAGCACGATCACGTCGAGGGCGTTCGAGCGCACCAGAGTCTCGACGATTCGCAACGCTTCCTCGCCAGAGCTCGGTTGCGAGACGAGGAGATCGTCCATATCGACACCGAGTCGGCGGGCGTATTGCGGATCGAGCGCGTGCTCGACATCGATAAACGCGGCCAGTCCGCCGCGCTTCTGCGCTTGCGCGATCACAGTGAGCGTGAGGGTGGTTTTGCCGGAAGATTCGGGCCCGTAAACTTCCACCACGCGACCGCGCGGGAAGCCACCAACGCCGAGCGCGCGGTCGATCAAAATATTGCCCGTGGGGATGACATCGATATCGACAATCTGCGCATCACCCAGCCGCATGATCGCGCCATCGCCGTAATCTTTCGCGATCTGCTGGATGGCCAGTTCGAGGTTCTTATTCCGCGCGACGATGAGCTTGTCATCGCTCGATTTTTCTTCGGTTTTGGTGGCCATAAGGGAGGCCACTTAGGTACGACGGCCCGCCCGCCGCGCCAAGTAGAAAAAGCGCGCGGTGGCTGCGAAATGCGGGAAACAGCCCTGACCTACGGCAAGGGCACGCGGAAGACGTTTTTCTGAAGCTCAGCGCCGATGGGCGTGTTGCGTTTAACGATGGCGCTAAGCGGCTGGCGCTCCACTTTGTCGACCAGATTCTGCGGGAGATAGGTTTGATACCAGAAGCGGTCGCCATCGCGCAGGCGGGTGAATTGATCGCGCATGACGGTGAAAAAGAGCTCGCCCACGAGGCCGCCGTTGACGTGATCTTCCGCCAGGCCGCCAACCCAAACGTCAACGTCATCCGGCGTGTTGTAAGCGTTGGCGAGCTTAACCCGCAGCGCCTGGTCCGAGGTCATCTCGGCGAAGCTGGCTTTGCGGGCGAGCCCGAGTTGGGCGCGGGCTTCGTTGTAACGGGGCAGGCCATGATCGCGGCCGCGTTGAATATTCAAGGAGGCGAGATCAAACCCACCGGCGCCCGGTGGGCCAAAAAGAAAATTGCGGACGCCGTCCACGAGGAAGCAATCGACCTCCTGATCCACCTGTCGGGCGAGACCGCGCAGGTAAGGTTCGATGCCTGGGCCGCTAATCTCGGTTGGATTAAAGAAACAATCGGCCAGACTCAAATCGCCGATCGATTGGTTGTTCGCGCCGAGGCGGAGCAAGACCGGTGAGAGCATGGTGTGCCCGACGCGAAAGGCCGCGGTCGAGAAGATGTTGGTAATACCGGCATTGACCTCCAGCTGATAGCCGGTGTAGGGCGGTAACGCATTTGGCCCGAGCAGCACCGGGATGAAGTCGCGATAGGTGATGACCTGAATCTCGGCGCCCACGAGGGCACGAGCCCGCTGGTAAACGCCCTCGTCATCAAGCGCGGGACTGCTCTTGTGGATCTGGCCGGCCCAATAATTATGCTCCCGCATAAAAAGCGTGTGCATCGCGGTCAAGCCCACCTGCTCGTTGGCGCGCAGATCGCCCGCGAGGAAGAACGACGGATCGGGCGAAGGCGCATTGGGGAAGCCGTGGACGTTATAGGGCAGCAGATCGCCGGCGCTGGTTTTCAAGCGTCCGGTCCCATCGAGCGTGCGCAACTCCAGAGCCCGGGCCACATCCGAGCCGTAAACCTGGGAGGCGTCGAGGTACGCCGTGATCACATTCATTTGCTGCCGGACGCCGTTGATCATGGTGAAAAAGGAGCGATCCATCCCGATCAACTGCGTGCCGGTGCCGGCCGGATCGAAAAACGGATCGCCGGTCGGGACAGGGATGTTCATGTGTTCGGCCGGACTGGCGGCCGTGGTCAGGTCCATGTCGTGATCAATGAACTGGCCCCACTGCCAGAGGTAATCGGAAGCGCGGATGGGACTGGGGACCATCTGATCCTGCGCGACGACGAGATTGCTGATCTCGCGGGCGCTGCGGGGCGCGAGGCCGGCGGGCGAGGCGTCGCCGTAATCGGGTTTCACCAGGCGCTGCAGGGGGATCAAAGCCGAGCCGCGTCGCGGATCAATCGGGTTATTGCCGGAACCGTCAATGGATCGGAACTCGTTCGGGAAAACCGCCGCCAGAGTGGAAACAGGCGGCGGCAAAAGCTGAGGCGTGCGTGGGAGAGGAATCTGCGGGATATCAAACGGGCTTCCCGCGTAAGCGGTCAGGCTCGCGGTGCATAATAAAAACCAGATGGATTTCGTGAGGTTCATAAGTGTTTGGGGAGGAAGGTTCACCTTCGCTATCAGGAAAGGGCCGCGATGTCGAGGTAATCCCAGAAGGCATGCACGCTTCGGACGCCGGTCCTATTGCCGACCGCAGTCAGAGAGTCTATCTCTCAATCGTGGACGTTCACGCCGATCAACGCTTCATGCGCCTCGCTTTCGCGGAAGCTCAAAAAGGGGTCGGCGCCACCAGCCCCAATCCTGCCGTGGGCGCCGTCTTCGTTTTCGGCGGGAAGGTCGTCGCCCGCGGTCATCACGAGGGCGCTGGCCAACCGCACGCCGAAGTGACGTGTCTGCAGTCCGCCAAGCTGCCAATTCGCAAGGGCAGCGTCCTTTATGTGACGTTGGAACCGTGCTCCACCACCGGACGCACGCCGCCGTGCACACAGGCGATTATCGACGCCGGCATAAAGGAAGTCGTAGTCGGAGCGATCGATGTGAATCCACGGCACGCTGGGCGCGGACTGGATCTGCTACGCGCCGCCGGAATAAAAGTCCGGGTCGGCATCCTGGAGCGCGAATGCATCGCGCTGAACGAAGCTTTCAACCACTGGATCCAAACCAAGCGCCCATTCGTCATCGCCAAGTGCGGCATGAGCCTCGACGGCAGACTGACGCGGCCCGACGGCGAATCGCAGTGGATCACGAGCGAGGCCGCACGGGAACACGCCAACCGGTTGCGCAGCGAAGTAGACGCAATTTTGGTCGGCGCGGAAACCGTGCGGCGGGACAACCCGCGGCTGACCGTCCGGGCCGTGCCCGCGAAACGTCAACCATGGCGCGTCGTTCTCACCCGCTCCGAGAAATTGCCGCAACGCTCCCACATTTTCACGGACCGCTTCGCGGATCGCACGCTGGTCTTTCGCGACAAGAAATTGAAAGCCGTCCTGACTGAGCTCGGGAAACGCGAAATCACCAGCGTCCTGATCGAAGGCGGCGGCGATGTGCTGGGACAGGCGCTCGACGCGCGGTTGATCGATCGACTGCGGATATACCTCGGCCCGCTGCTGACCGGCGGGCCCACTCTTGCCTTCGGCGGCCGCGGCGCTGGTTGCACCGTGGAGGCCGCGCGTCTGCTCGACCCGACCTACGAAAAGGTCGGCTCCGATATTTATCTCACCGGAAAGCCAGTCTACGGAAATCCGGCTTCTGAATAAAAAGCTGAAACTTTCCGTCGTAATCCTTGTTCAATCACCACAACCAAGGAGGTAAAACATGAACTGGAAAAAGCTTCTCATCATTGCAATCGCGGTCGTCGGATTTGGCTTCGTCTCCGCCCCGAGCTCTCAGGCCGGGGTGCGCGTCGGGATCGGTATCGGCGTGCCTGTCGGCGTCGGGTACGGCTACGGCGGCTATTACGGCGGGCAGGGCTATTCGCCCTATTACGGATATAACCGTGTGCATTACGGTCGCAGCTACTATCGGCCGCGGCACAGATATGTTCGTCGCCACTATCACTGGCGGCACGGACGGCGCTTCGTGTGCAGCGCGCGGCACGGTCGTCGCTATTAAGCGGCAGCGTTCGTAAATCAAGGGCCGGCTGGATTTGTCCAGCCGGCTCTTTTTTTGTCGGCGTGTCTCGCGCAATTGCGCGCTTTGATTGACGCGGCAAGTCAAAGCGTTTGCAATGGGGCGCAGTGGAAAAGCGAATCACGTTTCACGCCGGGTTGCTGCTTCGTTTCTTTGCCTTGCTCCCGCTCGCCTTCGCGGGAATGAGGAACGCGGAGGCGGGCGGCGTGACCGTCATCACGCACGGTTTCAGCGGCAACGTGACTGATTGGATCATCCCGATGGCGGAAGCCGTGCCCCGTTATCCCCTGTTTCCGGGTGCCTCGTACAGTTGCTACCAGATCTCCATTACGCGCAACGGCTCCGGCCAATACATCGCCACCGCGTCATTTCTCGGCGGGACACAACCGACCGCGACCGACTCCGGCGAAATTCTGGTCAAGCTGGATTGGTCCACCCTGGCCAGTTTCGGCGGCGCTTCCTCCACGAACGTCGCCACGGCGGCCAGCGCCGCGTTGCTCTCGCCCACGCTGATTCCGGAGATGGGCGGCCGGCCCTTGGCAGAGCTACCGATCCATCTCATCGGGCACAGCCGCGGCGGCTCGGTCGTGACGGAAATGGCGCGCCTGCTCGGTGCGCAAGGCGTCTGGGTCGATCACGTGACCACGCTGGATCCCCGCCCCGTCTCGGCTCTGGGAGACGCCAGCGTGTCGACCTACGCCAACGTGCTTTTCGCCGACAATTTCTGGCAGACGATGGGCGATGGCTTGATCGTGCCGAATGGCCAGGCCGTCTTCGGCGCCTACAATCGCAAGCTGCTCGATCTCAACGGCGGCTACTCTTCCAGCCACAGTGATGTGCATCTGTGGTATCATGGCACGCTCGATCTCAACACGCCCGCGACGGACACGCAGGCGACGATCTCCTCCACCCAGCGCAGCACATGGTGGACAACCGCAGAGAGCACGGGAGCGGCCACCGGATTTCGTTACAGCCTGATCGGTGGTGGCGATCGACTCAGCCAGGCCGAGCCAGCCGGCGTCGGCGATGGAAGGATTAGCGATGGCTTCAACGGCTTCTGGGATTTGGGCGGAGGCTTTGCCCCAAATCGCACCGCGTTGACGTCTAATTCCGGGCTCTGGCCGAATGTTATTCGCGTCGCGCTGACCCACGGCGCACCCGTTCCCGCGGGCGAGCCGTTCATGGCGTCTCTCTATTATCAATCCGGCGCCACCACCGCGAACACGGTGGAACTCCGGGTTCTCCTCGATCCCGATTTCAATCCTTATAACGGTAACGAGATCGAGATCGATCGGCGCTCGCTGCCAAACACTGGCACCAGCGGCGTCGCGTTCACTGCGCTCGAAGCGGGGGCGAACCCGGCTACCGTGCCGCCTGGCGTTTATGCGCTCTGCACCAGTCTGAGCGACGGCACGCGGACCCGATACCATTACGCGCCATCATCTATCACCATCACTCCAAGCCTGCAGGCGCCGGCCATTGATGCGGACTCGCTCACCCGCCCGAACGCGGCGATGCGCTTCAACGTGCTCGGTTTTCCCGGTCAAAACGTGACCATCATGGCGACGACCGACTTCGTCTCCTGGACTCCAGTAGGCACCCACCTCTTCACGAGCACGGTATGGGAATTCACCGATGCCGAGGCCGGCCAATTCTCGCGTCGTTTCTATCGCGCCGAGCTGGCGCCGCAGCCTACTTTTGTTTCTCCGCGGAAGGAGACGCTGTAGCCTTGGCATTCGCCGAGGGAGCTGCGGACGGTTGCGCGAATTCCTTCTTCAAACGCTCCACTACGGGCTCCATCTCGCGCTTCCGTTTCTCCTGCAACTCGCGGCGCAATTCCTGTTCGATCCGCTTCCGTTCTTCCGCGTAGCGCTGCTCATATTGCGCCCGCCTCTCGGCCTCGATCTGTAAGCCCGAATCACGCATCGCGGCTTCCGCCTCGCGCTTGAGTCGTTCTTGGCGCACAATTTCACGCGCGCGCAGGGCACGTTGCGTCTCCACCGGCATTTGCTGCCAACGCCCGACATTGGAGCGAAACCGCTGGCGATCCGCCGGCGACATCTGGCGCCAACGCTGAGTTCCCTGCCGCATTTGCACGCGGCTGGGCTCCACGCCCGGATGCTGACCCCGTAAATGCATGGGTGGCCTCTGCGCCAAAGACGTGCTGGCGATCAGGTATGAAATCGCCGCAACCGCTAGAGGGTAGAAACGTCCGGGTCGCTCCACAGACTATCCTCCTCCAGCGCCAGCAAATCGTCCAAGTCCGCCACCACCGCGAAGTCGATCGGATCCAACTGCGCCACCGCATCCGGCGGAGGTTCATCTTCAGCGGTTACTGGGCGTTGGACCGGCTGATACAGCGCCAGCCCTACGGCCGCCAAAGCCGCGACCGCCGTAACCGAAACAGGAAGCAACCGCCGGAGCGAAAACCAGGGCGACAAACGATCGCGCCATGTCGGCCGTTGCCGGATCTCCCGCAAAACGTTCCGCGCGAAAAAAGGCGAAACCGGGGCGGGCTGGTCCGCTTTCCCCAGCAAATCCCATAATTCATCTTCATCTTCGTGTTTCATCGTTGCAGGCAATTGAACTGACAGGGCGTGCGAAAGTTGCGCAAGCAAAGACTCCGCTCGCCCGCCGAGGCCACCGCCCCGTTCTCGTGCCTTTCCCCCGACATTGCCAAACTTTCGTGCATATGCACTGAAGTTTGGCATACGCGAGTTTTCAATTTGGGTAATGTTCCTTAGCTTCCCACCATCTTCGGAGACGAGCGAATTCGCGACGACACGCCCGAGCCCTGGACGGTGGCTGAGATTCTGAAGGGCCTACACTTCGGCCGCTTCGAGGAAGCCCTCGAGCTGCCGGATGCGCGTCGGATGGCGCATTTTGCGGAGCGCTTTCGCTTCAATTTGACGGATGCGCTCACGCGTGACACAAAATTGCCGGCCGACTTCTTCCAGCGTGCGGCTGTAGCCATCGACCAACCCAAAACGCTGCTCCAGCACCTGGCGTTCACGTTCGGTCAGCGTTTCTAGAACGTCTTTGATTTTTTCCTTCAGGAGGACAATCGCCGTCATGTCGCTCGGATTTTCCGCGCCTTTGTCTTCGATGAAGTCGCCGAAATTCGTTTCCTCGCTTTCGCCCACCGGGGCCTGCAAAGAGATCGGCTGTTGCGCCATCTTCAAGACCGCGCGCACGCGATCCACCGGCAAAAGGATTTCCTCCGCCACTTCCTCCGGCGAAGGCTCACGACCGTATTCCTGCACGAGCTGCTTCTGCACCCGCATCAGCTTGTTGATCGTCTCAATCATGTGCACCGGAATGCGGATCGTGCGCGCTTGATCGGCGATCGAGCGCGTGATCGCCTGCCGAATCCACCAGGTGGCGTAGGTCGAAAATTTATAACCGCGGCGATACTCGAACTTCTCCACCGCTTTCATCAGACCCATGTTTCCCTCCTGGATCAGATCGAGGAAGGAGAGGCCGCGATTCGTGTATTTCTTCGCAATGGAAATGACGAGACGCAGATTTGCTTCCACCATTTCGGTCTTGGCGCGGAGGGCTTTCTTCAGCCAGGTCTTCAGTTCCTGATACTGCTCGACGTATTCCTCGAGCGACAGCCAGAGCATGCTTTCGAGCGCGCGCGACTTCACCCCCAACGGCGACTTCACGTTTTCACGTGGGTGTTTCGCCAACTCTTCCTGCAACTTCGTCAGCTGCAAAAATTTCTCATCGGCCAGGTTCACGAACTCCTCCGTCACCTTCTGTTTGAAGTAGAATTTCGGGTAGAGCTTCTGCAGCGTAGCGACCGATTTCTGGAAGGCCTTCCGCTTTTTCGTGTCCACCCGAGAGCCATTCAGCAATACGCCGTATTGCGCTCCAATGGCCGCGCTCAACTTCTCCACCTGCTTGCACAGGCGCGGCAGCAATTTCATATAGCGCTCCCGGCTTTCGATCTTTTTGTCGAGAATCACGCGGTCGAAACGCTCGCCGCCTTCCGCTAATTTCGCGGCCAGATCCAAGTGCGCTTGCGCGATGAAACCGAAACGGTTGATCAACCGCTGCACCATGCTTTCCGCTTCTTCGATTCGCTTTGAAATCTCTACTTCCTGCTCGCGGGTGAGGAGCGGCACCTGCCCCATCTGCTTCAAATACATCCGGACCGGGTCGTCGAGAATATCCAGCTTCGCCTCCGGCTTTTCCTCCTCCTCGTCGTCGCTGTCCTTCTTCCCGTCCTTGTAACGATCGACCTCCGACGCCTCGATGATATCGATCTCCATCCGGCGCAGGCGCGTGAGAATGGTGTCCAACTCATCCGCGTCCGTCACGTCCTGCGGAAGCGCTTCGTTTAGGTCGTCGAAAGTGAGATAGCCCTGCTCCTTGGCGAGCTTGATCAACTCCCGGATGCGGCCCTGGATGTCGCCCGCAGTCGCGGCCAGCACCAAGGGCGATTTGACTTCAGGCGGCGCCTTTGCGGGTTTTGCCGGCTTGGCTGCCTTCGCCGGCTTGGCGGATATTGTTTTCTTCGCGGCTCTTTTCGCGATCGGGGCTTTCGGCTTGGTTTTTAATTTGGTCACCGGGCGCGACTTTGCTTTCTTGCTCGATTTTTTCGGCGCACTCTTCGCACGCGCAGAAGCCTTCTTCTTGCGGACGGGGCGGACCGATGACGTGCGTTTTGAGTGCGTGGCCAAGTCTTGGTGCTCTAGGAGGAAATTCTGCGTTTCTAACCCAATTTTCGGCGCGGGTTTACTGCCCTCTCAGCAACTTTTTAATTGTCGAGCACGCGGGCAGGCGAAACCGCCGAAAGCTCACCGAGTTGCATCTTGAGGTCAACAACTTGTTTCTGCCAACGAGTCATTTCACCAGCGCTCAATTGCGGAAGGCTCAAGCGCCCCTCCGCGATCTGTAATTGCCGCCGGATCACCGCCTGTTTCAGCCCCGCCCACCAGCCTCGCGCCACCGCCTCGGCGTTCGCCGGCATCTTTTGCATCAACCACGACGAGACCAGAGCTTCCTCGCCCGGCGCCAGTTCGGACATGAAACTGTTCACCGATGCCGGATCATCCGGCCGCAGATCGCCTTCCAAAATTCGGAGCAACATTTCCGCATCCGGGGTCTGCGACAGCACCTCGCGCCAGTCCTCATTCAGCAGCGCCGTGCGCGCATCGGCGTCGCGCAGCGCCAGCAAGCAAAGCATTGCGACATCGTGCCGCGGCGCGGGCGCGACTGTCGCGGGAGCGTCCCGAATCTCGGGCGATGAACTGCGCGTCGGCCGCTTCAGCAGCGCGTCAAAATCTCGCGCCGCCACGCCGATGCGCGCCGCCACTCGGCTGGCCACCTCCGCACGCATGATGGGATCATGCACCCGCGTCACCGTCTCCGACATCTTGTGCGCGAGTTTCATCTTCGAACCCATGGTGGAAAGATCTGCCGCACCGGCTTCGCGCTCGATCCAATAATCAAAGAAATCCCGCGCCTCCGAGATGCGTTGCTCAAACGCTTCCTTCCCGTCGCGCCGCACGATCGAATCCGGATCGTCGCCCGCCGGCATCTCGGCGATCCGCACCACCAGATCATTTTGCAGCAGTGATTCGAGAGAACGCTCCGCCGCCTTTTGCCCGGCCGCATCCGCGTCAAAGCAGAGCACGACCTGCTCGACGTAGCGTTTTAAAATACGCGCCTGCTGCTCGGTAAAAGCCGTTCCCTGCGGAGCCACCACGTTCGTGATGCCGGATTCGAAAAGCGTGATCAAATCCAGTTGGCCCTCACAAACGATCGCGCTCCGCGCATCGATCAGCGCGCGCTTCGTCTTTTGCAGACCGAAAAGAATATTGCCTTTCCGAAAGAGTGGCGTCTCCGGCGAATTAAGATATTTCGCCGTCTCAGCATCGCTGCCGAGCGTCCGCCCGCTGAACGCGATCACCTCTCCCACGTCGTTCGAAATCGGGAACATGATCCGCCCACGAAACCGATCGTACACTTCACCATCCGGCCGCTCTTCATCCCGCGGTTTCACCAATCCGCTCTGCGCAATTTCCGTTCGCCGATAGCCGCGCTCCTTCGCCCAATTCAAAAGCGCATCCCAAGAATCAGGCGCAAACCCGATCTGCCAGGCCGCCGCCACATCGCGGTCGATCCCGCGCTGCTTCAGATAATCACGCGCCGGCTTCGCCCACTCGCGCTTCAGCAGATTCTCGTGAAACCACTCCGCCGCCTCCGCGTGCAATTGCAGCAGCGTCCGCCGCGTCTCGTGCTGCCGATCATCGCTCCCATCCGCGCTTCGCTCCTCGATCACCGTAATCCCGGCGCGCGCCGCCAGCTTCTTCACCGTCGAAGGAAAATCGAGATGCTCGTAATCCATCACGAACCGAAAAACGCTCCCGCCGACACCACAGCCAAAACAGTGAAAAGACTGCCGTTGCGGACTGACGGTAAACGACGGCGATTTCTCCTGATGAAAAGGGCACAGCGCCTTGAAGCTGACGCCCGCGCGTTTCAGCGGAAAATACGAACCGATGACCTCGACAATGTCGTTGGCCGCCGCGATTTGCTCGATCGTTTCTGTTGGGATGCTGCCCATGAAGAGCCGGAATTTCCGCCCGTTTATATCTCCGGTCTAGGGCGATATGAAATCAGAGAACGCGCAGATCCTCGCAGATCTTGGCAAGGAGCGGCGTTTTCCAAAACGCCGAGCGGCGGCTTGGAAGCACGCCGCTCCTTGTTCTTCCAAGCCGCGCGGAAAACTACCACCCGCTAACGACTGCTGGAGTCACCGTTCCACCACGACGGAACGTCATCTGCTCATGCATCGGCCTATGACCAACCCCCGGAAGAAGTTTCCCTTCCTGTTGATCACGTTCCTCGCTCTCGGCCGGGGGACATGCACCGCCCAAGACTGGACCTCTACGGTCGCCGAACTGAAACGGTCCCCAGAATACGCCGAAACCGAACCGTCCGATCGTCGGATCGACCGGCCCGCGCTTCACCTTCTTGTGCAAGCGACGGAGGAGATGCTGCGTCAAAACTTGCCCGAAGTAATCGGCGACCTAACCGCATTCGTCCGCAACCCGGTCGAACCCGCGGGCGGCCTCTTGCAAGGCTTAGGGGAGTTGCGCACGTGGGCGGCGCTCGACTGGAACTCGGCCCGGTCTTTGAGGCGAATTGGTCTGTCGAAGGGAATGCCCGCTATTCCTGGACCGGATCCTCGCTAAAGAGAAGAACGAAGGACTTTTTGCCGGTCTTGGAGAAAACCAGCTTTATCTCGAGAGAAACGGCCGCGCTTGTCGCCTCCAAAAGCGCGGTCGTGATGTGTCCCGATATTTTCCTCGACCAGTGGAACGCGCAGGTGGGCAAGCTCGCGCCCGCCATCGTCGCCGATCCCAAATTCGCCCGGCGGCAAGCTGGCGGCAGAATGGGTCGTAACCATCCGAAAAACGCCAAAGAGTCGGCGATAGATCGTGGCCCGCATCGATGCAGTCACGGCAAAACGCCAATAGCGAAATGTTTCGCTTTTGACTCGTCTGCCGCGCGGCGGATGGCAAATTAGATGCGGCTCGACCGGCCCGCCACCGTTACCTTCCCACGCCCCATGAAATCATTTGTATTTTCCCTTCTTTTCTTCGCCAGCCTCGCGGCTACGGCACCCACGCTCCAGGCCCGCGAGGAAATCAAAAAGGGCAGCATCGTCGTGATCCCGCTGGAGGGCGAAGTCTCGCCGCCGATGTTTCTCTTCCTGCGCCGGATCATGAAAGCCGCGGAAAGCGCAGGCGCGTCCGCCGTCATTCTAGAAATGAACACCTACGGCGGGAGACTCGATAGCTCGGAGGAAATCACCAAGCTGCTGAACCGCGCCAATATCCCCACCTACACCTTCATCAACACCAACGCGGGTTCCGCCGGCGCGCTCATCGCTCTCGCCACCCAGCACATCTACATGGCGCCCGTGAGCGCAATCGGCGCCGCCGCGCCTATCAAGTCTTCCGGCGAAGATCTGGGCATCACGGCAAAGGACAAGACGATCTCCTATTGGTCGGCGCTGATCCGCGGCTCGGCGAATCGCAACAGTCACAACCCCGACGTGGGCGAAGCCTTCATGGATAAGGAGAAGGAAGTGAAAATCGGCGACCGCGTGATCCATGCGAAGGGCACCTTGCTCACCCTTACGGCCCAGGAAGCGACTGCCCGCATCGACGGCAAGCCAGTGCTCGCGGAAGGCATCGCCGATTCCGTCGCCGAGGTGGTGCAAAAGGCGGGCCTCCAGGGGGAAGTCGTTTCCGTGGAACCAGCCGGCTTCGAGCGTCTCGCGTTTTGGATTACCTCGCTGGCGCCGCTCCTCCTGCTCGGCGGCATGATCTTCGCCTACCTCGAATTCAAGATTCCTGGCGCCAGCATCCCGGGAGTCCTCGCCGCGATTTGCTTCGGCCTCTTCTTCTTCGGTCACTACTTCGCCGGTCTCGCGGGCTGGGAAGTAGCGGGGCTCTTCGTCCTCGGGGTGGCGCTCGTTCTGGCGGAAGTTTTCATCTTCGCGCACACCACCATTCTCTTTGGCGCGCTCGGCGCTTTTCTCATGCTCGGCGCCCTGCTTTGGGCGATGATTGATCGTTACCCCGGTCAGCGTTTCCTGCCTTCCAGCGGAATGCTGATCGGACCTGTTATGAATCTGCTCATCGCCATGCTCGCCACTGCGATCGGAATCGCGCTCCTCGCACGCTATCTCCCGCGCACGAATATTTATCGCCGCTTCGTGCTCTCGGCCGACATTCCCTCGGGACCTTCGCTCTCCGGCACACCGCGCGAATTTGCCGCGGCCGCGAAGATTGCGCCAGGAACCACCGGCGTTGCCCTAACGACACTTCGCCCCAGCGGCAAAGCGCGCTTCGACGATCACATTCTGGATGTTGTCACGGAGGGAGATTTTATTCCGGCCGAAACCGCTGTGGCCGTCGTTTCCACAGATGGAATGCGCGTAGTGGTCAAGCGTCAGGCTTGATCGCGAACGCGGTTACCCCCCAGCGACCACGCGGATAAACTCGATCCGATCCGCGTCCGATAATGGGCGTTCGACCCATTCGCGCTGATGCAGCGCCACTCCGTTATGCTCCACCAAGACTGAATTTGGCTGAAGCTCAAGACCTTCCGCGAGTTCGGCCACGTTCTCCGCCCCGCCGGTATCGGCTAATTCACCATTCAACCAAACCTTCATGAGGTGAGAAGAGCCTGATCCCAATCCTTCCACACCGTCTCGAATCCCCTCCCACGCAGAGCCGCTGCGATCTCGGCCGGGGGACGCTCATCGCTGATCTCGAACTGGCCGGTCGCCAAACGATCGCTCCCTTCCTGGAACTCCGGCGCGACCATCCGTCCGCGTACCGTCAGGTGAAGATTCGCCGTCCCCTGGCCCGTGTATCCTCCGGGTTCGGTGTGACTCCCTGCGCTCATCATCGTGATGCCGAGCGGCACCAAGGCATCGCGGAGCGAGGCGCGCTCGCGCGTGCTGAGCACGATGCCTAACTGTGGAAAACAAACTCGGAACGCGCAGATCAGTTGCGCGAGTTCACGATCGGAAATCGTATACGCCGGCTCAAATCCGCCCGCCGCGGGCCGCAGCCGCGGCAGGCTGACGCTGATCTGCGCCTGCCAGCAACGCTTCAGCAGATATTCCACGTGCGCGGCGAGCGCGATCGCTTCCTGACGCCACGGCGCCAGACCAAGGAGGGCACCGACGCCGATCCTGCGAAACCCGGCATCATATCCACGCTCCGGGCAATCCAAACGCCAGTTAAAATCACGCTTCGGCCCGGAGGTGTGCAGCTCGGCGTAGATACCGCGATCATACGTCTCCTGATAAACGACCAGCGCCTCCGCTCCCGCGTGGACCAAGGGCCGATACTCCGCCGTCTCCATCGGTCCGACCTCGATCGCGATCGAGGAAAAGTCCGGCGCCAGCGCGCGAACGCAGTCGGCCATATAGGTGCCGCTAACGAACTTCGGATGTTCACCCGCCACCAGCAGCACCTGACGAAAACCTTCCGCGGCAAGATGTCGTCCTTCCGCGACGACCTGCTCGAGTTCGAGCGTGACCCGCAGGATAGGATTGTCGCGCGAGAACCCGCAGTAGCTGCAGTTATTGATGCACTCGTTAGACAAGTAGAGCGGTGCAAAAAGCCGCATCGTCCGCCCGAAGTTTTGCCGGGTCAGCGTCTGCGATTCCTGCGCCAACGCTTCCAATTCCGAATCGGATTTAGGCGCGAGAAGCCCCTCGAAACGCCGGATGACGGACGATTTCTCGGAGGCCAGATTGTCCAGGACGATCGCAAACGACATTGCGGCAACTTCGCGGCACGAAGGTTAGTTCGCAAACCGACGCACCAGGGGTTCCGCAGGATTTGTTTTCATGCCATCTTGTTCTATGAGCCCCCCTCGCTTCGTTCCCTTGCCGGCGAGACCCATCCTCTCGGATAGTGAAATGGAGAGCCGCGCCGACGCCTTCTATCGGGAGATCGGCCGCCGCCGCACCGTGCGCGATTTCTCCGACCGCTCAGTGCCGCGCGAGGTGATCGAGCACTGCATTCGTGCCGCCGGCACCGCGCCGAGCGGAGCGAATATGCAACCATGGCATTTCGCGGCGGTGAACGATCCGGCAAGGAAGCGCGAAATTCGAGTCGCCGCGGAAGTAGAGGAACGTGAGTTCTATGAGCACCGCGCTCCGGCGGAATGGTTGGCGGCGCTGGCGGCATTGGGCACCGATGCGGAGAAACCCTTCCTCGAAAAAGCGCCGTGGCTGATTGCGGCCTTCGCACAGCCTTTCCACGAGAATGCGGAGGGCACGCGGATAAAACATTACTACGCCACGGAGTCGGTGGGCATCGCGACCGGCCTCTTGATTGCCGCCTTGCATCACGCTGGTCTCGCGACTTTGACGCACACCCCGAGTCCGATGGGTTTCCTCAATTCCATCCTCGGGCGTCCGATGCACGAGAAGCCGTTTCTGCTCCTGGTGGTCGGCTACCAGGCGGAAGGCGCTCAAGTGCCGGATATCAAACGCAAGCCTCTGGAGGAAATCAGTTCCTTCCTGTCCGCCTGAAAAGCACAGGGCGGCACGCGGCGTCGCGCGTCCCTCGCTTAAAACGCGAAATTCACACCAGTGCGGACCTGAAGGAAATCATGTTTCCCACCGCTCTCCACGAGATTGAAACTGACGTCATTTGTCCAACCCACGTGCGGCGTGACGCGAATCTCTAAACCAGCTCCGACCTGCCCGATGAAAACGCCCTCGTCATCACGGTCATCGTTCAAGATGACATTACCGATGACGGAGTTGTCGTGGCTATCGTGGAAGTAGGCGCCAGCGCCCACCCACGCGAACGGCGCAAAACGGCTGCAGGGAATCGGGTAGCGCACTGTAAAAGTTCCCAGCACTGACCAAGCCGATTTGTCGTCACCGCTGTCGCCGAATCGGCCAGAACCAGGCGAGAGCGGCAGAATTCGTGGCACGTCATTATTGGTCTGAACTTGAAGTCCCGCACCTTGGACCCCAAACCCAAAATAGCGCCGAAAAAAATACTTCACGTCGATCGCGCCCCCAAACCCATCGTTCCACGGATCGTCATTCTGAAAATAATTACGAAAATCTCCATCACCGTTCACGTTGGCCGCGTAGATGCCAGAAATGCCGACATTCCATTCGTTATCCGCATACCACGATGGACACGGGGCTTGCTCCACCTGTTTCATTTCGCTCCCCGCGTCGTTCGGGTTGCCAGCGAGAAGAGGAAGCAATCGCGGTCGTGATCGCACAAACAAATAATGGGAGGTTCTTCACGGAATTTCCGATTTAACTCCAGAAGTTCCAGTGTGTTGCTAAAATCAAAAGGCGAGAGCCAGCTAATTCTTGTCGTCCGCGACGCCTCGCGCGTTGCCTCTGGCGACCCACCGAAAACAAAAACGCCGGGAACACATGCAGTGTTCCCGGCGTTTCGTAATTTAGCTTTTCGCTCGCTTAGAACGCGAAGTTCAGACCGGTGCGGACCATGATGAAGTCATCATCGCCACCCTCGACATCGTTGTAGCTGATGTCGTTGGTCCAGCCGACATGCGGGGTGAAGCGAACTTCAAACCCGGCACCGAACTGGCCCATGAACTTGCCGTCGTTATTGTTGTTACGATTCACGAAAACGCGGTTGTTGTTATTATTGTTGTTGTCCCGGAAGTATCCGCCCGCACCGACGAACGCGTAAGGCGCGAAACGGCTGCAAGGGATGGGATAGCGGAACGTGAACGTGCCGAGCACTCCGCCGACGAAGTTATTATCGTCGTTGTTACGGAAGATCCCGTTGTCGTCCCGATTCGTCGAGAGGGCGAAACCTTCGATACCGACACCGAAAAAGCGGCGGAAGAAGTATTTCACATCGAGAGAACCGCCGAAGCCGTCATCCCAATTGTCGTTGAAAAAGAAGTTGTTGTTGTCGTTGCCATCCACATTCGCGCCGTAGACGCCCGAAATGCCGATGTTCCATTCATTGTCCGCGTACCACGAAGGGCACGGGGCTTGCACCTGCTTCATCTCCTTGCCGGAGTAGGTTTCGCCGGCCAAAGCGGCCGATGAGACCGCTGCTACTGCGCACAAGGTCAAGGTTAGTTTCTTCATTTTGTTTCTCCTGTTTGTTTGGGTTAAGACCGGCTGTCGCTGATCGACGGGCACCGGGTGCATCCCGAAAACGCAACGGCCGCGTAATCTGGATGGCCGCGAAAGTTGCACAGAAAGCCGCCATTTCCAGCGGATTCTGAGTAAATTCTTTCGGCGCGACGCCGCTTCGGAGGCAGTGCTCTCGACCCTAGGGCTTCAATTCAACCCCGCTGGTGGCGTCGGTCACCGTAAATTTTTCGTGATGATACGCGGGGTCGCCCCGGAAGAGGAGCCGGCCGGCATAGCGGCGCTCCAGTTCCACCAGCAGTTCTTCGTCCTCTTCCTTCAAACGCTTCAGGACGTCTGGATTCAAAATGACGCGGATCTCATGCACCGTGTCCTGATATTTGCGCATCACCGTGTTCAGCATTCGATGCAGCTCGACGCTGGTCGTCATCGAGGTTTTAACCACACCGCGCCCCTGGCAATACGGGCAGTTTTCGTAAATCGAATCGCTCAGACTCTCCTGCGCCCGCTGCCGGGTCATCTCCATTAGACCCAGCGCCGAGAGTTGGAGAACGTGTGTCTTCGCCTTGTCTCGCTTCAAGCGATCGCGCATCAGATTGAAAACCGCCTGCTGATCCTTTCGGCTCTTCATGTCGATAAAATCGCCGATGATCAGACCGCCGATATTGCGCAGGCGTAGTTGCCGCGCGATTTCGTCAGCCGCTTCCAGATTCGTTTGCAGGATTGTTTTCTCAACGTCGCGTCCGCCCTTGTTGCGGCCGGTGTTCACGTCGATCGCCACCAGCGCTTCCGTCTCGTCGATCACGATATAGCCACCGCATTTCAGCCAGACCTGGCGATGAAAGGCATCGTCGATTTGCTTTTGCACACCGAAGGTCTCGAAGACCGGCGCCGCGCCATCGTAAAACTGGATGCGATTGCGTGCCCGGCGCGAAATCTGCCCGACCATCTCGTTCATCCGATCGATCGCCGGCCGATCATCGCAGATCACTTCGTCGATTTCGTCGGTGAGAAAATCACGCACCGTTCGCTCGACCAAATCCGGCTCTTCGAAGACGCGACACGGGGCGCGGTCCTCTTTGATTGCTTGCTCCACGCGCGCCCATTGCTCGACCAGGAATGCCAGGTCGCGCACAAAGTAACGGGCCCGCTGTCCTTCACCCACCGTCCGGATGATGACGCCAATCCCCTCGGGAATCTCGAGCTGCCGTAAGATCTTGCGCAGCCGCTCGCGCTCCTTCGGATTCTCGATCTTGCGCGAGATCCCGCTCCGATCGCTATACGGCATGAAAACGAGATACCGCCCCGCGAAACTCAGGTTCGTCGTCACGCGCGGCCCCTTTGTGCCGATCGGTCCTTTCGTGACCTGCACGATGACCTCGGCCCCGACCGGATAAATATTCGGGATATCTTTCGCGGTAATCCGCTTTTTGGACGGGCCGCGTTTGTCTGGTCGATCGATCTCCTCAATGCCGCTATCGAGTGCGGCCGGGATCGCATCCCAAAAATGCAGGAAGGCGTTTTTCTCGAAGCCGATGTCGACAAACATCGCCTTCAACCCCATCTCGATGTTCTTAACTCGGCCTTTGTAGACGCTCCCAACGATGTTCCGCGTGCTGTTCCGTTCGACGCTGTATTCCTCCAGCCGGCCATCCTCCAGGAGCGCCACGCGACGCTCCAGTTTCTCCACGCTGATGACGAGCTTGTTGCCCGTCTTGCGCGCGGCAAGGCCCAAAATCCGTTTCACTTTTTCTATCATAAATTAAAAATGGTGGTGCGATCACGCCCGGAAGCGCCGGGCGAGGAGCGAGGAGCGCGGACATGATCGAGGGTGTTATCTGCGCTGACCCGGACGCCGCGCAGGAGGCGGCGGGGGCGGTGGCCGGCGATTGCCGCCACCAAAGAGTCGTTCGAAAAAATTGGGTTTGCGCGGCGGCGGTGTGGCAGCGGGACGGGCGCGAGCGGCCCGTTGTGCACGTGGCTCCACCCGACCCCGCGCGTCCGCTTCAGGTTCCACATCCGGCGTCGCGTCGGAGGCGGCCATTTGCACGGTCGCGTTATCAGATTGAGCAAAATTTTCTTCGTCCCCGGCAGGGACGTTGGGCCCGGACCCCTTGAAATCGACCGCTTCGATCATTTGGAAAGGATTCGGCTTTTGCGCCGGCGCCAGCCAGGCCAGTTGTGGTTCGAATCGGCCCTCGTCCATGGCCAGCGCGCGTTCCAGAATTCGGGTCGCAATCGGCGCGGCCACCGAGCCACCATGCGCGCCACCCTGCACCATTACTGCGATAGCGTACTTGGGATTCTCGTAAGGGGCAAAGCAAGCGAACCAAGCGATCGTATCCTTCTTTCCATCCGTCATGGCCTGCGCGGTACCGGTCTTGCCGGCCACTTCCACGTTCGGCAGCCGCGCGCGACCGCCGGTGCCGCCGCCCTCGTTGACCACTTTCCACAAGCCGCGCCGCGCCATTTCAATCTGATCGGGCGAGAAGTCTGTGCGCAAATCTCCATGCACCTTGGGCGTCTGCGAGATGATGGGCTGGCCCTTGTTGTCGACGAGTGTTTTGCCTTCGGCATCGACCAGGTTCTTCACCAAGCGCGGATAATACGAGACGCCGCCATTGGCCACGGTGGCGTAAACCATCGCCAACTGCATCGGACTCACCAAATCGAACCCCTGTCCGATGGAGACGTTGGCGGTGTAGGCGGAGGTCCACTTTTCGCGCGGATAGTTGACCTTCATCCACTCCGGCCCGGGCAAAATTCCAGGCTGCTCGCCCGTGATCTCGATGCCTGAGGCTTTGCCCAAGCCGAGCGTGTCCCCCGTTTCATCGATGGCATTAATCCCAGCCGCGTTGCCGAACTGATAGAAGAAGGCATTGCACGAAACCTTGATTGCATCCGAGAGCCCGATCGTCCCATGCGAGCCGCCCTTATCGCCGATCCAGCATTTGAAATAGTGATCGCCGTAGCTGACACCGCCGGAGCAATTGAATTTCTGATTTCCAATGCCCTTGCGCAGACCTGCAAGCGCAGTGACGAGCTTAAAGGTCGAGCCCGGAGGGAATGCGCTCACCGCGCGGTTGATCAACGGGTTCGCATCGTTTGTCCGCAATGCTTCCCAGTCCTTTACCTTAATGCTCGGAATGAAAGTATTCGGATCAAACGAAGGCACCGAAGCCATCGCCAGAATGTTTCCGTTATTCGGATCCACTACCACCGCCGCACCACGCCCGACTGATCGCAACGCTTCTTCCGCGATTGCCTGTAGGCGCGCATCCAACGTCAGGATAACGTTCGCGCCGGATTGCGGCGGTTCTTCGCGCAGCACGCCGTCGATCACGCCCTTCGCGTTGCGACGCAGATAACGCACGCCCGGCTTGCCGCGCAGATATTCGTCCATCGTTTTCTCGATGTTCGATTTCCCCTCCACGTCGCCTTGATAAAACGTGAACTTCCGCGCCTCCTCCTTGTTCGTGTCGTCGGGCGCGCCGACGTATCCGAGCAGGTGCGCCGCCAGCGCGCCGTAAACATAGGAACGCACCGGCTTGATCGCGATATCCACGCCGGGCAACCCCACATCATGCTCGGAGAACTTCGCCATCGTCTCGAAGTCGATGTCTTTGATGTAGGAAAACGGGACCTCGGTGTTCGTGCGGTAATGCTTCTGCAGACGGTTCGCGTTGTAGTCGCGCGCCAAATCCAGATCGTCGAGACGCGGCACCACGCCATCGTTCACGATCTTTACGATATCCGCCTCGGTCATGTCTTTCGGCATGCCATTGATCGTGGCGCGATAATTCGTCACCGGCGGACGCCCCACCCGCATGCGGTATCCCTTCACCATCTCCGGGAGATAAAAATCGACCTCATAACTGGCGCGGTTCTGCACCAAGGTGACGCCGTTGCGATCCCGAATCTCGCCCCGCACCGAGGGAATGCGCACCGTCAGTTCCGAGCTGCCGCGGATTCGCGCCGTCCAATCCGCGCCGCGCGCCACCTGCACCCACCAGAGCCGGAGCACGATCGCTCCCAAGCCCAGCAGCATGAAAACTCCCAAAACCTGAATCCGCAGGCGATGGCCGACACGTCGTCTATTCATCAGTAAGTTTCCCTTTCCGGTAAAAATGGATTGCCCGTCGCCTGCCCGATCGTGTGCAGGAGCCAAAACATGAGCGGCGCCATGATCATGGCCAGCACGCCCGGCCCGCCGATCTGCCACCACGCCTCAGGCGTGAACAGAATCGAGCCGCGACGAAAAGTGATCATCAGGTATTGAGAGAGCAGAATCAGCGACGTGCAAACTCCGCTCATGATGCAATGAACCTCCCACCGCCCTCGGATAAACAAAGGCCTGAGCCCATGCATGATGGACGCCAGCACGGCGTAAATGAGTATTGACCATCCGAACGCGATTTCAACATGCGCATCGATCACCTGCATCGTGAGCGCATCCAGCAGCAGCCCCGCGAAAGCCGCCAAAGCCAGCATCAGCGGAAACGGCAACGCCATTGCTCCGTAGAAAACCACCAGCGGTACGATGTAAACGTGCGCGTTATACATCCACTCCAACGGTGGAATGAAGAGCTCGACGATCTGCACGAGAAAAACCAGCACCAGAAGGATCGCGAAAAAGATCATTTTCGGCCAGCCACGACGAACACGTCTTCGAGCTTGGAAAGATCGACCGCCGGATTGATTCGCGCCTGCCCATCCAGGTCGCGCACCTTGTATTCCTTCACCGTGCCAATCATGAGACCTGAAGGAAAAACTCCGCCCACGCCCGACGAATAAACCTTCTGCCCCGGCTGCAGGTTCGCTTGTTTCGAGAGGAAATTCAGATTGAGCAACGGCGTCAACGCACCCGCCACCCGTTCGCCCGACGCGATCCCCTGCTCGCGCGAGCCTTCCACATTCGCGGCCACGCGACAGTTTTCGTCCGAGATCAAAAGCACCACCGAGATCGTATCGCTCACCGTGGTCGTCTTTCCGACCAGGCCTTGATCGGTCACCACCGACATATCGGTCTCGATCCCGTCATCCTTGCCGCGATTGATCGTCACCGTGCGCCACCAGGTCGAAGCGTCCCGCGTCACGATCTCAGCCGGCACCAGGCGGAAAACGGAACGCTCACGATAAGCCAGCGCGAGGCGCAGCCGATTCACTTCCCGTTCCACATCGCGCAACGCCTGGTTCGTCGCTTTGAGCGAGCGATTCTCCACTCGCAGTTGCGTATTGTCCTTTTCCAAATCGTCGAGCGATTTCAGACCTGCGCGCACGGACGTGATCTGCTTTTCCAAACTCGAACCGGTCGTTAGAAAGGGCGAGATCAATTGATAAAACCCGGCCTGCACCTTCCGCGTGCTGTCGGGTCCGAAGGTTAACAAATAAACCAGGATCGCGGCAAAAATTACCAGCGCGACAATGCTCGACCGGTTCATGCGATTGCGGATTGCGGATGCCCAATTGCGGATTGCGGATACCGGATTGCGGATAGCTTTCTGGCGCCGGAGTCCCTTTCCGGTTTCCGGTTTCCGCTTTCCGAAATCACCCTACCGCCACTGGCGATCGGTCGAGGCGACTTGACGAAGAAATTTAATTTCATTGAGGCATTTGCCGGTTCCTTCCGCGACCGCACTCAGCGGATCTTCCGCCACATGGACAGGCAAACCAGTCTCTTCGCTCAAAAGTTTATCGAAACCGCGAAGCAACGCGCCGCCGCCGGCCAGGACTAATCCGCGATCGACTAAATCCGCCGAAAGTTCCGGCGGACAACGCTCCAGCGTAATCCGGACGGAATCGACGATGGTTGAAATCGGTTCGAGCAACGCTTCCCGCACTTCCTGCGAAGTGATCATGAGCGTCTTGGGCAGACCGGCCACCAGATCGCGACCTTTCACTTCCACGCTCGTCTCTTTCTCGCTCGGATAAGCGGAACCAATCTTGATCTTGATCTCCTCCGCCGTCCGCTCACCGATCATCAAATTGTAAGCGCGCTTCATGTATTGCACGATCGCTTCGTCCAGCTCATCGCCCGCCACCCGCACGCTCCGGCTGAAGACAATTCCGGAAAGCGAAATCAGCGCGACCTCCGTCGTCCCGCCGCCGATATCGATGATCATATTACCCGCCGGATCCTGCACCGGAAGGCCGACCCCGATCGCCGCCGCCATCGGTTCCTCGATCAAATAAACTTCCCGCGCACCGGCATGCGTGGCCGATTCGCGCACCGCGCGCTTCTCCACTTCCGTGATGCCCGACGGCACCGCGATCACCACCCGCGGACGCGCCCGCACCCGGCGATTGTGTACCTTGGTAATGAAATGCCGCAGCATCGCTTCGGTCACTTCGAAGTCCGCGATCACGCCGTCCTTCAACGGACGCACCGCCACAATATTCGAAGGCGTGCGCCCGAGCATGCGCTTCGCTTCGTCGCCCACCGCGAGCACTTTGTTCGTCCCCGCCTGCACCGCCACCACGGACGGTTCGCGCAAGACGATGCCTTGATCTTTGACGTAGACCAGCGTGTTGGCTGTGCCGAGGTCGATGCCGATGTCGCTGGATAACCAGCCAAAAAGTCCGTTAAACATGAATAAGAGAGATCGCTGAAACGCGTCTCAGTCCGTCGTGCCCGTCCTCCACTCGACCAATGCAGCTCAAGTGCGCTGCAGGCGCGACCCCGACCGGCTGAAACGCAGAGTATCTAGAAACGAAGCCTCTCAACGTCAAGGGAAAGCTGCCGGGCGATGGCCGGAACTGTTCAACGTTCAACGTTCAAGATCCAATGTTTCAACGAAGAATGGTCCGCTATTTCCGCCGCAAATTGAAGCGTTGGACGTTGACCAGCCTGCCGCCGTAGCATTGCGAAGGAGGGTTAGACGTTGGACGTTCTCCCTATGCCCTCCCCAATCCTCGTCGCTCCCTCTCTCCTCGCCGCCGACTTCGCGAAATTAGCCGACGAGGTCCACGCCAGCGAAGCCGCTGGCGCCGATTGGCTTCACCTCGATATCATGGACGGCCACTTCGTCGACAACATCTCCTTCGGCCCGGCAATCGTCGCCACCGTTCGCAAACAAACAAAACTTCCTCTCGACGTGCATCTGATGATCGAGCGACCCGATCACTACGCGCCGCGTTTCGTAGAAGCGGGCGCGAATTCCATCACTGTCCACATCGAACCCGAAGCCCGCCACGATGTGGCCAAAACGCTCCACGACCTCCGTGCCGCCGGCTGCCGCGCCGGTCTTTCGTTGAACCCCGCCACGCCCTTCACCGCCATCGAACCTTTCCTCGCCGAGATCGATCTCCTGCTCGTCATGACCGTGCAACCGGGTTTCGGCGGCCAGGCCTTCCGTCCCGAGATGATGGAAAAAGTGCGCGCGGCAAGAACGTGGAAAGAGTCTAACGACTCCCCGCTCGACATCGAAGTCGACGGCGGGATCAACGTCGAAACAGCCGCCCTAGCGGTAAAAAACGGCGCCAACGTCCTCGTCGCCGGCACCTCCATCTTTAAAACTGCAGACTACGCCGAAGCCATCCGCGCGATGCGATCTTCCGCGCCCTAATCCGTCATCCCGAGCCGCGAAGCGTGTCGAGGGATCTCTCCGACGCAGTTGAAAACGTAATACGTCTATTTCCTGACCAACCGGGCGACGCAATCGCACGCGAGAAACAACTCAACGCTGGCGCCGCGAGAAAAAGAACGCGCTCGTGGAGACGTTGAATCCGAGGTGGCGCGATTTGCGCCAGGAGCTCTTCGATCCTGCGTAGGCGAGATCCCTCGACACGCTTCGCGGCTCGGGATGACA
>JBBSPM010000016.1:0-82559 GCA_038258815.1 Chthoniobacterales bacterium
CGCACGAGCGTAATTGACGACCATCCGCGCAGCCCATAACCTTCGGGCTCGTGCAACCAGAACTGGAGCAGCTTCTCATCCTGCAGAATCGCGATCAGAAGATCCGCCAGATTCAGTTGGAGTTAAAAACGGTGCCCCAGCAGCGAGCGCAATTGGAGACTCACCTCGCCGCGAGCGCTGCCGGTTTGGAAGCCGCGAAGCTCAAGTCCAAGCTACTCGAAGTCGAGCGGAAGAAAATGGAGCTCGATGTCGGCACGCGCACCGAGAGCATTAATCGTCTCAAAACCCAGCAGTATGAGACGCGGAAGAACGAAGAGTTCCGCGCCATGGGAAACGAGATCGAGCGCTACGAGAAGGAGATCGTTGCGATCGAGGATCAGGAACTCGAACTGATGGATCGCGCGGACAAACTGAAAGCCGAAGTCGCGATTGAAGAGAAGAAAGTGGCGGTGGAACGCGATTCAGTGGCCCGGCAGCTTACGGATTTGGAAGGAAAAACCGCCGCGTTGCAAAGCCAGCTCGAAGAGCTCACGAAAGAGCGAACGGAAATAGCGAGCAAGATAGATGAAGACGTGCTCGATCGTTTCGAGCGCTTGTTTGCCAGCAAAGGAAATGCGGCGGTCGTCGCGCTCGAACACGAAGTCTGCACCGGCTGCCACATGAAGATCACCGCACAGACTTCGCACCGCGTGAAGAGCGGTCGTGAGATTGTCGGCTGCGAGCAGTGCGGCCGAATTCTGTATTCGGCCGAGTAGTCGTTCGCGCGAGCGAGTACCGTTTCGTAGCGATCCACGTTGTCATCCCGAGCTTGTCGAGGGATCTCCCCGACGCCTGTTGATTACGCTCAAACGAATCAGCGTGTCCGAGCCCGGTTGCGAGATCCCTCGACCGTCTGCGCGGCTCGGGATGACAATCGAGCGCGAACACGAATCGCCCGCGTCTAGACGTTGAAGCGGAACTCGACCACGTCGCCGTCTTTCACGACGTATTCTTTGCCTTCGATCCGCAGCTTGCCAGCCTCACGTGCTTTCGCGGAGGAGCCGAGAGAAACCAGATCGTCGTAATGTACCACTTCGGCCGCGATGAAGCCGCGCTCGAAGTCCGTGTGGATCACTCCCGCCGCGGCTGGCGCTTTGTCGCCTTCATGAATCGTCCATGCACGAGTCTCCTTTTCGCCGGTGGTCAAATACGTGCGCAATCCGAGGAGATGGTAGACCGCGCGAATCAGAGCGCTCACGCCGCTGCTTTCGACACCAAGATCGCGTAGATATTCTTGCGCTTCAGCGTCGGCCAGGTCGACGAGTTCGCTCTCAATTTGCGCGCTGATCACGACCGCCTCGCTCCCGAAATGAGCGCGCGCGTATTCTTCTACCGCGCGCACGTGCTTCATCGCCGCGTGGCTCTCATCCGCCTTGGCGATGGGCGCCAGATCTGTCTCCGCGACATTGCAGGCAAAAAGCGTCGGTTTCGATGTGAGCAGAAAAAACTCCTTCGCCACGATCTTTTCGTCGTCGCTTAACTCAGCGGTGATGGCTGGCTTCCCGCTGTCGAGATGCGGCAACAATTTTTCAATCACCGCGCTTTCCGCTTTCGCAGTTTTCGAGCCGGCGCGGACTTCCTTCTGCAATCGATCACGGCGTTTCTGCAGCGATGCGAGGTCGGCCAGCACCAGCTCGGTGTTGATAACCTCGATATCGCGCACGGGATCGATCGTGCCGCTGACGTGATGGATGTCGCCGTTTTCAAAACAGCGCACGACCTGGACGATCGCGTTCACTTCGCGGATGTGACTGAGGAACTGATTGCCCAAGCCTTCGCCCGCGCTGGCGCCTTTCACTAAACCGGCGATGTCGACAAACTCGATCGCCGCCGGGATCAGCTTCTGCGATCCCGACATCTTCGATAAAACTTCCAGTCGCGGATCGGGCACCGTCACGACGCCGAGATTCGGATCGATCGTGCAGAAAGGGTAATTCGCCGCCTGCGCTTTCCGCGTGCGCGTGACCGCGTTAAAAAGCGTGGATTTCCCCACGTTGGGCAGGCCGACAATTCCAGCGCTCAGCATAAGGCGCGGACGTTACGGCGGATGCACCGCGGCTGCAACGCTGTAGCGGCGGTCTATGACCGCCGAAGGGTTACCTGCAATCCGCGCGGTCGGCGGACACAGACCGCCGCTACAGGGGGCCTCTCGCGTTTTCACGAAGAGCAGGCGCAGACTATTGAGCACCACCACCACCGTGCTCCCTTCGTGCGCGACGACGCCGAGGGAAAGAGGGATGCCCTTCAGTAACGCTAGCACAGCCATCACGATCACGGTTCCGAGCGCGATCGTAATATTCTGCCCGATGATGGCTTTCGCGCGCCGGCTCAAATTGTAGGCGGTGACGAAATTCTCCAGCCTATCGTTCATCAAGACGACTTCGGCTTGTTCCATCGCGGCATCCGATCCGCGCGCGCCCATGGCCACGCCCACGTCCGCCGCCGCCAGACACGGTGCATCGTTCACGCCGTCACCGATCATCGCCACTTTCGCGCCCGCTTCCTTCAACTGCAGGACGGCCGCGACTTTGTCTTCCGGCGAAAGTTGAGCGCGCACGTCGTCCACGCCAGCCTCGCGGCCGATCGCGTCGGCGGTCGGTTGCCGGTCGCCGGTGAGCATGACGATGCGCATGCCGGCGCGATGCAAGTGATCGAGCATGCCGCGGGCTTCGCTGCGCAGTTCATCGCGGAGCAAAAGCCGGCCGCATATTTTCGGTCCTGCCACCCACACCTCGGCGACATCGTGTTCGTCCGCGAGCGGCGCATCGTGGCTCGCTTCCTTCAGGGCGTTGCGCACGAAATTGCGATTTCCGAGAACGTAAAGCAGCCCATCTTTGCGCGCGGTGATGCCGCTGCCGGCCATCGATTCCGCATGCGTGAACTCCACTGTCGGCAGGCCTTGCTGGGCGCCGGCCTTTTGGATCGCGCGAGAGAGGGGATGATTCGAGAGACGCGCGAGATTGTAAGCTGCGGTGACAATGGAATCTTCTTCGCCTTGGAAGACGTCCACTCGCACGAGTTTGGGCGTGCCATGCGTCAGCGTGCCCGTTTTGTCGAGCGCGACCGTATGCACGTCGGCTAACGTCTCGATCGCCGCGCCGCCACGGAACAAAACACCGCGCCGCGCGCCAGAAGCGATGGCTGAGAGAATGGCCGATGGGACACTGAGCACGAGTGCACAGGGCGACATGACGACGAGCAAAGTCATCGCGCGATAAAAGGCGCTCGGGCGTTCATTCCCTTGTAGAAACGGCGGCCAACCCAGCGCGAGCCAGCCGAAGAAAAAGAAGGCCGCGCTCAACGACAGAACGACATAGGTGTAATGCGTCCCGAAGCGGTCGCTGAACCGCTGCGACGGCGCCTTAAAGTGCTGTGCCTGCTCGATGAGATTGATGATCTTTTGCACTGCACTCTCGTGTGCGGGGCGCAGCGTTTCTCCATCCAGTACGCCCCACAAATTGAGGGTGCCAGCTAGAGCGACATCGCCTACCTGTTTCGGCATCGGGCGTGACTCGCCGGTCAGGTTGGACTCGTCGCAGGCGCTCTCGCCGCGAGTAACGCGGAGATCGACTGGAATTTGCTCGCCGGCGCGAACGCGGAGGCGCGTTCCGGTTGTTAGCGCTGCCACCGGTCGCTCGATTTCTTCCGTGCCTTCAAGGACAGTAGCCGTCTTGGGCGCGCCACGAAAGAGCGCGCTAATTTCGCGCTGTGTGCGTGCGCCAGCGTAATGCTCCATCGCACCGGAGGCCGAAAAGAGAAAAAGCAGCAACGCGCCTTCACTCCACGCTCCGATAAGCGCCGCGCCGAACGCCACCGCGAGCATGAGGAAATGAATCTCGAGGTCGCCGTGGCGCAGGCGCTCCCAGGATTCCTTTGCGGCATCCCAGGCCCCGGCGAGATAGCTGGCCACGAAAAGTGGGAGAATAATGAAGGGAGCTGCTTGGAAATATCGCGCCGTTATCGCTGCGACTCCGGAAACGAGACAGATCACGGACAGCACGGCGAGCGTCTTCCACTCGTTAGGATCGGAATGGCCGGCCGCCGGTCCACAGCAACCGGTCCGGCTGGGCCAGCCGACTGCATTCCATTGCCAAAAACCGACGGCGGTGCGGCAGGTAAGCTTTTCGATTACGGTGCTGCCGAGCACATCTTTCACGACCACATTGGCCGCACCGACTTTGCGCGAGGGCGGCTCGCCGCATTGCTCGCAATTCCCCCGTGCATCAAGCACGCCGCAGCTCAATTCGCGCTCGGCCACGGCTTCGCTCACGCGGTCAGCAATGCGGCGACCGCGATCGTCGCCCAGCGTCGCCACGGAAAGAAGTTGGTTCTTTGGTTGAAAGGCGACGGCTTCGAGTTGCGGCTCTTCCGTCATCAGCCGCGCCACCTTCCGGTAAACGCATCCCGCGTCGTCCGGCAATGCCGGGCTCGGCATCGTGGGCGGCGGAACGGCTTTGTCGGGCATGCCCGGGAGGATACGCTCGGGGGTGCATCGCCACTAGTGAAATTGCGGGCTGGCGGCGGAAGAAATCGGGCCGGCGAGATTTGAACTCCGGAAGTTGACGCGCGAGGAGTCCGCGAAACGGTCGTCGCCCATCAGATGGAATAGTTTCCAGGCATCGCGCATGTCGCTAGCGGTGGCCGGCGAGAATTTGAATTCGCGACCTTTGGAACTCCATAATAAAAAAGAGCGCCATGAGGGAGTGAGTGGGCAAGAATCGAGGCCAATAGCTATGGGCAGACGCCAGTCATTATTCTTCTCTATCGCCAGGATTAGCCGGGCTATTCTCAAGCTCGGATGTGGTGCCGCGCTGCTCGGTGAAAGGGCATTCGCCGAAGAGGCACCAGCGAATATCCTGCGGGCGGCGAAAGAGCAGATGCACGGGAAGCCGTGGAGGGTCGAGGCGCTGGTGCAGGGCGAGAAGGGGTTCAAGGTCGCTGGCATCATCGCAGGGAAGGATTTTGATCTGACGGTCGAGACCGCGGGCGGAAAATCGCGACAGATCGCGCTCGGCGAGCAGGGCTGGTCGAGCACGGATGGCGGTAAGACCTGGAAGAAGAGCGGTTCGATCGATCGGCGCCATTATTTCATCACGCACACGCCGATCAAGTTTCGCGCGGAGGAAAAGATTCCGCCGTTCGAGAAGGTCGAAACTTCCGCGAGCGACGGCGAGGAGCTGCTGCACGTCCGCTTTATCGCGCCCGATAAAGTCGCGTATGAAGGCGACCGGCCGAACGTTTGGATCGCGATGGATCGGGATAAACCGATCGCGATTCGCCGCTACGCCGGGCCGCTCGGGTTTGAGAATGAATACGTAATTGCGCAGGTGCGATACGCGCCTGTGGCCGAGGCCAGACCCATCGTCCCTCCGCCGGGCAATCCCGCGGCCGCGCCTGCGGGCGACGACGCTGGCGCGCTGCTCGGCGCGGCGTTGCGCAAGATGCAGACGGGTGTGTGGGAAGTGGATGCCACTGTCAGCCAGCCCAAGAAAGCGCGTGTGCATGGCTTGATCGCGGGCCGCGAATTCGACCTAACCATGGAGCCGGAGGATGGCGGCAACCCGATCCGGCAGATCACCATGAAAGATCGCGGATGGGCCAGTTTCGACGGCGCCAAAACATGGACAAAAACCAGCGTCGAGGGTGGCCGAAGTATCTACCACTGGGTTCACGGACCAATCGATTCGGAAGGAGTTTTGCCGCCCTTCGAATCGGTCGGTCGGGAGGAGCGCAACGGCGCGCCCGTGCTGCACCTGCGGCTCAAAGTTTCCGAGAAGCTCGGCTCCGAAAAAGAGCGTCCGCACTACTGGATCGCGCTCAACCCGGAAGGCCAGGCGCAGAGCGTGCGACGCTATGAAGGTAATCTCTTGCAGGGCGAGCAGGTGATCTTTTGCGAAGCCGACTACCGCCCCGCAGGCGAAGGCGCGGCGATCAAGCCACCCACGGCTCTCGTAAAAACCGAAGCCGGTCCACCGCCGCCGATCGAGGGAAAGACCTTTGGTTTTTTCGACATCGAAGCGCAAAAATTCGAACTCGCCGGCAGGGTGGTTCGGGTGGAAATCACGGGCACGATCCTGGGGAGCGAACCGATCGGCGGAGACCAACTGCGCGCCATGGTCAAGGATACCGGTGGACGCTACGGGCAGGTGGAGTTCCCGCGCGCGGGGCTCGAAAAGCTCGGCCTGAGTAAAGACTACTCAGGCAAGCCGGTGTCGCTTTACCTGCTCATCACCCCGCAAGGTAAAGAGCCGGCCGCAAAATCCGCCGCGGTCGGCAGCAAGTTTACTCGCGGCGCGGATGGTAAGGGACAATATGAATGGTGAGGGGGGCGATGTGCTTGCTTTGCAGTCGTTTAAATCCGCGGTAAAAAACCAAGGCATTATGAAACACTTGCTCTTCACGATCTCCCTGTTGCTTGCGCCGCTTGCGGTTCAGGCGGAGGAGCGTCCCGCTCCGACGGAATCTTTTGCGACGTTCTGGGCGGGCTTCAAAAGTGCCGTGGCCAAGGATGACATGGAGGCGGTCGCGGCGGCGACGGATCTGCGATTTTTTACTCAGGACAAGCACCTGGCCAAGGACTTGGCGAAAGCGGCTTTCATCCGGGACTACCCGTCGTACTTTACCAAAGAGGTGAAGAAATGCTTCGCCACCGCCAAGCCGATTCTCGACCGGGATAGTTACCTCGTTTTTTGCGGCGAGGAGATATTTACCTTCTCGAGGGTGAACGGCGCCTACAAGTTCACGAGCATCGGCATGAATGATTGATCGCCGATCGTCTCGCCTCGGCACGTATCGAAAATGGACTCTGGAGCCGGAGTGACATCTACAGCGCGAGTGCTTTCAGCAAAAGAATCGGGCCGGCGAGATTTGAACTCGCGACCTCTTGAACCCCATTCAAGCGCACTACCAAGCTGTGCTACGGCCCGTTACAGGCGGTGAATTAACCACAGAGATCACGGAGGACACAGAGTTTTTTTTCTTCGCACGCAAGGAGCGGTGGCTTCCAAGCAGCCGTGTTTCCGGAGGGGATTTGAAAGTTGGCGGCTTGGAAGCCGCCGCTCCTTGGGCTTAAGCCCCGTCCCACGCCGTGAGAAAAGCGTCGATCAACTCCGGAAGCTCATCGCTGTAACCGCCTTCGAGAATTGCGCCGGCAGGCACATCGGCGCGGCGGAGTAATTTTCCGCAGGTGGCGAAGTCTTCCGGTTGCAATGTCATCTGCGTGATGGGGTCGCCTGCGTAGGCGTCGAAGCCGGCGGAGACGAGAAGAAGGCTGGGTTTGAAGTCGAGCAGGGTCTGGAGCGCGGCTTCGATCGCGGCCATGTGCTTTGCTCGTGGAGTATCGGGCGCGATGGGGAAGTTGTGGATGTTGCCGAACGATTTCGCGCCGGTTCCCGGCCAGCCGGGCAGTTGATGAATGGAGGCGAACGCGATCTGCGGATGACCTGACACGAGCGCTTCGGTGCCGTTGCCGTGGTGCGCGTCGAAGTCCCAGATGGCCACGCGTTCGGCACCGTTTTCGAGTGCATCCAATGCGACGAGCGCGATGTGGTTGAAGTAGCAAAATCCCATCACTTGATCGCGGAGCGCATGATGTCCGGGCGGACGCATGAGGCTGAAACTTCGCTCGCCGGCTAATGCCGTTCGTGCGACCTCCACTGCCGCTCCGGTGGCCCTAGCGGCGTGTTCGTAAATGTTCGGGTAGGCTGGGCAATCCGCGTCGAAGTCGGCGCCGGCGGCGCGGACTGCTGTGAGGTGCTCGGCAGTATGCGCGCGGAGGAGCGTGGCCTCGTCGGCAATTTTAGGTTCACGCCATTCCCAATCGGGATGGCGCTCGCGCAACAACGGCACGGCGCGGGTGATGCGGGCCGGGCGTTCGACGTGGCCAGGACGTTCGTACTCCGCGCAGCGAGGGTCGTGAACGATGATCATAGGACCGAAAATTCGAAGCCCGCGGAGGCGGCCATTCTGTCATCCCGAGCCGCGAAGACGGCCGAGGGATCTCGCCGTATCATGGCGGGCACGCTGATCTTCCCAGCGTAGCGACAGGCCGGTGGGGAGATTCCTCGGCGCGCTTCGCCAGCCACGTCGCGACGGCGCGCGACCCTCCAGACGCACCCTGCGGCCAGAGATCGTGCTCTCGAATCGACGAGGATCCGGCAGCGATCAATGGCTGTCTGGCTTCGGGATTTCCGCGGGAATGGGATGCGGCTGTTGGTCGTCGCTCTTCGCATCCGTGAGGCCGCGGCGTTCGAGAAGCGGTTGCAGCTCTGGCCCGTGGCCGGTGAAATTCTTGAACTGTTGGAGCGCGTCTTCGCTTCCTCCGCGAGAGAGCAGCGTCTTGCGGAAACGATCGCCATTCTCGCGCTTTAAGCCGCCGTTTTCCTTGATCCATTTCACGGTGTTAGCGTCGAGCACTTCGCTCCAGATGTAGGAATAATAGCCGGCCGAGTAGCCGCCCGAGAACGAGTGCGAGAAATACGGCGTGCGGTAACGCGGCGGCACCGGTGCGAAATCGACGCCGACTTTATGCAGCGCGTCAGCTTCGAACTTGAGCGCGTCTTGCGGAATCTCGCTCGGCTTCAATTGATGCCAGGCCTGGTCGAGCAACGTGGCTGCGAGGTATTCCGTAGTCTTGAAACCTTGATCGAAGTTTTGCGAGTCGAGCACCTTCTTGAGCAGCTCCGGCGGCATCGGTTCGCCGGTTTTGTAGTGCTTGGCGTAGTTCTTCAGGATCTCCGGCCAGGTGCGCCACATTTCATTCACCTGCGACGGGAATTCGACGAAGTCGCGCGGGACGTTGGTGCCGGAGAAGTGCGGATATTTCACGTTCGAGAACATGCCGTGGAGCGCGTGCCCGAATTCGTGGAAGGCAGTCGTCACTTCATCAAACGTCAGCAGCGTGGGCTCGCCCGCAGGTGGTTTGGGAATGTTGAGATGGTTCGCGACGACCGGCTTTGTGCCGAGAAGGTCGGTCTGCGAAACGTATTCGTTCATCCAGGCGCCGCCGCGCTTTGAGGGCCGCGCGTAGTAATCGCCGATGAAGAGCGCCAGCGGTTTGCCGTCCGCGTCCGACACTTCCCAGACGCGCACGTCCGGCTGGTAAACGGGGAGATCCTTCCGCTCTTTGAAGGTGATTCCGTAGAGCTGCGTGGCGGCGTAAAAGACGCCGTCTTCGATCACGCGATTGAGCTCGAAATACGGCTTCAGCTCGGACTCCTCGTAAGCATAGCGATCCTTCAAAACTTTCTCCGCGTAGAAGCTCCAATCCCACGATCCGAGTTCGAAGTCGCCGCCTTCTTTTTTGATCATGGCCTGGAGATCGGCCGCTTCGCGTTTCGCATTGGCCACCGCGGGCGGGGCGAGCTCGCTCAGTAGTTTGTTCACCGTCTCGACGTTCTCTGCGGTCTGGTCTTCCAGTTGATAGGCAGCGTGATTTTCGTAGCCGAGAAGCACGGCCCGCTCGGCCCGGAGGCGCGCGATTTTCTTCACCGATTCGAGCGTATCGAAAGCGCCGCCGTGGCTGTTACGCGCCAGCGACGTTTTCATAATGCGCTCACGCAAGGCACGATCTTCGAGTGAGGAAAGGACGGGCTGGCCGCTCGTGTTTTGCAGCGCGATGATGAATTTACCGTCTTTCTTTTCCTCTTTCGCGGTCGCGGCGGCACCGGCAATGTCGTTATCCGACATGCCTTTGAGCTGGGCGCGATCGTCCACCACGACGCCGTCGGCGTTCTTCTCTTTCAAGACGTCCTGGGTGAACTTCGTCTGCAGCGTGGCCAGCTCGGCGTTCATCGCTTTCAGCTTCGTCTTGTCGGGATCGGAAAGCTTGGCGCCGGCGCGGACGAAATCCTTGTAGTAGCGCTCGAGCAGGTATTTCGATTCGGCGTCGAGGCCGAGGTCCTCGCGCTTGTCGTAGAGCGCCTGGATGCGCGCGAAGAGTTTGCCGTTGAGAAGAATCGCGTCGCGATGCGCGGAAAGTTTCGGCGCCATCTCGCTTTCCACTTTTTGGATTGCGGGATTCGTGTTGGCGCCAGCGAGGTTGGAGAAAATGTTGTCGACGCGGGTCAAAGTCTGGCCGGAGCGTTCGAGAGCGACGAGGGTGTTATCGAAAGTGGGTTCGTCTTTTAGGTTCGCGATCGTCTCTACTTCCTTCAATTGCTCGGCCAGCGCGGCTTGATACGCGGGGGCGAAATTCTCGTCCTTGATTTTGTCGAACGGCGGCATGTGAAACGGGAGCGTGCTCTCCTTCAGAAGGGGATTGTCGCTCGTCGCGGCATCGGTCGGTTTTTTCGCGGGAGAAGGGGAAGGCTTGGCGGCGAACATGGAAGAGAGCGGCAGGAGGGCGATCGCGCCCATCAGGCAGAGGGATAGTTTTTGCATAATTGTTTTGGGAGATAAGAGCGACCGTCGAACGCTCGGCTGCGGCGCCGGGCAGGTCCGCAACGTGCAACAGTGGCCCGGGATTTCAAGGGAAGGCCGTCGGCGACCCACCCGAGGAGCGGTCGATCCGCGATTCCAAAGTATGAACACGAAGAGAGTTTTGATTATTGCGCTGGCCGCGACATTTGCCGCCGGCACGTTGTCTGTCCGCGCGGAAGAAGAGAAAACGGTGAAAGAAAAGACAGCCGACGCTTGGGATAAAACCAAGGAAGTGGCCAAGGAGACGGGCGAAGCGATCGTCGACAAGACGAAGGAGGCGGTCGCTGCGGTAGAGGACGCGATCGCTAAACCGGATGCCGACGCCAAAAAGGTAAACGTCCAGATTACTGACAAAGGGATCGAGATGGATCAGAGCCTGCCGGCCGGCAAGACGGCGTTCATCGTCAAGAACACCGGGAAGGAAAAGCACAACTTCGAGATCGAAGGCACGAATCTGGAGAAGAGCTTTTGGCTCGCCATCGCACCCGGCGATAGCAAGACGATGCAGGTGGACTTAAAGGCGGGAACGTACGAGGCCGACTGCAAGCTGCACGGCACGAAAGAGCCGCACGTGAAGTTGACGGTGAAGTAAACGCTCGCTGCGTTGGCTCGACTAAGTTTGGGCTTCAGGCGCATCAGAAAGTGATGCGGAGACCGGCGTATCCGGCGCGACGAGGCGCTGGTTCGAGGGCGTTGCCGAAGACGCGAGAGTAGTAGTCCTCGTCGCCGAGGTTGGTGATGCCGGCAAGAAGTGTCACGTTTTTAGTGATGGAGTATTCGCCGGTGAGGTTAAAGACGAGATACGATGGAATCTTGGCGGGCAGAGTGGGGGTGCCGAGGTTCGAGTCCTGGTAGAATTGCTCGGAGACGTAAACGCCAGTGAGGCTGATGTTGCAGCGCTGATCGATCCGGTAGGTCAGCGACCATTTGGCCACGACTTCGGGGGCAAAGGCGGGACGGTTGCCGGCGAGTGTCCGATTCGTTCCAGCGACAAGGGTAGTGCTATCGGTAAACTCCGCGTCGAGGAGTTGCAGGTTAGCGCCGACGATCAAATGCTGCCTGGGCGCGACGGACTGAGGTACGCCCTCCTTCGGGTCTGCCTTGGGATCGAAGGCGGGAGCAATGTCACGCTGGAAAGGTGCGAGCAGATCGTAGGAAAGCTCGCCTTCAAAACCGCGATGCCGGGATTCGCCGCTATTGACCAGAATGGTGTCGATATTGTTGACGGCGGGATTGAGCAGCTGGGTCTCGGTGCGATTCGAGAAGTCGATCCAGAAAAGACCCACGTCATACCATAGGCCAGTGATGGGAGTGCCGTGAACGCCGAGTTCGAAGTCGAGCGACTTGAAGGGGTCGGTCGGATTGCCGGGGCGAAAGGTGGGCGAGAAAGGCGAGACGACATCGAAGTAACGCAGCGGCCTCCAACCGGAGGAGGCGCTGAAGTAGGTCTCGTTGCCCTTGCCGAAATCGTTCCCTAAGCCAATCCCCCAAAGTGGAATGGTTCGGCTCACATCTTCGTGGGCCAGAGGACGGGCAAAGTTTCCGGGCTTCACGGTTTCATCGATGGCAACGTTTTCGTGGTCGAGCCGGAAGGAAGGGACAGCGTGGAATTTGCCCCAGCGGAAGACGTTTTCGACGAAGAAGGATTGGTAATCAGCGACGCGATCCTGGTTGAGGCGGACATTCGCGGAGACGGCATCGCGGCCGGCGCTGAGACCGGCCGGATTCGCGAAGGTGTATTGCTGAAACGGCGCTTCACCATGGAAGACAACGCCCCCGAACGTGAGCGCGTTGCCTCGGCCCCACTTCAAACGCGCGCGCAGATCGAGGCCGCCCTGGATGAAGTCTTCATTTTGAATCTGCGTCGTGGCGGGCGGAACGCCGGCGGCGTTTAAGTTCCCGGTCGAGCGCGTATCAAGCTCGAGAAACGTGAAATAGCCCTGCGCCTGAACCAGCCACGGGCCGAACTCGTGGTCGTGTCCCAGGCGAAGATGGACGCGATCCACCCAGTCGTGGTTGAACGGAGTGAGGGTCTGGTCGCGATCGGCGAGATACTGCGGAAGATTCAGGCGGCCGGGGTTGCCCGCGCTGACGTGATAAGTGTTGAACTGCAAATAGGTGAACTGTGTTTCGTCCGGACGGTAGCCGAGGAAAAGATCGCCCTGATAAAGGTCGGACTGCGAGTTATCGCGTTGCCCATCGGAATGCACGTAGCCGAAGTCCGCGCGGTATTCGAGAGGACCAGCAGTGCCTTCGAGAAAGTTAAAGGTGGAATAAAGACCGTCCGCGCCGCCGATTTGCTCGGTCGAGATGGAAAACGGTGAGCCTGGCTTGGGCCGACGGCTGACGTAGTTAATGGCGGGCGCGGGCTCCGGTCCGTAAAGCAAACTGCTCCCGCCACGGATCACTTGGATTTCGCTCACACTCTGCGGGAGCGGCACGTAGTAGAGCGTGGGGAAACCGATCCAATCGCTCGTGATGGAGATGCCGTCCTGGAGGACGTTGACGTATTCCGACTCTTGCGGGTTACCGAGGCCGCGGTAACTGATGTTGAACTGACTGGGCGTGTTCTGTTCGGTGATGAGAACGCCGGGCGCGCGATTGAAAGTGTCCTGCTGGTTGTTGTTCACCAAGGTCGGCTGCTGATCGAGCTTAATCGCGGTGGCTTTTTTCGTGACCGTGATTTTCGTGTCGGAGACCTCCCGCATGATGTGATCGAGTTTGGGACGGAAATCATCGTGTGGATGCGGGGTGGGCTCGACCTCGGCCGTGATGACGATGCGGTCGCCGTTTGCGCTAACCTCCGACTCGGTGGCGCGGCGAGTGGCCGCGGTGCGCGGCCCGGATGGCGATGGTCCCACGGCCATTTGCGCAACAGCTCGCGGCGCCATTGGGAGAAACGCGGCGCTGGCCGCCAGGAGAGTGATGCTGAGAACAGGTGCGGAAGTCCGCTTCGAATTCAAGGTTCGGAAAAGCATTCGATCGGATTACAAGAATGACATGCACTGAATCAAGACATTTTTGTAATGTCGCGAAAATAGCCGACAAAAGTGTCGCCACTCAGACCGAAGAACGCTCGCCGGATGGGAAAACGAGAGTGAGAACCGCCCCATTGCCGGCTTCGCTGCGTGCCGTCGCGGTCCCGTGGTGAAGGTCCAGAATTGATTTCACCAGGGCCAAGCCCAGCCCTGTGCCCTGCGAACTGCGCGCCGAATCCGCGCGGTAAAACCGATCGAAGATGCGAGGCAAATGTTCGGCCTCGATGCCCGGTCCGGTATCGTGCACGGCCACCTCGCCCTTGGCGGGCGTAACGGAGAGCACGATCTTGATCACGCCTCCGTCCGGGCTGAAACGGAGCGCGTTTTCCACCAGATTGCTGACTGCGCGACCGAAGAGCAGTGCGTCCGCGTGAATCTCGCCCTCGCCCTCGCAGGTGATCGTGACATGCCGCTCTTCCGCTATTGTTTCGAAGTAGCCGGCGATCTTTTCTAAAGCCGCGCGCCCATCAAACCACGTCCGCGCCGCCAGCCCCTGTGCGGCTTCGGCGCGCGCGAGGAAGAGCAGATTGTCGATAATGGCGGAGAGCCGTTCGCATTCGGTCACGCTTGATTCCAGCACTTCGCGATATTCCTCCGAACTGCGGGGCCGCGTCAGCGCTACCTCCGCCTCGCCACGCAAATTTGCCACCGGCGTCCGCAGTTCGTGCGCGAGGTCGGCCGAGAATTGCGACAAACGCGTGAACGAATCCTCCAGCCGATCCAGCATATTATCGAAGGCGATCGCCAGCGGCTGCAATTCGCGCGGCCAGGCGGAGGGTTCCACCCGCTCGTCGAGGTGCGTCGGCCCGGCGCGTTCGAGCGAGTGCGTGATTTCGGCCAAAGGCCGCAAACTGCGCCGCGTCACCGCCAGCGCGACCAGCGCGGAGATCAGGCTGCCGATCACGAGCACGGCCAGCACCAGAATGCCGAAACGTTTCGTAAACTGCTCGTCTACCGACCGATTCTGCGCCAACTGCAAGACATACGCGCGTCCCGCCACCTCCTCCCGCGTCGCCAGCAACGCGAGCAATTTCCCGCTCGGCCTAACGATATGTGGATCCAGCTCCTCCGTCGAAGTCGTCACCGGCGACGGGAACGCCTCCGGCGCGAGAAAGCTGGCCATGCCCGGCGTCTCCGCCACGGTCGCGCCCGTGGAATCGAGCAGGCGCACCCAATACGTCACGCGCTCCCGCGGCCGCAGCGTTTCCAATTCCTCATTCAATAAACGCGGCCCGCCGCTCCGGATCAGCTCCGTCCGCACCGCGAAGAGCCTGTCCGCCAGCGCCTCGTTATCCTCCTCAAACGCGTGCTGCACCACCACCCAGTAGAGCACCGCCAGCCCGCCAAAGAGCAGCAGCGCCCCTGCCACCGTGAAGTAAAGAACCAGCTGCGAACCGATCGAGCGCGGTTCAGTTCGCATTGATGGCATAACCAACGCCGCGGATCGTGCGCACCAGCTTCACTTCGAACGGATCGTCCACCTTCGCGCGCATCCGCCTAACGACCACGTCCACCACATTGGTATCCGGCACGAAGCCGATGTCCCACACATGCGCCACGATCTCCGCCCGCGTCACCACTTCCCCGCCCGCGCGCACCAGATGCCCCAGCAGCAGGAATTCCTTCGGCGTCAGATTCAAAGCCACCCCGCCGCGCGTGGCGCGATTCCGCTGCGTATCCATCTCCAGATCCGCCATGCGCAAGACCTCATCCGCCGGCGCCGGCGTCGCCCGCCGCAAAAGCGAACGCACTCGCGCCATCAATTCCGAAAACGCGAACGGCTTCACCAAATAATCATCCGCGCCCAACTCCAAACCCTTCACCCTATCCTCCACTCGATCGCGCGCCGTGAGAAAAAGCACCGGCGTCCGGGAGCCGCTCGCGCGCAATTCACCCACCACGGCCCATCCATCCTTCTTCGGCAGCATCACATCCACGATCAGGAGATCCCACGGCGTCTCGCCCTGCGCGAGCTTCAATCCCGCCTCACCATCGCCCGCCACCTCCACCGTAAAATCGCTTTCGCGCAGGCCCTTGGCCAAAAAGGCAGCCGTCTTCTTTTCATCCTCGATCAACAGAATACGCATCGGAGAAGGTATATGGCGCTTTTGTGCAACGGCTCAAGCCTGCGCACGCAGAGTTTTGCTCCAGCGCGAATTTCGGCCTCCTGCGAGAGTGCGCTTGCCCGGGCCAGCACGAATCGTAAGGATGGCCGCGCCCGCACCGGGATTTGCCGCATGTTTAACGGAAAGAAAATCGTCGTCGTCATGCCGGCCTACAACGCCGCCCGCACCCTGCGGCGCACCTACGACGAAGTCATGGCGCAAGGCATCGTCGACCTCGTCATCGTCGTCGACGACGCCAGCCACGACGACACCGCCGCGATCGCGCGCACGCTCGACCGCGTGCAGGTGGAAGTGCACCCGAGCAACCGCGGCTACGGCGGCAACCAAAAAACCTGCTACCGCCTCGCCCTCGCCGCCGGAGCCGACATCGTCGTCATGCTCCACCCCGATTACCAATACACCCCCAGCCTCATCCCCGCGATCGCCTCCATGGTCGCCAGCGGGCTCTACCCCTGCGTCCTCGCCTCCCGCATCCTCGGCGGCGGCGCCCTCCGCGGCGGCATGCCGGTCTGGAAATACATCGCCAATCGACTCCTCACCGCCGGCGAAAACCTCCTCTTCGGCGCCAAGCTCTCCGAATACCACACCGGCTACCGAGCCTACGCGCGCGAACTCCTCGAGCGCATCCCCTTCGAGCGAAACTCAGAGGACTTCGTCTTCGACAACCAGATCCTGGCGCAAGTCTTGTGGCTCGATTGCGCCATTGGCGAAATCACCTGCCCGGCCAAATACATGCCAGAAGCCTCCTCGATCAATTTCCGCCGCAGCGTCCGCTACGGCCTCGGCTGCGTTGCCACTGCGGTCCGCTTCCGCCTCGCCCGCTGGGGCATGGCGCCACCGCCGATATAGGCGTGTCCTTCGCCCACCGGGGCCGCGTCGCCCCACTTTTCGCCTCGTTCGCCTCGTTCCCAAGTTGCACTTGGGAACGCGCTTGCTCTGGAAGCTGAGCTTCCTGCATCCTCACTCACATGCGCAGTCGCTATCGCGTGCACCACACGGATCAGGCGCACTTCGTCACCTCCACCGTGGTCGGCTGGTTGCCCATCTTTACCACCGCTGCACGGTCGGTGCGACTTGCCCGTGCAATCGCTGGCCTACTGCCGCGCCGAGAAAGCGCTGAAGATCTACGCCTGGGTTATTCTGGATAACCATTTCCACGCCATCGTCTCGGCGCCCGATCTCCCTCGGGTCATGGCTGATCTAAAGCGGCACACCGCGCGGCGGTTGTTGGAATTGCTCCAGGAGGAGAACGCGGCATGGCTCCTAGACCAACTACGGCGGCAGCGGGCGGCGCATAAGACGGAGAGCGAGCATCAGGTCTGGCAGGAGGGCTATCATCCGCAATCGATCCCGACTGATGCGATCATGCTGCAGAAACTGGAGTATTTGCACAATAATCCGGTGCAGCGCGGGTGGGTCGTTGCGCCGGAGCATTGGCAGTATTCGTCGGCGCATGAGTGGCTGGCGGGGGCGATGCCGCTTTTGCGTTGCGATCACTGGCGTTAGCGAAGCTCAGCTTCGGGGACAGGTGCGTTCCCAAGTCCAACTTGGGAACGAGAGGAGGGGCGGTGGAACGAGAGAGGCCGCGTCGGCGTACTTTCTAGAGCGCCATTTGGCCGCCCGGGGGCGCGTTGCCACACTTTTCAGAGCGCCGTTTGCTCGTCAGTCGCCCTCCGTTGCGTGCAACGAGGCCCGGTTTGCTGGTCAGGCGCCCTCCGTTGCATGCAACGAGGCCCGGTTTGCCTGTCAGGTGTCGTCGATTGCAGAGCGCAACGCACTCATTGCCAAAGTCTTATGATATATTCGGCAGCATAGGCGTCTCCCCTGCGAAAGAAACCTCGCTCGACTCGCCACGGCGGGAAGCCCCGCCGCCACCTCGCGGAATCCAATCGGCAAAGGGCGGGTTCTGCCGACACCCCAAAAGAAGAGAGTGGGAAGAATCGCGCGAAAACCAGCGTTCGTTTACGTCGGGAGCAGCGTTTGTGGATTTCGATGGTGTCACGGCAATGTTCGCTCATGCAGACTTGCCGAATATTGCCAAATCCATAAATCTTTCCGCGTGCCCACCATTCTCCGCGAGCGAGGCTGCCGCTTCTTCTTTTTCATGGCGGATCGTTATGAACCGCCGCATGTCCACGTCACTAAGGATGACAATGCGGCCAAGCTGTGGCTCGATCCTTTGGAGTTCGCTTATGTGGAGGGTTTTCGCCGCCATGAGTGCAACGAGATATTGCACATCACCGAGGCGCACCTCGACGAGTTCCTCCGCTTGTGGTATCAGACTTTTGGAGGACTTCAGCCATGACTATGGAACAGCGCATCCACACCATTGCCTTTTCCGGCGAGAATATGACCGTGCGCTTTTCTGACGGGCGCGAGGTCACGCTGCCGGTGAGCTACTTTCCGCGCCTGCAATCCGCCACCGCCTCCCAACGCGAGCAATGGTCGCTCATCGGACGCGGCCTCGGCGTCCATTGGGAAAGCGTGGACGAGGATTTGTCAGTCGAGAATATCCTTCTGGCCTACAGCCGCCATCGCAAGGAAAGCTATGCGCAAGCGGCGAGTTGATCGCTTTTCAAGCACCCTGATCCGGGTGCAACCACCTGCCATGAGCGACTCATCTGAATCCACAAAATTGATCTCGATTTCTCCCAATGCTCGACAGCCTTCGTTGAAGGCGGACAGCTTGGAGGCTGAGGACGCCGAAAATCTGAGGAGTGGCGCTCCATTCTTTCTCAAGCACTTGAGGGCCCAAAGCCTCGCTCGACTCGCCGCCTCCACCTCGCGGAATCCAATCGGCAAAAGGCGGGTTCTGCCGACATCCTAAAAGAAGAGAATGGGAAGAATCGCGCGCAAACTGGCGTTCGTTTAGGTCGAGAGCAGCGTTTGTGGATTGCACATTGCTGGTCACGGAAGATAGGATCGCGGGCGTGATCGCCTCGCTGAATGCCGGATCAAGCCAGTGCAACGATGCCGAGATTATAGGACCGACCCCTCTTCCCCCCGCAATCGGCAAAAGGCGGGTTCTGCCGACATCCCAAAAGAAGAGAATGGGAAGAATCGCGCGCAAACTGGCGTTCGTTTAGGTCGAGAGCAGCGTTTGTGGATTGCGCATCGCTGGTCACGGAAGATAGGATCGCGGACCGGGATCGCCTGGCTGAATGGAGGATGAAAGCCGTGCAACGATGCCGAGATTATAGGAACGAACCCTCTTACCACCAATTATGAACACCGATTCCAAATGCAGTGCAATGAAAGCTCTGACCTTTCCACTAGACCGGCAAGGGACACTCTATGTTGATGGCAATATTCATTCGACCGGATTATTCGATCTGAACTCAGGCCTCTATGTCTCAAGTATCCAGTACAGCCTGGATATTCCTGCCGGCGACGCAATCGTGTTGCTCGCCGATGACGGTGAGCAGATTGAGATCGAGCGCGTTGACAGGTGCCCCTCCGGCGAGGCGCATCATCATTTTGTAACCGAGTAAAGCGAAATGGTCGCAACGCCTAATCTGTGTGCTGCAGCGATAGCTCCGTGCGTCACGGCGCCTGCTTCTACCGCCGCCTTTCCGCTCACCATGCCGGTGCCGCGCCGCACTCCGCTGTCTCTGAGCTTGAGTCGTTAGCCGTCGCAACGCGCGAATGATCGAAGCCAAACGAGAAGACGACGAGGTCAGCGTCTCCATTTCCGGCAAGCATATTGACGTTCTGGACGCCGGCGATGACTACATCCTTGCCGAGTGCAGCCTAGCGGACCTCGCCGGTGAGCAGGCGCACCCTTTGCCGGCTGGACTTCAACTAGAGATTCACTGCGAAGACGGTTTTGGCACCTTCTTCTTCCACGAGTTACTGGTTTCGCAACACGCGGACGGAGTTGCTCTGGAGTTTCGATGCCACACGTCGAACAAGTATTGGGAGGGCCGCTACGGGTTGGCCACGTTTATCGCAGCCATCAATGAGCAACGTGCTCATCACGGCAACTGGACCGCCACCAACGTCGAACTAGAAGACGACTACAAGGGTATCACACTCCGGCGCGTCGTTGCTCATGGCGACCCGCTTCAATCGAGCATTCTCGGAGCTGCCAGCGACCTCAAAGCTCTGCTCCATAACGCCGAGGTCGCTCTGTCTGGCCTTCCATGGCGCGATGAGTTTTCGGGCGACGAGGACGCCTTTTGCAGGGAGCTTCTTCACCCACTGCTTCGGCGCATGGGATTCCTCTTTGTGCGCTACACCCACGGCAAGAAGGAATACGGCAAGGATTTCACATTCTCGGAAGTCACACCCTTCGGAAATCACCGTCACTATGGACTCCAAGCCAAGGCTGGCAACATCGCCGGCGGCGTGAACGCCGCCATAGATGAGTTACTAGGCTAGTTAGAGGACGCGTTTTCGATGCCTTACTATGAGATAGGTTCCAAGGAGCAGAGATACATTTCGACATTCATCATCGCCATTAGCGGTTCTTTCACCGAGAACGCACGCGAGAAAATCGTCGAGAAGATGCCGAAGGGCTGTATCGGCTCCATCTACTTTCTCGATCGTGAGCGCATCACCGAGCTTGTGGAGCGATACTGGCGATAGGGCTCAGGCGACATTTTCTGACAGAGAACTAATCCAGCGTCATCGCCAAAGTCGGTGATGCAAGCTGGCCAGACCTCGCAGCACGATGCGGCGAACAGCCAGCTCGCGCAGGTGGTGTCGCATTTCATCCAGGGCTTTATTCCGGCGGTGGCGCGGGGCAAACTGGTCGGTTTCATAAGCGCTCGGCAAATCGGCTCGCCGCCGGGCGCGGGAGTGGGGCGTGGTCTACCTGACGCGTCCGGGCGAGCCCGAGGATCCGCCGCTGGGTCCGCCCGGGCCGCCGCCGACGCCCTGAGGGGGCTCCGCTCCGAGGCTCCGCTCGTTTCTCGACACCGCGACGTTTCACACTACGCTGCTGACTATGAGCGATTCCGTTCAGTATCTCACTGATGACCAAGGCGAACGCACGGCGGTTCTGCTGCCGATTTCCGCTTATGAGAAGCTTCTCGAGGATTTGGACGATTTAGCCGTTGTCGCTGAGCGCCGCGAGGAAGCGACCATTCCGCACGAGCAGTTTGTGACCGAGCTCAAGCGAGATGGCATCCTTTGAGATCCGTTGGCGCAGCTCGACGAAGAAAGACCTGCGAGGCATTCCGCAGCAGGACGTTGGGCGCATTCTGGATGCTGTCGCTGGCCTGCGCGCCAATCCGCTCCCACACGGTAGCGACAAATTAGCCGGCGCAGATCACACCTATCGCGTTCGAGTGGGAGATTACCGCGTCATTTACGAACTGCTTCGCGACAGCAACGAGGTCGAGATTCAACGCGTCCGCCACCGCCGAGACGTATATCGCCGCTGAGGCCGGGCAGCGGGAAGGGGGCGATCCCGGCGATTCGCCGAGGTGGCCTCGACATCAATCGCGACGGCGAGCGTGAAAGACATGCAAAGCGCGGCGTCCGCTCGGTCCCATAATCTCGGCAAACGGCTCGATCCGCTCAAAGGCGGACGGCGCGACCGGTTTCAGGCGGCGGCGAGCAGCGCGCAACGCCCGATCTTCGGCAACTCATCATTGCGTTCCATGCGTCGCAGTTCGTAATCGGCCTGGAGGTTGAGCCAGAACTGCGCGCTGTTTCCGAAGTATTGCGAGAGGCGGAACGCGGTGTCCGTCGTGATGGCGCGCTTGCCATGCACGATTTCATTGATGCGGCGCGGCGGCACGCCGATGTCTTTCGCGAGCCGGTATTGGGTGAGGCCGAGCGACTGGAGAAATTCTTCGACCAGCATTTCGCCGGGCGTGACGAGCGGAAACAGTTTGGTTTTCATATCGCCAGCGGGGTTCTTCGTGCGCACGCGTGGCATAGCTACAACCGCAACGAACGGCGCAGGTGCGCGTCGAGTGTGAAGGAGTTGGCGGTGGAGAGGTGGCCGATAATTTTAAGAGCGAGCGCAGATTCCACCGTGGCCAGTGGCGCTTTGATTCTGCGGACTAGCTTATGAGAAGGTTATTCATAACTCCGCGGCGAACTCTTCGACAGTAACCTGGGCCTGTCGCAGGATGCTTGGCAGAGTTTTCGGGGCGATGGCTTTGTGGTTGGGAATGGTAACTCGCAGCGGGCCTTTGCTCAGGCGGACGTGGGAGCCTTCCTGCCGGGCGATTCCAAAGCCAAGACGCTTGAGAGCTTTAACGGCGTCGCTACCCGACACGTCGCGCGGGAGTTTCACGCGGTGGCGAGAATGGGATCGTGGATAAAGTGAAGCCGGATGCTGCGCGGTCTTTCGTGGTTATCGAAGTGACACTGCACCGCCTCCTGGATCATGGTTTCGAGTTCGCGCAGATCATTTCCTTGCGTGGTAATGCCACCTTCACCGCCGGGCGCATCCCAGCTCGCCACATAAGCGCCGCTCTCGTCGCAACGTTCAATTTTGAAAGTGATCTCGTTCATAAAGGTCATTGCGTGAGCAATGCATTGAAAACGTCGTCGGCCTCGTTGTCCCAGACCTCGCGGAGGCGGCGTTCGGATGGCGCGAGCCACGCCGCGCGCTCAGGATCGTCGGGAAGGGTCTCGACCGAGAGGCGGACGTGGGTGTGCTCGGGCAGGGAGAGCGGCTGCAGCGGGCGCAGGATTCCGTCTTCTGAGATGGCTTCGACGGCGATGCTCATGAGGCCAGCCTATCTTTTCCACCCTCGGCGGGCAACCGGGTTCTGAGGTCTGCTGCGGTTCGGCTGTGCAACTGCGACAGTTTCCCGCGAGGGCCAGAAGCGCGCAGCGCCCGATCTTCGGCAACTCATCATTGCGTTCCATGCGGAGATAGGCTCGCCCAAACCCGGTCTTGAGTTGCTTCTCGCGGAGAAGCGCTTTGACCTCGGAACGACACGCTTCGTAATATTCGAGAACCACCGACCGACGATGCGCGGTCGAATCGACTTTGCCGCCATAATGCTCCGCGACGCGGCGACGCAGATCAATCGTGGACCCGATGTAGAGATCACCGTCGCCGCACCGCAGGACGAAAACATCGGAACGTTTTTCGTTGGCGCCAAGGGAAATACCGTTCCGGTGCTATTTGGTACGATTTGGTGCTATTTGGTAGGTTTTACTGCCACAGAGGGCGCTATTTACACGCCAATGTGACAGCGCAGAGAGACTTCCGCCGTCATTGGAATAGCGTTCCGATTTTAGCCCTCGCGAAGCCTTCGCGGGGAATGGCTTCTCATAGGGAGACCCGCAACATTCCGCCCTGTCGGAAAGGGTGAAGTGGAATGCGAAAAAAGCGTTCCGAAGCTCACCCGGCAGGGTATAGATCTTCGTCCACAGAGAGGGCTCCAGTCCATTCTTGCACGCGCTCCCACCATCCCTCATGCCGGGTCGCACGATCCGCGGTCTTTAGGTAAACGTATCCAGGCACTGTGATGTCGCTTGGGGGCACATTTTTAGTCCCGCATCTGCCCGTCGCGGGTTTTAGGCGAGATCTGTTGGTTATTCTCCCAACGGGCGAATAGAGCACGTAAGAGTCGGTCCCTCGCATAACCTTCTGCGCGAAGTCTTGCGCGTTGGGAGCCAAACTCGAAAATTTACTGGCGCGCGTTGTGGCCCCGGAGAGCGATCTCCACTCTTCGAGTGCGTCCAACATCGCATTGGTGAGTTCTTTGACGCCGCCTATTGAGTAGCGCGGATGAGATTCCAATTTCTGAGGTAATTCGAGCCATTCAATCTCGTAGATTTCCGCGTTGTAGGGCACGGCGGCTTCGACCAGCGTCACAGTCATTTCGGCCTGGTCGCCCGGCGCCCGATTTATCTGCACGATATCGACTTGGAAAGTACCGGACCCCGTCATCGTGGCGAGCCGCTCCGGTTTAGCGGCATTCACGGCGGCCCACGGGCCGGAGAAAACGCGGACCATCCGATAGCCTGTGCTCGAATCTTCGAACTGAGGGGAGTTCGGCCCCTCGATGACACCGTTCCGGCCCTTGGTTACTGGAGACGGCATCGGACGGAAATCAGTTTTAGCGCGGCGACCAAAGAGTGCCGGTTGTGAGGCCGCCTGTCGTGAGCCCACCCGATTTCAAAACCGAGCCGAGACGTTCGTAGAGTTTAGACTGCCAGCGGACGAGTTGCGTGGTGTTTTCAGCGGTTTTTTTGGCGTGATCGCCCTGGGCGCCGCCCTTGCGGATGAAAAGCCCGATTTTGGCTAAGCGGTCGCCATCCAATAATTTCGCCGCCCCGCTACCCACGCCATCAAGATGATTCAGCCCGTCCTTGGCGACGTGCCGCTCCGGTTTCCGCGGGGCATGCTTGAGAGCGGATGGGATAGCATCCGAGATCATTTTTTTCAGTTGCGCTCCCCATTCGGCGAGCTGCGGACCGAAAAGGTTCGTCTCTCGGATTTCGAGTCGAAATTTATCGAAGGCTTTTAGAAGAGAATCGCGCAGTGCGGCGCCGCTGCCTTCCATGGCGTCGCTGAGCATGCTCGCGCCCATGGCCACCCGCTGTTGGCCCGCATCTTCGCTGATGTTGGCGGAGTGCTTCATCGTATCGGCTACATCCTTGGGCAGGACATCCACCAACGTTTTCCCGCCGATTGAAATCTTGAGCCCCGTGAACGCATCAATGACCGCCTTCTGAAGTTCGGCCCCGAACGTGGTCGCGATCCCGTCCAGCACGAGCCCCAGCCCAGTGAGCGCGGCGCCGTTCCCGAGGAAGCTGAACGCGCCCGAGATGCCATCGGCCAGGAGCGAGATGGAGGCGGTGAAGATGCCCTTGAGCGCGCCGAAGAGGAAGTTTGTGGCTTGGGCGAACCCGATCTTGAGCGCGAGCCCGGCGGCGGTGCCGAGATCGCCGCTCTTGAAAAGCTGGTACGTGACGCGGATGGCGTCGCCTACGGCTTTTCCCCATTCCCGGGATTTTACCGCGAGTTTATCCGTGAGCTTTATTGCGGAACTGAGAAATGGCTTGAGTGCGTCCATGACGGGCTGGCCGAACTCGCGCATGATGGTCTCGATCGATGCTTGGAGCTTCATCATGAGCCCGTTCCAGGTGCGCCCCATGGCCTCGGTGAACCCGAAGAATTTTCCGCCCTTGGAAGTGGCATCGGTGAATGCCTGGCTGACTTGCGCGAACGTGATATTGCCCGCCTCCACCTCCTTGCGCAGTTCGCCCATGCTTTTGCCGGTGCGTTTGGAAATTTCTTGGAGCGGATTAAACCCGGCGTTGATGTACTGGAGCAGATCCTGCCCCATAAGTTTGCCGGCGCTCGCGGTCTGCCCGAAGACGAGCGCGAGGCTGGCGAATCGATCGGAATTGCCGCCAGAGACATCGCCCAGCATGCGGAGCGCGGGAACGACCTTGCTGGTTTCGAGCCCGAAAGAGAGGAGCGTTTGCGCGGCGCTGCCGAGGCCTGGCAGGCTCAGGTGAGTGGAGGCGCTGATTTGCTGGAGTTGCTTGATCATCGCCGCGGCAGCGGAGGTCGATTGCGTGAGTACCGCGAAGCTCGCCTGCATTTGTTCCACGTCGGCCGCTTTCTGAATCGACTTCCCGATGAGCGCCCCCACGGAGGCGGCGCCTGCGAGCGCGAGCAACGGCGCGGCCAAGCTGCTGAGCGTGCTTTTGAATCCGCTCATCGCCGTCTGAGCGCCGCGCAGCGGGTTGACGAACCCTGAGGCGTTGAGGGACATGGTGGCGGCGAGATTCACTGGCCCGACGATAACGAGTTCGCGGTGCCGCCCGGAATCCACCGATTTAATGATGAAAATGGCCCTGATCGTTCGCGTGCTCGCGCGCGGTGATTTGGCGAGGGAGCGGATCGGATCATCCGCGCGGAGCGCTGCAAACTCAGCGCGACGCGATCGTGTCTTCGAACTTTTCCGTGATTGGCGCCCGGCCGGCGCCCACGATGTCAGCGCCGCTCGTCACTTTATAGCTAAAAGCAGAGACGCAGGCATCCTCATGGAATGCCGCCGGACCGACGAATGAATCGAGATAGAGCACCTTCTCCAAACCGCCCGGCGCGATTCCGTTGAATGTCTCGCGCGTTATTGCGTCACCGGCTTTGCCCAAAAGAGCGATCTCAACCTCGACGGTGAGGTCGCTAGGCGAACGGTTCTTCAACGCGATAAAATAGCGGAACTTGACGTTGGTGCCCCACAGCATACCGGGCGCTTCGACGCGCTTGATGATGATGTTTTCGGCTTCGACTGTCCTTGCTATTTTAGCGCCGGCTTGGGCTTTCGCTTGAACGGCTTCTACCGCTTTGAGTTTCGCCGCCGCGGTCGGGTCATAATGAAGCCCCGCCTGGAGATTTGTCGGGCAGGTCTGGAATCGGCACGCGAGCAACCCCCGAGGCATGAGTGATAGAGACGCTCGCAGCGTCGCGACTGGTGATCGTGGCGCCCTTGTAGATGGTGCCGGATTTAGTGGCGATGTCAGCGGCCTGCGTAGCAGTCGGCGGAAGGGTGATCATCGCGAGGGCGATGGCAACAAGCGTCTTCATGGCGAGGCTTGTCCTTGTAGCCGAATGCAGTGCGCTGGTGGACAGCTTATTTCCGCGTCGCCGAGCCAGCGTGCTTATTCCAGGCGTCCGCGCCGATCCCGAGCTTTCGCATCACATCCGCGTCGGACATGGCGGGCAAGGTCGCGCTCAGAGCGCTCACCGAAGAGAGCGCACTTTCTACCGCGGCCGGATCGGCTTCCTCATCAAAAAGCCAGCTCTCCAAGGGGATGCGCATTTGAGTGCGCACCTTGTTCGCCGCGCTGGTTTCTGGCGGCATGAGCAGCGCCATGTTTTCAACCGCTGTCGTGAGAAGTTTTGCCGCTCCCTCTACATCGTCGGTTTCGAGCAATTTATCGACCCGAGCCCGAACGACCGCGTTGGCGTCGGTGCCGTGGAATGCTTCCCGGATGAGGCGGTCCATTTCGTCCGCGTTCCCGGTGATCTGAGAGGCAGCGTCTCCGGTCTCCGTTTTCTTCTTCATCGTATCGACAAACCGGGCATCCATTGCCGACAAATAAACCAAGAGGCCCCGGCGCGGAAACCACCATAGCAAACGATGGAAATGGAAGGCTCCCTAATCCGCTGCCGCCGATGACTGATCTCTGATCTTGGCCAGCGCGACCTTAGTAAACTTCTCCATCACTGAACTGCTCCGACGAATCGACTGCTACAATCTGCGCGTGGAAGACGCGTGCCGCCTCAGCCGCCGCGGTGTGTGCAGGGGACGGATCGCTCGGCGAAAATCCACCGGTCGGCAGCAACGCGTTCAGCTCTGTCGAAAGTCGTGCGTCCTCACAACTCCACACGCCTTCGCTGAACGTGGCCTCCACTTCGCCAATTCTAATCAGTGCCTTCATGCGCCGTTCTTGACGACTCGTTTGTTATTCATGCCCGGCGGTTGCTAGACCTTTGTCCGCGTCCGCGGCCCATCTTCGCGGCGCGTCCCGTTGCCCATACCGCGCCAGTCCTACAGCCGTTGTACGCCCCCCGCGTAATACGCACGCCCGGCCCGCGTCCGCAATCCATTGAGCACGTTTTCGCTGCGGACGATCAGTCGAATCGCCGCCGCTTCGACCTGCAATGCCGGATGGTGCTGAATCAAGTCTCCCATACCCTCCAGGCAGCAGACGGCGTCTCGGTAATTGTGAGCGCAGTTCCCTTCCAACAGTTTCGAGAGCTCGATCATTCCAATGGCGCTTACTTGTCCGTCTTCGTCTTTCACCTGATCTTCTGCCGCCTTCGCTCGCAATTGAGCGATCACTTGGTCTGCCTCAGCGATCTGCCGCGCGGCACACGCTTGGATTTTCAGCGCAGGATGATGCGCGATCAATTCTCCGAGCGCTCCCATTCGACCAACCGCTTCATCGTATTTCATTACCGTGATTTGATCGTATACCCGCGCAAGGAACAGCCAGCAGCTCTCCGGCAGCACCGGAGCCGTTTGTCTGTCGCGCGCGTCAGTGTTTTCCGTAGAGGCTTGGTGAGCTGGTCGATTTGGCGTGGTCGTTCCATCTCGGCTCGATTTCTTGGTCTGCGTTTTCATTGGGTGTTTTCCTTTGGTCGTTAGGTGTTGTTGTTGCGCAGGATCAGTTCGAGCTGCTTCAAAGCGAGGCCGCGTGGAGTGCGCTCTCCTGTCTCCCACTTCCGTAGGGTGGTGGCAGGAACGCCCCATTTCTCGGCCGCTTGCACACGAGTCATTTTCATCTTTTTCCTCTTCGCTTTGATCTTTTCGCCGATCTGCATTGTCGACAAATAGTCAGAGTGACCCATTGGGTCAATTGGAATTTGTTGATCCACGCGATCCTGAAGCGCTTCTGCTATGCGAAAAATCAAGCGCAGAGATTCAGCTTTGTCGTCAGCGCCGACGCGGCGACGCATGGTCGTCACGGTCCTGCTCAGCATTGCTTCTAGCTTTGGCGTCGAGTGGCGCGCGACCATTTCCTTGAACGACTCTCCCCATTTGCGGCGAATAATCTCGGGATGCGCACGTCCCCATTTGTCCAGCCGGTGAACGATCGATTGGACGATCGCGGAATGAAAAGATAGGCGGGCGCGACTGCGACGGTCTGCCTCGGCTGCTCTCTCAATTTTCCAGGTTGAAAACGGATGGTCTTCCTCGCCTTTGCCAATCGCCAGCCAGTGAGGATTGATGTCCAGGTGCTCACAAATCAGAGCGCCAGATTTCAACGATAGAGGGGCGTCTCCGCGGACGTAATGCTTGAGCGCGGAAAGCCCGATTCCAGTCCTGTCGGCAAGGTGTGGAAGGGAAAGCGCTTCCCGGTCCAACGCTTCGCGCAATCGAGACGCGACGGCGAGTTCATCCTCTGGTAGCGGACTATTTTTGAAACGCGCGGGCTTGGACACTTCCGAAAAGATACCCGTTGCGGAGAGACAAAAGAATCCCCCTTGCCAAGAACCAAAAAAAAGATCATTATGAGCCATCTTAATGAATGCCTCAGCAAAGGAACCTCACCTCGCAGCGCTCCGCGCCGAGTTGAATAGGCGTGGCTGGAGCGGTCGCGATCTTGCTCGGGCGACAGGATTCACGAGTGGCAGCGTGGCCAACCTGATTTGTGGAAGCAGCAGTTCGAGTCGGGCCTGGCGGCGAATTGAGGCCGCTCTGGAAAAGCCGTTTATCACGGATCCGCGCGAGTTTTCCGAACGGCTTCCGATGATTCGATTTTTCGGCGGAGTTGATATTGAAGCGCTGCCAAATCGGGAGTTGCAAGACTTGTGGACGAAGATGTCCGGGCGCCGCCGCCGTCCCAAACTCCCCGGCGGTAACGGGCGGGCGGCTGCCGCACATTTGATTGAGCTACTCGCCAGCCATTTCGCTGCCGCGCATTCCGCAAGATCAGCCGCAGAAAAACCCACCGCAAAAATTGCGGCCCTCGCCGCCTAACGAACAGAAGCACGAATCCCCCACCTCCTAATGAGCAAAAAAAACGACCTCAGCCCCGCCCACGAGCGGCTAGTAGCGCACCTCGCCGCGGTCACGATCCTTCAAACGAAAATCGCCGCGAACGATGCCGAACTCGGCAAGCTCTCGACCGAAGTCGGCGACCTCATGGCCACCGGCGATCGTAAGGATCGGGACGTACGCGCCGCGATTAAGGATCGCGATACAGAGCTGAAAATGATCCCTGCGGAAACGGAGCGCTACCGCGCCGAGCTGGAGACCGCCGTTGAGGCTCTCGCCGTTGAATGCGAATCGGCAAAAGAATCAATCTTCGACCGGGCCGACGTGGAGTTGATGGCCTTCGCCGACAAATGGGAGCCCGTTTTGAAGCCGCTCTATCCGCAGAACGCCCGCAGTGTTCGCCCTTTCATCTCCGCTGATCCGTGTGGTGCCGTTTCGCAACGCGGGAATCGGCCACGTCATGATTGATAATGGCAACCCGCGTTCCAACTGCCCGAAGATTTACGACGATCGGGTTCTCGCGCGCACGGATGAATTGCTCGCGGTCTTTGGCCGGTGGGAACAAAACGGCGGCCGGTTCATCGTGGAACCCACCTCGTAAATAACAATCACACACGCAAATCCCGTTCCTTGGTCGGAAAATGGTCGCCACCCCAAATCATACTCTTAGTCGCACCCAGCGTTGCACTCCCCGCAATGCCAAGGTTCCCACGGCGATTCCTCGGATTGTGGGCGAGTTGTTATCTTTCCGTCTCGGTGATCGATGCGTCCGACCACGCAGGCGGGTTGCTGAACGGTTAGTGGTGAACGCCGCCGAGGGAATCGAACGCCCTCGGCGGTCTCATCATCCGGGCTACCACCGGAGCGAGGTTGGAAGGTTGAACGCGCTCGCGTGCCTTCGAGGAGCGGGAATGGGGCTTTCCTGAGATGACCGCGCAACCTCAATCCGCCGCATCGGAGGTTATCATCCGCGTGGTCCCGGATGCGCCGGCCGTCGCGTGGCCTTCTTGCCTGCAAGGAAGGGAAACACTTCTCGGTGTTTTCGACTGGGAGCGAATGCCTGGCGGCGAATCTTACCGACCTATGGTCAAGCTCCATCCGAGGCTGATTCGGATGAAAGCCAACGTTACAGAGGAGCTGGGGCTCCGGGACATCCCCTGCGCCAGTTTTCGGCGCCTAATGGTGGCGGGCTTCGTGCGCTCAGAACAAGTGGTGCCTGGTCAATTCGCTTTTGACCTGCAAAGCCTTTTAGACCATTTGGCCGCCGTTAAGGCCGATCCCGGTTTTTGGACGCTCGCGAACGTTCGAAAATACGTTGAGGCGACGCTATGAGCGGTATGGCTTCGCTCCCAAAGCGCCCCGGCCTCCCAGGGAAGTGCGATCGGTTGCCCGATGCGATCCGCGCGGAGCTTTTGCAGCGGCTCCGCGATGGCCAATCCGGCTCAACCATCCTTCCCTGGCTCAATGGATTGGAGCCGGTGCGGGCGATTCTGCGCAAGCACTTCCAAGGCTTGCGTATCAACGACCAGAGTCTCAGCAAATTCCGGCGTCGTCACGCGCTCGGAGTTGCACGGAAGGGCAAAGTCGCGCGGCTTCCGTATCTCGTTCGCGAGAAGATCAATCTTCGACTCCGGGACAATCAGCCGTACGCGGTAATCTGTGCTTGGGTTAATCGCTCTAGAAAACTTCGCGGGCCGTCCGCGATCATCCCGCAGAACCTCAGCGCATGGCGCTGGGGCGGTTTTTCCGAGTGGTTACAAGGTCAAAATTCAGAAACGAGGGGAACGTGAGCACGACCGATGCTGCGTTGCGCTTGTTCCCGGCATCGCGCTTCGCGGCGGCGCTGGGCGTGAAGCCGCAGTGGGCCAAGAAACTTTTAGCGAACGCGACGGGCGGGCAGCCGATCACGGTCCGCGGTCAGAAGACTGTTGGTTATCCCTTATCGGGCGTGCCGCCGCGGGTTTACCAGGAACTGATTTCATTCGCCGCGCGGGGTGGTTTTCGAGATGTCGCCCAGATGCTTGATGACCAGGAAGAGGACGGCGGATTTTTCGTAGAAAGAGAGCCTGCCTGGCGACCAGCGATCGCGCCGGAAAATATTTCCAGTCGGCAAGTCAAAGCCGCGAAAGCGCGGTGCGAAATACTCGCGCGCCTGATGCCGCGCGCGGCGACAGAGAGCGTTTTGGGGATTGTCCGCGACGCCAGCGTCAGCGTCATCCTTTGTCGCGAACTGTGCGGCGCGGGCGAGAGAACGATTGGAATTTGGATCAATCGCACGGCCGAACGCGACCGGGGCCGGTTGGAGTGGGACCGTTGGGAATTGTATCTCGACGATAAGCTCGTGCGGGAAAATCCGAGCGCCGGCGGGGTAACTGTTGACGCGTCCCTGATTTACGAGCCGATCGACAATTTCATACTCGTATTGTGTCAGGGGATTGAGGCCAAGCTGATTGGCGGCGACTCGCTGCAAACCGCGCTGCGCGAAGCGTATGGGCTGGCGAAACGGCATCCCCGATACGCCAAGGCGAAGTCGGACACGAGAAGCAAAGCGATCCGGAACGCTTGGAAAAAGTACAACCGTCACGGCGCCCTGCCAGACCTGCGCGCCAAGTATTCCGGTCGCAGACCTCTCGTTAGTCTAAACGAAACCGAGCAGCGAATTGGCCGCCATCTCTTCGTCAAACTGGAGAGCACCACGCAGGCCGCGCGCATGCTGGCCAATGATCCCAACTGCCGCCCGGAAGTAGCGGACGCCATTCTCAAACCGCGGTCGAGCAAGCACACCCTTACTCCGACCATTCGCGAGCAACTCGAGGTTCCGAGCCAAGTCGTCGAGTACTACAAGTCCCCGAAGCGCGCGCGGCTGAAGAATTTCATCAACCCGCGCACGCTCTCCTACATCGATACCGCTGGCTATGAGCGCAAACTCACGCCCGGCGATCTCTTCGAGCGCGACGACATGAGCAACAATTTCCTTTGCTGGATTCCGTGGCCGTGGGGCGGCGATCCATGCAGCGACCGCTACGGAGTACGCGTCGCACGCGGGCAGAACCTGCTAATGATCGATGTCGCGAGTTTGTTCTTCACCTCGTTCAACTTCCTCATCCGCGCCCGCGATTCCTATCGGGCTGACGACATCTGGCAATGGATCGTGCATACGTATCGAGACATCGGGCTGCCGCGGATCGGCGAGCGCTGGGAGCGCGGCACCTGGGCGGCAAAAAGACTGCGCGGCGATCAGGAAGCGCTCATCGAAGCCGGCCACACCGATGAGCACGCACGCCTCGCCGGAATGGCGGCACTCGGCTTGCGGGTGATCGAATCGCAGAGCCCGACGACGAAGATCATCGAAAACCGGTTCAATTTCCTTCAGCGGATCATGGCCACCATCCCCGGCCAAATCGGACGGAAGCGGGGCGAGTTCGAGCGCGCGACGAAGGTTTGGACCGCGTGCAAAGCCGGGTATCAGGACCCGCGCAAACACTTCCTTGGCTACGAAGAATGCTGCGATAAAATTGAGGAATCGCTCGCGTACGTGAACGCGGAGCCCGTCGAAGGCTACGTTTACAGCGGAATCCCTGCGCAGCTCTGGAGCGACGGGATCGAGGCGGAGCCGTTGCAGAAATTAGCTGAGGAAAAGGGGTATCTCTTCGCGCGTGACAGGCGCGAGATCACGGCTGCGAAATGCCATGTCCTGGTGCGTCACACCCGCGACGACAAATCGCGCGGCGCTTGGTGGTTTCACCATCCCGATCTCTACAGATTCGAAGGCGAACGGATCGCGGTTTATTTTGATCGATACGCGGTGGAGTCCGGCGCCACTCTGGTCTGTTTGACCGGGCGCAAATCCGGCACGGTCATCGGCCACGGAGACTTGATCAGCGGATGTCCGCAATTTGCGCTGACGAACGGATTCTCCGAGGCGGGGGATGGGCTACGCCGGCGCCGGCAGATGATGGATGCGGTGATCGGTGAAGCGCGCACCTACAGCGCCGCCGGACGGATCGGGCGTCACAGGCTTGTGGACGATGGAACCGGGCAAACAATCGAGACAGGGACGGCGTTGCCCATCTCGACGCTTTCCATGGCGGCCGTTCCTCTGTCGTTGGACACGAAGAAGGCAAGGGGCCGCGATATGATTTCCCGCGCTCGTGAAGAGCATGAGCGCAGCGCTGCGCGGGATTTCGAAGCGTCGGAATTGAATCGGGTGGAGCAACTGGAAGCGGAGGCGCTGATGCGCGGCGATTACCTACCGGCATGAGCAGCACACGGGTCGCTGGCGCTGATCAGCCTTTCCGGCAAGAGCGCTTCGCCAGTTCAACGGGGGAGCGGCGCGGCCTTCTCGCGAATCTCGTCAGCCGGCGCGTTCAGACTTTGCCAAACGCGGAAGATCGCGAGCTGATTTGGTGGTTGCAGGAAGCCAGCTTACGCGACATGGAGGGTGCGCATTTTGCCTGCACATCCTTCCCCGCCTGGCCCGAGAATCTGCGGCATCCCGCACAGTCGCCGCTAGAACGAATCGCCGCCAAGCTGTTCACCGATTCGTTGGTGTTCATCCGAACGAAAGGCGGGGGTAAGAATGCGACCCCGCGGCACCTGGCGGATTTCCTCGCGCGCTACTGCCTCGATCCGGAGAGCAAGCTTGAGCACTTCCAGGGGTTCCGTGATCTGCGATCGGCGTTGCTCGCGTGTAAAACCGAGATGCAATCGGCGAACAACGCTGCCGTCGCGAAAACGAGCGTCAACGTCGCAGTGCGTGAAGCGCTCGACTTTTGCCTTTCACAAAAGGGACTCTGCCTGATGGAAGGGACGTATCGCTCAGGCAAGAGCTTCAGCGCGCAGAGCTGGTGCCTGGAGCGGCCGGGCCGCGCGCGATACTTGAGCCTCAGCGCCTACACAGACGAAACCACGTTCTTTCGTCTGATCGCACGGAGCATCGGCACCGCATCAACCGCACAACGAAAAGCGCTTGAAATTCGCCAGCGCGTAGAGGACGGGCTCCGTACCCGCGACCTCATGCTCGTGATTGATGAGTGTGAGTATTTGCTGCCGGCGTGTGCGCGGCCAACGACCGCTCCGAGCCGGCTGAATTACCTCATGGCCGACTTGGAAAATCGCGGGGTAGCAGTCGCGCTAATTGGCTCACGGAACTTCAGCCGCACGTTGACCAACTTGGAGCGAAAGCTCCCCACGTACGGAGCGGAACAGTTCTATGGTCGTCTTCGCTTGCGGCCCCAACTGCCTGACGAGCTGACCGAGGAAGACTTGTTTGCCGTCGCCTCGCTGGCTTTGCCAAAGTCCGATCAGCCGAGTCGGATGTTACTCGTGGGCCACGCCCTGACAGCGAAGGGTCGCATCGCCTCCCTGGAGCATGCAACGAAGCGGGCGCTCTTCTTTGCTGAGATTGAGCGCCGGCCGGTCCGCTTTAGCGACGTGGAACGCGCGATCAATGAGTCGTCTCCCGACATGGCCATTTTCCAGAACCGCACCAGCGCGTCGTCCCCGCCGCCAGCGCGATCGAACAACGCGCGAGGCATTCGCAAAGCCGCCGCGAGTTCCCCGCGGGCGTTTCGCGGAACTACTTTCCGACAGCCAGGCAGAGAGGTACTCCGCATCACGTAAAAGACGAACGGAACCCTTTGCGCCGGTTGGCTGGACTTGGAACATTGATCGCTCAGGCGGTCCGCTTGAAAAAGCGGCTTCGACTGAGCCACAATTATTTAGACGCGACGTTTTGCAGTTTGCAGAGCAAAACCCGGAAAGGTTTTTCGATTGGTTACATCGTCGGAGAAAAGTGGTGCGCGATGCAGGGTTCGAACCTGCGACTTCTTGCGTGTGAAGCAAGCGCTCTACCACTGAGCTAATCGCGCGCGCCGCGTGGAGCGGGCCGTCAAATTAGTGGCCTCGGCGGAAGTTGCCAGAAGAATTGCCTCCGGCGGCATGCTCGCTGCGTTTTTCGGCTGCATTTCGCGGTGGCATTGATGTGGCTGATTCCGGACCGCCGGATCGAGCGCGTGGTGGTGGACGAAAAGCCGCTCAGGCCAGGGGCGTGAGTGCCGCCAACAATTCGTTTGTCTCGATCGTTACGATCGTGGCCGCGGTGTCGCTGAGTCCGTAGGGCAAAATGAGCCGCCCGCGGTGGAGCAGCGCGCCGCAGGTGTAAACCACGTTGGGCACGTAGCCTTCGCGATCGCCCTCGTGCGCGCAGAGCAGCGGTTCTGTCAGGCGCGCGAGCACTTTAGTGGGATCGTCGAGGTCGAGGAGGAGAACACCGATGCAGTACTTCCGCATCGGGCCGACGCCATGCGTGATCACGAGCCAGCCGGCTTCCGTCTCGACGGGCGAGCCGCAGTTGCCGATCTTCACCATTTCCCACGGCTCGGCCGGATGGCGGAGCAAGATCGGATTGCTCCAAAAATGCGGATTGTCGGACGACATCAGGAAGAGGTTTTCGTCATCCTGGCGCGAGAGCATGACGTAGCGCCCGTGGATGCGGCGCGGGAAGAACGCCATGCCTTTGTTCTGCACCGCCTGGCCGTTCAGCGTGACCGCGCGGAAGCTGAGGAAATCGGTCGTTTCGAGAAGCTGTGGGAGAATGGCGCGGCCATTGTAGGCCGTGTAGGTCGCATAGTAGATCACGCTCCCATCGTCTTCTGTGAAACGAACGAAGCGCGCGTCCTCCATCCCGTTGCTCTCGTTAGACGAGACCGGGAAAATAATTCGCTCGGAGACGGCGACTGATGGATCGAAATGCACCTGGTAGTTCGATTGGGCCAGCCAGTGCACGCATTCCATGGTGCGCTGCACTTCGCGGGAGAGCGGGCCGATCTGACTGGCCGCGTATTGCATCGCCTTTTCCAGTTCTTCCAAATTGAACTCTTCGCCTAACGACTTCATCACCAAGGTGGACCAGTCGTTCTCGAAACCCATCTCCATCAGCTTGTGCAGGAAGATGCGGCGACGATAACGCGGATTAGGATCCAGCCTCGGCGCGCAGACGAAAGGTGACGGCTCTTCGACGGTGATCGAAAAATCGGCGCGGAGCACGCCAGTGCGAAACTCGATCGAGGAAATGTGGCCTTCGCCCGTCGCGCGCAGGCTCAGGATGAAGCGCAGCTCGCCGTCCGCGAGACCACTCTGGTCGGGGTGAGGGACGATGGAGGGATTGAAAAGCGCAGCGGCTTCCAGTGCGTATTCGCCGGAAAAAATCGCGCCGAGGTAAAGTTGCCGCGTCTCCGAAAGCGGCTGATCGGTGAAGACGTGTGGCTTAATTTTTTCAAAGTGCAGCCGCCAGGTTGCGCAGATGTCCAGATGACGGCTCTCAAAATCCGCCAGCGCGGCTTCCAGTTGTTCCTCCGTCTCCTTTTCGCTTAAGGCCAGCGCGCGACCGATGATGTTGGCGATGCCGGTCGGGCTCGAAGGAATGAACGGGCGGATCAGCACCCGCTTATTGTCCGGCCGAAAAGTGACGCCTGTGTAATGAAGCTTCATGCCGCGCGATTCTGGATGACGGTCATCCCAGCGCCTTCCGCGCGCGTCAATTCCGCGAAGGAAAGATAGAAGGCGAGGCTAGATTCCGCGCCTTGGTTTTCGTTCAGGTGATCCTGCAGGAGCGCATCGCGACATCCGCCGGTGGTCGGATCGTAGAGCGGTTGCCCGAGATCGTTCCGACCGAGGAACCACTCGAAACAACGCCGCGCCGCCTTGCGCCAAAATTCATCGCGCGTGACCGCGAACGCTTCCAGACAAGCCGAGACCATCGCCTGCGCCTCCAGCGGTTGCTGATCGAAACGCGCGCGCTTGCCGCCGCGCGGCCAGAAGCCGTGGCAACCAATCGGCGCGAAATGTCCGCCCTCCGCCGTCTGCGCTTCGAGCAGCCAGCGCAACGAACTCAGGCCGATCTCCAGGATCTCCGCCTGCGAAGTCCAGTGTCCGCTCAGGATCATGGCGTGTGAAAGCTTCGCGTTATCGTAGGTCACGATCCGCTCGAACCATTTCCAATCCGGCCCGGAATTCGCGTGGAACAAATCCGCCAGCATTTCGGTCAGCACATCGCGTGTCTGGCTAACGACACGATCACCCGAAAACGTGCGCAGATATTCGTGGATCGCGATGATCGCAAAAGCCCACGCGCGCGGGGAACTGAAGCGTCCCACCGGCGAAAGCCCGCGCTGGAAGAGGAGGCCGCAAAGATTGCGATGCCCTTCGTTATTCGAGCGCCCGAGCGCCGTGCCTACCGCCCACAAGGCCCGCGCGTGGCTGTCTTCTGAGCCATGTTGCTCGAGCCATTGCCGCTCGTGATTCATGAAATTCCGGAAGCGCGACGTGTTTGCATCGAAGGCGTACCAAAGGAACGCCAGATACGTGCTCGCCAGGCGATCGATCTCCGGCTGCGGCCCGCCTAGCTCCTGCATCAGCACCGTGAAGATAAACGCGCGCGCGTTGTCGTCCGTGCAATAGGCCTCGTAGTAGTTCGGCACGTTGTAGATCGCGTGCTGAAAAATCCCGGTGTGATCGCTCATCTTGAAGAGATGATCCAGCTTCAGCGCCGGCATCGGATAGTTCGCGTTCTCCGTGCTCCGCGCCGCCACCAGCGCGATCGACGGCGCGCTTAAACTCGCTCGCGCCCGCTCGAAACTTTCCATGTAACGCCGCGCCACCACCGGCCAGATCATGGCGCGGCCTGATTTCCAGGCGCGCTTCCGCATCGCCGTCATCTGGGTTGGGTTCGAGAGAAAAAAATTCACCCCGTCTGCGATCGCGGGCGCATCGGCAAAGGGGACGAGTATCCCGCGTTCATCGGCCAGGAGTTCTAGCGCATGCCAGTAGGGCGTCGAAATGACCGCCTTCCCGGAGCCGAACGTATAAGCCAGCGTGCCAGAAGTAATCTGCGCCTCATTCAGGTACGGCGTGATGTAAATATCCGCGCCGCCGATGAATTCCTTCAGCCGCTCGAGGGAGACGTAGCGATTGTGAAAGATGACGTGCGCTTGCACCCCGCGTTCCACCGCCAGCCGCGCCAGCTTCTCGCGATACGCTTCGCCTTCTTGCGCGATGAGGTGCGGATGCGTCGCCCCGAGCACGATGTAAACAATATCCGGATGCCGCGCCAGGATCGCCGGGAGCGCATCGATCACGTGTTCGATCCCCTTGTTAGGCGAAAGCAGGCCGAAGGTCAGGAGCACCGTCTTCCCCTCCACGCCCAGATCGTCTTTAAAAAAGTTCGAATCGATAAACGGCATGTCGATTACGCCGTGCGGGATCAGATCGATCTTCCCCGGCGCCACGCCATAGATTGTCTCCAGGAAATCGCGCCCGCGATCCGCCATCACGATCAACCGTTCCGAAAGTCGATCCAGTTCCCGCATGACCGCGCGCTGCTCATCGTTAGGCTCCCTTAGGACCGTGTGCAGCGTCGTCACCACCGGCATCCGCACGCCGCGCAGAAATGCGAGCAAATGACTTCCCGCCGGCCCGCCATAGATGCCGAACTCATGCTGCACCGACACCACTTCGACGTTGTTGATGTTCAGGAAATCCGCCGCCCGCCGATACGAATCCAGCTCCTGCTCCGCCAGCTCGAAGCGCACCCGCGGCGGATAATCGTAGCCTTCCGGCCGATCGTTTACCGACCCCACCATGCAATGCGTCTCCGGAAACTCCGTCGCGATCGCCTCGCAAATATCCGCCGTAAAAGTCGCGATGCCGCACCGCCGCGGCACGTAATCGCCGAGGAAGGCGATATGTTTGGTATTGAGCGGATTCTCCATGGGCGTCGAAGGATTTCGAGCGCCTCAGGACGGCAGTGAGATTTGCTCGCCTAACCAGCAGCGAAACGTCTCGGACGAAACATCTTAGAGTCGTGGCGGAACCCTCGTGGGTCAATAAGCCAGCGCAGCCGATGCCAAGAGGTTAATCCAAAATTTCACTCTCCGAGCTCCACCAATGTCGCGCACGATGTTTTGCTTTTTGAACCGCAGATGACGCAGATGAAGAGGAAGCTGGCGACGGATTGGTTCCCTATCTGCGTGGTGACATCGGCCTGATGTTTTTCCAGAAAAGGATGTGGCGCGTGGTTCGAGGGAGTGGATGGAGTTTGCATGACGCCGTTTTACTCCGCCCCAGCCACGGTCCTTCCATCACAACCATTACGCTTGGATCCACCCGCGCCTTCCCTCGCATCCGCGGTTACACCTTCGGTTGCGGCGGAGCCGCGCTAGGTAATCCGCGGTCAAAAATCAGGAAAAGAATCGCGCGGGTGAGAGCATCGGCTGTGGCTGGCAGATGCGCGCGACGCAATGCTCCCAGCTTTCATGACCACTGAGGATTTCGATTTCGACCCGCAGGAAATAAATCGGCACTTCGGGATTCATCAGGCGCGGGAAACGCACCGCGTCCTTCTCCGTGGTCACGATCATGGCAAGATCGCGGCGCAGGCAGCGGTTGATGAAGCTTTGCAACTCGCCTTCGTCGTAGCGGTGATGATCGGTGTAATGCTTTGAGAGTTCGATCCGCGCGCCGAGTTTACGCAATCCATCCTCGAAGCTTTCCGGCGCGGCGATGCCGCAGAGCGATCCGACGTAGGCGTCTTGCAAATCTGCCAGCGGCAACTGCTCGGCGGTAAAGGCATTTTGGAGATGGAGCGGTTTATGCGCGCACTCAATAATCTCGGCGGTGCGATTGTATTTGCGGATGCGCGCGATGAGTTCGTCGTTGGGTTCGCCGGTGCATTTCGTGATGAAGATGTAACTGGCGCGGCGAAGGTTTCGCGGCGGTTCGCGCAGCGTGCCGCGCGGAAGGAGGTATTCGTTTCCGAAAGGCGCCTGGCGATCGATCAAGACGATGTCGAGCCGGTGTTTCAGACGAAGGTATTGTAAACCGTCATCGAGCAGGAGCGTGTCGGCCTTGAATTCCTTGATCGCGAAGCGGCCGCTCTTGACGCGATCCACGTCCACCAGCACGACCACATCCTTCAAATTGTTCGCTAGCATGTAGGGCTCGTCGCCGGCGGTGCGCGAATCGAGCAGGAGCGATTTCCCATCGGAGACGATGCGCGGCGGAGTGGTTAACTCTTTTCGGAAACGTTTAAACCAACGCTTATCGACCGCCTGCGGCACGCTCTTGTAACCACGACTGAGAATCGCTACCTGCCGCCCGCCGTCGCGCAATGCGCGAGCGAACTTCTCGACCACGGGCGTTTTTCCGGTGCCGCCGACCGTGAGATTTCCGATGCTGACCACGAGACAGCCGAGCGTGCGTTCGCGAAAAATGCGGTGGCGGTATAGGAAGAGCCGAAGCAAAACCGCGCGCTCGTAGCCGAACGAGAGCAGATAAAGCAGCCCACGCAGGACGGTGGCGCGGAAGCCTTGCCGCCGACCAAGAATGACGTCGATCGCAAACTGCTCGAGGTTCTCAGAGCGCTGACTCATTCGGGATTTCTGATCTTTGATTTCTGATTTCTGATTGGAAGAACTCGCGCGCCACGATTGTCGGCTGTGGTTACGAGGACGCGCGCGGAGGGAGCGGCGGCTTGCATGGCGGCGGCCACTCCGTCGGCTCCGGCTAACGTTACAGCAGCGATGGTGGAACCCGAGCCGCTGAGGAAACCGCCGAGCGCGCCGGCGCTTTCCGCGGCGGCGATGGCCTGGTCGAAGAAGGGCACCAGCCGTTTGCGGAAAGGTTGGTGGAGATGGTCGGTGAACGCTCCGCGCAGGGAACGATATTTCTTAGAGGCAAATGCTGCGGCAATGGCGGCGGCGTTGCCGCAACTTTCGACTGCGCGCGCGCGATCGATTCGCACCGGGAGCAGGGCGCGCGCAGCTTCTGTCTTCACTTCGAAGTCGGGAATGAGCAGAACGAATTTCAGCGCCGCGGAGACGGCAAAGCGTTGACGGCTCTCGTGCCGCACGAGATTGAATCCGCCGAAGGCCGCCGGCGCGGCGTTATCCGGATGGCCTTCCAATTCCGCGCCAAGCTGGAAGATTTTCTCGCGCCCGAGCGGGCTTCCAGCGAGCGTGTTCAAACCGTGGATAACCCCCAGCCGCACTGTCACGCTGCTCCCCAATCCGCGCGAAGCCGGGATGTCGCCCGCGATCACGCAGGAGAAGGCGAAGCGGCGCAAACCCGCCGCGGCGAAGAACCGCTCGCTTGCTTCCCGCACCATCGGGTCGAGCCGTCGGCCTTGGCCGCGTTGCACCGTCACATCGTTGTAGAGACGCAACGCCACGCCCAGGCAATCGAAGCCCGGGCCGAGATTGGAAGTGCTCGCCGGGACGCGGACGGTGACGTGTTGCATGATTGCATCCGCAGTCGGCAGTGGCAGCGGCGGGCGGCGCAATGTTATCGCACTGCACTCTGGCGGCAAGACGAACGCGCATGAAGCACGCGCAATGGATCGAGACGCCTCTGGTGCGAGCTTTCGAGGCGGAGCAAACGGATGCCTATCGGCTCTGCAGCTTCGACGATGGCTGGGCGGAACGTTACGGCAGCGATGTGCTGATTTCCTACAAAACGGAGGCCGCGCTGGAGCGAATCAAGACGGAGCTTTATCTCTGGTCGCTGGCGGTGGACTTCAAATCCACCCGGGTCTTCGGGCGCTTCTTGCCAAAGAGGAACGCCGAACGCGATGTTCCGAGCCTCGTGGTCGGCGATGCTGGGTCGAATTTGCAAACCACCGCGACGGAACGCCTGCTGCGTTACGGAATTGATTTCGGAACCGGCTACTCTGTCGGGCTCTTCGTCGACCAACGCGAAAACCGCAGTTTCGTCCGTCGGATCAAACCCAAGACTTTGCTCAATTGCTTTGCGTATACCTGCGCGTTTTCCGTGGCGGCAGCGGCTTCGGGCGCCGAAACCGTGAGCGTTGATCTGTCGAAAAAATCTCTCGCGCGAGGTCGCGAGAACCTTCCGCTGAACGCGCTACCGACCGCGGGTCATCGATTTATCGCAGAAGATGTGGTGGAGTTTCTGCCGCGCCTGGCGCGCAAAGGCGAGAAGTTCGACATGGTCATTCTCGATCCGCCGACTTTTTCGCGCACGCATCGCGGAAAAGCGTTTCAAGTGGAGCGCGATTTCGAGGCGCTGCTTTTGAGCGCTTTGGAAGTGACGGAAAGGAAGGGGCATATCTTGCTTTCGACCAACTGCACCTCGCTGAACGAGCGCGATCTCGAAGTGATGGCGAAATTTGCTTTGAAGGCGACGCGGCGGGCGGGCTCGCTCCACCGCGAACCGCAGCCGGGCGATTTTTCGCCGGGTTTGGCGGCGCGGACGGTGTGGTTGTCGCTGCGTTAAAAGAATTGAAACACGCAAAGAGTCGCCAATATTCGAATTAACAGAAGATGGACGAACAACTTGTCGGAAACGAAGACATTGCGGAGCGCGGCCTCCGTTACACCAAAGAGCAGTTCGAGCAGTTGCTCGATCAGACCGAGGAATATGTGCGGGAGAATCCCACCCGCGCGATTGCCTATGCCGCTCTCGCCGGAGTGGTGATCAATCGCCTGCCAGTCTGCCGCCTTCTGAGCGGTCTGCTGCGTCTTTCGCTGTTCGCGCTCAAGCCCGCCGTGCTCATCTACGGCGCGACCAAAATTTACCAGTCGGTGCAGGACGGGGAGTAGGCCGGCGTTTGGCGCCCGTCTTCCGGGTTCGCTCGTGTTCTCTATTCGAGGGTGAAGCCGACTTTCACGGTCACCTGCCAGTGATCGATCTTGCCATCGACGATGTGGCCGCGCGTCTCGGTGACTTCGAACCAGCGCATGCTGCGGACGCTTTTCTCGGCGCGAGCGAGGGCGTTTTCGACCGCTTCTTCGATGCTTTTCTTGGACGAGCCGACGAGCTCGATCTTCTTGTAAACGTGTTCGCTCATCTCCGAGCGTGGACTCTTTGTTAGCGTGCAACAAACCCAAAGTTGATTAAGGGTTGACCGCAGATTACGCAGATAACGCGGATGGGAAGAGGCCTCTCTTCATCTGCGCCATCTGCGTAGGCCGCGGTTAATAAAATTCTGGAATGAAAAGTGGAGTCATGGAGAACAACATCGAGTCGCACCTGATCGAGAAACGCGTCTTCAAGCCCGCGCGTGATTTTGTAAAAACAGCGCGGATCAAAAGCCTGGATGATTACCGGCGGAGGTATCGCGAATCGATCAAATCGCCGGATAAATTCTGGGCGCGCGAAGCGAAGGAACTGACCTGGCAGGCGCCGTGGAAGAAGGTGCTGGAGTGGAAGGTGCCGTTCGCGAAGTGGTTTGTGGGCGGAAAACTCAATCTCTCGGAAAACTGCCTCGATCGACATCTGACGGGTCCGAATCGGAACAAGGCGGCGATCCTGTGGGAAGGTGAGCCGGGTGAAAAACGCACGCTCACTTATCAGCAACTGCATCGAGACGTGTGCCGTTTCGCAAACGTGCTGAAGCGGAACCGCATTCGCAAAGGCGACCGCGTGATCATCTATCTGCCCACGATTCCGGAGGCGGCGATCGCGATGCTGGCCTGTGCGCGAATCGGCGCGGTACACTCGGTCATCTTTGGTGGTTTCAGCGCGGATAGCATTCGCGACCGGATTGCGGACTGCGGCGCGGTGGCGGTGATCACCGCCGATGGGAGCTATCGCCGCGGGGCGATCGTGCCGTTGAAGAAGAATGTGGATGACGCCTTGAGCGCCGAGACTACGATCAAGCGCGTGATCGTTTTCCGCCGCGCGGGAAACGATGTCCACATCGAGGAAGGCCGCGATGTCTGGTGGCATCGCGAGTTGGAATATGTGGATGCGAATTGTCCCGCGGTGCCGCTCGATAGTGAGCATCCGCTTTACATTCTTTACACCAGCGGTTCGACCGGGAAACCGAAGGGGATATTGCACACGACCGGCGGTTATATGGTCGGGATTTATTCCTCGACCAAGTACGTCTTCGATCTGCGCGAGGACGATGTTTACTGGTGCACGGCGGATGTGGGCTGGGTCACCGGGCACAGCTATGTCGTTTACGGACCGCTGCTGAACGGCGCGACCACGCTGATGTATGAAGGCGCGCCGAACTGGCCGGAGCCCGATCGCTTCTGGCGGCTGATCGAGGAATACAGCGTCAACATTCTCTACACCGCGCCGACGGCGATCCGTGCTTTCATTCGTTGGGGCGATCAGTGGCTGAAGAAGCATAATCTGTCGTCGCTGCGTCTCCTCGGTTCAGTCGGCGAGCCGATTAATCCCGAAGCCTGGATGTGGTATCACGAAAAGGTGGGCGGCGGGCGTTGCCCGATTGTGGACACCTGGTGGCAGACGGAAACAGGCGGCATCATGATCACGCCGCTGCCCGGCGCGACGCCGACCAAACCGGGAAGCGCGACCTTGCCGTTCTTCGGCGTGGATGCAGCGATTGTGGACGAGCAGGGGAAGGAAGTGGGGCCGAATATTGGGGGTAAACTAATCGTTAGGCGGCCCTGGCCCGCCATGTTGCGCAACATTTACGGCGATAAGGAACGCTACCAGAAGCAGTACTGGAGTGAGTTCAAGGGCAGCTACCTCACCGGGGATGGCGCGCGCCGCGATGAGGACGGTTATTTTTGGATCGTGGGCCGCATCGACGATGTGCTCAACGTGGCCGGACATCGGCTCGGCACGTCGGAAATCGAAAGTGCGCTGGTGAGCCATCCGAAAGTGGCAGAAGCCGCGGCGGTGGGGCGACCGGATGAGATCAAGGGACAAGGCTTAGTCGTGTTTGTGACCGTGAAAAGCGGCGTCAAAGCGACTCCGGCGCTGAAGGAGGAACTGCGCGCTCATGTGGGGACGCACATCGGAGCAATCGCGAAACCGGATGAGGTGCGGTTTGCAGAAGCGCTGCCGAAAACGCGCAGTGGCAAGATCATGCGCCGGCTCCTAAAGGAAATTGCGAGCGGGAAAACGGTGACGGGTGATACGACGACGCTGGAGGATTTTAGCGTGTTGGCGAAGCTGAGCGAGGAATAGCCGGCACCGCGCCGAGCTGTCATCCCGATCTGGTTGAGGGATCCCTCCGCGGAGGGGCGGTCACGCTGGTAGGTGTATCCGTCCGGCAGCTGCGAGATCCCTCGACAGGCTCGGGATGACGGCGTGCGGCCGGCACAACGCCATGCTTGGCATGTCGGATTGGGAGGGTAGCGTTACTGCGTGAGTTTTATCCGGACCGGATTTCGCGAGCTGGGGTTGAAGGTGCGCCGCCAGAAGACGCGGATGGCATTACGCCATGAGAAGCGCGTCTTGCAGAAGAGCGAGATCGCGCTCGGCCGCGAGGGTGTGGCGCAGGCGGTCAATTTTCCTGAGTTGCGGACGGAAATCGTGTCGCTGAAGAAACTCGAGCAGGAGCAAAAAGAGGTCGCGCTGCGGATTGCGCAAGTCGAGGAGGGATTAAAGCAACTCGAAGCGCAGCGGCAGGAGAACGCGAAGGAGCAAAGTGAGGCGATTAGTGCTCTCGAGCACGAAAAGGAGCCGGTCCAGAAACTGCGCAATGAAGCCAAGGCGGCGGCCGATTTATGCGACCGCGAACTGGCTGGCGTCGATCGCCGCCTGGAGGAGAACGAGAAGGCGGACCGCGAACTTCTGCAGGCCCTCACCGCGCTCCAGCAGAAGGCGCCACCGCCGGATGATCTCGACGCTCAGAATAGCGTGCTCGGCAGCAAGCGCGCGCAGTTGCCCGAACAACGAGCCGAGATTGCGCTGGCGCGAATCGGAAGCGCCGAGGCGTGCCGGACAGCCAAGGAAAAACTCGAACAACATCAGGCGAAGCTGGACGAAACCGATAAGCGCCTCGCGGCTGTGCGCGCAGACTTTGAAGCACGCGATCGGGCCCTGAACGAGAACAGCCGCGCGCAGCAAGACATTCTGAAGGAAGCGCGGACGCATCATCAGACCGTCGAAGAGCGAAAAAATCCCGCCTATTTGAATATCGGCCGTCATTTGGCCACGCAGGAGATCGCGCCCCCGAACGCCCCGCATCTGCTGGAAGATGTGACTCGTCATCGCGCCGCGATGCAAAAGCACACTGAGCACAAGGAAGAGCTGGCCGTGCTCTCCAGCCAGATCGACAAACAGGAGCTGCGGAAATTTTGGTTCAGCGCCGCGTCGATTTTAATCCTTCTCGGCATCATCCTTCCGCTGGTCTTGAAGACTCCGCCGAAGCGCGAATGGCTTCCCGCCGAGACGGAGGGGATCCTTTCGATTAACACGCAGAAGCTCGAACAGGCAGAACTGCCGAAGCGGTGGGCCAAAGATCAGCCCGAGGAGTGGCGCGGGGTTTGGGCGGGCTTGTTTGCGAAAGCGCAGTTAACGCCGGTGCTGAATCTCTCCCGCGACTCTTTGCGTGTGACGCGAGCCATGACGAGCACCCCGCCCGGTGCCGTGCGCGAGTTCGTCCTCATTCAAACGAAGGATGATGTCACGCAGGTTATCGGCGCGGTCGACAAGAAGTCCGGTTATGCGCAGCAGTCCATTAACGGCCTCCCGTTTTGGTGGCAGACGGACTTCGCACTAGCGCGGGTGGGTCCGCGGACGTTGGCGGTGGGTGGGCAGGAGGAGGTGAAGGAATTGGTCCGCGTGCGCCTCGGGATCGAGCAGGATCTTAAGATCACGGGTCGTCTTTTTGATCGCTTCCAGGCGCTCGATCAAGAGACCGCGATCCGTTTGATCTCGCGCGATCCCTCGAGCATGGCGCGCTTTTTTAACCCGATTTTTCCGCGGGAATTGCTGGACGCGACGCAAATTCTCGGGCTGGGACTGACCTTGGAGGATCCCGTGAAGGGGCGACTCTTGCTCCACCTCGGCTCGAAGCCTGCGGCCGAAGAGTTGGCGCAGCAAATCCGCGCTGAACCGCAACGCTGGCTGCGCCTGCAAGATTCAGATTTTCTTCTCTACTCGCAGCCACCGGAAGTGCTGGTGCAGGAAGGGGACGTGGAGGTGCGCTTCAACGTCCCGGAGAATAGTGCTCGACTTCTTTTGCAGCGCATTGCTAAGACAAACGCGCCGCCCGCGATCGCGGGCCAGTAGAACGCGCTGGGATTTTTTCCAGCGCACGGTTTCTGCTGATGCAGGACACAACATTTTGTCTCGTGAGTAAATTTTTCAATCTTGTTCTCCTATCGACGCTGCTCGGATCGGCGCTTCATGGGATGGCCGCGGGCGAGCCGGAGTTGGTCTCGATCAGGAGCGTCGATAAAACGATCAAGGTCGATCTTCGTTACGCTTCGACGCGGAACATCTCGGGTCGGCCGCTCTATCCGCCGAATATGCCTGCGCTAATCCGACCGGAAGTAGCGAGGCGATTGGCGCAGGCGCAGGCCATTTTGAAGGAACGCGGCTATGGCCTGAAAATCTGGGACGCCTATCGCCCGAAGAGCGCGCACGAACTGCTCTGGCAATATTCGCGGAACCACGATTACGTGGCGGATCCGGCCGCGGGCGGGTCGCTCCACACTTGCGGTGCGGCGGTGGATGCGACGCTGGTGGATAACAAGGGACGCGATGTTCCAATGCCGACAGATTTCGACGACTTTACGATGGCCGCGATGTTGGCCTATACCGGCGACAATGCGGAGGTGCGCCGGAATCTCCACCGGCTCCAAAACGCGATGGCGCGGGCCGGTTTTTACGGCATGCGAAACGAGTGGTGGCACTTCGTGACCAGGGACTGGAAAAATTACGGGCCGATCGCGGAGGTCAAGATTGTCTCCCGTGGGCAAGCGGCGAAGGAAGTTACAAGGCCGACGCTTACTGTGCCGACGACCGACTCTTCACGGGCGCTGCCGGTTTTGCCGATGGGAAATTCTCCGCGGCCCGGCGGAAGGAATCAGGCGGGCACGCAACGATCGGCGGGGCAGTAGTTCCGCGTCGTCGGCAAATGTCTTACGCCGGCGCGAGCGCGACCTGGCGGCAAATCCACCCGCCACCCAAAACCACGTCGCCATCGTAGAAGACCGCGGCCTGGCCGGGCGTCACTGCTTTTTGCGGCTCGTGCAGTTCGATCCGCGCGCACTCGTTAGGCAGCGGATAAAGCGTGGCGCGGGTGCCGGGATGGCTGTAGCGAATTTTCACCGTCACCTCGATGGGCTCTTCGGAAACGCCCCGACTGACCCAGTTCACGCGATCGATTTCGAATTCCTCCGAGACGAGATCCTCCACCGTTCCAACGATCACGCGGTTGTTTTGCGGATCGATATCCACCACGTAGCGCGGCTGCGGTGAGCCGCCGGGAAGACCTTTGCGCTGGCCGATGGTGAAAAGCTCGATCCCTTGGTGCGGCGCGACGAAGTTTCCGGACAGATCGTAGATGCCGCCCTCGTGGAAATCGTTTTCGCCGAGGTGCGAACGCAGGAAGGCCTTGTAGTCGTTTCCGGGCACGAAGCAGATTTCCTGGCTATCGACTTTCTCCGCCACGCGAAGGCCAAGCGTGCGCGCGATCGCGCGAATTTCCGGTTTCGCCATGGCGCCAAGCGGAGTGAGGGCGCGCCGAAGTTGCCGCTGGCGCAGACTGAAGAGAAAATACGATTGATCCTTCTTCGGATCGGCTCCCTTGCGCAGCACCGCGTAGTCCGGGTGATGCTCGATGATCGCGTAGTGACCAGTGGCGATGTGATCGCACCCGAGCGCTTCCGCCTTCTTCCAAAGGTTGCCGAACTTCACCTTCTCGTTGCACATCACGCAGGGATTCGGCGTCCGGCCGGCCTGATACTCCGCCGAAAAATAATCGATCACGAGGCGCTCGAATTGATCCGCCTCATCGACCACGTAATGCGGAATGCCCAGCGCATGCGCGACTCCTCGCGCGTCGGCCACGGCTTGCGGGCCGCAGCATTTGTCCTCCGCCCGCGAGACGCAATCCTGCGGCCAAACCTTCATCGTCACACCCACGACATCGTAACCCTGTTCGCGCAGCAGATAGCCGGCGACGCTGGAATCGACGCCGCCGCTCATGCCGAGCAGGACGCGCTGTTTTTTCGAGGACATGCGCCTGCAAAGTGGGACGCAGCTGACCGGGAGTCAACCTACGGTCCTGAAGTATTGAAACGGCTTAGCGTTCCATACCCTTTCAGCCGTCGATTCTTTTTTCTAGCCGGTGCCATACGAGGGCCCCAGGCCGCCTCGAAAGATAAAGGGCAGGGTGAAAGTGCTGGCCGTGGGCTTTCCATTTCGAAAGGCCGGGATAAACGGGGCATGCTCCGTTCCGCGCATGACTTCCGAAGCAAAATTCAGCCCTTTGGGATGCTCGTAAGAAGGCCTTAATCCCTGGACACTGCCATCAAGCCCGATGGTGTAGTCCATCGCGACAGTCCCATTGTTGCCTCCCGCACCTGTGGGCCATTCGATGCGCTTCAGCTTGGTCCCATAGTCCAGGATAAGCTGTGGGGCAATGAAATCACGACCCGCGAGAAGGTCCTTTTCCTCTTGATTAAGAAACACGCGGACGCGTGGCTTACCATCGATGATTGCAAACATCACCGTCCCATTAAGAAGAACTGTCTTCTTTTCCCCGTTGACGAGCGCGGGACGAAACTCAGCGCGTTCCAGCTTCACCAAAACTTCCTCGCGCAGCTTTTGGGTGTCGGGGGTGCCGTGGTAAGCGATGGAATAGTGAGCTCGGCCCAGCTGTGAGACGACGCACTGGAACATGATCATCCCGTTCTCCTGCTTCCGCTTGATCAGGGACTTGCCGTCGATCAGTTCGACGAGGGAGCGGGAGCCAGGGGCGGGGAGGGCAGGGCGGAATTGATCGGCCCCTTGCGCTTTGCCTGCCGGCAAGATTTGGATCACGCTAAGGAGAAGGCCTGTGGTTAGAGCTAAGGATCGCACTACCCGATCAGAGACTAGCTACGCTGGCAGGACAAGCCTTTTTCGAATGGGAGAGGAATCCCGTACCGCACGGCTGAGAAAGTCGCTTCCGCGCAGGGTGAATCGCCATGGCAAATCGGCCGCGCGACTGATGCCAATCCGTGGATCGGCGATGATTTTCGGTGCGCTCGCCCGTTCCTGGAAACAACGCTGGGGATCGGCGCACGCGGAAGAGCGGGGTCGCACGCGGAAGAGCGGGGCGCGTCTAAACATTTTACATTTGAGGTTGAGGTTAAAGGTTGAGGAGTATGCGCCGCTATCGCAAAATGAAATGTCAAAGGTTTAGACGCGACCCCGCTCTTCCCCCGCGACCCCGCTCTTCCCCCGCGCACGGAGAACCTGACTACCATGTCCTGACATCTGGCCCCTTAGGACTGACCGGCACAGCAGGAAGAAAATGATAAAATACTTAGGACTGACCCCGTACGCCCCCGTACGCCCCGCGTACGCCCCGTCCAACGTCAACTTTTGGGAGACGAGCGGGAACCTCCCGCGCTCAAATGTCTTGGTTGCGATCGCCAAAGCTTTGGGCGTGACCCTGGAAGAGCTTTTGGGCGAGCCGCGGCCCCGCCGCGCCCCTGCGCTCGGAGGCCGTCTCGGCCGCCTTTTGGAAAATGTTTCCCGGCTTCCCCGCCGCCAGCAAGACAAGGTCGTTGATATGTTCGAGACCGTCCTGGCCGGACAGCAGAGCAAGGCCAACGGCAGTTGATTTTCTTTTCCTAGCCGTCGCTCCGACGGCATCGAACAGCGCAGCTCGAGACGAACTGCGTTGCGTGGAGTGTCGTCTCGTTAGACGACAATTTCTTCTTCCTCTTCTTTCTTCTGGCCTGTCCTGGTTCGCGGGGGCCTGAGCGAGCAAAGCGAGCGCGTGCGCAGGCCAGTCCCGCCATTGCGGGACGATGCCGGAGCACCAGGCCAGGGCGGGCGGGGGCCACGTGGCGCGTGCATGGACTGCGTTAGCTGGACATGCACCGCACGGCCACAGCCCGCCCGCCCCGCGCAAAATCGCTTCCGCATCATCGCCGATTCCGCTTCCGCGCTTCTTCTTTCTCCCTGGGCCGCGCCGAAGCCTTTGCGAAGGCGGGAGCCGTCTTGCAATCACGAGCGCGCCAGCGCGAAGCTCTCTCGGCCCGCCTGCGCCGCCGCCTTCGGGGTCTTCCATGCGCGCCGTAGCCCTTGGCGAAGGCGGCTCCCCGCTCCGCCCTCTGGCGCGCCCGCGGCCCCCCCAAGATCCGACAAAGCGCGGTGAGGTAAACGTGACGGAGCGACGAAGGAGCGCAGTGCACCGCCCCTCTGCCGGAGGCCTCCTTGGGAGAGCGGCAGATGACATGAGCGCAAAGACGCGAGTGCAAAGGCGGCACTTTGCCTCACCGCTGTTGTCTGATTCTCGTGGAAGCTGCCGGCGTGACAGAGGGCGGAGCGGGATCGGCAGCACGCAGCGTGACAGCGCAGGACTCGTTAGGGGATTTGGGGACGAGTGCTGCGCTGGCGCGATTGCGTGCCGGGTCTCGTTCTGCCGAAGGCGGCGGCGCAGGTGGGCCGATTGTTTCAACTGCGGCAACGCCGCGCTGATTTCTGCTTCAAGGCGTGATCGCCGGTTTGGGCGATGACGCCGTTTCAACCGGGCGAGTTGTGTCGATAGTTAGCTCTGACCCCTAGCGCTCCCCTCGTTCTCCGAAGTTTTTCAACAGGCTGTTAACGGGAAGGTCTGGACTGGGCTCGAATTGACTGTGCTTGAACGCGTATCGTCAATTCTTTGAGCGCTCTTTTCTCCGCGCTTTCAAAATATGCAAACGAGATACCGGCCCCTAACAGGCACACCCCAAAAAGCCGCCAAGACAACCTCGAAGCGCAAAAGAACGGTATTAGCCCAAAGGTGCCTATTAAAAGGTAATACTGCGGGCAGGAGCAACCCGGTCTCACAAGCAACAGGCCGATGGCGATACAACTTGAAACAAATATCAAGATGAAGGTCTGAATATACCGCCGTGGCACGTTAGCATTCATGATCGCCCTCAATCTCCACCAGAGTTAATTTGCCCGTTGCGGTACGTTACAAGATCGCCGTAGATTGGTGTCCTCCCGAAGGTCCACAGGTCACCTGAGTAACCGCTGACAGATGTTCCAGGAAACATCGTGCTGAAGGCTTTCGTTAGATTGCTATCTCCGGAGGCGGTATAACAGCCGTAAAAATTGACCGTCGCGTTTGAGCTCAAGCTGTTAAATATTGAATTGATATTGAGATTTCCATCAAAGCTAAAGTTATATCCGCCTTGACCATTTGAAGTGTAATTAAACCCGCCGCGAAATCCTACCTGGATGCCTTCTGGGGAGCCGTGACCCGTAAAGGTTAGGTTTGAAACAGACCCGGGCCCGGCGTTTTGAAGAGCGTTAACCGCTTCTGAGGATCTATAGTACGCTTGTCCATCGATCGTTACTGAACCGCGAAACAGATCTGTCACGCGGAGCCCAAGGTTATCTAGCGGCACAAAGGAATATCCGCCGTTGGCCCTCCCACCCCCGTTTCCATCTCCTCCACCTGACGGCCCTCCCCCTGATACCAAGCCAAAGAAACCAACAAAGCCGCCACTATAAACTGAACCTGCCGTCGAACGGTCGGTTACACCATAGACCCCTGGCGAAATTTCGGTTGCCGTCCTGAATACCGGAATATTGGTCCCTGTCGGAGTATAGCCGGTCATTATTGTTATACTTGACTTTATTTCATTTGGCTTCTTCTTTGGCGGGTCGGACTTCCCTACGAGCCCACTCGGATCGGTCCGATTGACCGGATCACCGCCGCAGTAGCGGAAGAGATTGGCGTCGCCCGCGGCGAAACCGAGCGGGTCAGATTGCATGAAACGACCGAGGCCGGGGTGATAGAAGCGGTTGCGGTAATCGTAGAGGCCGGTCTCCTTCTGATAATCACGCCCAGTGAAGAGGAAGCGGTTGTTCGAGGGAGATTCCGCGACCTGCTGGCCAGAGCCATTGAAGAAAGAGGGCTTTCCCGCCAGGTCGTAGGTGTAGCGCTCGACCACGCTGCCAGAATCGTCGGTCAGGTGCGAGGCGTTGCCCCGCCCGTCGTAGTGATACCAGCGCGTCGGGTTGCCGCCCAGGAAGCGCGCCACGATCTCATCGGTGCGCGCGCCGTGCAGATAGACATTCTTTACCTGCGACGCGTTATCGCGCTCCTCGATCAGGTTCCAGCCGTCCCAGTTGTAGAAAGTCCGCACCATCGCGCTTGCTCCCGCGGTGAGATCACGCGCGATTTGGCGATTTAGCCCATCGTAGTAATAAATGAGGTGGACGTTATTGCCATTGTGGTCGGCCTTGGTTAAGCGGTTCATCGCGTCGTAGGTGTACTCCAGCCGTTCTGCGCGGCCAGGTTCCCGTTTGGGTCGTAGCCGAGCGTGGCGCCATCGATTGTGCGGTATTGGTTCGCATCGCTCGCGGTGTAGTTCGTCGTGGCCCCGCCCGTGACCACGCTGGTGCGGTTGCCGTTCGCGTCGTAATTGAGCGCCTGGATCGCGCCGCCGGTGACGGTTCCATTGCTCAGCACCCCTTCGCGATTGAACGTTTTCACCTGCCCCGAGAGATCGTAGCCGTAGCCATCGGCGGCGCCCACGTTTCGTTGTTCGAAGGTTCGCCGGCTCATCTCGTCGAACCCGTAGTCAAATCGGTAGTTCCCACCCGTAAAATAGCTCTGCACGGTCGAAATTCGGTTGAGCGCATCGGCCGTCGCGAAATTGGTGTAGGTCCCATTCCGGTGCGACCGCTGGGTGAGGTTGCCGGCAGCATCATAGGCATACGCCACGGCCGGTCCCCACCCCGGGCCTGCGCCGGTGTCATTGATCGTCTTGACCTGGTTGCGTTGCGTGTAGACATAGGTGTAATTTAGCCCCGTCGGATACCCAATCGTCTGCCGGTTGCCGTCGTCATCGTAGCTGTAGGTGACGGTGCGCGGCAGCCAGTCGCCGTAGGAGAGCTGGGTCTCGCTCTGGACCGAGTTGTCGTCGAGGTAGGTCCAGGAGAGGGAGCCACCGGGGCCGTTCCAAATCCTTTGAATGCGGGACGCCGCGTCGTATTCAGTATTTTGGCCCCACGTGCCGTCGCTCCACCAGTAGTTCGTCGGGCGGTTGCGGTTGTCGTAGGTGAAGGTTTGCGTCGCCTCCGCGCGGTTGCGGAAGGTCGCGAGATTGCCGACGAAATCGTAGGTGTTCCTTTCCTGCCGGGCGGCTCCCGTTGCATCGATCGGGTAGGTGCTGACCGTTTTGCGGTTTAACGCATCGTATTCGTAACTGTAGATCTTGCCGCGTGGGTCTCGCAATGCAGTGAGGTTACCCGCCAGATCATAGGTCAGCTCGGTGAGGTCCGTGATGCCGCTTTCGCGCTGCATTTGCTGGAGCCGCGGACGATTCATCTCATCGTAATTGTCGAAGGTGATAAATTGGTTGTTCGCGCGCAGCTCGGTCCGCTTATTCCCCGCGGCATCGTAGGTCCAGCTGACGGTGTGCCCGTTGCTGTTGCGATTGCCAGGAATCGGATCGTCGATGTCGGTGAGGCGGTTCCGCTGATCATAGAAGCGCGTCGTGACGTGACCACGCGGATCCAGCACCGTGATGCTGTTGCCGGCCGCGTCGTAACCGAAGAAGGTCCAGGCGTCGTCCACTGTGCCAGGCGCCTCGCGCACGACCCAGCGCCGCCAATTTTCATCATAGGCGAGATGCGTTTGCTTGCCACTCGGGGCCGTCACGGCCTTCGGGTTGGCCGTCGTGTGCAGATAACTGTTCACCCAATCCTGAGCGTAATTGAACGACGCCGTTTTGTTGAGAAGATTCGTGACGCTGATCACTCGCTTGTAGTCATCATAGACATACCGCGTGCGCTGGTTCGGGTCGGTCGCGGCGCCGGGATGGTTTTCGTCCGCGCTCCAGGCGAGCGTGCCGTCCGGGTTGTATCCCATCTGGCGATAGGTGTTGTCCTGGTGCGTCACCTTGGTCACCTGCCCGCGCTGACTGTATTGGAACCAGGTGTGATTTCCCCGCGGATCAGTCACGCCACTGACGCGCCCGTAGCCGTCGTAGGCGTATTGGGTGGGATGCGCGCCGGGGTTCGGGTCGCTCGGCGTGGCGGGTGGGGTGCGGCTGAGGAGGCGTCCGTTGCTGCCGTCGTAAGCGAAGGTTTCGATCCCGCCGCTGGGCATCCGATGAGAAACGACATTGCCGAAGCCGTTGTAGGCGAAGGTTTCGTAACTGTTGGCCGTGGGATAATTGATCTGGATAACGCGCTTGTTCGCATCGCGCAGAAACGTGGTGGTGTAGCCGCGCTCGTTCGTCACGCTGTAAGGATAATAGGGGTTGTTCGCGTCCTGATTATTCGGATCGGGGCAGCCCGGATACCCGAAGACCGTCTGAGCGGTGGAACGCACTCCGCCATCGAATCCGGTCAGCGGATATTGCACTTGGGTGACGCCGCCCGTGAACCCGTTGTTGGTGAGATTAGTCGTAGAGCCTCTCCGATCCGTGATGGCGCTGAGGTAGCGGTTGCCATCGTAGGCGCGCGTCTCGGCCACGCCCTTGAAATCGGTCACACTGGTGAGCAGTCCGGTGATGGTGTTGTAATCAAAGGTGCGCGAGCCGCCAATGCCGCGGGTTTCCGTCCGGGTGGCGGCATTGTCCATCGTCAGGGTGGAGACCGCCGCACCGACCGCGCTGCCGCTGAAATAGTTCTCGCTCGAAATCTGGCCGTAAACCGCAGGCGCGCCGTTGGGATTGTTTCCGGTCTGGTAAACGTAGGCGATCTTCTTCATCGGACCGCCGGACATGGTGTCGTTGCAGGTGGCGAGAAGGGGAATGCCATTGGCGCTGCCGGTGTTGGGGATTTGATACGTGTAAGCTGCATCCCAAGCGGAGTCCCCGAAATAGCCCACACTGATCAAGAGCGTATAGGCGGCAGTGGCACCCGCCAAGGCCACGGTCGAGTAATTGTAAACCACGGTGCGCCCGTCGCTGCTCTGGATGGAGGTGATGCCGCCAGTGCCGTAGCTGAACTGAATGTAACGGCCGCCTGGCTCGGTCACGCGGTAAAGCGAATTATCGGGGTTGTAGGAATAGACGATCCGCTGCCCGTAGGGATCGATGATCGCCTCGGTTTTGAAGAAATAGGAGTAGTAGGTGATCGGGGGACGCGACTCGTCCAGCTGCTCGACCCGGCTGGTCCAGGTGGAACTGAACTCCACTTTGCCGCCATCGGGCAGGAGAAGATAGTTGGGACTACCGGGCAAAAAGCGCTCGCGCGTGCCTGTCCCTGCACGCCAGGCTCCGCCCAGAGTCGGCGGACCGAAAGTGATCGATCGCCCGTCGGGAAACGCGACCGTGTAAGGAACCGGCCGGCCGGCCCGAAGGTCGATCACATCCCGCACTTTCCAGGCAAAGGAATGCCGCCAGGCATTCCCCTCGCGCGAATTCCAAGTGCGCGTGTAGCTCAAGCCATACTGGCCCACGGCTCCCGCCACCACTAGATCTGTCACACTTCGCGTCGCGCTCCCTGTATATGGGTCATACGATCCCGCAGTGGTTACGTTGCCGTTGAATTGGCCGGTCGCACCGGTCGGATTATTGTTGCCCGCTTGGGCGCGAGCACGGGCGATGGAAGCGAGCAGGGAAACCGAAACCAGCAGCCCAAGCACGATCTTGCAGCCACGGCGCGGTGTCGCCCTGCCAGCCGTTCGAGCAACGCCCCGACTAGCCTTCGCCCAGCTTCGGCCCGGCGGGCGCAGCGGGCGGGCTACAGCGCAAACTTCGGGCGGCGTCTTCATGGCTGGGCCACCTCGAATTCCAGGGTAACACTGCGACCCCGGGCGCTCAGAAGTAAACGGTATTGACCCGGCTCTGGTCTCACCTGAAAGGTGAGCGAGGCACTGCCATCGGCGGCAATGACGAAGTCTTCCACGCTGAGCTGGCCACCATCCAGAGCCTGTGCGACGGCGGGCTTATTGGCGAAGGCAGGCGGAAGCTGCAACTCGATCAGGATGGTTTCGCCCGGCGCAAGCGCGATGGGACGGAAGCGATCACGGGCACGAAGATTCAGCGTTTCGCCATCGGCAAAGGTAATCCGCGCACCGGTCGTCGTGGAGTCAGGAGGCGCGGTGCCTTCGGCGCGTGGCGTAAGCAGCAGAAGGTGGACAGAGAGGAGGCTGGCCAAAAAAACCAGCAGTCGTGACGAAGGCAAGGTTTTCACGAACGCATTTTCAGCAAAAACAGAGGAGGAAAGGAAGAATAATCTCTTCAATTCTGCGCGTCCCGCGCATCTTACGGCGGACACGCACTGTTCCGCGGAGCGGGGCCGGCTACAGTTTCGGTCGCATGCTGACAAACGGACTATCGCGTAAGGTGAAACGCCAGAGCAAATCGGCCGAGCGCGTGATCCCGATACGTGGATCGGCGATGACTTCGGGCTCGGCGTCGCGTTCGACAAAACAGCGACCCCGATCCGCGCAGAGATCGATCTCGTGATCACGCAGCGTGATGCGCAGGGCTTGCGTGAGTTTGCCAGGGCCGGAGCAGAGCTGTTGGATTCTCTTTAGGCCTCGGCGGCGCTGCATCAGATCGATGCCATTCGTAGGCTCGATCGCGCGGACCAAAATAAACCCGGTTCTGGGCGCGCCTTTAACGAGAACGTTGAGCATCCAGTGGACGCCGTAGTTCAGATAAATGTAAGCGGCGCCCGCTCGATTTCGCTCCACGTAACTGCGCGCCTTGGCGCGGAAGAAGGTGTGGCACGCCTCATCGTTTTCCGTCAGGTAGGCTTCTGTTTCCACGATGATCCCGGCGCACCGGCCCCAAACGAGTTGCGTCCCGATGAGTTCGCGTGCGCATTGCAGAGGATCGCGCTGGAAAAATGAGGCTCCGATCATGGGCCCTGCGATCCGCGACCCACCGTAGCTGCTTCCAGAGTTTTTCTATTCAGCGGGTTTGTAGCAAATCGGCTGGATCACCGAAGCGTCATCCGGATCGCCGTAACGGAATGCAGGAATAAACTTCGCCTCGCGGAAATCCGCCACGGCGGCCTCGCCAAATCCAAGCTGCGGAGGTTCCTCTGCGAGAACGTCGATGCCCTCCAATCCACCCTCTCGATTGACCTTTAAGCGGAGGTCCACGATCGCCGTCAAAGGAACTGACGTGCCGTTCTCTGGAGGTGTGAGCCCGTCAAACTTGGAGTCGCCGCCGATGACGGGTTGGGGCGCGATGAAGTCGCTCGCAGTCTTGATCTCGTTCGGATCCTGATTCAGAAAAATCTGGATATGCGGTTTGTTCGCGGCCGAGAAAATCGCGGTACCAAAAAGAAGCACGCCCACCGGTTGATATTGATAGATCGGCGGCGTGAACTTCGCGTTGGCGAGACGTTTCTGCAGCTCCTGCTGCAAAGCTTCCGTGCCTGGCATCGGGCGGTAGGTCCACGCAGAGCTGATATCCCCGTTGGGCGAAACCAAGGCGCAAAACATCACCGCGCCGTCCTTCTGCCCTTTCTTCAGCAACTCAGCCGTATCGATCCGATTGATCAATGAATCCGACCGAGACCCAAGAACAGCAGGGCGAAACTGAGGACGCGCAGCTGGAAGCGGGCGGCTGGTGGCTTGCGGATGGGGAGGGGCCTTGGGATTCGCTGATGGACCCTTCCCTTGGGCGAATACTGGAACTACCAGCCCGAGGAGGAGGAAAAGGCCAAGAAAACGAGTGAGGCTGCGCATGCGCCTACGCAAGCCACGGAGAGCCTTTTCGCAACCTCAAACTCGCGCTCCCGACAACAGCCCTAACCGGTAACTGCGTGCGCCTGCAAATCTTCCAGCGAGACAAATTCCAACGCGGAAATGTGTGTGGCTTCGAGATTGACCGGGGCCGCGAGGCCGCGCTGGAGCGCATCTTTCCATCTCGTCACGCAAACGCACCAGTGATCGCCCGGTTCCAAGCCGGGGAAGCCATACTCGGGATGAGGCGTGACAAGATCGTTCCCGTCGAGGACGGAAAAGTCGAGAAACTCGCGCGTGATCTGCACGCAAACGGTGTGTTGACCGAGATCGTCCGGCCCGGTGCGGCAAAAGCCGTCGCGGTAGAAGCCAGTTATGGGATCGCGACAGCAGGAACGCAATTCGGTGCCGAGGACGTTGGTAGGCATGGCTGAAGCATAGCATCGCGGTGGTGGAGATGCGTGATGCTTTTGCGCGGGCTGCAGCGAGATGGTAACCGGAAGGCTGTGTCGAATCATGGCGAGATGGTGGCGTTTTGGCTTCTTCCCGGTGAGCGGGAGAGGGAATTTTTTTCGGACGTGATCCGGGATCTGGCGATCCGCTTCGACGCTCCGATTTTCGAACCGCATCTGACGCTGTATGGAGGTGCGATATCGCGGGAGCGCGCGGCCAGGGTTTTGGAAACGCTGACCGCGCCGCCGGCGTTGCGGTTGGAGATAGAAGGCGTGGTGTTCTCGGACGAATTTACGAAAACGCTTTTCCTGCAGTTTCGTCCTTCGGGAGAGGCCAGGGAACTCAGCCGCAGGATTGCGGAGACGACGGAGTCAGATAGCGAATATCGCTTCGATCCGCACCTGAGTTTGATTTACGCGGCGTTACCTGAGGCGGAGAAGGTCGAGCTCGCGCGGACGATCGAGATGCCATTCGAATCGGTAATGTTCGATGCGCTGCGGACGATCATTTGTCCGGCGCGAATCAATGAGCGAGCCGATGTGGAGGCCTGGCGCAACTTGGCCGAGCGGCGCTTATAGCCACGTCCCTGTGGGACGGGTGGGAGGAAGCGTGGCCACGGTGTGCCGCTTTTGCATTCATGACATCGCAAGGGCACGGCCCACAGGGCGCGTGGCTACACCTTGAGACGGACGCTGGGCCGGGGAACAGTGAACCCGCATGGAAGATATTGTCGGCATCGATTTGGGAACGACCAATTCCGCGATTGGCATCATGGAGGCGGGATTTCCCATTTTGCTTGCGGACTCGAATGGCGCGCGGCTCACGCCTTCAGTGGTCCATTTTACCAAGGACGGCGAGCCACTCGTGGGAGCGCCGGCGGTGCGACAGCGGGTGCTGGCGCCTGCGGATACGATCTATTCTGTGAAGCGGTTCATTGGACTGCGCGGCGACGATTTGCGGGAGGATGATGCGGATGTCGGCTACGACTTAAAACGTGAGAGAGGGCAGGATGTGCGCCTTCGCGCCGCGGGTCGTGATTACTCGACGGAAGAAATCTCAGCCTTGGTTCTGCAGAAATTGAAAGCGGACGCGGAAGCGGCGCTCGGCCGAAGCGTGAGCCGTGCGGTCATTACGGTGCCGGCATACTTTAACGATGCGCAGCGCAATGCGACGAAACGCGCGGGCGAGTTGGCCGGTTTCACTGTGGAAAGAATCGTGAATGAACCGACGGCGGCGGCGCTGGCCTACGGACTCGACAAGTTGAAGAGTCGCGCGAAGATCGCGGTTTACGATTTGGGCGGAGGCACTTTCGATGTCTCGATTCTGGAGTTGAACAACGGTCTCTTCGAAGTGCTGGCGACCAACGGCAATACGCGGCTGGGCGGTGATGACATCGACAACGCGCTGCTGGAATGGCTCGCCGCGCGCGCTGGTGATGTGAGCACGGCGGAGCAGCGTGGACTTCTGCGCGAAGCGGCGATCAGCGCGAAGCATCGTCTTTCAACTGACGACGAAACGTCGATCGAGCTTCCGTTTTTCCAGGACGGCAGGAGTTTTTCGCAGACGTTGACGCGTGAGGAATTGGATGCGATCGCCAGTCCGATGGTGGAGCGGACGCGGAGGCATTGTTTGCGAGCGCTCGCGGATGCGAAGCTGGCGTTGGAGGATTTGGACGAAGTGATTCTGGTGGGCGGGATGACGCGAATGCCGCTAGTGCGAAAATTGGTGCGCGAAATATTCGGGCGCGCGCCGAACACATCGCAAAATCCGGACGAAGCGGTCGCGCTCGGGGCGACGATCCAGGCGGGAATCCTCTCGGGCGCGGTGCGCGATGTGATCCTGCTCGACGTCACGCCGCTCTCGTTAGGTATCGAAACTTTTGGCGGATTGATGAACGTGATTATTCCGCGCAACTCCACCATTCCACTGAAGGCGGGCGAGATGTTCACGAGCGCGGTGAATCAGCAACGCGCGATGCGAATTAAGATTTTGCAAGGTGAACGCGAGATGGCGCGGGATAACTGGCCGTTAGGCGAATTCGAGCTCGAGTTTGAGGCGGCGCCGAAGGGGGTGGCGCGCGTGGGCGTGCAATTTGAAATCGACGCCAACGGCATCCTCCAGGTGTTGGCACGCGATACGCGGTCGGGGCGGGAGAAAATCGTGGAGATTAATAGCGCCGTGGACGTCTCGGATGAAGCGGTGGAAGCGATGATCGCGGATTCGCTTGATCACGCTTTCGAGGACATGAACGAGCGCGTCTGGACGGAGGCGAAGTTGAAAGCCGAAGAGATGGAGCGTGCGGTCGAAAGCGCGTTCTCCGTTTTGCAGGAGCAGATTGGCGCGCCGGAAAGAGCAGAAATCGAAAGCTTACTGGTGGAACTCCGCGGGGCACTGGCGAGCGGCGAGGCCCCGCGCTTGAAGAAGGCAAATGCGGCGCTGGACAAAGCCACGGAACCGATGGCGGCGTTGCTGGTGGAGAAGGCGATGGCGGGTTTGTAGCCCACCGAGTTGAGCCGGAAGTGGTTGCAAGAACTCCTGTTGTAGCGGCGGTCTGTGACCACCGAAAAGGTGGATCGCAGGCTGCGCGTTCGGCGGTCATCGACCGCCGCTACAGCGCTCAACTTTCAAGTTTATGGCGCCGGCGGGTTTTCCGCTGGAACTGGCTCGGGCGGAGGCGATGGCAGGGACTTTTTAGACCTGGCGAGCGCTTCCTCGAGCAGCTTTCTTTCCTCGGGGAAAAGAGGACCGCCACGGGCGGCGGCCACGTACTCTTGGGCCTGTTCGCGTTTCTCTTCATCGAGCAAAAGGACGACCGCGTAAACGGCCGCGTGAGAATCAAGTAACTCATCGTGCGGGAGCTTGGCCAACGCTTCGAGTCCCTCCGCGGTGCGGCCAAGACCGTAAAGCGCAAACGCGTAGGTGACCGCTGCGTTCACGTCGTTAGGCGCGGCCTCGTAGGCGTCTTTCGCTTGGCGCTGCGCTTCCTGCGTGCTCGGCGCGATTAGCAGAGCGAGACGCGCGTAATTAGCGGCCAGCGCCGGTTCCCGCGGGGAACTGGCGTGCAATTGTTTGTAAACATCGAGGAGGTGCGGCAGGTCGTTGTTCGCCCGGAAAATGCGGGCCAGAGCGTCCAGCGCTTCGCGGCGCATCGGGGTATGTTTGGCCACGCGCTGCCACAGTTGCTCAGCTTCGAGAGGGAGATTCCAGCGCGTCGCGAGACGCGCGAGGGCAGCTTCGCGTTCCGGTTTTTCCGCGGCGTTGCGTTCCGCCGTGCGCCAGAGGGAATTGAACTCGGCCTCGGCGCCGGATTGTTTCGCCTGGCGGGCAGCGTAGGCCTGATAGGCGAGGCGGAGGTATTCAGAATCGCCCCAGGCGCCGCTGCGGGTCCAGCGTTTGAGGCGTGACCAATTTTTGACCTCGGCGAAGGCTTCTGCGATCGAGATCGCTGGGGGAGGGACGGTTGCAACTTCTGCCGGCAGTTTGTCTGCCCATTTCAAAACTTCACCCGCGAGACTGTTCTGGATCATCCAGTTCATCAGATTCGCGAGGTCGTTTTCATTGCGAACCGCGACGGGTTTGATTTTTTCCAGGACGGCGGCGAATTTTTTTTCGTCGAGCTTGCGGTAGAAATCGAGGCTGAGCAGGTAATCAGCGAACGTGACCTGCTGGGTCATTTGTAAATCCTGCGCCAGGCTGTCGGCTCGCGGGAGATCCTCGCGCTCGATCGCGTCAGTGAGCAGGGCGCGGAGCGAGCCGGCGCGGAATTCCGGCGCTTTGCTCAGGCGTTCGAGCGTGGCGCGGGCCTCTTGGTAGAGGTTCGGTTCCACCGCGCGCAGGCGGAGGACGGCGAGGTTGAACTGATATAACTCGTTAGCCGGTTCCTGCTGGAGAGCGGCGGCGAAATGATCTTCAACCGCTTTATCGTTGCCTTGGGCGCGCGCGAGCCATCCGGCCACGACGTGGTAGGAAGCCTTGTCGCGATCCGCGGGCTGGATGCTATCGAGCGCGTTCCGAGCAGTATCGAGCTGGCCAAAACGCAGCGCCGCGGACGCAAGGTTGAGCTGGGCGTCGAGATTGCCGGGGAGCGCGTGCGCAATCTGGGCACGCCAGGCGACGGTCTCGGCGCGGTTTTGCTTTTCCGTGGTCTCCGCCAGAATCCGAAACGCGCCGAGCGACGACGGGCGACGTTGCAACATCAACTCCGCCGCCTCGGTAGCGCCTTTCAGGTCCTGCTTCTGCAAGAGCTCGTTGGCTTGGCGGAGAAGACGGCCTTCTCTCCAGGTCCCATAGGCGCGCGGGGCGTAGGTTAGAATGACAAATCCGAGGACTAAGCCGACGACGACCGCACCGAGGAAGATCTGCGTGCGGACGTTGCGAAGCGCAAGATTCCAACGGAAGACGGATTTCGTCCTCTTGCGTCGTACCCGTCTTACCTGTTTTGCCATCGCGCGATCCCTTATCCCAGCGACGGGGCTATTTCGCAACAACTCTCCCACGCTTCCGCGGGGATCGGGGCGGTCGATCCTTCGGCCCGAGGGCGGGCCGTCTCCAACGTCGCAGGTAAAATGCGCCGCTTTTAAGCCCGATGCACCACAGGCACGTCTTCGATCTGTTCCTCGACTTGCTCCCGCAGACGACGGCCCCAGACATAGCGGGCGAGGAGAACCTTGACGGCAGCGGTCAACGGCACGGCGAGAATCGGCCCGAGAAGTCCGCCGATAAGCAGGCCCCAGACGAAGATGGAGACGATCACCGTCATGGGGTGAAGGCCGACGGAGTTGCCGACAATGCGTGGCGCGATAAAGATCGCCTCGAGGTTCTGAATGATGACGAAGATGGCGGTGACGAGGAGCACGTGGGTCCAATCGCCCCATTGCGCGGCAGCGATGAGAACGGCGGGGACCCAGCAAAGCACGATCCCGACATAAGGAATCATGGTGAGAATGATGACCAGGATGCCGATGAGAGGAGCGAAGTTGAGGCCGAGCGCGAGCAGGGCGACAGCGATCAGAATTCCATCGATGAGGCAGACGAGGAGCTGACCGCGGAAATACGCAATGATGTAATTATTGATCTGGGTCAAGACGGCCACGACTTCGTCCTTCAAAGGCGAGGCGCGCAAGGGAAGGTATTCGCGCCAGCGCTGCTCGATGGCGGGCCGCTCCTTCAGGAGAAAAAAGAGATAGATCGGGACCATCACGAGGCTGAGCAGGAAACCGGTGACGCCAAGAAAGCCGCCGATGCTGGTCTTGAGCACGCGCCAGAGTTTGTCGGCTAGAGTGGGGAGCTGATTTTGCAGATTGGGGAGCTGGCGTTCGACCCAGTCCTGAATGCGCTGTCGGTCGGCGGTGGAAAGCTTCGGCTGGGCAGGGCCGATGGTTTCGCGCGGCGGCGATGGAGCGGGCGCTGCGTTCGGCGACAGCGAGACCTCTGCTTCGTTAGGCGAGGGGCTCTGCGCGGGCGAGGGAAGGATCCAGTTAACGAAGTTGGCAGCCGCGGAACGTGGTTTGGCCTTTCCGCCGGGAGCGACGGCGAAGGCTTGATTATACCGGTAGAGGAGGTCTACCACTTTATCGCGCGCGCGCACGGTGTAGGTGGGCAGCTCGCGCGCAAAGCTGGCACTTTGCATCGAGATCGTAGGGACGACCCAGGAGGCGAGCGCCGCCACCGCGAGAAACGCGACGGCGAAGATGAGGGTGATCGCCTTGGTGCGGCTCATTCTGCGGGCGGCCAGGTGCGTGACCAAGGGATCGAGCAGGTAGGCGAGGATGGCCGCGATCGCGACCGGGATGAGGATCGGCTGCAGGAACCGAATCAGGTAGGCGCCAATCCAAACGGCCGCCGTGACGATCAAGACCAGGAGCACCACGAAGATCGCAGTCAGCGCGGCCCACATCGTCTTGCGCTGCCACGCGGTCGGATATCGTCTGGAGGGCGAGGTCGGCATTCGTTAGGCGATCATCCGCGAAGCAGGGCGGAGCCGCCTCAAGGAATGGGGAGGGGCTTGATCGGGCCGCTTTTGCTCATTCTGGTCTGAGTGCTCTCGATTTTTTCGGTGAGGGTCTTGTTCTCAGGATCGAGCGCTGCCGCTTTCTGCCAATACTCGAGCGCCTGCGGAACGCGGTTCAGTTTCGCCAGAGTGTCTCCGATGTGATCGAAGACCACGGGATCGTCCTTTTTCAAGCTCTGCGCGGCGCGGAGCAAATCCTTTAGAGCTTCATCGAATCGACCCCTGCGGAAATGGACCCAGCCAAGGCTGTCGAGGTAGGCGCCATTATCCGGATCGAGGAGGAGTGCCTGCTTCACCATCTCCTCCGCTTCCTCGAGGTGCAGATTGTGTTCAGCCCACATGAAGCCGAGGTAATTGTAGGCTTCTCCTGCTTTTGCGGGATCGATCGCGATGGAGCGTTTGAAGAGATCGGCCGCTTTGTCGTAAAGACCGGCCTGATCCGCGGCGACGCCGTAATCGAAATAGAAACGCGCGGTCAACAGCTCGCTCGCGTCTGCCTCCGCTTCGTTCAGCGCTTCTTCGAAGGTGACGACGGCCTGTTGCGCGTGTTTCGATTCGCGCTGGGCAATCGCCAGGAAATAAGTGAACGCTGGCGCCTTAGGGAATCGTTGCCGCCCCTCGAGAAGAATTTTTTCCGCGCGTTCGCTTTCTCGCAAGGGTCCCAGGAGTAATTCCGCGACGCGCAAATAGGTCTGCGCCCGCCCGCGATTGATCAGCAGACTCTGCTCATAATTTGCCGCCGCTTTGGCGAACTGTGCCTTCGCGTCATCATCTTGATTCGCACGAAGGAGGTTGCGGCCTTCCTCGTCCTGCAACTGCGCGAGCAATTCGTAAGGCTGATATTTCTGCGGCGAATCCGCGATGATCTTCGCCAGCAGCTCCATGGCTTTGACCCGCTGATTGGTCATGACGAAGCCGGTGGCGAGCTTCTCGCGCGCGTTCGTGTCCTCCGGCTCCAGTTCGAGCACTTTCAGGTACAGGGGGATCGCTTCGTCGATTTGCTGCGTGGCCGCAAAGTAGTCGGCGACTTCCTTGATCGCGCCGTCGTCGTCGCCAGCTACGGCGATTGCGCGGCGGAAGAATTCGTTCACCTTCTTGAGATCTTCCGGGGCTGGGTCGGTATCAGGTTGAAATAAATTCGCCGCGTAGAGCTTCCCGAGTCGTGTCCAAAAGGTGGGGTCTTTGCTCTCCACCTTGGCGGCGCGATCCAGTGTGGCGAGCGCCTCTTTCTGCTGGCCGCGCGTTGATTCAATTTCGTAAATGCGCTGGTAGGCGTCGATGTTATCCGGGTCGAGTGCGATCGCTTGATTGGCGTATTTTATCGCCTGATCCGGTTTACGGAGATGTTTGGAATAGAGGTAGGCGAGCTGGAGAAACGGCGCCGTTTCCTTCGGATTCGCCTTGATCGCGTCCTTCAAAATGTCGATCGCGCGCGGAAAATCCTCCTGCCGGGTAAGTAGAGAAGCCACCCGCGAAGCGAGTTCGATCTCTCCAGGATCGACCGTGAGAACCTTCTGGTAAACTTCCAGCGCGGATTCGATCTCGCCGCTTTCCTCGAGGCGCGCACCTTCGACGAAGTCGGCCAGCGCATCCGCCTTGCGCACGCCAGTCGGGGCCAGCGAAAGATCGGCTGGCGGAATCAAACGCAACGAATCGTCGATCGTGCCAGGCGCAGGACCTGGCGGGCGAGCGTGAGCGGAGACGATAGCCCAGAGCAGAAACGTGCATCCGACAAGCGCGAACCACGGCTGCTTCCGTTTCATGCCTCGGAGTGTAGCGGCGCGCCAAAGCGGGCGCAAACCTGCAAGGCTGCGTTCAACGACCAGCTGCAGCACCGCGGGAAAGGGACTCCAACGCGCCAGGCGCGGTTACGACTTGTAACGGAGACGCTTTTTGTGGCGATTCTCCTTCATGCGCTTGCGGCGCTTGTGCTTGGAGATTTTCGCCTTCCGGCGCTTCTTGAGTGATCCCATAAGTTATTGGCTGGTGCCCGCTTTTGCGGAGCGCCATGCAAGCATCGGATGAGAGCAACTGCAACTCTCTTTCTTCATTCTGAGCGAACTATTCTCCCAACGCCTCTCGCAAGAGAGCGACGTGTTCCGCCGGTTTCACCTTCTGGAAAATCGCGGAGATCTTGCCATCGGCGCCGATGATAAACGTGCTCCGTTCCGCACCCATGTATTTCTTGCCATACATGCTCTTCTCCACCCAGACGCCGTAAGCTTCGACGATTTTGCGGTCGACATCCGAGAGGAGCGGGAAAGGGAGCTGGAATTTCGCGATGAACTTTTCGTGGCTGCCCGGCGAATCGATACTGACCCCGAAGATTTCCGCGCGGCCACCCAGATCCGGCCACGCGTCGCGCAGCTCACAGGCCTGGGTGGTGCAGCCCGGCGTGTCGTCCTTCGGATAAAAATAAAGGACCACCCTCTTCCCGCGGAAATCTTCCAGCGCGACTTCCTCTCCGGATTTGTATTTGCCGCCGACCGCGGTCGCGCGAAACGACGGGGCGGGATCGCCTGCTTTCAATTCGTTAGCCATGATTTTTACACCATCATTTCTCGAAGACGATTATCAAGATCCCGACCGCGCAAAGCAGGCCGCCAATCAAACCGCTCTCGTATTTTTCCAGCACATCGAGCCGGATCTTTTGTACGCCGGCGAGCGTGAGCGCGGTGAAAACCACCATTCCCGCGACGGTCCCCACGGAAAGGATCACAGTCAGCAACGCGAATCCCATCCAGCCGTATTGAACGCCGGAGCCGTAGATCGGAAGGAACGCCTCGCAGGGCGAAAACGTGAGGAGCGCGAGCAGACTGGTGATCGCGACGCGATCGGAAGCGGCTGGCGCGCGGGAGGAAATCGGCGGCGAGGCGTGATGGTGTTCGTGCTCCAACTCGCCCTCATGAGAGTGGGCATGGCCGCAGAAGAGATGGTGATGCGCATGACCTCGTCCGCTGAGTTGCCGGTAAATGTAAAACGCGCCGAGCAAAATCAGAACGCCGCCAGCAATGATGGGAAACCACGGCCCGATCCTTTCATTCATCACGATCCCGAGCCAGGCGATCAAGAAGCCGAGCGCGGCCGTAACCAGAACGTGCCCTGTACCGGCCAGTGCGGTGACTCCGAGCGTCTTGGCATAGTTCCAACGCTGTGCGCGCGCCGCGAGCACGAACGGCAGCCAATGCGTCGGAAGAGCGGCGTGTGAAAAAGCGACCCCAAATCCGGTGATCGCGATCGCAGTCAGGGCGGTTTCGTTCATCTACTCGTGCTCCTGCTCGTGCTCCTGCTCGTAATCGACTATGAGCACGATTACGAGCAGGAGCACGAGTGAGAAGGAGGAAATCGGGCTGCAGGGATTTGAACCCTGGACCTCCTGCACCCGAGACAGGCGCTCTACCAAGCTGAGCCACAGCCCGAACTGGCGGAACCCTTGCGTATTTAAAGTGCAAGAGCAAGCGGAACTCCGTGGGCCGCGGCGACTAATTCGCAATTGCTCCGACTGCGCGGCTTCGCCTACATTCGGTCGTTGCGGCATCGGCGCTGGAGTTGGAGGGTGTCAGATATTTCGGTCCAGCTATCCCGTTAGAATTTTCACTCGTTGTACAAACACGTCAGCAGGACAGAGCGAACCATCGTGCGGACCGTCGTCGGATCGATCGGCGGCCTCATCTTGCTGATTTTTCTGATTTGGGGTGGATCAAAGCTTTATGGTCAATGGCAGGAACGGCATGCGCTCCGGCGGGCCGCAGCCTTCTTGAGCGGAGGGGATGCGAAAGCAGCGGCATTGAGCGCGCGGCGGGCCTTTCAGTTGAATCCGCAAAGTCTCGAGGCCGTGCGTATGCTGGCCACCATCCAGGAGGCAGCCGGAGCGCCTACGGCTTTGGACTGGCGGCGAATGGCGGTGCACATGGCACCAAGCTCCGCGGCCGATCAAATCGCGCTGGCATTGTGCGCCTTAAAGTTCGCCGAAGTGCCAACTGCGGCAAAAGCGCTCGCAGAAGTAGGGGAGAAAGATAAGACGGCTGCCTACCACGCAGCGGCCGGTCAATTGGCGGAAGCGCAGAACAAACTCCCAGAAGCGCGCGAACACTGGGCGCGGGCGGTGCAACTGGCGCCGGACGAGAAGGAATACCAAATGCGTCTCGGGGCAGTGAATCTTCAGTTGCCCGATGCGGCGGGGCGCGAGAAGGCGCGCGCGACCTTGCGGGAGCTGCGGAAAGAACCGGGCCAGAGGACGGCCGCCACCCGTGCGCTCATCGCTGATGGCGCGAACCAGCGTAGTTCCCAAGCGGTGTTAAAACTGGCGCAGGAACTGAAGAACTATCCGGAAGCGTCATTCCAAGATGCCCTTCTTTATCTCGATATTCTGAAGCAACTGCGGCATCCCGATTACACATCCTACCTGACGGAGATTGAAGCGAAAGCATCAGCCAATCCCAACAATCTGGCGCTGCTCATCGCGTGGATGAACAAAAACAAATTGAGCTTGCTGGCCTTGAACTACACCAGCGGTCTCGACCCCAAGCTGCTGGACGTGTGGCCGGTGCCTTTGACCCTGGCTGAATCTCATTCCAGTCTGGCCGACTGGACCGGGCTGGAAGAATTGACCAAGGGGCATTCTTGGGAAGGATTCGAGTTCCTCCGCGAAGCTTACCTGGCCCGCGCTTTCCGCGAGCAGGGACAGAATACGGCCGCGGAGCGAGCGTGGAGTGCGGCAAAAAAAGAGGCCTCTGGCCGACCGAAACTTATTTCGGCCCTGGTGCGGACGGTGATCGAATGGCGCTGGGTAGATGAAGCGGCGGACCTGCTTTGGACGCTAACGAAAGATCCGGCGGAAAAGGAGGAGGCGCTCAGCAGTCTCTACCGATATTACACGGAAGCCGGGGATGCCGGAGGCCTATTTCGGACGCTCCTCCGTCTGGTCGAAATACGGCCGCAGGATTTGTCGCTCCAGAACAATTTGGCGCAGCTGGGTCTTTTGCTGGACGCCGAGCCGGAACGAGTCCGAAAGATCGCGGCGGACCTTCATCAGAAGGATCCCAAAAATCCGGCATTCGTTTCGACTTACGCGTTCTCTTTGTATACCAGAGGCGATGCCGCCGGGGCCGTGGACACCATGGCTGCGCTGCCTCCAGAAAAGCTCCGTGAGCCTGCCTATGCCGCCTATTATGGTGTCTTTCTCGCCGCTGCGGGTGATGCCGAGAAGGCGTGGGGTTATTTGCAATTGGGCGCGGAGGGAAACTTGCTTCCAGAAGAGAGGGCGCTGCTGGAAAAAGCGCAGAGCAAGATCGCGTCGCCGGCTCCCGAATAAAATCGCGCCCGCGGGTCGCCGATGGCACGGGGGTGTGGGTTTGCTCAGTCGAGGCGCGGAAGAGATCGGCTTCCTGCCTGTCGTTTCGATAACGTCAACTGAACCCACTAGCGACGCGCAAACATTGCGTCAGGGGCTGGTAAGCGCGGAGGCTCCACTCATGAAGAACACGAGCCAAAAGCAAAGCGGCCGTCTCCTCTCGAAGACGGCCGCCCCAAGCAGCAGTTAGAAAAATATTTAGACCGTGAACTGGTCAACCCGGGCCGCACGGCGCCGGCGCAAGATATGAGTCGAGGAAACAGCCACCAGCAATCCGAGCATCGGGAAAAGCACGCTCATTTCAGGAATCGGTGTGAAATCCGCCCGGAACGCCACCGGAAGAACGCGGCCCGACGCGGCTGCAATCGAGATGAACTGGTAAGTGCCGAAATCAGGGATGGCGACGAAAACATTATCGAAAGCGAGGCCAGTAAAGGCACCGCCGAGCTGGACACCCATTTCGCCCAGAGCATTCGAGCCGAAGATAGCGAAGCCCTCTCCAGCCTGCAGGCTGGAGACCTGAAGCATCCCGTTCATGGCGCCGGGAAGAATCGAGCGGAGGTCCAGTTGGAGATAATTTAAGGGATTCCCGTTTCCATCCACGGTAAACTCGTTGCTGTCGGTGCCGACCAAGCCTAGGCCGGTTTCCATGGCGCCGCCGTTCATGCCCTCGCTCTTGTAGTAGAGTTCGTGCAGAGGATCCGCGCCGGCCACGTTATCGTAACCACGAACGGTCAGGTTGTAGCCGGACTGATTGTAGGAGATCGAGCTGGTGCCGGCATTTGCGTTTTGATTCCCAGGATTGAAATCCCAAGTGACGAGGACGGCATTCGCAGAAGCGACTGCAAAGGCGGAGAGAACACAGGCGGCCAAAAGCGCTTTGGCGGAATTTCGGTGAGATGTAAATGATTTCATAGTTTTAGGCGTTATGAGTTTCGGAATTTGCAATAATTGTCATAATTGATTCTCAACGTCAATATATTTTGCATGCCAACTCTGTGATGAATGTTCTTTTAGGCGAGAATCCCGGTCGGAAGCAACAAAAATCTCGGTTTTTTTCAGATATATTTCACTGCTGCGTTGAAACCAATGCTCACATAAGTCGGGCCAATCGGCCGAGAAATCTCTGGGTCCGCCGAGAGACTTTGCCCCCGAATAGCGTTTTTTTCCCGACTAATAGAAAAGCAGATCGAGTTTTTTTGTCGGCAAATGTGCGCGGCAGGGTCTTTGTTGTGAGTAGGACTGCAATCACCCTCTCGCTCACGCCGACGAAATCCTGTCGCACTTCGGGGCTGCTTAAATTGCGCCGGCGAAGACCGGCCCGCGTCCTATTGCGCAACAAAACCGTTTGACAGCTACGCACCGCGCCCACAAAGTCACGGTTCGCTTTTCCCCGCCGATGATTGCCTCGAAGATTATTCCCCCGGTTCTTTCCGGCGACAATTCGGCCATCCTACAGTTTCCGACAGGCACCAGCAGCGCCGTCCGTTCCTTGCGCAATATGACCACCCAACTCCTACAGGAAGCAGCCAAAGTGATTCCCAACCAGCAGTTGCTGATCAATGTTGTTTCCCGCCGGGTGCGGCAGCTTGGTCAAGGACATCGTCCGCTGGTTGAAGCCACGCCCCGTTCCTCGCTCACTGACATTGCCCTGCGTGAGATCATCGAGGGCAAGCTCACCTACGAGCTCACGCCTGAGAGCAAGCCGGCCGAAGGCGTCTAGCGCTCCGCTCCCGTTTGTTTGGGAATTGAGGATGCTGACTGCGTCCACCTGAGCTTCGCATCATGGCAACGGATTCGATCGTTAACCGGAAAGCCCTGCGCGATTTCCATATCCTTGATCGCTACGAGGCGGGAATTGAACTCAAAGGCAGCGAAGTCAAATCGATCCGCGCGGGGAAGGCGAACATCAGTGATGCCTTCGCGCGCATCGAAAAGGGTCAGGCGTTCCTCCATAACGCCGATATCCAGCCCTACGCGCAGGCGAGCCACGAGATTCCGCCGGCGAAACGAGTGCGACGTCTCCTTCTGCATCGGAACGAGATCGATAAGCTTTATGTAGAGACGGCAGTCGCCGGCCGGACGCTCGTCCTGCTCAGCATTTACTGGAAAAAAGGCCATCTCAAAGCCGAACTCGGCGTCGCGCAGGGCAAAGTCGCACACGACAAACGAGCCGATCTGAAGAAGCGCGCCACCGATCGCGAGACCGAACGCGAAGTGGCCCGCTTTAACCGCCGGCATTCCTGACCTTCCGTACCCGCTCGGGCTCGAAACTTCAAACCGCAGCGCCAGAATCGAGCACGAGCGCGATTACGAACTGCGGTCTCTCGTGCGATTGCAGTTCCGCATACCTGCGACACCTTATCCGCTCGCATGTCCCGTTTCCGTTCGCCTCTCTTCGTCCTCTTCCTCACCGTCTTCATCGACATGGTGGGTTTCGGGATCATCATCCCCGTCCTGCCCCTCTACGCGGAGCATTTCCACGCCTCGCCGATGCAGATCGGTTGGCTCACTGGCATCTACTCTGGCATGCAGATCATTTTCACACCCCTCCTCGGGCGGCTTTCCGATCGCTTCGGGCGGCGGCCGGTGCTGATGCTCAGTCTCGCGGGGACCGCGCTCGGTTTCGCCCTCATGGGCTGGGCGCAATCGCTCCTGCTCTTGTTCGTCGCGCGCATCATCGCCGGAGTCACCGGCGGCAATATTTCCATCCCCCAAGCCTACATCGCCGACGTCACCACGCCGGAAACGCGGTCCAAATGGATGGGTATGATCGGTGCCGCCTTCGGTCTCGGTTTCACCTTCGGCCCGATGATCGGCGGAATCATGAGCCAGGTTTCCTACAGCGCGCCGTTCTACTTCGCCGCTTGTCTCGCCGCGGCGAACGTCGTCCTCCTCTACTTCATCCTGCCTGAGAGCTTGCCGAAAGAGCACCGCGCCAAGCCGCACGAAGATGCATCGACGATTGAAGTTTTCCGTCACGGCAGTGGTTGGATGTTTGGTCTCGTGGTCGCGACTTATTTCTTCCTCGTCGCTGGCTTTACCGTCATGACCACGCTCTTCGCCCTCTTTACCGCGAGACGTTTCGGTTACGACGCGCACGCCACCGGCTATCTTTTCGGCTTCATCGGCATCGTCACGGTCATCGTGCAAGGCGGCTTGATTGGTCGACTCGTGAAAATGTTCGGCGAAACCAATCTCGCCCGCACCGGCCTGATCCTGACCGCGGCTTCGCTCGCATTCCTGCCCTTCTGCGGCACTCTGCCATTGCTCCTCATCGCATGTGTTGGGCTCTCGTGCGGGACCGGCTTTGCCAGCCCCGCCTTGAACGGTCTCGCCTCGCAGATGATCGATCGTAGTTGGCAGGGCCGCGCGCTGGGCGTGATGCAATCCGCCGGCAGCACCGCGCGTCTGCTCGGTCCGCTCCTCGGCGGTTCGCTCCTCATGCTCGATTTGGGTAAAACCATCCCGCACTACGGCGAGACGCCTTTCTACGCCGCGGCCTTTCTCTGCGTCATCGGCAGCGTGCTCGCATTTTGTTTGAGACGTCCGTCTGCCGACCAGGTGCCGGAGACGATTCCCGCGGGATCGTCCGTTTAGTTGGCAAGGAGGGGCGCTCTCCAGGCCGCCCCTTTTATTTCTTCCAGAAACGCGGCGGCCTGGAGTGCGCCGCTCCTTGAGCCGCAATCAATCGAACGCTGGCTCGACCTTGTCTTCCTCGCGCGGCACGAGCTTATTCTTCTCGATGATCCGCGCGCAGGTATTCCAGCGCAGGACCGCATCGTCATTTTTCGCGGGCCGGATGGCCTCCGCCTTTTCGAACCAATGCATCGCTTCGCGAAACAAATCGTAAGCCCACACCGCGCCATGCGCGCCTTGGGCCAGCTTCATCTTCGCCCGCCGCTCCGCCAGGATACCGGAGAAATAAGCGCGCTCGTATTCTCCCTTGAGCTGGCCCAGCAGTTCCGTCGCCTGCGTGTCGCTCACGCCGTAGCCCTTCGCGATTCGATCGCTCAGCGCGAGCAGCAACATCACCAGCGCTTCCTGATTATCGGGCGAAACCTTCAGCACATCCAGACAGATGCTTTCTGCTTCCGCCGGCTCGTTCAGGAATCGATAGCGCTCGGCTTTTTCCAGCGCGGCGGGAATGGCGTCCTTCGAGAGCGTTTTCAGGTCGAACATGGCGATGAGGTTATGGCTTTCGTGCGTCGAAATGCGAGTCCTAACGTCGTAGCCAGCGCAAGAGTTTCGCGATCGGATCGAAATACTGATCCACCACGCGCTCCTTTAAAGGAATGATCGCATTGTCGGTAATGTGGATGTCCTCCGGGCAAACGTTCGTGCAGCACTTCGTGATGTTGCAATAGCCGACACCGTGGGCTTCCCGCAGTTCGGGAATCCGATCCTCGGTATCGAGCGGATGCATCTCCAACGCCGCGGTATAAACGAGAAACCGCGGCCCGATAAACTCGTCGTGCTTGTGATGATCGCGCAGGACATGACAGACATCCTGGCAAAGAAAGCACTCGATACATTTCCGGAATTCCTGCACCCGATCGATGTCGCGCTGCTGCATCCGCCATGTCCCATCCGGGGCGTCCGGCGCACGCGGCTTGAACTTCTTGATTCGCTTCTTCACCCGGTAATTCCAGGAAACATCGGTGATCAAATCCTTCAAAATAGGAAACGCCTTCATTGGCTCTACGGTGATCGGCTGATCAAGCGGCAGATCGCTCAGGCGCGTCATGCACATCAGCTTTGGGATGCCATTGACCTCCGCCGAACACGAACCGCACTTCCCCGCTTTGCAATTCCAGCGACAGGCCAGGTCATTCGCCTGGGTCGCCTGGATATCGTGGACCGCATCGAGTACCACCATGCCCTCGGAGATCTCGGTCGGATACTCACGAAACTCGCCACCCTTCGTGTCGCCGCGCCAAATTTTAAAGGTGACGTTCATGAGAAGTGAGGAATCGCCAATCGCATCGTAGCACGGGCGTCCCGCCTGTGGGGACACCGGGCATCCTGCCCGGTGATTCCTCCGGCGCCCGACCCACCCAATGGGCGAGACGCCCGCTGTCCCCACAGGCAGGATGCCTGTGCTACGGCTCTACGCCGTAACGGCCGCTCCGGGCGATTCACCATTCTCGATTCACGACTCACTTCATCTCCTCAATGATCTCTCGCAGATAATCCGGCATCTCTTGCAGTGTCTCCATTCGCACGCGCATGTCGCCTTCGTCGCCCTTGGAAATCAGCGTGTTCAATTTCGAGAACCCTTCGTCCTTCTCCGGATAGTCATCACGGAATTGCGCCCCGCGACTTTCTTTCCGCTCCAACGCGGAACGCGCGATCGCTTCCGACACCGTGAGCAGGTTTTTCAAGTCGAGCGCGGTGTGCCAGCCTGGATTGAAATCGCGCGTGCCGACCACGCCCACCCGCCCGGCGCGCTCCCACAACTGCCGTAAATGCTGCAGCGCGGTTTGCATTTCGCCTTCGTTCCGGACGATGCCGACGTTCGCCTGCATCGTCTCCTGCAGATCACGCTGGACCATGTATGGATTTTCGCCGGCACTGTCGTCGAACGGCGCCAATGCTTCCCGCGTCACGAGTTCCACCTCCGCTTCGTCCACCTTCCCTAACGAGTTCTCCTTCGCGAAAGCGGCCGCGTGTTCTCCCGCGCGTTTGCCGAAGACAAGCAAATCGGAAAGCGAATTTCCGCCCAGCCGATTCGCGCCATTGATTCCCGCCGCGCATTCGCCCGCCGCAAACAGTCCCGGCACATCCGCCATCTGCGTGTCCGCGTTCACATGGATCCCGCCCATGATGTAATGGGTCGTCGGCCCCACCTCCATCGGCTCCTTCGTGATGTCGATATCGCCCAGCGCTTTGAACTGGTGATACATGCTCGGCAGCTTGCGCTTGATGTGCTCCTCCGCGTTCCCGAGCTTTTCCTTAATCCAGGCGATGTCGAGAAACACGCCGCCGTGCGGGCTGCCGCGCCCTTCCTTGATCTCGCGCACGATGCACCGCGCCACATGATCGCGCGTGAGCAACTCCGGCGGGCGGCGAGCATTCTTGTCCCCCTGGGTGTAACGCCAGCCCTCCTCCTCGTTATCCGCGGTTTGCGTTTTGTAGTTCTCCGGGATGGAATCGAACATGAAACGGCGGCCCTCACTATTCGTTAGGATGCCGCCCTCTCCGCGCACGCCTTCGGTCACGAGCATTCCGCGCACGCTTGGCGGCCAGACCATCCCGGTGGGATGGAATTGCACATACTCCATGTCGATCAGCGACGCGCCGGCGTGATACGCGAGCGAGTGCCCGTCGCCGGTGCAATCCCAACTGTTGCTCGTGATCTTGTAAGCCTTCCCGATCCCGCCCGTCGCGAGCACGACCGCTTTCGCGCGAAAAATCCGGAACCGCCCGCGCTCCCGATCGTAACCGAACGCGCCCACCACGCGCTCCGCATCGCGCAGCAACGCGAGCACGCAAATCTCCATGTGCACATCGATGCCTTGATGCACCCCGTGATCCTGCAGAGTGCGGATCATCTCCAAGCCCGTGCGATCGCCCACATGCGCGAGGCGCGGATACTTATGTCCGCCGAAATTCCTCTGCAGAATTCGCCCGTCCTTCGTGCGATCGAAGACCGCTCCCCAGGCCTCCAATTCCCGCACCCGATCCGGCGCCTCTTTCGCGTGCAACTCAGCCATTCGCCAATTGTTCACGTATTGCCCGCCGCGCATCGTGTCGGCGAAATGGACGCGCCAGCTATCGCGTTCATCCACGTTGGCCAGCGCCGCCGCCACGCCGCCCTCCGCCATCACGGTGTGCGCCTTGCCGAGCAAACATTTGCAAACCATCCCCACGGAAACGCCCGCCGCCGAAGCCTCGATCGCCGCGCGCAAGCCCGCGCCACCCGAGCCGATCACGAGAACGTCGTGCTGAATGGTTTCGTACTCTGGCATCGCGGTCTTTCAGTTCTAGGCTACGGGCTCTCCAATTCGCCGGAAAAAGCGATCGAGGGCATCGCGGGCTTCCTGATGGTCGCGCTTGCTCAACCGGCCCAAGTTCCGAATTACCGTTGTCTTTGCCACGGTCGCGAGCTTGGCCATTCTCGCCGTCGAAGGCAAGCGAAGCCCCGCGCTCTGCCAGTCGGCCAACTCGAAATCCTCTTTGCTCCGCGACCTGTGGCTCTTGATGGGAATGACCAACAGGTCGGCGTCGCCGGTATCAATGAGGAGCAAAACTGGACGCCGCTTCGAGGCACTGACATCAGAGAAGGTGAGCGTGGCGAGGAGAACGTCGCCGAAGAAATACGCCATTGGCCTCAATCCTGGTCGTAGATGGAATCCTCAGAGGCGTATTCGGCCAGCAACTGATTGCCGGGAAAATTAGCCCACTCCTTTTCTTCCACCGCCGCCGTTTCTTCGGAACCATGCACAAGCTTCCCGACCAACCAGCGCCGCTCCGGCGCGGGAAGGCGTTGTATCTGATCCAGCAATTCCGCGGCGCTCATCGGGATAAATTTAAGCTCGGCGGGTCAACCTTCAATGTTCAAAGCAAACGAAAATCCGTCCAGACCCCCATCGCGCACAGCCGCACATAGATGTCGGAAAAGCCGACCCAAAAAAGACTGAGCCAAGCCCAGCGCATGTGGCGTTGATTTAAACAAGTCACGCAGGCATAAGCGCGATAGCCGCTGGCCGACTTCGAAAGCTGATCCCGAAAGCCGCCGATGAGATGGCGCAGCGCATGACAGCCAAAAGTGAACGCGCTCAACAAAACAACGTTGACCGCCAATACAATTGTCCCCACACCAATGCCGAATCCATCGGCAAACCACATCGCCTTCCAAACATCGATCGAGAGCAACACGATGAAGACGATCGCGAGATAGAGAAAATAGCGGTGTACATTTTGCAGAATGAGCGGGAACGACTTCTCGCCGAGATACGTCTTCCGCGGTTCGCCCACCGCGCAGGCCGGCGGATCCGCCCACATCGCCTTGTAATAAGCGCCCCGATAATAATAGCAGGTCAGTCGCAAACCACCCGGCGCCCAGAGAATGAGAAACGCCGGTGAAAACATGAGCCAACCCGGCCACCAACCCGGCTTCGGTCCGAACCAGCTATGCGGCGAATCGCCAAAAAGTTCCGGCGAATAAAACGGCGAAAGGTAGGGGCCGAAATGGTAATACGCGCCCTGAAACGCCGCCCAGGTGGAGTAGAGAATGAAAGCCGCGAACCCGAGAAAAATCAGCGTTGGCTGTGCCCACCACGTATCGCGCCGCATGGTTTGGCCAAACGATCGGCGCGGCAAAGTGGCTTCGGTGGAAGTCATCGACATTCATTAACGATCTCGCGGAGGCCGCGCAATCTTTTCCCGGCATCGCGCACCATAAGCGTGAAAACCTCCTAAATGTCCCGAGCCGAAAGCGGCGTCGCCACGCTTTCCAAAGATTGCCGCTCCGCCGCCACGCCTAACCAGGCCTCAATGATCCCGCCGCAGATCATCAATCCCGCGCCGACCAGATACGCGATCGAAAGCGCATCACGCGAACCCGTGCCGATGATCGTTCCGAACAGAATCGGCGCGCCCACGCCGCCGGCGAGCGTCCCGATGGCGTAGAAAATCGCGATCGCCATCGCGCGAATCTCGAGCGGGAAGATTTCGCTCACCGTCAGGTAGGCCGAGCTAGCCGCCGCCGAGGCGACAAAGAAAATCACCGTCCAGCAAAGCGTCTGCGTTTGCGCGGTCAGCATCCCCGCGTGGAAAAGCCACGCGGTCAGCGCGAGCAGGATTCCGGAGACCGCGTAGGTCGCGCTGATCATTTTCTTGCGCCCGATCGTGTCGAAGAAATGCCCGATCACGAATGGCCCGAGCACGTTGCCGGCTGCGAACGGCAAAAGGTAACCGCCCACATGCTCCGCGGGCACATTGTAAAATCGCATCAAGACCAACCCGTAGGTGAAGAAGATCGCGTTATAAAAAAACGCCTGCGAGAGCATGAGCACGAAGCCGAGGACAGAACGTCGGCGATGTTCGTGTACGATCGTGTGCCAGATTTCCCGCCAAGGCGTATGCGTGCGCGTGCGGATGCGAATCGGCGGCGCGTCACTGTAGCGGCGGTCTATGACCGCCGAATCCCCGACTCCGATCGAACGCTCCACTTCGTCCACAATCCGCTCCGCTTCGTCGTTTCGACCATGGATCATGAGCCAGCGTGGGCTTTCCGGAATCCAGGTGCGAAAGAAAATGACGACCAGCCCGAGGACCGCACCGATCCCAAACGCAAACCGCCAACCCAAATTCACCGGGAACAGATTTGGGTCGAGCAAAATGAGCGTCGCTCCCGAACCCATCGCCGCGCCGATCCAGTAGGAACCGTTGATCATCAACGCGACGCGGCCCCGAAAGCGCGCCGGAATCAATTCATCGATCGCCGAATTGATCGCCGCATACTCGCCGCCGATTCCTGCGCCCGTGAGCGCGCGAAAGAATGCGTAGCTGGCGAAATTCCACGAGAAAGCCGACAACGCGGTCGCCGCCAGATAGACGGCCACGGTGATGAAGAACAACTTCTTCCGTCCCAGCCGATCCGTGCCGTAGCCGAAGACGAGCGCGCCCAGCACCGCGCCCGCGAGATACAAGCTCGCGCTCGCGCCCACCTGCGCATCGGTCAGGCCGAGCGTCTCCGCGTGCGTGAGAATGCCGCCTAACGAGCCCGCCAGCGTCACCTCCAGACCATCGAGAATCCAGGTCGCGCCCAGCGCGAAAACAATCAGCCAATGCCAACGGCTCCACGGCAGGCGATCGAGCCGCGAAGGGACATGCGATTGAATCCACTGACCCATTTACCGCGCCTATTCTTTGTCGACCACCGCCGTCGGCGCGAGAATCGCATCGCGCATTCCGTGCAGGAGCTTTTTGTCGGCGGGAACGATGGTCGCCAGCGCGCCGCGCATCTGGACGCGTTCCGGTTCTACGAAGTAGTAGGGACAAAGCCGGACGCGTCCGCGCATCGTCTTCACTTCCGAAGTTTCAGCGTCCCAGTACGGCTGATCGACCAGCCGCGCTTTGTGAAAGCGTTGCATGATTTTCGGCGCGGTCTGGAAATTTGTGAGCGCGTCCTCGATCAAGCTTTGCCATTCAGCCGACGGCAAATCCTGCCCCACAGAAACACCGCGGCTGCCCCAGCCCAGCGGAGAAAACCCACTCACCTTCAGGACGAGTTCGCGATCTTTCTGGCTCAGCTTGCCGGCTTCGCGCCAATCGTGAATCTCCAGCCGCGGAATCACCGCGTGTTGCGGCAACGGTGTCGGATCCATCAGCCAGGTGTAGGGAATCACCTTCTGCAATTTTGTGAAATATTTATCGCCCAATTCCCGCCGCCAGAATTCCCGCAGCGGTTGTAGCCAGAAAAGCGCGAACCACATCTTCTCCTCCAGGAACGGCTTGAACGGAGGCGTCACCTTCACCTCGCCGTCGCCCACCGCGCGCATCAATTCCGAAACACGCGGCAGATTCGGCAGATCGAAGAGTTCGAAGAATCGGTAAACGCTGCGCCCAGGCACCGGCGTGTAAGTCTCGGCCGCGTGGACCTCCCAGCGTGGTGCAACTTTCCAAGTTGCACTTTCTGAAGCGGCAAGTTGGAAACTTGCGCCACTGAGCTGCGCCGCGATCCATTGCATCTCCGGCCGATAAGTCGCGGATTCCTCCGAGATCACGATGTCGCCGCCCTCCGGCAGCGTGCGGCGGAAACCATCGATCATCCCGTCCGCGCCGCCGATGACATCCGCGCCTAACGAAGCGTAAGTTTGATTCAACCAGCCCGTCAGCCCGATTCCGCCCGGCACAGAATCGATTTCCGCGAGCGTGTAGCCTTCTTCGGTCAGGATCACGTCGGGTCGGATCACCACCGGCAGATCCTCGCGGAATTGTTTGCTGCGCGAGAACTCGATCAGCTCCGCGGGCTTTCCGGCATCGAGATAACGCGCCACCCAATCCGGTTGTTTGCCTTTGACGCTTTGGTGGTAGAGCTGATTACAGGCGCGCTGGAAAACGAAGAGCTGATGGCCGAGACGCTCCAGATCCTTCGCCAGCGCGGGGTCGATCGCGAATGGCTCGGGGGAGAAGAGAAAGTTTTTTTCGTCGAAAAAGCCTTCTTTGGGGAAGGCAGCCTTTATGGTGGCGAGTTTTTCGGCTTCGGTCGGCATGGACGTTGAACGTTCTCCTTTCCCCAGCCTTTAGCGTCCGGCGGCCATCCGCTTCAGCGCATTCTTCACTAATTCTTCCGCCGTTTTGATCTCCGGCTGCCGCTCTTGTAAATCGCGCACCGTCTTGTGCGCGTCCACTTGCTTGTAGCCGAGCGCGATCAGGGCCAGGACCGCTTCGTTCGCCTGGCTTTCTTCCGCGGTGGGCGCGTGCGTGGCGCTGGCTGCTTCCCAAACCGCGGAGACGCCGAGCTTGTCTTTTAGTTCGAGCACGATTCGCTCGGCCGTTTTCTTGCCGAGACCGCTGATCTTCGAGAGCGAGGCGACATCATTATTCACGACCGCGTTTTTGAAATTGCCCACGCTCATTCCGCTCAGGACCGCGAGCGCGAGTTTCGGGCCGATCCCGCTGACGTGGTTAACGAGCAGTCGAAAAAGGTCCCGCTCCGGCGCGCTCATGAAGCCGTAAAGAATATGCGCGTCTTCCCGCACGTGGAGATGGGTGAGGATGTGCAGCGTCTGCCCCACCGCGGGCAAACGATCGTAACTCGAAAGCGGGATCAGCAGTTCGTAGCCGACACCATTCACGTCCACGATGGCCTGCGTCGGGAGGGCGGCAGCGAGCTTGCCCGCGAGATAGGTGATCATGTTGGCAACGGGTAACAGACGCGGCGATTTCCGCAAACCCTGGAGCCGGTGCGCCCTCGCGCCGAAGGATGATGAACTTTCGGCGCGGGGGCGGGCCGGCTCGTGTGCTTGGCATGAACATGGACTAATCAGATGAAAGGAGCTGATCGGAAACGATGGAGTTAACCGGAGCCGAAGGACAAGGCAGCGCTCGCGAGGGCGTGGCTGAAAGAAGTCCGA